>NZ_JBIGLU010000001.1:0-1043544 GCF_043658375.1 Pseudomonas sp. PsB | reverse complement strand
TGATCATCCTCTCAGACCAGTTACGGATCGTCGCCTTGGTGAGCCATTACCCCACCAACTAGCTAATCCGACCTAGGCTCATCTGATAGCGCAAGGCCCGAAGGTCCCCTGCTTTCTCCCGTAGGACGTATGCGGTATTAGCGTTCCTTTCGAAACGTTGTCCCCCACTACCAGGCAGATTCCTAGGCATTACTCACCCGTCCGCCGCTGAATCAAGGAGCAAGCTCCCGTCATCCGCTCGACTTGCATGTGTTAGGCCTGCCGCCAGCGTTCAATCTGAGCCATGATCAAACTCTTCAGTTCAATACTGCTTGGGTTTTTAAGAAACCCTAAACTTGGCTCAGCAATCTCAAATGACTATGTGATTTCTCGCATGGTCACTTGTGATGCTGATAATCTTTGTGACTATCAGTCCGTACTCACAAGCACCCACACGAATTGCTTGATTCGATTTGTTAAAGAGCGTTTGGTTAAGAGCTTTTCGTCTCAACCGAGGCGCGCATTCTACGCCTTCCTCATTTGCTGTCAAGCGTTTATTTTGAAGTTTCTTGCGAGAAACTCGTTTAGCTTCAAACACTTGACTCGCTGCGATCTCTCGTAGCGGAGGCGAATCATACAGCGTTTAGAAGCGCTGTCAACCATCATCTCAACCGCTGGCGATCATTTGATCGTAGCCTTTTCAGCTCTTTCCGAACAACCTAACTTATTGAATTTCAAGAAGTTTGTCGTTCCGATGTCGCTGGAAGTGGGGCGCATTATAAGGGGATTCAGAAGGCGGTCAAGGGTTAATTTCATTTATTTGAAATATTCCAGGCAAAGACCTTATCAAGGCCACCAGGTGCTCGCCACAACACCTTCTGCGCCGGTGAGATCGAGCGCCGCCCGCGCGGCGCTTCGCAGCACAAGGCTGCTCCTACATCTGTTTCGGGCCAATTATTCCTGCGCCATTGGCGCGCGCACCCTGGGTGCATGGCAGGAGATTGATGAAGAGCAGCAGGCGCAACCTTCGATATTGAATGGAACAGACAAGGCGGTCGCGCGCGCCAGGCACAGGAGAGACTGGCCCGAAACAGATGTAGGAGCAGCCTTGTGCTGCGAAGCGCCGCGCGGGCGGCGCTCGATCTCACAGGCGCCAGAAAACTCAAGGCAGGCACATTTCAAAGGCAATGCCATCTCAAGACAGGCCCTTGCCCCCTACCCTATCTCCGGCCAATCCTGGGCAGCACCCGCGCAACAGCAGGAACCCGCAACACCATCAACACAGCCCCAATAACCGCATAGATCGCCCACTCCCGCAGATCCGAGCGCACGATCCACAAGAAATGCAGCAACCCCAACCCAAGTATCACGTACACCAACCGGTGCAGCTTCTTCCAACGCGCACCCAACCGCCGCTGGCTATACCGATTCGAGGTAACCGCCAGGGCCAGCAGCCCAAGAAACCCAAGCGCACCCACAATAATGTAAGGCCGCTTGCGCAACTCAACCGTCAACTGCCCCCAGTCCAGCCCAAGGATAAAGAACAGGTAAGCCAGGATGTGCAGCACGATATAGGCAAACACCCACAACCCCAGTTGCCGGCGCACCACGATCCAGCCCGACCATCCCGTCAGCTTCTGCAGCGGCGTCATACCCAAGGTAACCAGCAGGAAGGTCAGCGCCCCGAGCCCAAGCCGGTCCATCATGATCTTGCCAGGGTCAGGCCCTAGCAGATTCATCGCCGCCTCATACAACCACCAGACCGGAAACAGGCACCCCACGATGAAGATGGCCAGACGAAACCAGGGGTAACGCATCAATAGTTCTTCCGCAGATCAAGCCCGGTATACAGCGACGCCACTTCATCGGCATAGCCATTGAACATCTGGGTTTCCCGCACATTGGGACTGAACAGACCGCTGGGCAGCCGCCGTTCACGCGCCTGGCTCCAACGAGGGTGGTCGACCGTCGGGTTCACATTGGCATAGAACCCATATTCATCCGGCGCCAGCCCTTCCCAGGTGGTGCCCGGTTGCTCGGCCACCAGGCTGATACGCACGATCGACTTGATGCTCTTGAAGCCATACTTCCACGGCACCACCAGCCGCAACGGCGCGCCATTCTGGCTGGGCAGCTCCCGGCCATACATGCCAACCGCCAGGATCGCCAAAGGATGCATCGCCTCATCCAGACGCAAGCCTTCTCTATAAGGCCAGTCGATCAAGGCGAACCCCGAACGCTGCCCCGGCATATGGTCCGGATCTTTCAGGGTTTCGAAGCGCACATAGCGCGCCTTGGACGTCGGCTCGACCTGCTTGAGCACCTGCGCCAACGGGAAGCCCAGCCACGGAATGACCATCGACCACGCCTCGACGCAACGCAGCCGGTAGATGCGCTCCTCAAGCTGGTACGGCTTGACGAAGTCTTCCAGTGCATAGCGCCCGGGCTTACCCACTTCGCCATCGACCACAACGCTCCACGGTTCGGTTTTCAGGCTGTCGCCATTGGCCGCCGGGTCACCCTTGTCGGGCCCGAACTCGTAGAAGTTGTTGTAGTGAGTGGCATCCTTGAACGGCGTGATTGCCTCACCCTTGACCGTTACTGCCTGCCATCGAGTGGCCGCGAGCTTTTCACTGAACCAGCCAGGCGCCCTGCCCGCCTCGACATCGGCGTAACGGCTGGCTTCAACTGCGCGCGCCATGCTCGGCAAGGCACCCAAGGCCAGGCCGGCCAACGAGCCACCCAGCAGGGTACGACGGGAGAGGTAGATGCCTTCGGGGGTGATCTCCGACGCCTTGCACTCGGAAGACCTGGGAAGCTTGATGAGCATGAGCGGCTCCACAGCACTGGATAACGGATGTACCAGTAAGACTATGGAGCCGGCGGGTTATTCCTGCATTAAATGATTGTCACGCTTTACGACGGCGTGCCTTGAGCAGGAACTGGATCGGCCCCGAAGCCGCATAGGCGAGGAAGATCAGCAGCAAGATACGCGGCGGGTCACTGAACACCACGGCAAACACCAGCACCACGGCCAGGATAGCCACGAACGGTACACGGCCCTTGAGGTCCAGCTCCTTGAAGCTGTTGTACTTGATGTTGCTGACCATCAGCATGCCGGCAGCAGCCACCAGCAGCGCCACCAGGAACGACAGCTTGGAGCCCTGGATGCCGTAGTCGCTGAACGCCCACACGGTACCCGCGACCACGCCCGCGGCAGCCGGGCTGGCCAGGCCGATGAAGTAGCGTTTGTCGGCGGTGCCGACCTGGGTATTGAAGCGCGCCAGGCGCAGTGCTGCACCAGCCACATAGATGAAGGCGACCATCCAGCCGACCTTGCCCATGTCGCCCAGCGCCCAGCCAAAGGCCAGCAAGGCCGGAGCCACACCGAAGGCGACCATGTCCGACAGCGAGTCGTACTCGGCACCAAAGGCGCTCTGGGTGTTGGTCATGCGCGCGACACGGCCATCGAGGCCGTCGAGCACCATGGCCACGAAGATGGCGATGGCAGCGAAGGCAAAGTACTTGCTCGCCTCGCGCGGGTCACCGGCGCTCAGGGCGCTCTGCGCGCTCATCGAGCTGATGATGGAATAGAAACCGGCAAACAGGTTGGCGGTGGTAAACAGGTTGGGCAGCAGGTAGATGCCACGATGGCGCACCTTGCGCCCTTCGGCGTCATGCCCTTCTTCAACGTGCTCATCGACAGGTAGCAGGCTTTCGGCGTCGGAGGGCTTGTTCGGCTCTTCGGGACGTTCGCTCATGGAGGGTACCTTGCAACAGGATGGAAAATGTTCGACACGGGCCTGCAAAACAGGTTCTGACGGCAGGCCACTGGTCTGCTTTATACCAGAAGCTGACTGTCAGAACGAAAAAACGCGGCCGAAGCCGCGTTTTTCATCTTTCGATAAGACTTAGTTCTTGGTCTTGTCGACGATTTTGTTAGCCGAGATCCACGGCATCATCGAGCGCAGTTGCTCGCCGATGATTTCGATGCCGTGAGCGGCGTTGTTGCGGCGCTTGGCGGTCATCGATGGGTAGTTGGTAGCACCTTCGGAGATGAACATCTTCGCGTACTCGCCGTCCTGGATGCGCTTCAGGGCGTTGCGCATGGCCTTGCGGGATTCTTCGTTGATGACTTCCGGACCGGTTACGTACTCACCGTACTCGGCGTTGTTGGAGATCGAGTAGTTCATGTTGGCGATGCCGCCTTCGTACATGAGGTCAACGATCAGCTTCAGTTCGTGCAGGCACTCGAAGTAGGCCATTTCCGGCGCGTAGCCAGCTTCGACCAGGGTTTCGAAACCGGCCTTGACCAGCTCTACGGTACCGCCGCACAGAACAGCCTGCTCACCGAACAGGTCGGTTTCGGTCTCGTCCTTGAAGGTGGTTTCGATGATGCCGGTACGGCCGCCGCCTACGCCCGAAGCGTACGACAGGGCAACATTCTTGGCGTTGCCGGAGGCGTCCTGGTAGATGGCGATCAGGTCAGGGATACCGCCGCCCTTGACGAACTCGGAGCGAACGGTGTGGCCCGGGGCCTTCGGCGCGATCATGATCACGTCGAGGTCGGCACGTGGAACGACCTGGTTGTAGTGGATCGAGAAGCCATGGGAGAAGGCCAGGGTAGCGCCCTTCTTGATGTTCGGCTCGATTTCCTGCTTGTACAGTTGGCCCTGGAACTCGTCCGGGGTCAGGATCATGACCAGGTCGGCAGCAGCGACGGCAGAGGCAACGTCGGTCACTTTCAGGCCATGGGCTTCTGCCTTGGCAACGGTGGCCGAACCTTTACGCAGACCGATGGTGACATCTACACCGGAGTCCTTCAGGTTGCACGCCTGAGCGTGGCCCTGGGAACCGTAACCGATGATGGCGACTTTCTTACCCTGGATGATGGAAAGGTCGCAGTCTTTATCGTAGAAAACTTTCATGAAAATACCCCTGGTTATATCTCGGCCCCTGCGGAGCCATCGCTAATTTTTGAATTTAGATGCTGAGCACTTTGTCGCCACGGGCAATGCCGGTAACGCCGCTGCGCACGGTTTCGAGAATCGATGCAGTGCCGATCGCCTGGATGAAGCTGTCCAGTTTGTCGCTGGTGCCGCTCAGCTGCACGGTGTACACGCTGGCAGTCACATCGACGATCTGGCCACGGAAGATATCCGTGGTGCGCTTGATCTCGGCGCGCTGGGCACCGGTGGCCTTGACCTTGACCAGCATCAGTTCACGCTCGATGTGAGCGCTTTCCGACAGGTCGACGAGCTTGACCACTTCGACCAGCTTGTTCAGGTTCTTGGTGATCTGTTCGATCACTTCGTCATGGCCAACGGTGGTCAGCGTCAGACGCGACAGGGTCGGGTCTTCGGTCGGCGCCACGGTCAGGCTTTCAATGTTGTAGTTACGCTGGGAGAACAGGCCGACCACGCGGGACAACGCACCTGGTTCGTTTTCCAGCAGCAGGGAGATGATGTGCCGCATATCAGGTACGCTCCGTCTTGCTCAGCCACATGTCACGCATCGAGCCATCCTTGATCTGCATCGGATAGACGTGCTCACTGCGGTCAACCGCGATGTCGATGAACACCAGGCGGTCCTTCATCGCAAACGCTTCTTCCAGCTTCGGCTTGAGGTCCTTCAGGCTGGTGATGCGGATACCCACATGGCCATAGGCCTCGGCCAGCTTGATGAAGTCAGGCAGCGACTCGACGTACGAGTGCGAGTGGCGACCGTTGTAGGCCATGTCCTGCCACTGGCGGACCATGCCCAACACACCGTTGTTCAGGTTGACGATCTTCACCGGCAGGCCGTACTGCATGCAGGTGGACAGCTCCTGGATATTCATCTGGATGCTGCCTTCGCCGGTCACGCAGGCCACGTCCTGGTCCGGGAAGTTGAGCTTGACGCCCATCGCCGCCGGGAAGCCGAAGCCCATGGTGCCCAGGCCACCGGAGTTGATCCAGCGGTTCGGCTTGTTGAAGCGGTAGTACTGCGCCGCGAACATCTGGTGCTGGCCCACGTCGGAGGTGACGAAGGCATCGCCATTGGTCACTTCGCACAGGGTCTCGATGACTTTCTGCGGCTTGATGACATTGCCGTCACCCTTGTCGTAAGGGAACAGCTCGCCATTGCCACGCCATTCGTCGATCTGCTTCCACCAGGCATCCAGCGCCGCCTTGTCAGGCTGCTCGCCGATTTCCTTGAGGATGCCGAGCATTTCGCTGAGCACGCTGTCGACCGGGCCGACGATCGGCACGTCGGCCTTGATCATCTTGGAGATCGACGCCGGGTCGATATCGATATGGATGATCTTGGCGTTCGGGCAGAACTTGGCCGGGCCGTTGACCACGCGGTCGTCAAAACGGGCACCGACGGCGAAGATGACGTCGGCATGGTGCATGGCCATGTTGGCAGTGAAACTGCCGTGCATGCCGAGCATGCCGAGGAACTGGCGGTCTGTACCCGGGAAGCCACCCAGACCCATCAGGGTATTGGTGACCGGCAGGTTCAGCGACTTGGCGATTTCGGTCAGGGCTTCGGAGCCACCACCGAGGATCACGCCGCCACCGGAGTAGACGATCGGGCGCTTGGCCGCCAGCAGCATCTCGGCAGCCTTGCGGATCTGGCCGGAGTGGCCGCGTACCGCCGGGCTGTAGGAACGCAGCTTGACCTTTTTCGGGTAGACGTATTCGAACTTCTCGGCCGGGTTGGTCATATCTTTTGGAATGTCGACCACGACCGGACCTGGGCGACCGGATTGCGCCAGGTAGAATGCTTTTTTCAGAACTTCGGGGATTTCGCTGGCATGTTTGATCATGAAGCTGTGCTTCACGATCGGCCGCGAAATACCGATCATGTCGGTTTCCTGGAAGGCATCGGTACCCACCATGGTGCTAGGCACCTGGCCGGACAGGATGACCATCGGAATCGAGTCCATGTAGGCGGTGGCAATACCGGTAATGGCATTGGTCGCGCCCGGGCCGGAGGTTACCAGCACCACGCCGGCCTTGCCGGTGGCGCGGGCGTAACCGTCCGCCATATGGGTAGCTGCCTGCTCATGACGAACCAGGATGTGCTCGACTTCCGGTTCCTTGAACAGCGCGTCGTAAACATGCAGGAGAGCACCACCAGGGTACCCGTAGATGTGCTTAACGCCTTCGTCACGCAAGAAGCGGACGACCATCTCAGCGCCAGATAAAAGCTCCACGTTGTTCACCTCTAAAACGCCAGAATACCGCCCTCACTGGACGGGTCTTAATAGGTTTACTGCCAAGCAGAGCATGAGCGAACGTCAGCACTGACTGAGCAAGTATTGGGAGCGCCCCAGAGTGTTGCGGGGTTTTCCCACCCAGCGCGAGGTAACGCGTTGCGGGGTGTAACAGGTCGGCGCGGGTGTGCGCCTCATGATCTGCTTAGCGGGTCTGCTTCTGGCAGTCCCTCTACAGCGGAGATTGGATTCTTCTGATTCGGCGCCAACAAGTCAAGAAAAATTATTGCCAATTTTTCCCCAAGATGAATTCCTGCCACCACTAAAAATCGCTTCAGCAGCAGAATAAATAAGATTTCCACAAAAAAGGGCCACAATCTGCGGCCCTTGAAGGAAAAACTGAAGAAATCAGGCGGAAGGAGCAATCAATTGGTCAAATGCTGCCAACAGGCGGCGTAGCTCACGACTTTGCTCTGGCCGGTCGGTAAACACGGTTTCGGCCATGACCAGGATGCCGGAGGCGTTGGGCAACGGGTGGCCCAGCTCGACGATGATCTTCATGCGCGGCAGGAAGATCCATTGCAGCCACTGCTCGAAACTGAGGGTATCGACAGCGAAAGGCACCGTACTGGCCAGTGCCTCGTCGCTTGGCGGCTCGTCATCCCACCAGCCTTGCACCTGCAGTTCACGCTCGATCAGCAGCAGGTGGTCGGCAATATCCAGAATGCGCTGTTCGATCATCACGAATTGACCCGTGCCTTCTGCCGGGCCAGTGCGGCGCCGGCGTTATCACCCTGCTTCTCGCGGGCCTGGGCGATGGTGTTCCACAGCTCGGCCTGCAGGCTCGGGCGGCCATTGGCGTAAGTCAGGGCACGACGCGCCAGTTGCTCGGCCTGCGGCGCATCACCTTGCGACAGGCGCACCTGGGCCAGGCGGTACAGCACCTGCGGCTCGCGCGGTGCAATGCGCTGGGCACGCTCCAGGCTCGAGGCGGCACCGTTGAAGTCGCCACTGCCCTGCTGGGTCTTCGCGGTGGTCAGCAGCGCCAGCACCGGGCCGTCCAGCTGCTCGTCGGCCGACAGGCCACCTGCAGCGGCACTGCTACGCGGGATACCGGTTGGCGCGCTGGTGGTTTGCGGGGCACTGTTCATCGCCGCGATGTCGAAGGGTTCGTCGGCGATCGGGTTGGGGTTGGTGGTCATCGGTGCCAAAGTGACCGGCCCTGTGGTAATCGCCCCCGGGGTAATCGGCGAGGTGCTGATCGGCGCCGCGCCATTGGCCGCCGGGAACGTCTGGATGCCCGAAGCGCCAGCGCCCTGCGGGATCATCACGGTGACGCCGGAGTCTTCAGGCAGCGTTTGCGCCTGCGCGGTGCCCGCGTTGTAGCCACCCGCAGAGCGGTTGGCCGTCACGCGTTCGCTGTTGGACACGCGGGTGCTCGAGTCGACCACCGGAATATTGCCGCGCGGGACGCTGGCGCACCCCTGGAGCACAGCCAGCGCCGTCACGGCAGGAAACAGCCACTTGTTCACGTCACACCTCATCAATGCAGCCTGTGCTTAATTCATCCAGCCCTTGACCCAGTCCATGACCGATTCAACTGGATCCTGCTCGCCGCCACAGGTCGCGCCGGCGGGCGGTTCACTGCCGCGAATATACGGCATCTGCACCGCTCCCGGACAGCTGCCATCAGACCCATGGCCACTGTACGGGTCGATCCAGGCCTGCACCACGTTGTCCGGTTGCGGCATGTCCAGCGGCAGCGGGTCGGCCTTCTTCATGAAGCTGGTCCACACCTGCAGGGCACCTGTGGCACCGGTAAATGGCGTCTTGCCGTTATCGTCACGGCCCATCCATACCACGGCCAGCAGGTCCTGGCTGAAACCGGAGAACCAGCTGTCGCGCGAATCGTTACTGGTACCGGTCTTGCCCGCCAGGGTGAGATTACGCGGCAAAGTGTTGTACACCGAGCGGCCGGTGCCTTCGCGCATCACCCGCTGCATGGCGTTCTGTACCAGGTAGATGGCCCCCGGGTCGAAGGTTTGCTGGATCTGGAACGGGTAGCGCTTGAGCGGCTCGCCCTCGGCGGTGAGCACGCTGCGAATACCGCGCATCGGGGTGTTGAAGCCGCCATTGGCGATGGTCTGGTACATGGTCGCGACCTGCATCGGCGACATGCCGCCGGCACCCAGCAGCATGGCGGGGAAGGCTGGCCAGTCGACATTCACACCCAGCCTGCCAATGGTCTTGATCACGTTGGGCACGCCCACATCCAGGCCGATCTTGGCAGTCGACAGGTTGTAGGAGTTGGCCAGCCCCTGGTACAGGTAGATGGTGCCATGCGGGCGGCGGTCGTAGTTTTGCGGGCGCCAGACCTGGCCGTCGGCACCTTTGACCGAGAACGGCTCGTCCTGCACCAGGCTGGTCAGGGTGTACCTGGTCGGTTGCTCCAGCGCGGTCAGGTAGACCGCCGGCTTGACCAGCGAGCCGATCGGCCGCACGGCATCGATGGCGCGGTTGAAGCCGGCGAAACCGGCCTGGCGGCTGCCGATCAGCGCCTGCACTTCACCGGTTTCCGGGTTGGTCACGACCATCGCCGACTCCACCTCGTCCGCCCCTTTGCGGCCTGCCAGGCGCTTGAAGGTCTCGCTCATCGAGGTTTCGGCCTTCATCTGCAGGATCGGGTCGAAGCTGGTGAAGATGCGCAGGCCTTCTTCGGTCAAGTCTTCATCGCGGTAGTCCTGGCGCAACTGGCGCTTGACCAGGTCGAGGAATGCCGGGAACGAGCTGTCGGCCAGGCTGCCGCGCTTGGTCACGCCCAGCGGCATCTTCTTCGCTGCATCGACTTCTGCCTGGCTGGCCACGCCCTGCTCGGCCACCAGGTCGAGCACCAGGTTGCGGCGGGCCAGGGCGCGGTCCGGATAGCGACGCGGGTTGTAGTAGGACGGCCCCTTGACCATGCCCACCAGCAAAGCGATCTGGTGCAGTTTCAGCTCCGACAGCGGTTGGCTGAAGAAGAACTGGCTGGCGAGGCCGAAGCCGTGCACCGCACGCTGGCCATCCTGGCCGACGAACACCTCGTTGAGGTAGGCCTCGAGGATCTCGCGCTTGTCGTAGTGCAGCTCCAGCAGTACGGCCATCATCGCCTCGGTCAGCTTGCGGCTGAGGCTGCGCTCGCTGGTGAGGTAGAAATTCTTCACCAACTGCTGGGTCAGGGTACTGCCACCCTGGCGCATGGAACCTGCCGAGGTGTTGACCCACATGGCCCGGGCGATGGACTTGGGCGACACCCCGAAGTGGCTGTAGAAATCGCGGTCTTCCGTCGCCACCAGGGTTTCGAGCAGGTACGGCGGTACCTGGTCGATCTTGATCAGGATGCGGTCTTCGAGGTTTTTCGGGTAGATGCCGCCGATCATCAGCGGCTCCAGGCGCACTACGTCGAGCGTCTTGCCGTTGGCGCCGGAAAGGCCCGCCACGTAATCGCCGGAGAAGCGCACACGCACGAACTGCGCCGGCTCCATGCCCTCGTAGAACTGGAAGCCACGGGTATTGAGCTCGACGGTGTTGCCGTTGACTGCCGCCGCGCCCGGGCCGTTGGCCGCGCTTTCACGCCGGTAGCCGAGCGCGTCCAGCTCGGTGAGGAAGTCGTTCTTGCTCAGCTTCTGGCCGGAAAACAGCTCCAGCGGCCGGGCATACACCTTGGCCGGAATGGTCCAGCGCTTGCCGGAAAACTTTTCCTGGACGACAGCATCAAGGTAAACCGCGAAGCCGGCGATGATCACCAGGCCGACCAGGCTGAGCTTCAAAGCCCAGCCCAGCCAGGCGCGGGAGCGGCCGGTCGGGCGTTTCTGAGGGGTACGGGGATTTCGGGTTCGGGTCATGGCGGCGGATTATACGCACTTTATAAAGGCTGGGCAGACGCCCCCGGCGGTAGGCAGGGACGGCACCATTGACCATAATGGCGCATTCGAATTCCCTGCCCCCGGAAGGATTTCCCGTGAGCCAAGCCCTTATCACTGCGTTGCAGAACCCCGCCCTGTACCCTCACCCCGTGGATGGGTTCCAGCTCATCGAGACGCATATCTCCTGGGTCCTGCTCACTGGCGAGTATGCCTACAAGATCAAGAAGCCGATGAACTTCGGCTTCCTCGACTTCACCGGCCTGGACCAGCGCCAGCATTTCTGTAACGAAGAATTGCGCCTGAACCAGCGCCTGACCGACGGCCTGTACCTGGAAGTGTTGCCGATCACCGGTAGCGTCGACGCGCCGCAGATCGGTGGTGAAGGCGAAGCCATCGAGTACGTGCTGAAGATGCGCCAGTTCCCCCAGGGGCAGATGCTCAACACCCTGCAGGCCAATGGCGAACTGAACGCCGCGCACATCGACCAGATGGCCCGGCAGATCGCCGAGTTCCACCTGCAGGCCCCACGCGTTCCGGTGGAGCACCCGCTCGGCACGCCGGACAGCGTGATGGCGCCGGTGGAACAGAACTTCGAGCAGATTCGCCCGTTCCTCAGCGACAAGGCCGACCTGCAGCAACTCGACGCCCTGCAGGCTTGGGCACGCAGCAGCTTCGAGCGCTTGCATGGCCTGCTGGAAAAGCGCAAGGCCAATGGTTTCATCCGTGAATGCCACGGTGACATCCACCTGGGCAACGCCACCCTGATCGACGGCAAGGTGGTGATCTTCGACTGCATCGAGTTCAACGAACCGTTCCGCCTGACCGACGTGTATGCCGATACCGGCTTCCTGGCCATGGACCTGGAAGACCGCGGCCTGAAATGCCTGGCCCGCCGCTTCATCAGCCAGTACCTGGAACTGACCGGCGACTACGAAGGCCTGGAACTGCTCAACTTCTACAAAGCCTACCGCGCGCTGGTGCGGGCCAAGGTTGCACTGTTCAGCATGCCAGCCGATGCCGATGGCGTGCAGCGCGCCACCACCCTGCGCACCTACCGCAACTATGCCAACCTGGCAGAAAGCTACAGCGCCATCCCGTCGCGCCTGCTGGCCATTACCCACGGTGTTTCGGCAGTGGGCAAAAGCCACGTCGCCATGCGCATGGTCGAAGCCCTGGGTGCGGTCCGCGTGCGTTCGGATGTGGAGCGCAAACGCCTGTTCGGCGAACAGCAGCAGGCTGACGCTGGCCAGCTGAGTACCGGCATCTACGACCAGGACGCCAGTGTCGCGACCTACCAGCGCCTGCACGAGGTGGCGGCGACCGTGCTGCGAGCCGGCTTCCCGGTAGTGCTGGATGCCACCTACCTCAAGCGTGATCAGCGCCAGGCCGCGGCGGACGTCGCCAGCCAGACCGGCGTGCCATTCCTGATCCTCGACTGCCATGCACCGGATGCGGTCATCGCCAGCTGGCTGGAGCAGCGCCGGGCAGAAAACACCGACCCGTCCGATGCCACCCTGGAAGTGGTCAAGGCCCAGCAGGCCAGCCGTGAGCCGCTGAGTGTACAAGAGCAGGTGCAAAGCACCCGCGTCGATACCCAGAGTGCCGGGAGCATGGACCAGGTGATCGAGCAGATTCGCCAGCGCCTGCCTGGGCTGTAAGGTCAGCGATTTCCTGGGCCGGCCTCTTCGCGGGCTTGCCCGCTCCCACAGGTACTGCGTCAGTCGTGAGGCTTGCAGATAACCTTGTGGGAGCGGGTTTACCCGCGAAGAGGCCGGCACAGGACATCTCGTCGCCCCCTATGGCAAAAGGCCGCGCATTTCCCATCCCCCGCTACACTCCTCTCTGACCTGCTCGCGATTTATCCCCCAATCCCCGTTCAGCCATCGCAAGGAGGCTCGATGAACGATGAATTGCAGCATCTGAAGAACCTTGGCAAGACCTCTGCGCAGTGGCTGCATGCAGCCGGCATCCACAGTGCATCGGATCTGCGCCGCCTGGGCGCGGTGGGTGCGTACCAGGCCGTGAAGACACGAGGGTTCCGCGCATCGAAGGTGCTGTTGTATGCCATTGAAGGCGCCCTGCTGGACATGCACTGGAACGATTTGCCGCTGGAGCGTAAAGAAGCGCTCAACCAACAACTGGATGCGAAAACCCCTGCGCAAAAAAATCAGAAATAATTTCGGGAAGGGGATTGACGACGAAATGAGAATCGTTATGATTATCACAACTGGTCGCGAGACTGGTTGGATAAGCTAAGAGCCCCTGGTTCGGACTCTCAGATTATCTCCTCATCAGGCTAATCACGGTTATTGACCCGGCATTTTGCCGGGTCTTTTTTTGCCTCTTTGCAGCCCTGTCACCGCAGTTGCGCGCAATAGTCCTGCTCCGGCATCGCTGCCGTGTACCACACAAAATCAGCCTCGCCTGCCTCGACCTGCTCACCGACCTCTGCCAACAGCAGTACCTTGCTCTCCCCCTGCGCTTGCAGGTCAGCCAGGTGCAACGGTACACCCAGGTCCTTGCGCACGTGATAAGCCCCGGCCAGCAGCAGTGCCGGCTGCGGCGCCGCCAGCAAGCGCTCGGCCATGCGCCGGTCGCGCTGCTGCTGCACGGCCAGCATCGCCGGCAACTGGCTTTCTGGCAGCATCCCGCAATGCCCGGCACGCACATGCTCCAGCAAGGCGGCCTTGACCGTCGGCGCATTGGACCTTTCGCCCGGTAACGAAGCTGGCTGTCGATAGGCCTGGCGCATCTCGCCGGGCGAGAGGTTGGCGGCCAGCACAGGCACCCGCTGCTGCATAGCCTCAGTCACGATTGGCCCATACAGCTGCCAATCCCAGCCGTCCTGCCATGCCAGGGCCTTGGACAGGTCTGCCGGCAAAGGTTGCCCCGCAAGCTTGTCCAGCAGCGGTTGCTGCTCGGGCTGCAGCATTTCCAGCAGCAGGCTGCCCTGCACACGTTGGCCTTGCAGGGCGCGCAACAGCCACAGCTGCAGTGCGTGATGGTCGGGGTTGTCGTGTTTCTCGCCGACCAGCACCCGGGGGGCGGCAGACAGGTGCTGCACCAGTTGCTCAGGGCTGATCAGCTGGCCATCGGCGAGATCGACCATATGCCCCAGCTCGGCATGGCTGCGCCCCTCACTGCTCTGCCAGGCGGGCAGCGGTGGCAGGCTGGCCTGGCAGCCACCCAGTACCAGCATCAGGCACAGCGAGAAAGCGGACAGCAGCGGATGTCGCATGGGCAGCACCTCCATGTCATTCAACAATGTATAGGCCTGCACCGGCTCTTGTGGGAGCGGCCTTGTGTCGCGAAAGGGCTGCGGAGCAGCCCCAGCAATTTGTGCATCACCTGCTGAAAATCCGGGGCCGCTTTGCGGCCCTTTCGCGACACAAGGCCGCTCCCACGAAAATCGTGCACGCCTCGGCGTCTTGAATCCCCACATCAACGGGTGATGATCAGCGGATGCCCACGCTCCGGGTGCGCCTGTACCAGTACATCGATCCCGTATACCGCCTTCAACGCCGCCGGCGTCAGCACTGCTTCGGGTGCGGCAAAGGCATGGCAGCGCCCCTGCTCCAGCAGCAGGATACGGTCACAGTAGCGCGCCGCCAGGTTCAGGTCATGCAGGATCACCAGCACCGCGGCGCCACGGTCGGCAAAGCGGCGCACGGCTTCCAGGGTGGTGTGCTGGTGCAACGGGTCAAGCATCGAGGTTGGCTCGTCGAGCAGCAGCGTGGTACCCGCCTCGCCCGGCCACAGCTGAGCCAGCACCCGAGCCAGGTGCACCCGTTGCCGCTCGCCGCCAGACAACGCCAGGTAACTGCGCTCGACCAGGTGCCAGGCATCCGCCGCCCGCAAGGCCGCTTCGACGATTTCCGCATCGCGCCGCTGCCCGGTGCCATGGGGCATGCGCCCCATGCCCACCACTTCCTCGACCCGGAACGAGAACCCCAGGCTAGACACCTGCGGCAACACCGCCAGGCGCCTGGCCCGCTCCTGCCCGGCCCAGTTGGCTAGCGGCCTGCCCTGTAGCGTCACCCATCCGCGATCAGGCATCAGTTCACCACACAGTACACCCAGCAGGCTGCTCTTGCCGGCACCGTTGGGGCCGAGCACGCCCACCACCTGCCCCGGGCTCAGCTGCAAATGAATGTCATGCAGCACTTCGTTGCTGCCCCGCCGCAAGTACAGGCCCTCGGCTTGCAACATCAGCTGCGTCCTCGCATCAGCAGGAACAGGAAAAACGGTGCACCGATAAAGGCCGTGACGATACCGATCGGCAGCTCGGCAGGCGCCAGCAGCAGCCGCGCCGCCAAATCGGCGAACAGCATCAGCACACCGCCCGCCAACAAGGAAGCTGGCAGCACCACACGGTGATCAGGCCCGGCCAGCAGGCGCACCAGGTGCGGTACCACCAGGCCGATGAAACCGATCAACCCGGCAGCCGCCACCGCCGCCCCCACGCCCAGCGCCGTGCAGAACACCAGCTCGCGCTTGAGCCGCTCCACATCGATGCCCAAGTGGCGCGCCTCCGACTCACCCAGCAGCATGGCATTCAACGCCTTGGCCCGGCGTGGCAGCCATACCGCCACGCCAGCAGCCACCAGCAGCAACGGCCACAGCCGCTGGTAACTGGCACCATTGAGGCTGCCCAGGTTCCAGAACGTCAGCGTGCGCAGCGTGGCGTCGTCGGCCAGGTAGGAGAACAGCCCCACGGCAGCACCGCCCAACGCGGTCATGGCCACACCAGCCAGCAGCATCGTGGCGACGTTGGTCTGGCCGTCGCGCCGCCCCAGACGATAGACCAGCGCAGTCACGCCCAGCCCACCGATGAAAGCACACAGCGACAACAAGTAAGGGGCAAGCACATCCGGCATGCCGCCCAGCCAACTGCCGCCAACGATGGCCACCGCCGCGCCCACCGCCGCCCCGGCGGCAACCCCTACCAGCCCGGGGTCGGCCAGTGGGTTACGGAACAGCCCCTGCATGGCGACACCGGACAACGCCAGCACCGCGCCCACCGCCAACCCCAGCAAGGTGCGTGGCAGGCGGATCTGGCCGAGGATCATCTCGGCCTGCTGCAGGCCATCAGCGGCAACGGGCAGCCCCAGCAGGCGCAGGCCGGCACGCAGGGTATCGAACAGCGGCAGGCTGACCGGCCCCAGGGCCAAAGACAACCACACCGCCAGCAGGCACAACAGGCTCAGGCAAACGAACAGCGTGCGTGGCTGGACACGTTGCTTCATAGGGCGAGGCTGGCCTTGGCAGCCGGATAGAAGGTGGCCGCAAGCAACTGCAGTGTTGCCGGCAGGCGTGGCCCGAGCCCGCCGACCAACAGCGTCGGGTCAAGCGATACCAGGCGTTTCTCGCGCACGGCGCGCGAGGCCGCCAGCGCGGGGTTTTCCTTCAGCAACGCCTGCAAGGCCTGCTCATCGGCCAGCGCCCGGTCGGAAAACACGATCACATCCGGGTCCAGCGCCGCCAGTGCTTCGCTGGAGAAATTCTTGTAGCCCTGATGTTCTGCCAGGTTGCGCCCGCCTGCCTGGCTCAGCAGCCAGTCACCGGCAGTACCCTGCCCGGCGATCAGCGGCTTGGCCCCGGCATGCCCGACCAGCAGTAACACCCCTGGCGCCTTCTGCTCCGCCCGGGCCTGCCTGACCTTGGCCTGCAAGGCATCGAGCTGCTGGTGGTAGCCCGACGCCAGGACCGCGGCCTGCTGTTCTGCGCCCAGCAACTGCCCCAGGTGCTTGAGGTTTTCATCCACCGCCGCCAGTTCGGCCTTGCTGGAGAACAGTTCGACCCGCACGCCAGCCTTGCGGATTTGCGCCAATACCGGTGGCGGCCCCATTTCCTCGGTGCCCACCAGCACATCCGGGCGCAGGCTGAGAATGCCTTCCGCAGACAGCTGCCGCTGGTAGCCGACACTGGGCAGTGACTTCAGCGATGGCGGATGCTGGCTGGTGGTGTCCACCCCCACCAACCGCGCTTCACCACCCAGCGCGCTGATCCATTCGCTCAGTGCACCACCAGCGCTGACCCAACGCTGCGGCAGCTCGGCCGCCGGGGCCTGGGTGGAGAGCACAAGGCTCGCGCACAGGGCGAGCAGGGCGACGGGACGGCGCATCATCGGGTTCCTTCTGCAGGCGGGACGCGCGCCTTGTGGCGGGCGACGGAACTGCGCACCATAAGCAGCCGGGCGCAGCGAATGCGGGCAATTTGATAATTATTCGCATTGAAGCGTCAAGCTACCACTTGTTTCACGAGTCATCCTTGCCATGCACTTCCTTTGTACCTCCCACGGCCTGGCCGAAGGCCAAAGCCGCGCCTTCAGCGTAGACGGCATCGAACTGTTCGGCGTACGCCGCCAGGGCCAGGTGTACCTCTACCGCAACCGTTGCCCGCACCGCAGCATCCCGCTGAACTGGGCGGAAGATGCGTTTCTCGATGACAGCGCCAGCCTGATTCACTGCGCCCATCATGGCGCGCTGTTCCTGATCGAAAGCGGCGAATGCGTGGCCGGGCCATGCGAAGGCGAGCAACTGCAGGCCCTGGGCTGCCACGAGGACAGCCAGGGCATCTGGTTCAAGGGGTAAGCAGCACCGGCAGGCGGCGGTCGATGACGATGCCTTCGGCGTCCAGGCGCGTGCCGTAGGCCAGCACCTCCACCCCGTCCGCCACCGCCGCGCGCAGGGCCTGGGCATAGGCCGCATCGATTTCCTCGGCCGGGCGCACCGCGTCGATACCGGTCAGGTTCACGCAATACAGCTGCACCGCCCGCACGCCCTGCCTGGCCAGCTTCGCCAGCTCGCGCAGGTGTTTGGCACCGCGCTGGGTCACCGCATCAGGGAAGGCCGCGACCCTGCTGTCTGGGTAGCCCAGGGTCACGCTCTTGACCTCGACATAGGCCGGGGCACCGTCGAATTCCAGGCGGAAGTCGATGCGGCTGCCTTCCTCGCCGTAGGCCACTTCACGCCTTAGAGCACTGAAGCCGAACAGTTCGGCGATGATGCCAGCACGCAGGGCCTCTTCGACCAGCGTATTGGCCCGCCCGGTATTCACACAGGCCAGCCGCCCCTGCGGGGTTTCGCTGATTTCCCAGGTGCCCGGGAGCTTGCGCTTGGGGTCGTTGGAGCGGCTGAACCACACCTGCCCGCCTTCACGCATGCAGTTGAGCATGGAACCGGTGTTGGGGCAGTGGATGGTCAGTTGTTCGCCGCCGGGCAGTTCGATATCCGCCAGAAAGCGTTTGTAGCGGCGCAGTAGGCGTCCCTGTTCGAGTGGGGGATGGAATTGCATCAGCCTTGCCAGCTCCGCAGACCGCGGGCGATCCGTTGTACCGCCTCTTCCAGGCGCGGCAGGCTCTGGGTGTAGGCAAAGCGTACATGGTGGCCGGCCAGGTGACGGCCGAAGTCCAGGCCCGGGGTGAAGGCCAGGTGCTCGGTCTCCAGGAAATGCCGGCAGAAGGCGAACGCGTCACCGCCAAAGGCACTGATGTCGGCATACAGGTAGAACGCCCCCTGCGGCTCGACGGCAATGCGGAAGCCCAGTTCGCGCAGGGCAGGCAACAGGTAGTCGCGGCGGCGGGCGAACTCGGCCCGGCGCTCCTCGAAAATGGCCAGGGTCTCGGGCTGGAAACACGCCAGCGCAGCATGCTGGGCCATGCTGGGCGCACTGATGTACAGGTTTTGTGCCAGCTTCTCCAGGTCGGCCACCGCGCCAGGAGGCGCCACCAGCCAGCCGAGGCGCCAACCGGTCATGCCGAAATACTTGGAAAAACTATTCAGGACGAATGCCGAGTCGTCCACTTCCAGCACGCTGGGTGCGTCCATGCCATAGGTCAGCCCGTGGTAGATCTCGTCCACCACCAGGTAGCCATGCCGTTCGCGGGTGGCGCGGGACAGGCCGGCCAGCTCGTCACGTCCCAGCACGGTGCCGGTCGGGTTGGCCGGCGAGGCGACCAGGGCCCCGACCGTGTCCTTGTCCCAGTAGCGGTCGACAAGGTCGGCAGTCAGCTGGTAATTCACGTCCGGGCCCACCGGCACCAGCTGCGCCCCGCCCTCGACCAGGCGCAGGAAGTGGCGGTTGCACGGGTAGCCTGGGTCGGCCAGCAGCCAGTGCTTGCCTGGGTCTACCAGCAAGCTGCTGGCCAGCAGCAGCGCACCGGAGCCACCCGGGGTGATGAGGATGCGTTCAGGGTCGACACTCAGGCCGTAACGCTGGCCATAGAACCCGGCAATGGCTTCGCGCAGTGCCGGCAGGCCGCGTGCGGCGGTGTAGCGGGTGTGCCCGGCGGCCAATGCTGCCTGGCCGGCGGCAACGATGGGCGCGGCCGTGGTGAAGTCCGGCTCGCCGATTTCCAGGTGGATCACGTCGTGCCCGGCCGCCTGCAGCTCGTTGGCCCGGGCCAGCAGCGCCATGACGTGGAAGGGTTCGATGGCGCGGCTGCGCGCACTGTAGGGGTGGGCCATGACCTTCTCTCAATTGGGTCTAAACTGGAGATTCTACCTCTGCACGCCACCGAACGTGCGGCTCGCGCCGCTGTCAATTACCAGGATCGGGCGGGGTAGCGCACCCCCGATCTATCTGGTAAGTTCGGCGGCTCGCAGTCGCAGGGCCGGCGGGTGCCGGAGATGGAGCAGCCTGCGCATTGGATCAGATGAGTGAGAGGCGGTCTATTCATGTCCACCGTAGAAAAGCAAAAAGCCCAGACCATGTACGGTGTCGAGCCCTACGTAGAAAACAAGGGTGAAGAGTACATGGGCGAGCCCATGAAACAGCACTTCACCAAGCTTCTCGGCGCCTGGAAGCGAGACTTGATGGAAAGTGTCGACCGCACTGTGGATCACATGAAGGACGAAGCAGCCAACTTCCCCGACCCGGCCGACCGTGCCAGCCAGGAAGAAGAATTCGCCCTGGAGCTGCGCAACCGCGATCGCGAACGCAAGCTGATCAAGAAAATCGACAAGACCCTCGAGAAGATCAAGGCCGATGAGTACGGCTGGTGCGAATCGTGCGGCATCGAGATCGGCCTGCGTCGCCTGGAGGCCCGCCCTACCGCCGACCTGTGCTTCGACTGCAAGGAAATCGCCGAGAAAAAGGAAAAGACGGTCGGCAAAGGCTGATCTTTCTTTCCACCTGAACGGGGCGCATCATGCGCCCCGTTTCATTTATATGCCCAGCCTGACCATGACCGAATCAAGCTACATCGGGCGTTTCGCCCCCACCCCCAGCGGCTTCCTGCACTTCGGCTCGCTGGTCGCAGCCCTCGCCTCCTGGCTCGATGCCCGCGCCGTGAACGGCCGCTGGCTGCTGCGCATGGAAGACACCGACCCGCCTCGGGAAATGCCCGGTGCTCGCGATGCGATCCTGCAGACCCTGGAGCGCTACGGCCTGGAGTGGGACGGCGAAGTGGTGTTCCAGAGCCAGCGGCACGATGCCTATGCCGCGGTGGTCGACCGCCTGTTCAACATGGGCCTGGCCTACGCCTGCACCTGCTCGCGCAAGCAGCTTGAGGGTTACAACGGCATCTACCCGGGCCTTTGCCGCAACGCCGGGCATGCTCGGGAAGGCGCAGCGATCCGCCTGCGCGTGCCGGAGCTGATCTACCGCTTTACCGACCGCGTGCAGGGCGAGTTCCAGCAGCACCTGGGGCGTGAAGTGGGCGATTTCGTCATCCAGCGCCGCGACGGGCTGTATGCCTACCAGCTGGCGGTGGTACTGGACGATGCCTGGCAAGGTGTTACCGACATCGTGCGTGGCGCCGACCTGCTCGACAACACCCCGCGCCAACTGTACCTGCAAGAGTTGCTGGGCTTTTCGCAGCCGCGTTACCTGCATATTCCGCTGATCGTGCAGCCGGACGGGCACAAGCTGGGCAAGTCGTACCGCTCGCCGCCGCTGCAGGCGGACCAGGCGACACCGCTGTTGCTGCGGGCGCTGCGGGCGCTGGGGCAGGAAGCAGACCCCGAGTTGTTGCTGGCAACGCCGGCGGAGGTATTGGCGGTAGCTCGCAAGCAGTGGCGGCCCGAGGCGATTGCGCAGCGGACCACAGTGCCAGAGGCTGATTTGCGCTGAGGCATTACCGGCCTCTTCGCGGGCACGCCCGCTCCCACAGGAACTACACCACCTTCAAGATTTGTGGTTTACCTGTGGGAGCGGGCGCGCCCGCGAAGAGGCCGGCACAGGCAACCCACCCCCTCAAAAACAAAAGCCCAATAAATTCAACCTCTTGGCGAACACTATGGATTCCCGCTAGCATCCGCCCAGCCATTTGCGCCAATAATAAGTCCAAGCCCGCAGCGCCCAACCATCGAGGCCAGCATGTACATCTATCGTTTGGTCCTGCTTCTGGTCGTGGGGATCTACCTGTTCTCCCCGGCCATCATGGACTGGTGGATCGAACCGACCGGAGCCTGGTATCGCCCTTACCTGCTCTGGCTGATCCTGATCGTCGTCACCTTCATCCTGCAGAGCCAACGAGATGCCGATGAGCTTTAGCCTGACCCAGATGATCCTGATCAGCGCCGCGTACCTCATGGTGCTGTTCGGCGTGGCCTGGATCAGCGAGCGGGGGTTGATCCCGCGCTCGATCATTCGCCACCCGCTGACCTACACCCTGTCGCTGGGTGTGTACGCCAGTGCCTGGGCTTTCTATGGATCGGTGGGCCTGGCCTACCAGTACGGCTACGGCTTCCTTGCCTGTTACCTGGGGGTGTCCGGTGCGTTCCTGCTGGCGCCGGTGCTGCTCTACCCGATCCTCAAGATCACCCGTACCTACCAGCTGTCCTCGCTGGCCGACCTGCTGGCGTTCCGTTTCCGCAGCACCTGGGCCGGGGCGCTGACCACCATCATCATGCTGATCGGCGTGCTGCCCTTGCTGGCCCTGCAGATCCAGGCGGTGGCCGACTCGATCAGCATCCTCACCGGTGAGCCGGTCAAGGCACGGGTGGCCTTCGCCTTCTGTGCGCTGATCATCCTGTTCACCATCTTCTTCGGCTCGCGGCACATCGCCACACGCGAAAAGCACGAAGGGCTGGTGTTCGCCATCGCCTTCGAGTCGGTGATCAAGCTGCTGGCCCTGGGCGGTATCGGCCTGTACGCCCTGTATGGCGTGTTCGGCGGCCCGCACGAACTGGAAGTGTGGCTGCTGCAGAACCAGACCGCCCTGGCGGCTCTGCATACGCCGCTGCAGGAAGGCCCATGGCGCACCCTGCTGCTGGTGTTCTTCGCCTCGGCCATCGTCATGCCGCACATGTACCACATGGCCTTCACCGAAAACCTCAACCCGCGCTCTCTGGTCAGCGCCAGCTGGGGCCTGCCGCTGTTCCTGCTGCTGATGAGCCTGGCCGTGCCGCTGGTGCTGTGGGCCGGCCTGCGCCTGGGCGCCACCACCAACCCCGAGTACTTCACCCTGGGCCTGGGGCTTGCCGCCAACAACCAGGCACTGGCGCTGCTGGCCTACGTCGGCGGCTTGTCGGCCGCCAGCGGGTTGATCATCGTCACCACCCTGGCGCTGTCGGGCATGGCCCTCAACCACCTGGTGCTGCCGCTGTACCAGCCGCCGGCCGAAGGCAACATCTACCGCTGGCTGAAGTGGACCCGCCGCGCGCTGATCGTCGCCATCATCACCGCCGGGTTCATGTTCTACCTGACCCAGAACAACCATCAGAGCCTGGCCAACCTGGGCATCGTCGCCTTCGTGGCCACGTTGCAGTTCCTGCCGGGCGTGCTGTCGGTACTGTACTGGCCGACTGCCAACCGCCGTGGGTTCATCGCCGGCCTGCTGGCCGGCACCCTGGTGTGGATGGTGACCATGCTGCTGCCACTGCTGGGCAACCTGCAGGGCTTCTACATCCCGCTGCTGGACATGATCTACGTGCTGGACGACACCAGCTGGCACATGGCGGCCATCGCCTCGCTGGCGGCCAACGTGCTGTTGTTCACCCTGATCTCGCTGTTCACTAACGCCAGCAACGAAGAGGTCAGCGCCGCCGAAGCCTGCGCGGTGGACAACGTGCGCCGCCCGCAACGCCGCGAACTGCACGCCGCCTCGCCACAGGAGTTCGCCACCCAACTGGCCAAGCCGCTGGGCGCCAAGGCCGCACAGAAGGAAGTGGAACAGGCTCTGCGCGACCTCTACCTGCCATTCGACGAACGCCGCCCCTATGCCTTGCGCCGCCTGCGCGACCGTATCGAGGCCAACCTGTCCGGCCTGATGGGGCCGAGCGTGGCCCAGGACATGGTCGAGACCTTCCTGCCGTACAAGTCCGGTAACGAAAACTACGTGACCGAGGACATCCACTTCATCGAAAGCCGCCTGGAAGACTACCACTCGCGCCTGACCGGCCTGGCCGCCGAGCTCGACGCCCTGCGCCGCTACCACCGCCAGACCCTGCAGGAACTGCCCATGGGCGTCTGCTCGCTGGCCAAGGACCAGGAAATCCTGATGTGGAACAAGGCCATGGAAGAGCTCACCGGCATCGCTGCCAAGCACGTGGTCGGCTCGCGCCTGGTCACCATCAGCGAACCCTGGCGCGGCCTGCTGCAAGGCTTCATCAACGTGCCCGACGAGCACCTGCACAAGCAGCGCCTGGCGCTGGACGGCCAGCCGCGCTGGCTGAACCTGCACAAGGCGGCCATCGACGAACCGCTGGCCCCGGGCAACAGCGGCCTGGTGCTGCTGGTAGAGGACCTTACCGAAACCCAGGCGCTGGAAGACAAGCTGGTGCACTCCGAACGCCTGGCCAGCATCGGCCGCCTGGCCGCCGGCGTGGCGCACGAGATCGGCAACCCGATCACCGGCATCGCCTGCCTGGCGCAGAACCTGCGCGAGGAGCGTGAGGGCGATGGCGAAATCATCGAGCTGTCCAGCCAGATTCTCGAACAGACCAAGCGGGTATCGCGCATCGTCCAGTCGCTGATGAGCTTCGCCCATGCCGGCGGCAGCCACCAGAACAGCGAAGAGCCGGTATGCCTGGCCGAAGTGGCGCAGGACGCCATCGGTCTGCTGGCGTTGAACCGGCGCAATTTCGAAGTACAGTTCTTCAACCTATGCGACCCGGAGCACTGGGCCGAAGGGGACCCGCAGCGCCTGGCCCAGGTGCTGATCAACCTGCTCTCCAACGCCCGCGACGCCTCGCCTCCCGGCAGCGCCGTGCGCGTGCGCAGCGAAGTCAGCGAGCACACCGTCGACCTGATCGTCGAGGATGAGGGCAGCGGGATCCCGAAAAACATCATGGACCGCCTGTTCGAACCCTTCTTTACCACCAAGGACCCGGGCGAAGGAACCGGACTGGGGCTCGCTCTGGTCTATTCCATCGTGGAAGAGCATTATGGGCAAATCACCATCGACAGCCCGGCCGATATCGAACGGCAACGTGGCACCCGGATCCGCGTGACCCTGCCCCGGCATGTCGTAGCGACGTCCCCTGAAATTCGAGACCGTCGAGAGAATTGAATCAATGCCGCACATTCTGATCGTCGAAGACGAAACCATCATCCGCTCGGCCTTGCGCCGCCTGCTCGAACGGAACCAGTACCAGGTCAGCGAAGCCGGCTCGGTGCAGGAAGCCCAGGAACGCTTCAGCATTGCCACCTTCGACCTGATCGTCAGCGACCTGCGCCTGCCAGGCGCGCCCGGCACCGAACTGATCAAGCTCGGCCAGGGCACCCCGGTGCTGATCATGACCAGCTACGCCAGCCTGCGCTCAGCGGTAGACTCGATGAAAATGGGCGCGGTGGACTATATCGCCAAGCCCTTCGACCACGACGAGATGCTGCAAGCGGTGGCGCGTATCCTGCGCGACCGGCAGAACGCCCCGGCTGCCGCACCGGCGGCCGAGCCACGCGCCACCAATGGCAAGGCCGCCCCGGCCGACAAAGGCAGCGCGGCAGCCGCCAATGGCGAAATCGGCATCATCGGCTCCTGCCCGCCAATGCAGGACATGTACAGCAAGATCCGCAAGGTCGCGCCCACCGATTCCAACGTGCTGATCCAGGGCGAGTCGGGCACCGGTAAAGAGCTGGTCGCACGCGCCCTGCACAACCTGTCGCGTCGGGCCAAGGCACCAATGATTTCGGTGAACTGCGCGGCCATCCCCGAGACACTGATCGAGTCCGAGCTGTTCGGCCACGAGAAAGGCGCGTTCACCGGCGCCAGCGCCGGGCGCGCCGGCCTGGTGGAAGCTGCCGATGGCGGTACCCTGTTCCTCGACGAAATCGGCGAACTGCCGCTGGAAGCCCAGGCCCGCCTGCTGCGCGTGCTGCAGGAAGGCGAGATTCGCCGGGTAGGTTCGGTACAGTCGCAAAAGGTCGATGTACGCCTGATCGCCGCGACCCACCGCGACCTGAAGAACCTGGCCAAGGCCGGCCAGTTCCGTGAAGACCTGTATTACCGCCTGCACGTGATCGCCCTGAAACTGCCTGCCCTGCGCGAGCGCGGCAGCGACGTCAACGAGATCGCCAGCGCCTTCCTCGCCCGCCAGAGCGCGCGCATCGGCCGCGACGACCTGCACTTCTCGGCCGAAGCCGAGCAGGCCATTCGTCACTACAGCTGGCCGGGTAACGTGCGAGAGCTGGAAAACGCCGTTGAGCGCGCGGTGATCCTCAGCGAGAGCGCAGAAATTTCCGCCGACCTGCTGGGCATCGACATCGAGCTGGGCGACCTGGAGGAGGACGAAATCCTCGACAACGCCCTGGTCGTGGCCAGTTCGGCGAATGCCAGCCATGAACCGACCGAGGACCTGTCGCTGGAAGACTACTTCCAGCACTTCGTGCTCGAGCACCAGGACCACATGACCGAGACCGAACTGGCCCGCAAACTCGGGGTCAGCCGCAAGTGCCTGTGGGAACGCCGCCAGCGCCTGGGTATCCCGCGGCGCAAGAGCAACGCTACCAGCGAGTAACTCAACCTGCCCGCCACCGTACGCCGCAGCCTATGTGGCGCCTGTGAGATCGAGCGCCGCCCGCGCGGCGCTTCGCGGCACAAGGCCGCTCCCACATCTGTTTCGGGCCAATCATTCCTGTGCCAGATGGGTTGCAGCCTTGGTGCATGGCTGAAGTTGATGAAGAGCTGTCGCGCCCCCCTTGATATCGAATGGAACAGACAAGGCGGGCAGAGGAGACCTCACAGGAGAGACTGGCCCGAAACAGATGTGGGAGCGGCCTTGTGCCGCGAAGCGCCGCGCGGGCGGCGCTCGATCTCACAGGCGCTGAACGTGTCACGGCGAACACCCAGGTAACACCTCAGCCCCCGCAAAAATCTGTTACCCAAGCTTTCCGCCGTAACAGTTCCCGAGGCGTACGGTAACGAAATTTCGACATTTTCGACCGCTAAAAAACCGCCCACCACCTCCAACCCCTTGATTTTACTGGGTTTGCAAAAGTTGGCACGGCACCTGCTATATGTCTGGTACAAGAACAATAACAAGCACTGCAACTCAGAATAAGAACAAGACGAAACGGCTCACGCACAATAAAAACAAGACGGCGGAGGCGCAGCTAACTGATTCTTTTGGAGAGGATGCGTGTTTGGGGCTTGCCCCACAACCAGGCAGAGAACAATAAAAACTGCACTAAAAAGCAGCGCCTGAACTGGTTGGATCGACAGATCAACGTGACATCAGCGACCAAAGCAATCCGTTTGCTCTTAACCCCTGGATTGGGGGTCGTCCACAAGCTTCGAGATTTGTGGACAGGGCACTCAACAAAAACAAGAAGCCCA
The DNA here is from genome assembly GCF_043658375.1 of Pseudomonas sp. PsB. NCBI lineage: Bacteria > Pseudomonadati > Pseudomonadota > Gammaproteobacteria > Pseudomonadales > Pseudomonadaceae > Pseudomonas > Pseudomonas sp. PsB. The sequence goes on along the minus strand of NZ_JBIGLU010000001.1, from coordinate 1,016,741 downwards.
GCAAAAAAACAATAAGAGCACGCAACGACTTCTTGGGGAGCTTAGGCTCCCCTTGTCGTTTCTACCCTTCCGGCAGGCATCCTGCTACCCGCCTACACCATTCCTTGAGTAAATGCTAGAATCCCCGCCCATCATGCGGCCATTCTCCTATTCTTGGCCGAACATTCCTTCAAACAGTGCATCCCATGCTGAAGAAGCTGTTCCAGTCGTTCCGCCCGCCCGTACCGGGCCCGCACCACAGGCGCACCACGCCTGAGGTGATCAACAAGAGCCAGCACTCGCTGCAACGCCACCAATTCAGCCGCCATGCGGTGAACATCGTGGAACGCCTGCAGAGCGCCGGTTACCAGGCTTACCTGGTCGGTGGCTGTGTCCGCGACCTGATGCTGGGCATCACGCCGAAAGACTTCGACGTCGCCACCAGTGCCACCCCCGAACAGGTCCGTGCCGAGTTCCGCAACGCGCGCATCATTGGCCGCCGCTTCAAGCTGGTCCACGTGCATTTCGGCCGTGAGATCATCGAAGTCGCCACCTTCCGCGCCCACCACTCGGAAGACGACCAGGGCGACAGCCACCGTTCGTCGCACAATGCCAGTGGCCGCATCCTGCGTGACAACGTGTACGGCACCCTGGAAGAGGACGCGCAACGTCGCGACTTCACCATCAACGCCCTGTACTACGACCCGGTCAGCGAGCGCATCCTCGACTACGCCAACGGCGTGCACGATATTCGCAACCGCCTGCTGCGCCTGATCGGTGACCCTACCCACCGCTACCAGGAAGACCCGGTGCGCATGCTGCGCGCGGTGCGTTTCGCCGCCAAGCTCGACTTCGGCATCGAAAAGCACACGGTCCAGCCGATCCGCGAGCTGGCCCCACTGCTGCGCGAGATTCCGCCTGCGCGCCTGTTCGAAGAGAGCCTCAAGCTGTTCCTCTCCGGCCAGGGCGCCATCGTCTTCGAGATGCTGGTCGACCTGCAGTTGTTCGAGCCGCTGTTCCCGGCCAGTTCGCATGCCTTGGACGAGCGCCCGACCTACACCCACACGCTGATCAGCCAGGCGCTGAACAACACCGACCTGCGCGTGAAGCAAGGCAAACCGGTAACCCCGGCCTTCCTCTTCGCCGCGCTGCTGTGGCCAGCCCTGCCGGCCCGCGTGCTGCACCTGCAGAACCAAGGCGTGCCGCCGATCCCGGCCATGAACGGTGCGGCCCACGACCTGATCGCCGAGCAATGCGCACGCATCGCCATCCCCAAGCGCTTCACCCTGCCGATCCGTGAGATCTGGGACATGCAGGAGCGCCTGCCACGCCGCAGCGGCAAGCGCGCCGACATGCTGCTGGACAACCCGCGCTTCCGTGCCGGCTACGACTTCCTGCTGCTGCGCGAAAGCGCCGGGGAAGAAACCGACGACCTCGGCCAGTGGTGGACCGACTACCAGGATGCCAACGACAGCGAGCGCCGCGAGATGATCCGCGAGCTGGGCAGCCGTGACGAAGGCACCGGCGCCGGCCCGCGCAAACGCAAGCGTAGCGGTGGCAAGCGCAAGCGCAGTGGCGACGAGGCCTTCGAGTGAGTACCCGCGCCTATATCGGCCTGGGCAGCAACCTGGACGCACCTGCCGAGCAGCTGCGCAGCGCCTTGCAGGCCCTCGACCAGGTCGAAGCCACGCGCCTGGTGGCGGCCTCGGCCCTATACACCAGCGATTCGCTGCTGCCCGGCCAGCCGCGCTATACCAACGCCGTCGCCGCCCTGGACACCGCCCTGCCACCGCTGGCCCTGCTCGATGCACTGCAGGCCATCGAGAACGATCAGGGCCGCGTGCGCAAGGAACGCTGGGGCCCGCGCACACTGGACCTGGACATCCTGCTGTTCGGCGACCAGGTGCTCGATGAGCCGCGCCTGAAAGTGCCGCATTACCACATGCATGCCCGGCCTTTCGTGCTGTACCCGCTGGCGGAACTGGTACCGAGCGATTTCCGCCTGGCCGACGGCCGCGCCCTCGCGCAACTGCTCGACGACTGCCCGTTCGTCGGCCTGGAACGCCTGTAAACCGGGCGTTCCAGCCTTGCACACTGGCGCGGTAACGCCAGTAACACCCTGATCGTAACAATGCGGTAACAGGGTGATTGACTTCCCCAACCTCGCTCACGACTATAGGCGTCCCGTGTGGCACCAAAGTGCCGCATACCCGTATTTAGGCCCGGACGGACCTGTGCCCGAACATCACGCCCGATGATGTGCCGCTCCGGAAGATGACTACACGCGTTGAATGCAGTCGTTTCTTACAGCGCCTGAACGAGGAATTTCCTACATGCCTGAAGTAACCCTGACCACCCTCAATGGCCTCAAGGCCAAGGGTGAAAAAATCACCATGCTGACCTGCTACGACGCGACCTTCGCCAAGGCCGCCAGCCAGGCCGGTGTCGAAGTGTTGCTGGTGGGCGACTCGCTGGGCATGGTCCTGCAAGGCCACGACAGCACACTGCCGGTGACCACCGCGGACATGGCCTACCATACCGCCAGCGTCAAACGTGGCAACGACGGCGCGCTGATCCTCGCCGACCTGCCGTTCATGGCACACGCCACCCCGGAGCAGGCCTTCGCCAACAGCGCCACGCTGATGCAGGCCGGCGCCCACATGATCAAGATCGAAGGCGCTGCCTGGCTGGCCGAGACCATCCGCCTGCTGGCCGAGCGTGGCGTGCCGGTGTGCGCGCACATGGGCCTGACCCCGCAGACTGTCAACGTGCTGGGCGGCTACAAGGTGCAGGGCCGCCAGGAAGCCCAGGCCCGGCAGATGCGCGCCGACGCCATCGCCCTGGAACAGGCCGGTGCAGCCATGCTGCTGCTCGAATGCGTGCCCAGCGAACTGGCGGCGGAAATCACCAGTGCCGTATCCATCCCGGTGATCGGCATTGGCGCCGGCAGCGGCACCGATGGCCAGGTACTGGTCCTGCACGACATGCTCGGTCTGTCGCTGAGCGGCCGGGTACCGAAGTTCGTGAAGAACTTCATGCAAGGCCAGCCGGATATCCACAGCGCCCTCGTCGCTTACGTCGAGGCGGTCAAGCAAGTCAGCTTCCCAGGCAGCGAACACGGGTTCAGTGCATGAATACAGTCAAGACCGTCCGCGAACTGCGCGCCGCAGTCGCCCGCGCCCGCGGTGAAGGCAAGCGCATCGGCTTCGTGCCGACCATGGGCAACCTGCACAGCGGCCATGCCGCCCTGGTGACCAAGGCTGCGCAGCGCGCCGATTTCGTGGTCGCCAGCATCTTCGTCAACCCGCTGCAGTTCGGCGCCAACGAAGACCTCGACAAGTACCCGCGCACCCTGGCCGCCGACCAGGAGCGCCTGCTCCAGGCTGGCTGCAATCTGCTGTTCGCGCCCAGCGTCGAAGAGATGTACCCCGACGGCATGAGCGTGCAAACCCGCGTCAGCGTGCCCCACCTTTCCGAAGGCCTGTGCGGCGCCAGCCGGCCCGGGCATTTCGAAGGCGTGGCCACCGTGGTCAGCAAGCTGTTCAACATGGTCCAGCCCGACCTTGCCGTGTTCGGTGAAAAGGACTTCCAGCAGCTGGCGGTGATCCGCGCCATGGTGCGCGACCTGAACATGCCGATCCAGATCATCGGCGAGCCCACCGTGCGGGCCGAGGACGGCCTGGCGCTGTCGTCGCGCAACGGTTACCTCACGCCTGAGCAGCGTGCTGCGGCGCCAGCGTTGTACCGCACGCTGCAGCACATCGCTGCTGGCATCGGCCGTGGCCAACGGGACTTTGCCGCGCTGGTTGCCGAAGGCCAGGCGCAGTTGACCGCCGCTGGTTTCCGGCCGGATTACCTGGAAGTGCGTCATGCCGTGAGCCTGCGCCCGGCAGTGATCGATGATCGAGACCTGGTGGTGATTGCGGCGGCTTACCTGGGTAACACACGGTTGATCGACAACCTGTACCTGCATCTGGAAGAGAAGACCGCGTAACGGCCTGGGGCTGCCTTGCAGCCCATTCGCAGCACAAGGCTGCTCCTACAGAAAATCGCCTTCCTTTGTAGGAGCAGCCTTGTGCTGCGAAGGGGCGCAAAGCGCCCCCCAAATTCCCCCGCCATACCCATTCCCTGCAAGTGGCCTTTGCCTATAATGGTGCCAGCCTGAACCCGGCAATGAGTGCCGTGTCCAAGGTCTCACCACGCACCAAGGGAACCCCGCGCAATGGCGTATTACCGTACACCCCACGATGTCACGGCCCTGCCCGCCTGGCAGGCGCTCCAGCAACACCGCGACGCCATGCAAGGTTTCAGCATGCGCGAAGCCTTCGCCGCCGATACCAAGCGCTTCGACCAGTTCTCCCTGAGCTCCTGCGGCCTGTTCCTCGACTATTCGAAAAACCTGATCACCGAACAAAGCCGCGACCTGCTGGTGAACCTGGCCAACGAAGTGGGCCTGCAGGACGCCATCAAGTCGATGTTCAGTGGCGAAATCATCAACGCCTCCGAAGGCCGCCCGGTGCTGCACACCGCCCTGCGCCGGCCGGTGGGCGACAAGCTCAGCGTCAACGGCGTGAACGTGATGCCGGAAGTGCACAAGGTGCTCAACCAGATCACCGAACTGGTCGGCCGCATCCACGACGGCCTGTGGCGCGGCTACAGCGAAAAACCGATCACCGACGTGGTCAACATCGGCATCGGTGGCTCGTTCCTCGGCCCCGAGCTGGTCTCCGAGGCGCTGCTGCCCTACGCCCAGCGCGGCGTGCGCTGCCACTACCTGGCGAACATCGACGGCAGTGAGTTCCACGAGCTGTCGGCCAACCTGCGCGCCGAAACCACCCTGTTCATCGTCTCGTCGAAGTCGTTCAACACCCTCGAGACCTTGAAGAACGCCATGGCCGCGCGTACCTGGTACCTGGCCCAGGGCGGCTCGGAAGCCGAGCTGTACCGCCACTTCATCGCCGTTTCCAGCAACAAGGCCGCCGCCGTGGCCTTCGGCATCCGCGAAGAAAACATCTTCCCGATGTGGGACTGGGTGGGCGGGCGCTACTCGCTATGGTCGGCCATCGGCCTGCCGATCGCCCTGGCCATCGGTACCGCCAACTTCAAGGAACTGCTGTCCGGTGCCTACACCATGGACCAGCACTTCCAGACCGCGCCGTTCGAAAAGAACATGCCGGTACTGCTGGCCCTGCTGGGCGTTTGGTACGGCAACTTCTGGGGCGCACAGAGCCACGCGATCCTGCCGTACGACCACTACCTGCGCAACATCACCAAGCACCTGCAGCAGCTGGACATGGAGTCCAACGGCAAGAGCGTGCTGCAGGACGGTACCCCGGTGAAAACCGACACCGGCCCGGTGATCTGGGGCGGCGTCGGCTGCAACGGCCAGCATGCCTACCACCAATTGCTGCACCAAGGCACCCAGCTGATTCCGGCCGACTTCATCGTGCCGGTGGTGAGCTTCAACCCGGTGGCCGACCATCACCAGTGGCTGTACGCCAACTGCCTGTCGCAGAGCCAGGCGCTGATGCTGGGCAAGACCCGCGAAGAAGCCGAAGCCGAGCTGCGTGGCAAAGGCCTGAACGAAGCGGACATCGAAAAGCTGGCCCCGCACAAGGTGATCCCGGGCAACCGCCCGAGCAATACCCTGGTGGTGGAGCGCATCAGCCCACGCCGCCTGGGCGCGCTGGTGGCGATGTACGAGCACAAGGTCTTCGTACAGAGCGTGATCTGGGGCATCAACGCCTTCGACCAGTGGGGCGTGGAGCTGGGCAAGGAGCTGGGCAAGGGCGTTTACCAACGCCTGGTCGGCAGCCTGGAAGACAGTGCCGAAGATGGCTCTACCCAAGGCCTGATCAACTACTTCCGCGGCCGTCACCGCGGTTGATCTGAAACCTTCGCCAGCTTCTTCACGGGCTCGCCCGCTCCCACAGGTACCGCACAGGCCTCAAGAACTGTTCAGTACCTGTGGGAGCGGGCGAGCCCGCGAAGAGGCCGGCACAGGTTGAACACCTCTCCCAGCTACACTGTCCTATCGAATAGCCGTTGCAGTCCATCGCCCCTTACAAGAGCAGGACCACCCGCCATGTTCGATATCCGCAACTACCCCCAGGCCCTGGCCGTCAGCCAGTCCGCCGCCCTCACCCCCGACGAGTACCGCCGCCTCTACCGCCAGTCGGTGGATGACCCCGACACCTTCTGGGCCGAACAGGCCAAGCGCCTGGACTGGATAAAACCCTGGTCGAGCGTGCAGCAATGCGACCTGAAGACCGGCAGCGCCCGCTGGTTCGACGGCGCCCAGCTCAACGTCAGCTACAACTGCATCGACCGCCACCTGGTCCGACGCGGCGAACAGACCGCCCTGCTGTGGGAAGGCGATGACCCCAAGGATTCCAAGGCCATTACCTACCGCGAACTGCACCGCCAGGTCTGCCGCCTGGCCAATGCGCTGAAAGCACGCGGGGTGAAGAAAGGCGACCGGGTGTGCATCTACATGCCGATGATCCCCGAGGCCGCCTTCGCCATGCTTGCCTGCACCCGCATCGGTGCCATCCACTCGGTGGTGTTCGGCGGCTTCTCGCCCGATGCCCTGCGCGACCGTATCCTCGATGCCGACTGCCGTACGGTGATCACCGCCGATGAAGGCGTGCGCGGCGGTAAACGCATCCCGCTGAAACAGAACGTCGACAAGGCCCTGGCCAGCTGCCCCGCGGTCAGCAGCGTATTCGTGGTGCGCCGCACCGGCGGCGATGTCGCCTGGGCCGAAGGCCGTGACCTCTGGTACCACGAGGCAACGGAAAAGGCCGGCGACGACTGCGCTCCCGAGCCGATGGGCGCCGAAGACCCGCTGTTCATCCTCTACACCTCCGGCAGCACCGGCAAACCCAAAGGCGTGCTGCACACTACCGGCGGCTACCTGCTGCAGGCCACCCTCACCTTCAAGGTGGTGTTCGACTACCGTGACGGCGAGGTGTTCTGGTGCACCGCCGATGTCGGCTGGGTCACCGGCCACAGCTACATCGTCTATGGCCCGCTGGCCAATGGCGCGATCTCGCTGATGTTCGAAGGCGTGCCCAACTACCCGGACACCTCGCGCTTCTGGCAAGTGGTGGACAAGCACCAGGTGAACATCTTCTACACCGCCCCGACTGCCCTGCGCGCGCTGATGCGCGAAGGCTCCGCGCCGCTGCAAAACACTTCACGCCAGAGCCTGCGCCTGCTGGGCAGCGTCGGCGAGCCGATCAACCCCGAAGCCTGGGAGTGGTATTTCGAGGAAGTCGGGCAAAAGCGCTGCCCCATCGTCGATACCTGGTGGCAGACCGAAACCGGCGGCATCATGCTCACCCCGTTGCCCGGCTCGCAGTCGCTCAAGCCCGGCTGTGCCACCCAGCCCATGTTCGGCGTACAACCAGTGCTGCTGGACGAAAAGGGCAAGCTCATCGAAGGCCCCGGTGCCGGCCTGCTGGTGATCAAGGCCAGCTGGCCCGGGCAGATCCGTAGCGTCTATGGCGACCATCAGCGCATGGTCGACACCTACTTCAAGCCGATGCCCGGCTATTACTTCACCGGCGACGGTGCCCGCCGCGATGCCGATGGTGACTACTGGATCACCGGGCGTATCGATGACGTGATCAACGTTTCCGGCCACCGTATCGGTACCGCCGAAGTGGAAAGCGCGCTGGTGCTGCATGACAGCGTCGCCGAAGCGGCGGTGGTCGGTTACCCCCACGACCTCAAGGGCCAGGGCGTTTATGCCTTCGTCACGCCCATGAATGGCGTAACGCCGGACGACGCGCTCAAGGCCGAGTTGCTGGCCCTGGTCAGCAAGGAAATCGGCAGTTTCGCCAAGCCCGAGCTGATCCAGTGGGCCCCGGCGCTGCCCAAGACGCGCTCAGGCAAGATCATGCGGCGTATACTGCGCAAGATCGCCTGCAACGAACTCGACAACCTGGGCGATACCTCGACCCTGGCCGACCCAAGTGTGGTGCAGGGCCTGATCGACAAACGCCTCAACCAGTAACCGGCGGCCGCTGTTCATGGCCGCCCTGAACCACAGGTCGCCATGGAAGCCCTTCGCCGCCGCATCGAAACCCAGGTCATGAGCCTTACCGGGCTGGCCCTCGGCCAGCTCGACCTGGAATCGCCCAAGGGCGACCCCGGCCTGTTCGGCCCGCACAGCATCAGCTGGCGGGTACATGGCGACTTCCCGAGCATGCTGGTCGGTGGCATCAGCGCCCTCATGCTGCAATTGCTGCACCCGCTGGCCCTGGCCGGGGTGTGGGACCACTCCAACTTCCGTGAAGACCTGCTCGGCCGCCTGCGCCGCACCAGCCAATTCATCTCCGGCACCACCTTCGGCGCCACCCGCGATGCCGAGTGGCTGATCGACAAGGTACGCACCATCCACTTGCAGGTGACCGGCACCGCGCCGGATGGCCGCCCATATGCGGCCAGCGACCCGGACCTGCTGACCTGGGTGCATGTGGCGGAAGTCAGCAGCTTCCTCGCCGCCCACCTGCGTTACCGCAACCCGCACCTTGCGCGCGCCGAGCAGGATGCCTACTACGCAGAGATCGCGCTGATCGCCGAGCGCCTTGGCGCCCGCGACGTGCCGCGCTCGTGCCAGCAGGTCGAGGACTACCTGCAGCGCATGCGGCCGCAGTTGCACTGCGACGCCCGCAGCCATGAGGTGGTCGGCATCCTGCTCGATGCCCCCGCCCCCAGCCGCCTGGCACAGCCGGTGGGCAAGCTGATGCTGCACGCCGGCATCGACCTGCTGCCGGCCTGGGCCCAGGCCATGCTCGGCCTGCAGCACGGCCCGTTGCAGCGGCGCATGATCCGCCTGGGGCTGCAACGCACCGCGCCGATATTGCGCTGGGCGATGCGCGACGGCTCGGCGCATCGGGCCAAACGGCGCATGGGTATCGAATGAGGTCAGATGGTCGCCTCAGCGGAACTGATTTAACGTGCCATACTCCAAGCTCTCCTGCTTAGACAGACGAAGCGACACATGTACAAAGGATTGACTCGCGCCGCTGGCGCACTGCTGGCCCTCGTAGCCCTCTACAGCCTTCTCGGCTTTCTCGTTCTCCCCGGTGTCGCGCTGCGCATCGCCAACCAGCAGTTGGCCCAGTACGCGACCGTGCCTGCCCACCTCGAACGGATCGAGCTCAACCCCTTCAGCCTCGAGCTGACGCTGTGGGGCCTGCAGATCGGCGAGCCGGGCAAGGAGCAGGTCGGCTTCGAGCGGCTGTACGCCAACCTCTCGCTCGACAGCCTGTGGAGCGGTGCCCTGCACCTGGACGCAGTGGAACTGGTCAAGCCACGCAACGAAGTGCTGTTCGCCAAGGACGGTACCCTCAACCTGACCCGCCTGTTCAAGCTGCCAGCCAGCGAAGCCAAGCCCGACGAGCCGCCCAGCGACCCGTTCCCGCTACGCATCGGCAGCATCAAGCTCAGCGACGGCTACCTGCACTTCGAGGACCTGCGCCCGAGCGAGCCGATCGAGTTCCTCTACGACAACATGAACCTGGAGCTGAAAAACCTCAGCACCCTGCCCAACGACAATGCCGACATGACCCTGGTGGCCATCGGCCCCAACGGCGGGCGTATCGACTGGAAAGGTACCCTGAGCCTGGCCCCGATCGCCTCTGAAGGCACACTGAAGATCACCGAAGGCAAGATGAAGGCATTCTGGCCCTATGTGCGCGATGCCGTGCCACTGGTGCTGGAAGAGGGCGTGGTCAGCCTCGACACCCACTACAAGCTCAACCTTGCCAAACAGACCGAACTGTTGCTGGACAACGCGTCGGTGCGCATCGCCCCGTTTGCCATCAATGCCCCGGATGGCCGCCCGCTGGCACGCCTGGCCAGCCTGGAAGTAAGCGAAACCTCGGTCGACCTGGTCAAGCAGCTGGTCACCGTGGGCAAGATCCGCAGCGAAAAACTGGAAACCTGGGCCGCGCTGGAAAAGGACGGCCAGCTCGACTGGCAGAAGCTGTTCGCCAGCCAGCCGGCCAAGGCCACGCCGAAGGAAAAGGCCGAGCCGGCAGCCGCCGAACCCACGCCCGAACAGCAAGCCGCCAAGGAGCCGAGCAAACCCTGGCAGGTGCTGCTCAAGGATGTGCAACTGCGTAACTACCTGGTGCACCTGGCAGACCGTACCCAGAAGGAACCGGTGGCCCTCGACGTCGGCCCGCTCAACGCCGACCTGCAAGGTTTCGACAGCCTCAACAAGTCGCCCTTCACCCTCAAGCTCGATACCGGCGTGGGCAAGCAAGGCAAACTGCAGGCGGCCGGCCAGGTCAACCTGGCGCCCATCTGGGCCAAGCTGGACGTGAGCACCCGCGACATCGACCTGCGAGTGGCCCAGGCCTATATCAGCCCGTTCATCCTGCTGGAGCTGCGCAGCGGCATGCTCGCCAGCGACCTCAAGGTCGACCTGAAGAACACCGCACCACTGGCCTTCAGTGTTACCGGCAAGGCACAGGTCAGCCAGCTGCACACCCTCGACACCATCAAGAGCCGTGACTTCGTCAAATGGCAGCAGGTGAACGTCGACGGCCTGTCCTACGTGCACGGCGATGCGCTGTCGATCGACAAAGTGACCCTGCTGCAACCCTATGCGCGTTTCATCATCAACGAAGACCGCACGACCAACATCAACGACCTGCTGATCCCGCAGCCGGCCGGCGCCCCGGCGACCAGCCAGGCCAAGCCGGCCTCCGCCGGCAACGACAAGCCGCTGGGCATCCACATCGGCCAGATCGACATCAACGACGGCTCGGCCAACTTCGCCGACCTGTCCCTCACCCCCAACTTCGCCACGGCCATCCAGCAGCTGAACGGCCGGATCGGCACCATCGACAATCGCAAGCCGGTGCCGGCCAAGGTCGACGTCAAGGGCAAGGTCGACCGCTACGCGCCGGTCACCATCAAAGGCGCCCTCAACCCGTTCAACCCGCTGGCCAGCCTGGATATCGCCACCAGCTTCAAGCGGGTCGAGCTGACCACACTCACACCCTACTCCGGCAAGTTCGCCGGCTTCCGTATCCGCAAGGGCCGGCTCAACCTCGACCTGCATTACCTGATCACCAATGGCCAGCTGAAGGCCGAGAACAAGGTGGTGGTTGAGCAGTTGCAGTTGGGCGAGAAGGTCGACAGCCCGGACGCAGTGGACCTCCCTATCCGCCTGGCGGTGGCACTCCTGAAGGATACCGAAGGCAAGATCTCGATCGAGCTGCCAGTATCCGGAGACCTCAACAACCCGCAGTTCAGCGTGATGCCGATCGTCTGGCAAACCCTGCGCAACCTGGTGTTGCGTGCGGCGCAAGCGCCGTTCAAGTTCATTGGCGGGCTGGTTGCCGGCGGTGGCTCGGAAGATCTGGGCAATGTGTCCTTCGCCCCGGGCTCCAGCGAGCTTAGTGGCGACGCCCAGGCATCGTTGGACAAATTGGCGTCGGCCCTGAAGGAACGCCCGGAGCTGCGCCTGGAAATCGAAGGCACCAGCGCCCAGGCCAGCGACGGCCCGCTGATCGCCCAGCAGCGCTTGGAGCGTGAGTACCAGGCCACCTGGTACAAGATCCTGCAGCGCCGCGGTGACAAGGTGCCGGCCAATGCCTCGATGCTGGTGGTCGACGACAGCGAAAAACCGGCGATGCTCGAAGGCATCTACCGTAACCGCCTGAAGCAACAGCCGCCTGCGGAATGGGAGCAACTGGGCCGCGACGAGCGCACCGCCAAGCTGCGCGAGGCGGTGATCAAGTCCTGGGCCGAAAGTACTGCGCTGCTGCGCACACTTGGCCAGGAGCGGGCCAGCAGCATCAAGGATTACCTGGTGGACAAAGGCCAGCTGGAAGATGACCGGGTGTACTTCATCGATACCAACCTGGGCCAGGCCGAGAGCGATGGGCGGGTGGTGACGCCGATGCATCTGGATGCCGAGTAACTTCTACTAGCAGGTCTGGCCTCTTCGCGGGCTTGCCCGCTCCCACAGGGACCGCACACAGTTCAAGGCCTGTGCAGTACCTGTGGGAGCGGGCTCATCGGGGCGCCGAACCGCCGCGAAGAGGCCGGTACAGGCTTCACACCAAACGCTGCCCCGACACCGCCGGATGGTACAACGGCTGCACCTTGTTCCCTGCCGGGTCCAACAGGTGGAAGCTGCGCGCCCCGTCACCATGGTTGAACGGCCGGTCCAGCAAGGTCACGCCGTGCGCCTTGAAGTACTGGTACCAGGCTTCCAGCTCCTCCACGCTATCGACGATGAACCCATAGTGGTCCAGGGTCTGCAACCCATTGGCCGCCCCTGCCCCACGCCCCAGCGACAGGTTGTCGTTACCACAAGTGAGGTACACCAGGTCTTCGTTGGCGCGGTTCAGCACTTCCATGCCCAGCACATCGACGTAGAAGCGTTCACACTCCTCCAGGTTGGGTACCAACAAGGCAATATGACGCAGGCCGTTCAGGCGGCCAGGGCGTGCAGGCAATTCGGACATTGGCGAGGCTCCATTTTTGTATACAATTCATAATGGAATTTAAAACAAAAGGAGAGCCTTGTGTATAGCCTGTTCATCAAGACCCGAGTGAAGCCCGGTTACGCCGAGGAATTTCTGACTGCGATCAAGGTCAATGCCGCGGCTTCCGTTGCCAACGAACCTGGCTGCCTGGTGTTCGATGTGTCGCAGGACCGGGTCGACCCGGAGGTGATCTACCTGTACGAGATCTACCGCGATGATGCGGCGTATGACGCGCATACGCAGACTGCGCACTTTCGCGATAGCCGGCCGTTGGTCGAGCCGCTGATCGTCGAGCAGGAATGCTTCGAGAGTGATGTGATTGCGCGTAATCCGGTGTACTAGCCACCAATGAAAAGCCCCGGCAAATAGCCGGGGCTCGGAGCGAAGGTGGCCAAATCCTTTTGGCCGACGGGACATTCCTTATTCGGCTTTCAGGCCGTCCGACATCACACTTTTGACGCCTTTGATGTTCTTGGTAATACGAACAGCTTCTTCTTTCTGGGACTGAGTCACCGCCACGTCAGACGACAGCGAGACGACACCTTGGCTGGTCTCGACTTTGATGTCGCTGCCTGGAATACCTTTTTCAGTCAGCAGGTCCGCTTTCACTTTGGTGGTGATCCAGGTGTCAGAACCTTCCTGCTTGGCGTTGTCCACGGTATTGGCGGCCAACATGACTGGAGCCTGGGTTGGCTCTGCAGCGAATGCGCCGTTAGCCATGGTCAGGGTCAGGGCGGTAGCAGTAGCGGCAGCAATGGCGAACTTCTTCATGTGAGTCACTCCTGTTTTTCGAAAGGTCTGCGCCGTATGTCCTGGCGTCAGATATGAAGGTAGTTGCACGCGCTGTGCCAGATTTTCCGCTTCGCTTGTTTCCTTTAAAATCAATAAGTTAGCGAAAAACCAGCATTCCCGTCGTCGTGCATTTTGCAATCTGCACGGTAAACCTGCATGCAAGATGCAAGTCCGCAAAAGGTTCCCTTTCGCCCAAGAAAAAAGGGCCCCGAAGGGCCCTTTTTTTGTTGCGTGGCAGTCGCTTAGACGCCCGAGGCCTTGGCCGCGGCAACGTCCTTGATCGACAGCTTGATACGGCCGCGGTTGTCCACGTCCAGTACCAGTACTTCGACTTCCTGGCCTTCTTTCAGGATGTCGGTGACTTTCTCGACGCGAGCATCGCTCAGCATGGAGATGTGCACCAGGCCGTCCTTGCCAGGCAGGATGTTGACGAAGGCACCGAAGTCGACGATGCGCTCGACCTTGCCGACGTAGATCTTGCCGATCTCGGCCTCGGCGGTGATGCCCAGGATGCGCTGCTTGGCAGCCTCTGCCGCTTCCTTGGTTTCGCCGAAGATCTTGATCGAGCCGTCGTCTTCGATGTCGATCGAAGCCTTGGTCTCTTCGCAGATGGCGCGAATGGTGGCACCACCTTTACCGATGACGTCACGGATCTTGTCGGTGTCGATCTTCATCGCGATCATGGTCGGGGCGTTGGCCGACAGCTCGCTACGCGACTGGGCGATGATCTGGTTCATCTGGCCGAGGATGTTCAGGCGCGCTTCCAGGGCCTGGCCCAGGGCGATTTCCATGATCTCTTCGGTGATGCCGTTGATCTTGATGTCCATCTGCAGCGCAGTAACACCCTTGGCGGTACCGGCTACCTTGAAGTCCATGTCACCCAGGTGGTCTTCGTCACCCAGGATGTCGGTCAGGACGGCGAACTTGTCACCTTCCTTGACCAGGCCCATGGCGATACCGGCAACCGGTGCCTTCATCGGTACACCGGCGTCCATCAGGGCCAGGGAAGCACCACAGACCGAAGCCATGGAGCTGGAACCGTTGGATTCGGTGATTTCCGATACCACGCGGATGGTGTACGGGAAGTCGCTGTCGCTCGGCAGCATGGCCTGCACGCCACGACGGGCCAGGCGGCCGTGGCCGATTTCACGACGGCCGGCGCCGCCCATGCGGCCGCACTCACCCACCGAGAACGGCGGGAAGTTGTAGTGCAGCATGAACGGGTCTTTCTTCTCGCCTTCCAGGGTGTCCAGCAGCTGGGCGTCACGGGCAGTACCCAGGGTCGCGACGACCAGGGCCTGGGTTTCGCCACGGGTGAACAGCGCCGAACCGTGGGTCTTCGGCAATACGCCAACTTCGATGTTCAGCGGGCGCACGGTGCGGGTGTCACGGCCGTCGATACGCGGTTTGCCGTTGACGATGTTCTCGCGGACGGTGCGGTATTCCAGCTCGCCGAAGATGTCCTTGATGGCGCTGGCGGACGGGCCGGTCTCTTCGTTGCTCAGACGGGCAACAGCCTCGTCGCGCAGCTGGCCCAGGCGGTTGTAACGGTCAGCCTTCTGAGTGATGGTGTAGGCCTGCGAAACGGCTTCGCCGAACTCGCCACGCACCAGGTTCATCAGCTCGACGTTGGCTGGGGCTGGCTGCCAGTCCCAGGTCGGCTTGCCGGCTTCGGCGGCCAGTTCCTTGACAGCCTGGATAACAGCCTGGAATTCGTCGTGGGCGAACAGAACGGCACCCAGCATCTGGTCTTCGGTCAGCTCTTTGGCTTCCGATTCAACCATCAGTACAGCGTCGGAGGTACCGGCAACGACCATGTCCAGGCTCGAGGCAGCCAGTTGCTCGTAGGTCGGGTTCAGCAGGTAGCCGGTGCTTTCATGGAAGGCAACGCGAGCGGCGCCGATCGGGCCTTCGAACGGAATGCCGGAAATGGCCAGGGCAGCCGAGGTACCGATCATCGCAGCGATGTCCGGGTCGGTCTTCTTGCTGGTGGAAACCACGGTGCAGACGACCTGCACTTCGTTCATGAAGCCTTCCGGGAACAGCGGACGGATCGGACGGTCGATCAGGCGCGAGGTCAGGGTCTCTTTCTCGGAAGGACGGCCTTCACGCTTGAAGAAGCCACCCGGGATCTTGCCGGCGGCGTAGGTCTTTTCCTGGTAGTGGACCGACAGCGGGAAGAAGCCCTTGCCTGGATCAGCCTGTTTGGCGCCTACCACAGTCACCAGCACGGTGACGTCGTTGTCGACGGTCACCAGCACGGCGCCGGTTGCCTGACGGGCAATACGGCCCGTTTCGAGAGTAACGGTCGATTGACCGAACTGGAAAGTCTTGATTACCGGGTTCACGGTTTCCTACCTTTTTCAGTGGCTCTTGGGGGAACTGGTTTCTTGCGAATTCTTGGGCAGAACGGGGAATCGGCCCCATTGACCGTCCAGATACAACACGAGGCTGGGAGCCTGGCACCAAGCGGAAAATCCGCTCAGCATTGCCAGGCTGCCAACCTCGGAGATACGCGTGGCGTGTCCAACTGCAGCACTGCAAAACAGCCCTGCCGAAGCCTGCGACACGCCATGCACACCACTGGCCAGGCCGCTATTAGCGACGCAGACCCAGGCGACCGATCAGGGCGCTGTAACGAGTGGTGTCTTTGCCCTTCAGGTAGTCCAGCAGCTTACGACGCTGGTTGACCATACGAATCAGACCACGACGGGAGTGGTGGTCTTTGTCGTTGGCCTTGAAGTGGCCTTGCAGCTTGTTGATGTTGGCGGTCAGCAGAGCAACCTGCACTTCCGGGCTACCGGTATCGCCGGCGGCTTGCTGGTATTCGGCAACGATCTGAGCTTTTTCTTCAACGCTGAGGGCCATTTGGCTTCTCCTGATAACGGATCCCGCATGCGGGGTCCAATAGGCCAGGGACAAATCCCTGTATTAATAAAAAAGGTGTGACCGTGCCTACTGACAGCCACCCTTGGTGCCGTGGGGCCTGGCAACTGCCCGGCCCCGCGGTTTCGGTCATTCCGACCGAATCAGCCGACGCGGCGCAATGCGCCCGTCTTCGCTCACTTCACCGATACCGATGAAGCGTGCATTGTGATCCTGTACCCGGACCATGCCAAATTGTGGCGCGTCCGGCGCGCGTACCGCCTGCCCATGCAGCCAGTAGAACGCACTGTGTTCGGACAGGCACACCAGCGGCCAGTCCTGCAGGCCGCTGTCCGAGGGCATGAGGAAGCGGTCGAGCGCTTCGTTGCCGCCTTCGGCGTGGGCCTGTTCGAGTTCCTCGAGGGTGACCGTCTGTGCCAGCGCGAAAGGCCCGGCCTGGGTCCTGCGCAGCTCGGCGACATAGGCGCCGCAACCAAGGGCCTCGCCGATATCCTCCACCAGGGTGCGGATATAGGTGCCTTTGCTGCATCCTACGCTCAACCGTGCACGGGTGCCTTCGCACTCGAGCAACTCCAAGCGGCCAATAGTAACAGAACGCGCCTCGCGCTCCACTACCTCTCCTGCACGTGCCAGCTTGTACAGCGGCTGGCCGTCACGCTTGAGCGCCGAGTACATCGGCGGTATCTGGCTGATCTGGCCACGAAAACGCGGCAGCAGGGCCTCGATGTCGGCGCGACCAACGGTCACCTCGCGGGTCTGCAGCACCTCACCTTCGGCATCACCGGTGTTGGTAGTCTGCCCCATCTGCATGACCGTTTCGTAGCCCTTGTCGGAATCGAGCAGGTACTGCGAAAACTTGGTCGCTTCGCCAAAGCACAGCGGCAGCACGCCGGTTGCCAGCGGGTCGAGGCTGCCGGTGTGGCCGGCTTTTTCCGCATTGAGCAGCCAGCGCACCTTTTGCAGCGCGGCGTTGGAGGTGAAGCCCAGCGGCTTGTCGAGCAGGATGATGCCGCTGACGTTGCGGCGGATACGTTTGACCTGGGCCACCGCTTACTCCTCGGCGTCCGGCTTGTCGGCATCCTTGTGCAGACGGTCTTCGGCGACCGCGCGCTCGATCAGTGCCGACAGGTGGACACCGCGGCTGACGCTTTCGTCGAAGTGGAAATGCAGTTGCGGCACGCTGCGCAGCTGCATCGAGCGGCCCAGGTGCAGACGCAGGAAGCTGGCGGCGCTGTTCAGGGCCTTGAGCGACTGCTGCACTGCGTCTGGCGTTTCTTCGCCCATGACGGTGATGAAGACCTTGGCATGGCCTAGGTCGCGGCTGACATCCACAGCGGTGATGGTGACCAGACCGACGCGGGGGTCCTTGACTTCACGGCGGATCAGCTCGGCCAGCTCGCGCTGCATCTGATCACCGATACGTTGGGTACGGCTGTATTCTTTGGCCATTCTTGCTACCTGTAACTTAAAGCGGCAAACGCCCGGTCAGGCTGATGCCTGACCGGGCGCTACCTACTGAGGCACTGCCCACCGCCCTGCGGCGGGGGCTGGCGCCCTGCTCACCCTTAGAGGGTACGAGCAACCTGGACTTTCTCGAAGACTTCGATCTTGTCGCCGACCTTGACGTCGTTGTAGCTCTTCACGCCAATACCGCACTCCATGCCGTTACGCACTTCGGAGGCGTCGTCCTTGAAGCGACGCAGCGACTCCAGTTCGCCTTCGAAGATCACAACGTCTTCGCGCAGTACGCGGATCGGACGGTTGCGGTACACGGTACCCTCGATGACCATACAGCCAGCGATGGCGCCGAACTTCGGCGAACGGAACACATCACGTACTTCGGCGACACCCAGGATGTTCTCGCGAACATCGCTGCCGAGCATGCCGGTCAGGGCCTTCTTGACGTCTTCGATGATGTCGTAGATCACGTTGTAGTAACGCATATCCAGACCTTCCTGCTCGACGATCTTGCGCGCGCCGGCATCGGCACGCACGTTGAAGCCGAACAGTACTGCATTCGAAGCCAGCGCCAGGTTGGCGTCGCTTTCGGTGATACCACCGACGCCGCCACCGATCACGCGTACCTGAACTTCGTCGTTGCCCAGGCCCGACAGCGAACCCTGCAGTGCTTCCAGGGAACCACGCACGTCGGTCTTGAGGACGATGTTGAGGGTCTTCTTCTCTTCCTGACCCATGGTCTCGAAGATGTTTTCCAGCTTGCCGGCGTGAGCACGGGCCAGCTTGACCTCGCGGTACTTGCCTTGACGGAACAGGGCAACTTCACGGGCCTTCTTCTCGTCGGCAACCACGGACAGCTCGTCACCGGCTTCCGGGGTACCGTCCAGGCCGAGGATTTCGACCGGGATCGACGGGCCGGCTTCCTTCACAGGCTTGCCGTTCTCGTCGAGCATGGCGCGCACGCGGCCATAGTTGGAACCGCACAGGACCATATCGCCCTGACGCAGGGTACCGTCCTGAACCAGGATGGTAGCCACCGGGCCACGGCCCTTGTCCAGACGCGATTCGACAACCACGCCACGACCTGGAGCGGTCGGGGTAGCGGTCAGCTCGAGGATCTCGGCCTGCAGCAGGACAGCTTCGAGCAGCTCGTCGACGCCGGTACCCATCTTCGCCGAAACCTTGACGAACGGAGTGTCACCACCCCAGTCCTCGGAGGTCACGCCTTCGACGGCCAGCTCGTTGCGGATGCGATCGATATCGGCACCCGGCTTGTCGATCTTGTTCACCGCAACCACCAGCGGAACGCCAGCTGCCTTGGCATGCTGAACGGCTTCGCGGGTTTGCGGCATCACGCCGTCGTCCGCCGCCACCACCAGGATGACGATGTCGGTAGCCTTGGCACCACGGGCACGCATTGCGGTGAACGCAGCGTGGCCTGGGGTATCGAGGAAGGTGACCATGCCGCGGTCGGTTTCCACGTGGTAGGCACCGATGTGCTGGGTAATACCACCGGCTTCGCCAGCGGCAACCTTGGCACGACGGATGTAGTCGAGCAGCGAGGTCTTGCCGTGGTCAACGTGACCCATGACGGTAACGACCGGCGCACGCGATTCGACTTCACCTTCGAACTTCAGCGATTCGGCCAGGGAGTCTTCCAGGGCGGTATCGCTGACCAGGGTCACTTTGTGGCCCAGTTCTTCGGCGACCAGCTGAGCGGTTTCCTGGTCGAGCACCTGGTTGATGGTGACCGGGGTACCCAGCTTGAACATGAACTTGACCACTTCAGCGGCCTTGACCGACATCTGTTGGGCCAGTTCCGAGACGGTGATGGTCTCGCCGATGGTCACGTCACGGATGACTGGACCGGTCGGGTTCTGGAAGCCGTGCTGGTTGCGCTTCTTCAGCTTGCTCTTGCCACCGCGGCCACGGCGTACGCCATCGCTCTCTTCATCGGTGGTGCGCGGTGCGGCACGAGGAGTCGGAGCCTTTTCCTTCTCCTTGACCTTGACCTTGATCGACACGCGCGGGGCCTCGCCACGACGCTCGCCACCACGACGGTCTTCGTCACGGGTGCGGCCTTCGTTGCGACGGGCTTCGTCCTTCTTGCGCTCGGCAGCACGGGCTGCGGCGTCTTCGGACGCCGGGGCATCGGCAACTACCGGGGCCGGGGCAGCGGCAGGCGCCGCCTCTGGCTTGGCGGCAGGCGCAGGGGCTGCAGCAGCGGTATCGGCGGCCTGACGGCGAGCCTGCTCTTCGTTGCGCTGGCGAACTTCGGCCTCGACCTTCTCGCGAGCGGCATTTTCAGCCGCGCGGCGCTCTTCCAGTTCACGCTTCTGCTCAGCCTGGATTTCTTCCGGGCTGCGCTGCACGAATACTTTCTTCTTGCGTACTTCTACGCTGATGCTCTTGCTACCGGCGACACGCAGGGTGCTGGTGGTTTTGCGCTGCAAGGTAATCTTGCGCGGTTCTTCCGCCTTGCTCTTGTGGCTGCTCTTCAAATGAGTCAGCAAGGTCTGCTTCTCATTGTCGGTCACTACCTGACCGGCGTCGGTGTGCGGCAGACCTGCCTCACGCATCTGCTGCAGCAGGCGCTCTACCGGTGCCTCGACCTCTTGGGCCAGTTCTTTCACCGTGACTTGCGTCATGCACTTCTCTCCTCAGGCCGCGCCTAATTACTCGAACCAGTGGGCTCGGGCGGCCATGATCAACTTGCCGGCACGCTCTTCGTCGATGCCGTCGATGTCGAGCAGATCGTCGATCGACTGCTCGGCCAGGTCTTCGCGGTTAACCACGCCGCGCACCGCCAGTTCCGCCGCCAGGTCCTTGTCCATGCCCTCGAGGGAGAGCAGGTCGTCAGCCGGATGGGCGTCTGCCAGTTTTTCTTCGGTAGCGATGGCCTTGGTCAACAAACGGTCCTTGGCTCGAGCGCGGAGCTCGTTGACGATATCTTCGTCAAAGCCATCGATGTTGAGCATTTCTTCCAACGGTACGTAGGCAATTTCTTCGAGGCTGGTGAAGCCTTCGTCGACCAGCACTTGGGCCAGCTCCTCGTCGACTTCCAGTTCATCGATGAAATTGCGCAGGATGTCACCGGTTTCGGCCTGCTGCTTGGCCTGGATGTCCTTCTCGGTCATCACGTTCAGGGTCCAGCCGGTCAGCTGACTGGCCAGGCGAACGTTCTGACCGCCACGACCAATGGCCTGGGCCAGGTTGTCCTCGGCAACGGCGATGTCCATGGCATGGGCATCTTCATCAACGATGATCGCCGCGACTTCAGCCGGCGACATGGCGTTGATGACAAACTGCGCCGGGTTATCGTCCCACAGGACGATATCCACACGCTCACCACCCAGCTCCCCGGATACGGCCTGGACGCGCGAACCACGCATGCCGATGCAGGCGCCTTGCGGGTCGATGCGCTTGTCCTTGGAGCGGACGGCGATCTTGGCTCGCGAACCCGGATCACGGGAGGCAGCCATGACTTCGATGAGGCCTTCGGCAATTTCCGGCACTTCGATGCGGAAAAGCTCGATCAGCATCTGTGGCGCGGTGCGCGACAGGATCAGCTGAGGGCCACGGTTCTCGGTGCGAATTTCCTTGAGCAGCGCACGCAGGCGCACGCCAACACGGAAGGTCTCACGCGGAATGATGTCTTCGCGGGCCAGCAGGGCCTCGGCGTTGTTGCCCAGGTCAACGATGACGTTGTCGCGGGTAACCTTTTTGACGGTGCCGGAGATGATCTCGCCAACGCGCTCGCGGTAGGCATCGACCACCTGGGCACGCTCGGCCTCACGGACCTTCTGCACGATGACCTGCTTGGCGGTCTGGGCGGCAATACGACCGAACTCGATGGACTCGATCTTCTCTTCGATCACGTCACCGACCTTGGCTTCAGGGTGGGTTTCGTGAATCTTGCTCAACCAGGTTTCGATCGCCGGATCATCAAGATCGGCTTCGTCGACCACGGTCCAGCGACGGAAGGTCTCGTAGCTACCGGTGTGGCGGTTGATTTCCACACGCAGGTCGACTTCGTCTTCAAAACGTTTTTTGGTTGCAGTGGCCAGTGCCACTTCCAGCGCTTCGAAAATGACGCCGGGCGGTACACCTTTTTCGTTGGATACCGATTCAACAACCAGCAGTACTTCTTTGCTCATCGTACGCCTCGCCTTGCGCAAGCCATTGGGCCCGGATAGTCCGCCGGGCCCGGCACGTCTCAGTCAAAACTGGGAATAATATTGGCCTTGTCGATCGAGTCGATCGGCAACAGGAACTCTTGATTGTCCACCTGGACCACCACATCCTGCTCCTCCACACCGCGGAGAAGGCCCTGGAAGTTACGACGACCCTCGAAGGGTGAGCGCAGCTTGATCTTCACTTGTTCGCCGGCATGCGAGGCAAACTGTTCCAGAGTGAACAGTGGGCGATCCATGCCTGGAGAAGACACCTCGAGGGTGTATTCACTGCTGATCGGATCTTCCACATCGAGAATTGCGCTGGCCTGACGGCTGACCGCTTCGCAGTCGTCCACCAGGATGCCGCCTTCCTTGTCGATGTAGATGCGCAGTACCGAATGCTTACCCTGGGAAACGTATTCGATCCCCCAGCATTGATAGCCCAGACCCTCGACAACCGGGGCCAACAAGGCCTGCAACTGTTCTAGCTTGCTCGACACCTGAACCCCCTCGTGCATGCTGTGCAAATAAAAAATGGGCGAAGCGCCCATCCCTGAAAGCGCCGTTGGACAACGACGCCGAAAACTGTTCGGTTAGCAAAAAGCCCCTGAAAAGGGGCTCCGCTGAAGCTGGTTGCGGGGGCTGGATTTGAACCAACGACCTTCGGGTTATGAGCCCGACGAGCTACCAAGCTGCTCCACCCCGCGACAAAGCTGGGGCAAAAGTATAAGACCGAACCCTCCTGAGGGTCAAATCCGAACCTTCACCTGCAAGAAAGCCCGCTAAAGCGGGCTCTCAAGCTTTAATTGGTACCGAGAAGGGGACTCGAACCCCTACACCCTATGGGCACAACCACCTCAAGGTTGCGTGTCTACCAATTCCACCACCTCGGCAATACTACTACTTGAAACCCGTTACTTCTGCTCTTGTGCCGGAGGAGGTACATCACCCGTATTAGGAGTGGTTTCGCTCTTCTGCTGCTGGAGCACCGGTACATCATCATTAACTGCCGGTTTCTGCGGCTCTTTCACTTCTAGCACTGCTGGATCTGGAAGACCTGCTTGGCTAAGCTGGTGAGCTTGTTGCTTCGCGAAGTATCCTAACCCAAGTGCTGTCAAAAAGAAAGTGGCAGCGAGTATAGCAGTTAATTTACTCAGGAACGTTGCAGAGCCCTGGCTCCCGAACACGGTATTTGAAGCACCCGCGCCGAAAGATGCACCTGCTTCCGCACCTTTACCCTGTTGCAACAGAACCAGCACTACAAGCGACAGCGCTGCCAACAGATGAAAAACAACGATGACTGTTTCCAGCATTTGTTCAGTTTCCTGCGGCGCGACAAATTGCACCGAATTCGTCTGCGTTCAGGGAAGCCCCACCAATGAGCCCCCCATCGATATCCGGCATGCCGAACAGTTCGGCCGCATTGGCCGCCTTCACGCTGCCGCCGTAGAGCAACTGCACCTTCGCAGCTACTTCAGCATCTTCTGCCGCCAGCTGGCCGCGGATGGCTGCATGCACATCCTGGGCCTGCTGTGGCGTAGCCGTAAGGCCAGTGCCAATGGCCCATACAGGCTCATAGGCAATTACTGCATTGGCAAAAGCCTTAACACCGAATGCCTCGATGATACTGCTTAGTTGACGCCCGACAACTTCGAGCGTTTTGCCGGCCTCGCGCTCTTCAAGGGTTTCCCCGATGCAAAGCACTGGCTTCAAACCTTTGGCCTGGGCCGCTGCAAACTTGCGATTGAGCACTTCGTCGGTTTCACCAATGATCTGGCGACGCTCCGAATGACCAATCAACACCAACTTGCAGCCTGCTTCAACCAGCTGTTCCGGAGCAACTTCTCCGGTCAGCGCACCCTGTTCGGGTTGTACTGCAGAATTCTGTGCGCCGACAGTAATTTCCTTACCTGCCAGGCCATCGATCACTTGATTGATGAACAAGGCCGGTGGAAACACCGCGACTTCCACTCCGCTCGGCAAGGCCAGATTTCTCAAGCCTTCGGTCAGCTCAGCGACGCTAGCGCGGGTACCGTGCATCTTCCAGTTACCAGCTACCATAGGGCGACGCATGCTTTACCTCGTCGGTCAAAGTGGGCGCAGATAGTACCCAACCCTATCTGCGCTGGCAAGCGCCTTCAGACACAAACTTCGCCAACCAGTTTGGCCAACGCTTCTGCGTGCGCACGCACCTGGCTTTCGTCCTCGCCCTCGACCATCACCCGCACCAACGGCTCGGTACCGGATTTGCGCAGCAGCACGCGGCCGCGGCCGGCCAAGGCCTCGGTCACCTTGGCACTGGCTTCCTTGACCGCCGGGTGCTCCAGCGGGTCGACCTTGCTGGCGCCATAGCGCACGTTGATCAGCACCTGCGGGCACTTGCGCAGGGCCTGACGAGCCTGGGCCAGGGTTTCGCCACGGCGCTTGAGCGCCATCAGCACCTGCAGCGCAGCGATGATCGCGTCACCAGTGGTGGTGTGATTGCAGCACACGACGTGACCGGAGTTTTCACCACCGACCAGCCACTCACGCTCCAGCAGCTCGGCCATGACGTAACGGTCACCGACCTTGGCCCGCACGAACGGGATATCCAGGTCCTTCAGCGCAAGCTCAAGGCCCAGGTTGCTCATCAGCGTGCCCACTACCCCGCCCTGCAGCTTGCCCCGCTCCTGCAGGTCGCGGGCGATGATGAACAGCAGTTCGTCACCATCGACGATGGCGCCGGTGTGGTCGACCATCAGCACGCGGTCGCCATCACCGTCGAAGGCGATGCCCAGGTCGGCATGACCGACCAGCACGGCAGCCTGCAGCGATTCGATGTGAGTCGAGCCACAGCCTTCGTTGATGTTCAGGCCGTCGGGCTGGGCATGCAGCACGGTCACGTCGGCACCCAGCTCGCGGAACACGCTTGGCGCGACCTTGTAGGTGGCGCCATGGGCGCAATCGACCACCAGCTTGAGGCCGTCGAAACTGGTGCTGCTCGGCACGCTGCTCTTGCAGAACTCGATGTAGCGGCCGGCGGCATCGTTGATGCGCGAAACCTTGCCCAGCTTGCCCGACTCGACAACGGTCATCGGCTGGTCGAGCAATTCCTCGATCATCAGCTCGACTTCGTCCGGCAGCTTGGTCCCCTGGCCCGAGAAGAACTTGATGCCGTTGTCATCGTGCGGGTTGTGCGAGGCGCTGATGACGATGCCGGCTTCGGCGTGGAAGGTACGCGTCAGGTAGGCGATGGCCGGCGTAGGCATCGGCCCGAGCAGCATCACGTCGGCACCTGCCGCGGACAGGCCGGCTTCGAGTGCGGACTCGAACATGTAGCCGGAAATACGCGTGTCCTTGCCAACCAGCACCCGGCAGTGGCCTTGCTTGCGGAAGGCCATGCCGGCCGCCCAACCAAGCTTCAGCATGAAGTCAGGCGTGATCGGGTATTCGCCGACGCGGCCACGAATGCCGTCGGTACCAAAGTATTTTCTGCTCATAGGGACTCCAATGTTCTTATTCGGCGTTTTGCACCGCAGCGATCATGCGCACCACATCAACGGTTTCGGCCACATCATGGACACGAAGGATGCTCGCCCCCTTGGTCATGGCCAACGCCGCCAGCGCGAGGCTGCCGTACAACCGCTCGCCGACCGGACGTTCCAGCGTCAGGCCGATCATGCTCTTGCGTGAAACACCCACCAGCAGCGGGCGCCCAAGGCGATAGAGCGCTTCCATATGCTTGAACAGGCTCAGGTTGTGCGCCAGTGTCTTGGCGAAACCGAAGCCCGGATCAAGGATGATTCTGTTTGCGTCGATGCCCGCCGCAGCGCAGGCGGCCATTCGCTGCTCAAGGTAACGCGTAACGTCGGCGGTCACATCTTCGTAATGTGGGTCGTCCTGCATGTTACCCGGCTCGCCGCGCATGTGCATGAGGCATACCGGCAGGCCGGTATCCGCGGCAGCGTCCAGGGCGCCATCGCGCTCCAGGGCTCGCACGTCGTTGATCAGCCCGGCACCGAGGCGCGCCGCTTCACGCATGACCGCCGGGGTGGAGGTATCGACCGAGATGACCACATCGAGGCGGCTGTTGATCGCCTCGACCATGGGGGCTACCCGCTCCAGCTCCTCGGTCACCGATACCGCGCGCGCGCCCGGCCGCGTGGACTCGCCGCCGATGTCGATCAGCGTCGCGCCTGCGGCAACCATCGCTTCGGCATGGCGCAACGCCTCGTCGCGCTGGTTGAAGCGCCCGCCATCGGAGAAGGAATCAGGGGTGATATTGAGAATACCCATGACATGGGTACGCGACAAATCAAGAACCCGGTTGCCGCAAGGCAACCGGGTCGGGTACTGCGCTGAGCTCATAGATGCCCTTAGTGTTGAGCCGCTGGACCGCCGATCGGCGATTCCGGGCGATCACCCTGGGCAGCAGGCTTGCCCGAAGCCGAGTCATCATCCCAGTCGCGCGGTTCGCGGGGGGTACGGCCGGCCATGATATCGTCAATCTGCTCGGCGTCGATGGTCTCGTACTTCATCAGCGCTTCGGCCATGGCATCGAGCTTGTCACGGTTGTCGGTGAGCAACTGCTTGGCCGTGGCGTAGCACTGATCGATGATGCTGCGCACTTCCGAGTCGATCAGCTTGGCGGTTTCGCCGGAAACGCTGGCGTGCTGGCTGGCAGCACTGCGACCCAGGAACACCTCGCCTTCTTCCTCGGCGTACATCAGCGGGCCGAGTTTTTCGGAAAGGCCCCACTTGGTCACCATGTTTCGGGCGATCTGGCTGGCACGCATGATGTCGTTGGACGCGCCGGTAGTGACACCGTCGAAGCCCAAGGTCATCTCTTCGGCAATACGGCCGCCGTACAGCGAGCAGATCTGGCTGATCAGTGCGCGCTTGGACAGGCTGTAGCGGTCTTCTTCCGGCAGGAACATGGTCACGCCCAGGGCACGACCGCGCGGAATGATCGAAACCTTGTAGACCGGATCGTGCTCAGGCACCAGGCGACCGACAATGGCGTGGCCAGCCTCGTGGTAGGCGGTGTTCTGCTTTTCTTTCTCGGACATGACCATGGTCTTGCGCTCGGCGCCCATCATGATCTTGTCCTTGGCCAGCTCGAACTCTTTCATTTCGACCAGGCGCTTGTTGGCGCGCGCGGCAAACAGCGAGGCCTCGTTGACCAGGTTGGCCAGGTCTGCACCGGAGAAGCCTGGGGTACCACGAGCAATGACCGCCGGGTTGACGTTCTCGCCGACCGGCACCTTGCGCATGTGAACCTTGAGGATCTGTTCGCGACCACGAATGTCCGGCAGGCCAACCACCACCTGGCGGTCGAAGCGGCCGGGGCGCAGCAGAGCCGGGTCGAGCACGTCCGGACGGTTGGTAGCAGCGATGACGATGATGCCATCGTTCATCTCGAAACCGTCCATCTCCACCAGCAACTGGTTGAGGGTTTGCTCACGCTCGTCGTGACCGCCACCCATGCCAGCGCCACGGTGGCGACCAACGGCGTCGATCTCGTCGATGAAGATGATGCACGGGGCGTGCTTCTTGGCCTGCTCGAACATGTCGCGCACACGGCTGGCACCGACACCGACGAACATTTCCACGAAGTCCGAACCGGAAATGGTGAAGAACGGCACCTTCGCCTCGCCGGCGATAGCCTTGGCAAGCAAGGTCTTACCGGTACCGGGCGGGCCGACCATCAGCACGCCACGCGGAATACGGCCGCCCAGGCGCTGGAACTTGCCCGGGTCGCGCAGGAACTCGACCAGCTCGCCGACCTCTTCCTTGGCTTCGTCGCAACCTGCAACGTCGGCCAGGGTGGTCTTGACCTGGTCTTCGGACAGCAGGCGCGCCTTGCTCTTGCCGAAGCTCATCGGCCCGCCCTTGCCGCCCGCGCCGCCCTGCATCTGGCGCATGAAGAACATGAACACAGCGATGATCACCAGGATCGGGAAGCTCGCCACCAGCAGTTGGGTCCAGATGCTCTGCTGCTCAGGCTGCTTGCCTTCGACGATGACGTGGTTGTCGACCAGGTCGCCGATCAGGCCGTTGTCGGTAATGGCCGGGCGAACGGTCTTGAAATTGTCGCCGTCGGCGCGCTTGCCGGTAATGATGTAGCCGTCGACGGTCACACGCTCGACCTTGCCATCCTTGACCTGCTGGATGAAGTCGGAATAGTTGAGGGTCTGCGGCTCGTTAGGGCTGGAGAAGTTGTTCATCACTGTCACCAGGACAGCTGCGATGATCAACCACAGGATCAGATTCTTTGCCATGTCGTTCAATTCGCTACCCTCTGAGGTCGGCGCACGACGCAGCCGTTCCTCGCATGATATTCATCGCCCTAACTTACTACATTACCTACGCAGCCGCAGGCACCGTCTGTAACCCTTTGTGAAAGCTAGACTACACGAAGTTCGGACGATCCTGACGCAGCGGCCGATTGGAAATTACTATCGGCCACCACGCTTCACGCCTTTCATGCCCCTTTGAAACCCCTGCCCAGCAGGTACTGCTCGCGGGAACGGTCACGCGACGACGACGGCTTGCGCATCTGTACCTTGTCGAACTTGCTGCGCACGTCCTTGAGGTACACGTCAAAACCTTCGCCCTGGAAAATCTTGATCAGGAAATCGCCGCCGGGCTTCAGCACGCGGGTTGCCAGATCGAGGGCCAGCTCGCAGAGGAACATGGCACGCGGCATGTCCACCGCAGGCGTACCACTCATATTGGGGGCCATGTCGGAAATCACAAGGTCCACATGCGAATCGCCGACGGCCTCGAGAATGCGCTGCAGCACTTCATCATGGGTGAAATCGCCCTGGATGAAGGTCACATCGGGGATCGAGTCCATCTCCAGGATGTCGGACGCGATCAGGCGGCCCTGGCCACCAATCAGACGACTGGTCACCTGCGACCAGCCACCAGGAGCCGCGCCGAGGTCGATCACGCTCATGCCTGGGCGGATCAGCCGGTCCTTTTCCTGGATCTCCAGCAATTTGTAGCTCGCACGCGAGCGGTAGCCATCCTTTTGCGCCTGTTTCACAAAAGGATCGTTGAAATGCTCTCGCAGCCAGTTTGCGCTGCTTTTGGAACGTTGTACCACGGGGCACCTCGATGATATGCGTCGTGATTGACTGGGCGGAGCCGGTGGCCCTCGGGTAAAATGCCGGTCAATTTTACAGAATCAGACGGAAAGGGTCAGATTATGCCGCTCAATAACGAGCAGAAGAAGCAATACAAGTCCATTGGTCATGACCTGAAGCCGGTCCTGATCGTTGCTGGCAACGGTTTGAATGAAGGCGTCATCGCCGAACTGGAGCGCGCCCTGGTCGACCATGAGCTGATCAAGGTCGAAATTCGCTCGGAAGACCGCGAAGAGCGGGCCGAGACCATTGCCGAACTGTGCAAGGCCGGCCGTGCCGAGCTGGTGCAGACCATTGGCAAGAAAGCCCTGATCTACCGCAAGAACCCACAGCCGAACAAGCAGCTGTCCAATATCCACCGTTACAAGTAACGGCACGGGGGCTGCGGCGCAGCCCATCGCGACACAAGGCCGCTCCCACAGGGATTGCACCGACCTGCGGCACAACGCAATCCCTGTGGGAGCGGCCTTGTGTCGCGAAAGGGCCGCAAAGCGGCCCCAGCGATCTCGAGCCGTCTAGCGGCGCACCTTGACCGGAACAGGCTGGGCCACCAGCACGATGCCGGAAAAGCCCAGCACCAGGAAACAGAGCAGCTGCCAGCGCTCGCCAACGGAAATACCGTAGCGCAAGGTGTAATACCCCACGCAGGCACCGAAGCCGAGCAACAGCATCTGGCCACGGAACTGCTGCCACCAGGCCGACAGGCCGTCCACCCTTGCCAGCACCGCCAGCTGGGTCAACAAGCCAAGCAGCGCCACACCGATCAACCAGCGGTCGATCTGCCCGGCGATATCCTGCACCAGCAGCGGCGCCAGGCCACTGACCTTGAGCGCGGGCACCAGCCCCACGTGAAACACCCACAAGCCACCGACCCAGAAAACCTGGGCCAGCTGCCAGAGGATCCCCTCGAGGGATGGCGCCCGCAGGCGCCGGTCAGATGTGCTTGACTTCGACAATCTCGTACTCGACCGTCCCGCTAGGCGTCTTGACGACGACAGTATCACCTTCTTCCTTGCCGATGATGGCACGGGCAATCGGCGCACCGCTCGAGAGTTTGCCCTGCTTCACGTCAGCTTCATCCTCGCCGACGATCTGGTAGATCACCTCTTCATCGGTTTCGGTGTTGGCCAGTACCACGGTGGTACCGAAAATCACCTTGCCGGTGTGAGGGATGGTGGTCACGTCGATCACCACCGAGTTCTGCAGACGGCCTTCGATATCGCGGATACGCGCCTCGACCATGCCCTGCTCTTCACGGGCGGCATGGTATTCGGCATTTTCCTTGAGGTCGCCCAGTTCACGCGCTTCGCCAATGGCCTGGCTCAGGCGCGGGCGCTCGGTCTTGCTCAGGAACAGGTGCTCCTCTTCCAGGGCGCGAGCGCCCTGGACGGTCATCGGGTACTTGGTAATGCTCATGCTTTCAGTCCTGCATGCAGATCCTGCAGGCGACGAACGGTCTTTTCCGGACCGAATTTCAGCGCCTCGCAGATGGCTTCACCGGCCGCAATGGTAGTGGTGCAGTAAATCTTGTGCTGCAGCGCATTGCGACGAATCGAGTAGGAATCGGCGATCGACTGGCGGCCTTCGGTGGTGTTGATGATCAACGACACTTCGTCGTTCTTGATCATGTCGACCACGTGCGGGCGACCTTCGGTCACCTTGTTCACACGGCGCACTTTCAGGCCAGCCGCTTCGATAACCTTGGCAGTGCCCGCAGTTGCAACCACTTCGAAGCCCAGGGCGATCAGGTCGCGGGCAACGCCAGCCACTTGCGGCTTGTCGTCGTCACGCACGCTGATGAAGGCGGTACCGCCGGTCGGCAGCACTTCGCTGGCACCCATCTGGGCCTTGGCGAAGGCTTCACCGAAGCTGTCACCGACACCCATGACTTCACCGGTCGATTTCATCTCAGGACCGAGGATCGGGTCAACCCCCGGGAACTTGGCGAACGGGAAGACGGCTTCCTTGACGCTGTAGAAGTTCGGGATGATTTCCTGGGTGAAGCCCAGCTCTTTGAGGGTTTTGCCAGCCATGACGCGGGCCGCGATCATTGCCAGGGAGGTGCCGATGCACTTGGAGACGAACGGCACGGTACGCGAAGCGCGCGGGTTGACTTCGATCACGTAGATCTTGTCGCCCTGCAGGGCCAGCTGCACGTTCATCAGGCCGACCACGCCCAGCTCCAAGGCCATTTTCTTGACCTGTACGCGGACTTCGTCCTGCACTTCCTTGCTCAGCGAGTAAGGTGGCAGCGAGCACGCCGAGTCACCGGAGTGAACGCCGGCCTGTTCGATGTGCTGCATGATCGCGCCGATCACCACATCGGTTCCGTCGCACACCGCATCCACATCCATCTCGATGGCGCAGTTGAGGAAGTGGTCGAGCAGTACCGGGCTGTCGTTGGACACCTGTACGGCTTCACGCAGGTAGCGCTTGAGCTCGTCCAGTTCGTAGACGATTTCCATGGCACGGCCGCCCAGCACGTACGACGGGCGCACTACCAGCGGGTAGCCGATGCCGCCAGCGGCGCTGATGGCTTCTTCTTCGCTGCGCACGGTGGCGTTTGGCGGCTGCAGCAGGTTCAGGCGCTGAACCATCTGCTGGAAGCGCTCGCGGTCTTCGGCGCGGTCGATGGCGTCCGGGCTGGTACCGATGATCGGTACGCCGGCTTCTTCCAGGGCGCGGGCCAGCTTCAGCGGGGTTTGGCCGCCGTAGTGGACGATCACGCCTTTCGGCTTCTCGACGCGGCACACTTCCAGCACGTCTTCCAGGGTCAGCGGCTCGAAGTACAGGCGGTCGGAGGTGTCGTAGTCGGTGGAGACGGTTTCCGGGTTGCAGTTGACCATGATGGTCTCGTAACCGTCTTCACGCAGCGCCAGTGCGGCGTGTACGCAGCAGTAGTCGAACTCGATACCCTGGCCGATACGGTTAGGGCCGCCACCCAGGATCATGATCTTGTCGCGGGTCGACGGGTTGGCCTCGCACTCTTCCTCGTAGGTGGAGTACAGGTAGGCGGTGTCGGTGGCGAACTCGGCAGCGCAGGTGTCGACGCGCTTGTACACCGGGAACACTTCCAGCTTGTGGCGGTGACGGCGCAGGTTCTTGTCGGTGATACCCAGCAGCTTGGCCAGGCGCTGGTCGGAGAAGCCCTTGCGCTTGAGGCGCAGCATGTAGTCCTTGTCGATCGACGACAGGGCCAGGGTCTTGACCTTCTCCTCTTCCTTGATCAGGTCTTCCATCTGCACCAGGAACCACATGTCGATGCCGGTCAGGTCGAAGATCTGCTCGCAGGTCATGCCGGCACGCATGGCGTCGGCCACGTACCAGATACGCTCGGCGCCCGGTACGGTCAGCTCGCGCTTGAGGATGCTGCTGGCTTCAGGGTTGGCCAGGTCGACTTTCGGGTCGAGGCCGCAGGCGCCGACTTCCAGGCCGCGCAGGGCTTTCTGCAGGGACTCCTGGAAGGTACGGCCGATGGCCATGACTTCACCCACGGACTTCATCTGGGTGGTCAGGCGGGCGTCGGCTTTCGGGAATTTTTCGAAGGCGAAACGCGGCAGCTTGGTGACGACGTAGTCGATCGACGGTTCGAAGGACGCCGGGGTGCGGCCGCCGGTGATGTCGTTCTGCAGTTCGTCGAGGGTGTAGCCGACAGCCAGCTTGGCAGCGATCTTGGCGATCGGGAAGCCGGTGGCCTTGGAGGCCAGCGCCGAGGAACGCGAAACGCGCGGGTTCATCTCGATCACGACCATGCGGCCAGTGTTCGGGCAGATACCGAACTGCACGTTGGAACCGCCGGTTTCCACACCGATTTCACGCAGCACCGCCAGCGAGGCGTTGCGCATGATCTGGTATTCCTTGTCGGTCAGGGTCTGTGCTGGGGCAACGGTGATCGAGTCACCGGTGTGCACGCCCATCGGGTCGAAGTTCTCGATCGAGCAGACGATGATGCAGTTGTCCTTTTTGTCGCGGACCACCTCCATCTCGTATTCCTTCCAACCGATCAGCGATTCGTCGATCAGCAGTTCCTTGGTCGGCGACAGGTCCAGGCCACGGGCGCAGATTTCTTCGAACTCTTCACGGTTGTAGGCGATACCACCACCGGTGCCGCCCATGGTGAACGACGGACGGATGATGCACGGGAAGCCCAGGCGCTCGAGGACGGCGTTGGCTTCTTCCATGCTGTGGGCGATGCCGGAGCGCGGGCACTCCAGGCCGATGTCCTTCATCGCCTTGTCGAAGCGCGAGCGGTCTTCGGCCTTGTCGATGGTGTCGGCGTTGGCACCGATCATTTCCACGCCGAACTTTTCCAGAACGCCGTGGCGCTCCAGGTCCAGGGCGCAGTTCAGTGCAGTCTGGCCACCCATGGTTGGCAGCAGTGCGTCCGGGCGCTCTTTCTCGATGATCTTGGCCACCGACTGCCACTTGATCGGCTCGATGTAGGTGGCGTCGGCCATGGCCGGGTCGGTCATGATGGTGGCCGGGTTGGAGTTCACCAGGATGACGCGGAAACCTTCCTCGCGCAGGGCCTTACAGGCCTGGGCGCCGGAGTAGTCGAATTCGCAGGCCTGGCCGATCACGATCGGGCCAGCGCCGAGAATCAGGATGCTTTTGATGTCTGTACGTTTTGGCATGGTTGTCACTCAAATCCGGGGTCAGTCGGCAAGCCGCTTTGAACAATCTGGGTCAGGCGCTTCCGGGCGCGGCGCAAGCCGGCCCGGGGCCTTGAAGCAGGATGCTCAGCGGCGCTTGGCCATGGCATCGATGAAACGATCGAACAGTGGCGCGACGTCGGTCGGGCCTGGGCTCGCTTCAGGGTGGCCCTGGAAGCTGAACGCGCTCTTGTCGGTACGCTCGATACCCTGCAGGGTGCCGTCGAACAGCGACTTGTGGATGGCGCGGACGTTGCCCGGCAGGGTGGCCTCGTCAACGGCAAAGCCGTGATTCTGGCTGGTGATCATGACCACGCCGGTGTCCAGGTCCTGGACCGGGTGGTTGGCACCGTGGTGGCCGTGGCCCATTTTCACGGTCTTGGCGCCAGAGGCCAGGGCCAGCAGCTGGTGGCCCAGGCAGATGCCGAATACCGGGATCTCGGTCTCGAGGATGTCCTTGATCGCCTGGATGGCGTAGTCGCACGGCTCGGGGTCGCCAGGGCCGTTGGACAGGAACACGCCGTCCGGGTTGAGTGCCAGCACTTCGCTGGCCGGGGTCTGGGCCGGCACCACGGTCACGCGGCAGCCACGGGCAACCAGCATGCGCAGGATGTTCAGCTTGACGCCGTAGTCGAAGGCGACCACGTGGTAAGGCAGGTCAGCGGCTTCGATGGTCGGGTGGCTGTCGGTCTTCAGTTCCCACACGCTGGAGCGCCACTCGTAGCGTTCCTTGGTGGAAACGACCTTGGCCAGGTCCATGCCCTTCAGGCCCGGGAAGGCGCGGGCAGCGGCGATGGCGGCTTCTTCGCTGATGTTGTCACCGGCGAGGATGCAACCGTTCTGAGCGCCCTTTTCACGCAGGATTCGGGTCAGGCGACGGGTGTCGATGCCAGCGATGGCGACGACGTTGTTGGCCTTGAGGTACTCAGGCAGCGACTGGGTATTACGCCAGTTGCTGGCCAGCAGCGGCAGGTCACGGATGACCAGGCCAGCGGACCAGACGCGGTTCGACTCGGCGTCTTCCGGGGTAGTACCGGTGTTGCCGATGTGCGGGTAGGTCAGGGTAACGATTTGCTGCGCGTAGGAAGGGTCTGTAAGGATTTCCTGGTAGCCGGTCATAGCGGTGTTGAATACCACCTCACCAACGGTCTGACCGTCGGCACCGATAGCTTCACCGCGGAAAATACTGCCGTCGGCAAGGGCGAGTATGGCTGGCTTTGTCAAGAAGACCTCCCGTAAATCAAGCATGAAAGGGCGATCGCAGGTTGCAAAAAAGCGGAGTGACGTATGGACACGTCACCCCGCTTTCATGTGCTGAATTCAATTCGCTGCGCGCTTTTAGTGGACACACTAAAGCTGTAGCTTACAGAAAAGTGCGTTTTCGGTCTACCGCGGATGTGCCTCTAAAACACATCAATGCGACAGGCTGACATCTGTGCCGGCTTCTTCGCGGGCAAACCCGCTCCTACAGGGATAGCGCCATGCCTGAGGGCAACGCTGTACCTGTAGGAGCGGATTTACCCGCGAAGAAGCCAACACCGCTCCAACTGCTTAACGCAGCTCGAGCACATCCTGCATGTCGTACAGGCCAGGCTCACGCCCGTCCAGCCACAGCGCCGCACGCACGGCGCCCTTGGCGAAGGTCATGCGGCTGGAAGCCTTGTGGGTAATCTCGACGCGCTCACCTTCGGCGGCGAACAGCACGGTATGGTCACCCACCACATCACCGGCACGCACGGTGGCGAAGCCGATGGTCTGACGCTCACGCGCACCGGTCTGCCCTTCACGGCCATACACGGCCACTTCCTGCAGGTTGCGACCCAGCGCCTGGGCAACCACTTCACCCATGCGCAGTGCGGTGCCCGACGGCGCATCGACCTTGTGCCGGTGGTGCGCTTCAAGGATTTCGATATCCACATCGTCACCCAGCACGCGCGCCGCGGTATCCAGCAGCTTCAGGCACAGGTTGACGCCGACGCTGAAGTTGGCAGCGAAGACGATAGGGATTTCCTTGCCGGCTTCGGCCAACTGCTGCTTCTCTTCTGGAGTGAAGCCAGTGGTGCCGATGACCATGGCCTTGCCCGCCTTGCGGCAGAACGCCAGGTTCTTCAGGGTTACCGAAGGGTGGGTGAAGTCGATCAGCACGTCGAACTCATCGACCACCTTGCTCAGGTCGTCGGAAATCGGCACACCAATACGGCCCAGGGCCGCCAGCTCACCAGCATCAGCCCCTACCAGCGAGCTGTCCGGGCGGTCGATCGCCGCCGTCAGGCCCGCCTGAGGAGCCTGCTGCTGCACGGCTTCGACGAGGGTCTTGCCCATCCGCCCTGCCGCGCCCATCACTGCAATACGTCGCATAGCCATTTCCTTGTCAGAGATCGCCGAAGAAGCGCTTCACGCCATCGAACCAGCCACTGGCCTTGGGCGAGTGGGAGCTATCGCCTTCCAGCGAATCACGCAGCTCTTCGAGCAACTCGCGCTGGCGGCGGCTGAGGTTGACCGGGGTTTCCACCGCCACGCGGCACAGCAGGTCACCCGCACCACCACCACGCACCGGGGCAACACCCTTGCCGCGCAGGCGGAACTGCTTGCCGGTCTGGGTGCCTTCCGGGATCTTCAGCTTCACCCGACCATCGAGGGTCGGCACTTCCAGCTCGCCACCCAGGGCGGCATCGGTGTAGCTGATCGGTACTTCGCAGTACAGGTGCTTGCCATCACGCTGGAAGATCTCGTGCTCACGCACGTTGATCACCACATACAGGTCGCCAGTCGGGCCACCATGGGTACCAGCCTCGCCCTCGCCCGACAGGCGGATGCGGTCGCCGGTATCGACACCTGCCGGCACCTTGACTGACAGCGTCTTGTATTCCTCGACACGACCTTCGCCGTGGCACGAGGTGCAGGGGTCGGTAATGATCTTGCCCTGGCCATGGCAGCGCGGGCAGGTCTGCTGTACCGAGAAGAAGCCCTGCTGCATGCGCACCTGGCCGATACCGCCACAAGTCGGGCAGGTGGACGGGGTCGAGCCCTTCTTGGCACCGGAGCCGTCGCAAGGCTGGCAGTTGACCAAGGTGGGCACGCGGATGCTGACCGTAGTGCCACGCACCGCCTCTTCCAGGTTCAGTTCCAGGGTGTAGCGCAGGTCGCTGCCGCGCTGAGCGCCGCCACGCGAGCCGCCGCGGCCGCCACCGAAGAAGTCGCTGAACACATCGCCGAAGATGTCGGAGAAGTTGGCACCGCCGAAACCGGCGCCACCGCCACCCATGCTTGGGTCTACACCCGCATGGCCGTACTGGTCGAAGGCCGCACGCTTGCTGGCGTCAGACAGCACTTCGTAGGCCTCGTTGGCCTCCTTGAACTTGTCTTCCGACTCTTTGTCGCCGGGGTTTCGGTCCGGGTGGTACTTCATCGCCAGGCGGCGGTAAGCCTTCTTGAGGTCAGCTTCGCTGGCGCCGCGCTCGACACCCAGTACCTCATAATAATCACGCTTGGACATAGGTCATTTGCACCTTGTTGGGCGTCTGGCATCTGCGCCGCGCCATCAGCACCTGCCTTTTGCCCACCAGGGCCACTGACAGATGCTGTAAAAATTCTCGAATTCCAGATACGCCAACGCGGGAGCAAGCCCCCGCGCGGCGACATCCTACCAGCTCACCGCCAAACGGCGGTGAACCGGCCGACAACATGCAGGGATTACTGCTTGTTGTTGTCTTTCACTTCTTCGAACTCAGCGTCAACCACATCATCGTGCTTGGCTTCCGGCTCGGCCTGCTGCGCGCCGCCCTGAGGCTGTTCGGCCGACTGCTCGGCGTACATCTTCTGGGCAACCGGTGCCGATACCTTGGACAGCTCTTCGACCTTGGCGTCGATGGCAGCCTTGTCGTCGCCTTTGACAGCGGCTTCCAGGGCAACAACGGCAGCCTCGATGGCGGTTTTCTCTTCGGCGGTAACCTTGTCACCAGCGTCAGCAACCATCTTGCGGGTCGAGTGAACCAGCGCATCACCCTGGTTACGGGCAGCGGCCAGCTCTTCGAACTTGCGGTCTTCCTCGGCATTGGCCTCGGCGTCACGCACCATGCGCTCGATCTCTTCGTCCGACAGGCCGGAGTTGGCCTTGATCACGATCGACTGCGACTTGCCGGTGGCCTTGTCCTTGGCGCTGACATGCAGGATGCCGTTGGCGTCGATGTCGAAGGTTACTTCGATCTGCGGCACGCCACGCGGAGCCGGCGGAATGTCAGCCAGGTCGAACTTGCCCAGCGACTTGTTCTGGGCAGCCTGCTTGCGCTCACCCTGCAGCACGTGAATGGTCACGGCACCCTGGTTGTCATCGGCAGTCGAGAACACCTGCGACTTCTTGGTCGGGATGGTGGTGTTCTTCTCGATCAGCGAAGTCATCACGCCACCCATGGTTTCGATACCCAGGGTCAGCGGGCTGACGTCCAGCAGCAGTACGTCTTTCACGTCACCGGCCAGCACCGCACCCTGGATGGCAGCACCCATGGCCACGGCTTCGTCCGGGTTGACGTCCTTGCGCGCTTCCTTGCCGAAGAAGTCGGCAACGGCTTTCTGCACCAGCGGCATGCGGGTCTGACCGCCGACCAGGATCACGTCGTCGATCTTGCTGGCATCGATGCCAGCGTCTTTCAGAGCGATGCGGCAAGGCTCGATGGTACGGGCAACCAGGTCTTCGACCAGAGATTCCAGCTTGGCACGGGAAATCTTCACGTTCAGGTGCTTCGGACCGGTAGCGTCTGCAGTGATGTACGGCAGGTTCACGTCGGTCGACTGAGCGGAGGACAGTTCGATCTTGGCCTTTTCAGCGGCTTCTTTCAGACGCTGCAGCGCGAGCGGATCGTTCTTCAGGTCCATGCCGGACTCTTTCTTGAACTCGTCGACGAGGTAGTCGATCAGGCGCATGTCGAAGTCTTCGCCACCCAGGAAGGTGTCGCCGTTGGTAGCCAGTACTTCGAACTGGTGCTCACCATCGACTTCGGCGATTTCGATGACCGAAACGTCGAAGGTACCGCCACCCAGGTCATAAACGATGACGGTGTGGTCGCCCTTGGCCTTGTCCATGCCGTAAGCCAGCGCAGCGGCAGTCGGCTCGTTGATGATGCGTTTTACGTCCAGGCCAGCGATGCGACCGGCATCCTTGGTGGCCTGACGCTGGCTGTCGTTGAAGTAGGCCGGAACGGTGATGACCGCTTCGGTAACTGGCTCGCCGAGGTAGTCTTCGGCGGTTTTCTTCATTTTCTTCAGGACTTCGGCGCTGATCTGCGGCGGAGCCATGTCCTTGCCGCTGGCTTGTACCCAGGCGTCGCCGTTGCTGGCCTTGACGATCTTGTAAGGCACCAGCTTGATGTCTTTCTGCACCACGTCTTCTTCGAAGCGACGGCCAATCAGGCGCTTCACTGCGAACAGAGTGTTGTGCGGATTGGTGACCGCCTGACGCTTGGCCGACTGACCAACCAGGATTTCGCCATCATTGGCGTAGGCCACGATCGAAGGGGTGGTACGCGCACCTTCGGCGTTTTCGATGACCTTGACGTTACCGTTTTCCAGAACAGAGACGCACGAGTTGGTGGTCCCCAGGTCGATACCGATGATTTTACCCATGTTAACTCTCCCGAAACTTGAATTTGGTAGCAGCGACTACTTTGGCCAACTGCAGTAATACTTGAAGGCTTGACACCTAGATGGGGATGCCCGGAAGGATTTCAAGCCTTTTCATCAATCGAGGGCTGCGCCGCGCTCGGCGCCTTGCTGACCACCACCATGGCAGGGCGCAGCAGGCGGCCGTTGAGCAGATAGCCCTTCTGGAAGACGTTCAGCACGCTGTTCGGCTCGACTTCGGCGTTTTCCTGCATGGCCATGGCCTGATGATGCTCTGGATTGAACGGCTGGCCGTGCGGGTCGACTGCTTCGAGGTTGTAACGCTTGAGGGTGTCCTGGAACATCTTCAGGGTCAGCTCGACGCCTTCGCGGATCTGCTTGACGTGCTCATCGTCGGCACTGGAGTGCGCCAGGGCCAGTTCCAGGCTGTCGATCACAGGCAGCAGGTCGCCCGAGAACTTCTCGAGGGCAAACTTGTGGGCTTTCTCGACGTCCTGTTCGGCACGACGGCGAGCGTTCTGCACGTCGGCAACGGCGCGCAGCGCCTGGTCCTTGGCGGCGGCCAGCTGCTCCTCGAGTTCCAGGACGCGGGCGTCGGCAGCATTACCTGCACCGGTCTCTTCGACGTTAAGGTCTTTCTCGTTCAGCTGTTCGTCAGCCATGGGGTCTCTCCTGCGCAATTTTGTGGACTGCGAGCCAGGCTCGCCTTGGATGTCGGCTATATGGGGCCGGAAAAACCAGCTTCAAGGGGCAAGGTGGTTTTCCCGGCTGCAACAGAATCTGCCAAGGGGCATTGGCAGCCCTGAAAAAAGTACTGTATAAATAACCAGACCTGACTTTCGGGAGCCGCCCCATGCTGGTGCACCTGTCCATTCACAACTACGCCATCGTCGAGCACCTCGACCTCGAAATCGCCCGCGGCATGTCCGTCATCACCGGCGAGACCGGTGCCGGCAAGTCGATCATGCTCGACGCCCTCGGCCTGGCACTGGGCGACCGGGCCGACAGCGGCGTGGTGCGCCCTGGCACGGACAAGGCAGACATCCTCGCCACCTTCGATCTGGTGGACATTCCCGAGGCGCATGCCTGGCTGGCCGAGCGCGACCTGGACAACGACGGCCTGTGCATCCTGCGCCGGGTGATCACCGCCGAAGGCCGCAGCCGCGGCTACATCAATGGCACGCCCTGCCCGCTCGGCGACCTCAAGGCGCTGGGCGAGTTGCTGATCGATATCCACAGCCAGCACGAGCACCAGTCACTACTCAAGACCGACACCCACCGCCGCCTGCTCGACGAGTATGCCGGCGCCGTCGACCTGGCCCGCCAGGTACAGCTGGCGGCCAAGCGCTGGAACCAGACCCGCCTGGAACTGGAGCGCCTGTCCAACTCCGGTGATGAGCAGCGCGCCCGCCATCAGCTGCTGAGCTATCAGCTGGAGGAACTGGACAACCTCGGCCTGGGCGAACACGAGCTGGAGCAGTTGGAGCAGGAACACAAGAACCTGACCAGCGCCGAAGCCCTGTTCGGCATCTGCCGCCAGGTCATCGACCAGTGCAGCGAGAGCGATTCGGGCAATGTGCTCAGCGCCCTCACCTCCAGCCTCAACCGCCTGGGTGCCGCCACCAACTCGCCAAAGGCACTGGGCGAAGCAGCCAACCTGATCGCCAGTGCGCAGATCCAGGTCGAAGAAGCCGTGGGCGAGCTCAACCGTTTTCTCGACAACTTCGACGCCGACCCCATGCGCCTGCAGGCACTGGAAGAACGCCTTGACACTATCTATACGCTGGCGCGCAAACACCGTGTGCACCCCACCGAACTACCCCACCTGCAACAGCAGCTGATGGAAGAGCTGGAGGGCCTGAACGCCAGTGACGAGTCGATCGAGCGGCTGGGTGAAGAGCTGGCCGCCTTCGCCCAACACTATAAAGAGAAGGCTCGCGAGCTCAGCGCACTGCGCCAACAGGCTGCCCAGCAGCTGGCAGTGGCCGTCGAGCAGGAGATCCAACGCCTGGGCATGCCCGGCGGGCGCTTCTGCATCGCACTTACCCCCAATGAGGGGGCAGACCTTTCGCCTCATGGCCTGGAGCAGATCGAGCTACTGGTCAGCGCCAACCCTGGCCAACCGCTCAAGGGCCTG
Organism: Pseudomonas sp. PsB; assembly: GCF_043658375.1. Lineage (NCBI taxonomy): Bacteria > Pseudomonadati > Pseudomonadota > Gammaproteobacteria > Pseudomonadales > Pseudomonadaceae > Pseudomonas > Pseudomonas sp. PsB. Next base: position 975,398 of record NZ_JBIGLU010000001.1, on the reverse strand, counting down.
GCCAAGGTGGCTTCAGGTGGCGAACTGTCCCGCATCAGCCTGGCGATCCAGGTGATTACCGCGCAGACTTCACGCATTCCAACCCTGGTGTTCGACGAAGTCGACGTCGGTATCGGCGGGCCTACTGCCGAAATCGTCGGCCAACTGCTGCGCCGCCTGGGCGAACGCGGCCAGGTGCTGACCGTAACCCACCTGCCGCAGGTGGCAGCACAAGGGCATCACCACCTGTTCGTGCACAAGGTGCGCAACAGCGACACCACCCACACCGCCGTGGCCAACCTGGGCAAACGTGAGCGAGTGGAGGAAGTGGCGCGGATGCTGGGCGGCATAGACCTGACCAAGGAATCCCTGGCGCATGCGCGCAAGATGGTGGTAAGCGGCAAGGTCTGAGCCCTTCTTTTTCGGGCCCATTCGCGGGTAAACCCGCTCCCACAGGATATTCACCGGACCTGAGCCTGCGCAGTACCTGTGGGAGCGGGTTTACCCGCGAAGAGGCCGGCACAAACGACACAGCTCTCTGCCTCAGAAAGCACAAAGGCGACCCGAAGGTCGCCTTTGCCATTCATAACGATAAAAAATCGTTACTTCTTTTTACGCACATACAGGACCAGATTGTGGTCCACCAGCTCGTAGCCATGCTCAGCCACGATTTCGCGCTGGCGCTTCTCGATCTCGGCATCCATGAACTCGATGACTTCACTGGTCTCCACGTTGACCATATGGTCGTGGTGACCGCCATCGGCCAGCTCGAATACCGCATGACCGCCGTCGAAGTTGTGGCGAACCACCAGACCCGCCGCTTCGAACTGGGTCAGTACGCGGTAGACGGTGGCCAGGCCCACGTCCTCGCCAGCTTCCATCAGCGCCTTGTAGACATCCTCGGCGCTCATGTGACGCTGCTCGGTGGAGTCGAGCATCTGAAGGATCTTGACTCGAGGCAGGGTCACCTTGAGACCGGCTTTGCGCAATTCGCTATTTTCAACCATGGTCAGCTTTCTCGCCGATGCTGCTTCGCAGCTTCTCTTAATACGGGTATGATCGGGGTTTACGTTGTCCAGCCAAGATAGTGGAAGTCGCCCACCGATGCAAAACACCAAGCTCTTGCTAACCAGCCTCACCCTAGTGGGACTGCTCGCACTCGCCGGTTGCTCGTTTCCCGGGGTTTACAAAATCGACATCCAGCAGGGCAATGTCGTTACGCAAGACATGATAGACCAATTGCGCCCCGGAATGACCCGCCGGCAAGTAAGGTTTATCATGGGTAACCCGCTGATCCAGGACACCTTCAACACCAACCGTTGGGATTACCTGTACAGCCTGCAGCCAGGCGGCGGCAAACGCCAGCAAGAACGCATGAGCGTGTTCTTCAACGAAAGCGACCAGTTGGTCAGCCTTTCTGGCGACTTCATGCCAGGCGTCAGCCGCGACCAGGAAATCCTCGGCGGCAGCAGCGACACCACGGTCAGCCCGGCCAACCAGCCAGAGCAGCCAGCCGTGCAGCCTGAAGAAAAACCAGCCAAGCCAGGCTCGGTGGAAGAATCCATCCAGCGCGAGATCGACACCATCGAGACCACCCCGGTCCCGACTCCGGCTCCGCTGGAAACCTCGCCTCAATAAGCGGCGAGCAGATACAAAAAAGCCCGGACCTGGTCCGGGCTTTTTGTTGCCACCTTTTCAGTCAGGCATTCAGCTGCTTGGCACGCTGGCAGAACGCATCCACCAGCGTATTGGCCGCCTGGTTGAACAGCGGGCCCAGGGTCGCGCGCACCAGCGGGCCGGCATAATCGAACGACAGGTCCAGGCTGATCTTGCAGGCCTTGTCCCCCAATGGCTTGAACACCCACAGGCCATGCAGCTGAGTGAACGGCCCCTCTTCCAGGTTCATCTCGATGGACTGCCCCGGCACCAGTACATTGCGCGTGACGAAGTGCTGGCTGATGCCGCCCTTGGCAACATCGAGCTTGGCGCGCATGTGCGTGTCGCTGGCTTCGATCACCGTCGAGGCCGAGCACCAAGGCAGGAACTGCGGATAGCTGGCCACATCGTTGACCAGATCGTAAAGCGCCTGGGCAGGGTATGGCAGCAGGGCGGAGCGTTGAATATGGGTAGTCATCCAGGCATCACTTCCAAGGCTGGGTGGCGGCGCTTCGCAGCGTGCCGAAAACAGGTTCTGTCGCAAGGACAGGGGCTGTATTGTCCGGTATTCATTGCAGTGGCTCAAGCACACCGAAATCCCATAGCCGACAACGCGGCGACTGCCTATAATGCCGCCCCTATGGCTAAACAAAAGAAACATCCGACCGGGACCATCGCGCAGAACAAGAAGGCGCGACACGATTACTTCATCGAACACAAGTTCGAGGCCGGGCTGGTCCTGTCCGGCTGGGAAGTAAAAAGCCTGCGAGCCGGCAAGGCGCACCTGACTGACAGCTATGTGCTGCTGAAGGACGGTGAGGCCTGGCTGTTCGGCAGCCACATCACCCCGCTGACCACGGCCAGCACCCACGTCATCGCCGACCCCATCCGCACTCGCAAGCTGCTGCTGAACAAGCGCGAGCTCGAGCGCCTGGAAGCGGCCGTGGCGCAAAAGGGCTACACCTGCGTGGCCCTGGCGCTGTACTGGAGCAAGCACCTGATCAAGTGCGAAATCGCACTCGGCAAGGGCAAGAAGGAATTCGACAAGCGCGACACCATGCGCGAGCGCGATTCCAACCGCGAGCTGCAGCGGGCTGTGCGGAACAAGGGCAAGGAAGAGTAATACCTCTTCTTCAGCCTGCTTCGGCCTCTTCGCGGGCTCGCCCGCTCCCACAGGTATCGCGCCGCCTTCAGGTCCGGCGCATCTCCTGTGGGAGCGGGCAAGCCCGCGAAGATTCCAACACCGATCTCAACGCCCGCTACGCCGCTCCGCCCGCGCCACTCGCTGCGCTTCTTCGTGCGCCTCTTCCAGCACCTCCTGCACATACAGAATGTGCCGGCTGGACACTTCCCGCGCATCCTCCGCCCTGCCCTCGACTATCGCCAGGTACAGCTCCCGGTGCTGGCTGATCAGCATGTCCCGGGTCTCGGTCCGTTGCTGGTACATGCCGCCGATGTTGGTCACCACGTTGCGCTTGAGCAGGTCGAACAAGCCGCGAATGGTGTGCAGCAGCACGGCATTATGGCTGGCCTCGGCAATCGCCAGGTGGAAGCGCGCATCGGCCGCGCCTTCCTCCGCCCGGGTCACTTCGTCGGCCCTGGCATAGCAGTCCTGCAGCGCATCGAACGCCGCCTTCAGCCGCGCCCGGTCCGGCTGGGTCGCGCGCTGGGCCGCGTAGTAGGCGCAGGACGCCTCCAGGGTATGGCGGAATTCAAGCAGGTCACGCTGCGCCTCGGCACTGTGCTCGAGCAGCTGCAGCAACGGGTCGCTGAAAGTGGACCCCAGGGACTCGGCGACAAAATTGCCCCCACCCTGGCGGCTGACCAGCAGCCCCTTGGCCACCAGCTTCTGGATCGCCTCACGCAGTGACGGGCGGGACACGCCGAACTGCTCGGCAAGGACGCGCTCGGCCGGCAGCCGCTGCCCCGAGGTCAGCGTGCCCTCCAGAATCATCCCTTCCAACCGATCGACAATGTCGTCGGACAGGCGCCGCTGGCGGACCTGATCAAAAACCATCACATGCTCTCCACAAACCCCCGGCAGATTTCAGGGGCGCCTATTCTCGCCGATCCAGATCGCGCAAACACCCACCAGGCGACGATTTTCCCTGCCCACCAGGCGCCCGCTCATCGGCACGCGACCAAAGTTTTGCACGGGACAAATTGACACACCTACGAAGACGCTTTTAACCTAGCGCCCAGCCATTGTAAATTGGTCTTACCAATTATCCAATGCCAGTGCCTGACCAACAACAATTAGGGGCCACCCCATATGCAAACCTGGCAACAAATCTATAGTCCGCTTGGTAGTCTTGGCCTGTCCGCACTGGCGGCGGTCATTCCCATCGTCTTCTTCTTCCTCGCCCTCGCCGTATTCCGCCTCAAAGGCCACGTGGCCGGCAGCATCACCCTCGCATTGTCGATCCTGGTGGCGATCTTCGCCTTCCAGATGCCTGTCGACATGGCATTCGCCGCTGCGGGTTATGGCTTCCTCTACGGCCTCTGGCCGATTGCCTGGATCATCGTTGCCGCGGTGTTCTTGTACAAACTTACGGTCAAGAGCGGCCAGTTCGAAGTGATCCGCAGCTCGGTGCTGTCGATTACCGACGACCAGCGCCTGCAAGTGCTGCTGATCGGCTTCTGCTTCGGTGCCTTCCTGGAAGGTGCGGCAGGCTTTGGCGCACCGGTGGCAATCACTGCCGCGCTGCTGGTGGGCCTGGGCTTCAACCCGCTGTACGCCGCCGGCCTGTGCCTGATCGCCAACACCGCGCCAGTGGCCTTCGGCGCCCTGGGCATCCCGATCATCGTGGCCGGCCAGGTCACCGGCATCGACGCCTTCCACATCGGCGCCATGACCGGTCGCCAGCTGCCACTGCTGTCGCTGTTCGTGCCGTTCTGGCTGGTATTCATGATGGACGGCCTGCGTGGCGTGAAGGAAACCTGGCCTGCCGCCCTGGTCGCCGGCCTGAGCTTCGCCGTCACCCAGTACTTCACCTCGAACTTCATCGGCCCGGAGCTGCCGGACATCACCTCGGCCCTGGCCAGCCTGATCGCCCTGACCCTGTTCCTGAAGGTCTGGCAGCCCAAGCGTTCGTTCGCCGAAGCCAAAGGCAGCGTCGGCGCCGCCGTGGTTCAGCCAAGCGGCAGCCAGCCAAGCCCCTACAGCTTTGGCGAGATCTTCAAAGCCTGGTCGCCGTTCCTGATCCTCACCGTGCTGGTCACCATCTGGACCCTGAAACCGTTCAAGGCGGCCTTCGCCCCGGGCGGCGCGATGTACAACTTCGTGTTCAACTTCGCCATCCCGCACCTCGACCAACTGGTGATCAAGACCGCACCGATCGTCGCTGCGCCAACCGCCATGCCAGCGGTGTTCAAGCTCGACCCGATCTCTGCCACCGGCACCGCGATCTTCCTCTCGGCGCTGATTTCCATGGCCGTGCTGAAGATCAATTTCAAAACTGGTCTGACCACTTTCAAGGAAACCTTCTGGGAGCTGCGCTGGCCAATCCTGTCGATCGGCATGGTGCTGGCCTTCGCCTTCGTCACCAACTACTCGGGCATGTCCTCGACAATGGCCCTGGTGCTGGCCGGTACCGGTGCCGCGTTCCCGTTCTTCTCGCCGTTCCTTGGCTGGCTGGGTGTGTTCCTGACCGGTTCGGACACCTCGTCCAACGCCCTGTTCAGCTCGCTGCAGGCCACCACTGCGCATCAGATCGGGGTCAACGACACTCTGCTGGTAGCGGCCAACACCAGCGGCGGCGTGACCGGCAAGATGATCTCGCCGCAGTCGATCGCCGTGGCCTGCGCCGCCACCGGCCTGGTTGGCAAGGAATCCGACCTGTTCCGCTTCACCGTCAAGCACAGCCTGTTCTTCGCCACCATCGTCGGCCTGATCACACTGATCCAGGCCTACTGGCTGACCGGCATGCTGGTTCATCACTAAAGTGAAAGGGGCCGGGCGCCATCGCGCGCCCGGCGATCCCCACACGCAACGCTGCGAGAATCCATGATCATTTCTGCCTCTACCGACTATCGCGCCGCGGCCCAACGCAAGCTGCCTCCCTTCCTGTTCCACTATGCCGACGGCGGCGCCTACGCCGAGCACACCCTGCGCCACAACGTCTCGGACCTGGCCAGCATTGCCCTGCGCCAACGCGTGCTGAAGAACATGTCCGAGCTCAGCCTTCAGACCAGACTGTTCGACGAAACCCTGAGCATGCCGGTGGCCCTGGCCCCGGTCGGCCTCACCGGCATGTACGCCCGCCGTGGTGAAGTGCAGGCGGCGCGCGCAGCGGCTGCCCACGGTATTCCGTTCACCATGTCCACGGTGTCGGTGTGCCCGATCGAAGAAGTGGCCCCGGCCATCGACCGGCCGATGTGGTTCCAGCTGTACGTGCTCAAGGACCGCGGCTTCATGCGCAACGCGCTGGAGCGGGCCAAGGCCGCCGGGGTAAAGACCCTGGTGTTCACCGTCGACATGCCGACCCCCGGCGCCCGCTACCGCGACGCCCACTCTGGCATGAGCGGCAAGAACGGCCCGCTGCGCCGCGTGCTGCAAGCCATGACCCACCCCGAGTGGGCGTGGGATGTCGGCGTGATGGGGCGCCCGCACGACCTGGGCAACATTTCCACCTACCGTGGCAACCCCACCGGCCTTGCCGACTACATCGGCTGGCTGGCCAACAACTTCGACCCGTCGATCTCCTGGAAAGACCTGGAGTGGATCCGCGAGTTCTGGGACGGCCCGATGATCATCAAGGGCATCCTCGATGCCGATGACGCCCGCGATGCGGTCAGGTTCGGTGCCGACGGCATCGTCGTGTCCAACCACGGCGGCCGCCAGCTCGACGGCGTGCTGTCCAGCGCCCGTGCCCTGCCAGCAATTGCCGATGCGGTCAAAGGTGACCTGAAGATCCTCGCCGACTCCGGCATCCGTAGCGGCCTCGACGTGGTGCGCATGATCGCTCTGGGCGCCGATACCGTACTGATCGGCCGCGCCTTCCTCTACGCCCTTGCCGTGCACGGCCAGGCCGGGGTGAAGAACCTGCTGGAGCTGTTCGAGAAGGAAATGCGCGTAGCGATGGTGCTGACCGGCGCCAAGTCGATCAGCGAAATCACCCGCGACTCGCTGGTACGCGAACTGGGCGCCTGAACGCCCGCAAGAACGACCGCCTGATTGACCCGGGGCATGTGGCGCACAGACGCCACGGCCCCGCGAGGAGACTGCATGAGCCTGCCCGCCGCGTTCCTGCGTGATGCCGAGCGCCTGATCCCCGCCGAACGCCGCTTCGACGACCCCACCTCCACCCTGGCCTTCGGCACCGACGCCAGCTTCTACCGGCTGATCCCCAAGCTGGTGGTGCGCGTCGAGTCCGAAGACGAAGTGGTCGGCCTGATCAAACTGGCCCAGCGCGAGCGGGTGCCGGTCACCTTCCGCGCCGCTGGCACCAGCCTGTCCGGCCAGGCCATCAGCGACTCGGTGCTGATCGTGCTGGGCGATAACTGGAACGGCCGTGAAATCCGCGGCCAAGGCGAGCAGATCCGCCTGCAGCCCGGCGTCATCGGCGCCCAGGCCAATGCCTGGCTGGCCCCCTTCGGGCGCAAGATCGGCCCCGACCCGGCCTCGATCAACGCCTGCAAGATCGGCGGCATCGTCGCCAACAACGCCAGCGGCATGTGCTGCGGCACCGCGCAGAATACCTACCACACCCTGGCCGGCCTGCGCCTAGTGCTGGCCGACGGCACGCGCCTGGACAGCGAAGACCCGGCCAGCGTCGCCGCGTTCGAGGCCAGCCACGCCGACCTGCTGGAAGCACTGGCCCGCCTGGGCCGCGAGACCCGCGCCAACACTGCACTCGCCGAGCGCATCCGGCACAAGTACCGGCTGAAGAACACCACCGGCCTGTCGCTGAACGCACTGGTGGACTACGACCAACCGCTGGATATCCTGCAGCACCTGCTGGTCGGTTCCGAAGGCACCCTGGGCTTCATCAGTGCCGTCACCTACGACACCGTGCCCGACCACCCGCACAAGGCCAGCGCCCTGGTGGTGTTCCCCAACGTGGAAAGCTGCTGCCGCGCGGTGACCGTACTCAAGCGCCAGCCGGTCTCGGCCGTGGAGCTGCTCGACCGCCGCAGCCTGCGTTCGGTGCAGAACATGCCCGGCATGCCGCTGTGGGTAAAAGGCCTGTCGGACAATGCCTGCGCCCTGCTGATCGAGTCCCGTGCCGCCAGCCAGAGCCTGCTGCATGAACAGCTGCAACAGGTGATGACCTCGATCGCCGACTTCCCGCTGGAACAGCAGGTGGACTTCAGCGAAGACCCGGCCGTGTACAACCAGCTGTGGAAAATCCGCAAGGACACCTTCCCTGCCGTCGGCGCCGTGCGCCAGACCGGCACCACTGTCATCATCGAAGACGTCACCTTCCCCATCGAGCAACTGGCCGAAGGCGTCAACCGCCTGATCCAGCTGTTCGACAAGCACCGCTACGACGAAGCGATCATTTTCGGCCATGCCCTGGAAGGCAACCTGCACTTCGTCTTTACCCAGGGCTTCAACAGTGCCGAGGAAGTCGCCCGATACCAGGCCTTCATGGACGATGTGGCGCAACTGGTGGCGGTGGAGTTCGGCGGCTCGCTCAAGGCCGAGCACGGCACCGGGCGTAACATGGCACCGTTCGTGGAGCTGGAATGGGGCCATGACGCCTACCAACTGATGTGGAAGCTGAAGCGCCTGCTCGACCCCAACGGCATCCTCAACCCCGACGTGGTGCTGAGCGAGGATCCGGACATTCACCTGAAGAACCTCAAGCCGCTGCCCGCTGCCGACGAGATCGTCGACAAGTGCATCGAGTGCGGCTTCTGCGAACCGGTGTGCCCGTCCAAAGGCCTGACCCTCAGCCCGCGCCAGCGCATCGTCATGTGGCGTGACATACAGGCCAAACAGCGCGCCGGCATCGACACCCGCGAACTGCGCCAGACCTACCAGTACCAGGGCATCGACACCTGCGCCGCCACCGGCCTGTGCGCCCAGCGCTGCCCGGTCGGCATCAACACCGGCGAACTGGTGAAGAAACTGCGCAGCCAGGCCGCCGAGCACGAAAAAACCGCCGACTGGCTGGCCGAACACTTCCACACTGCCTTGGGCGGCGCGCGCCTGACCCTGACCGCCGCCAACACCGCACGCAAGCTGCTCGGCGCCCCACGCCTGGGCCGCCTGAGCGCCTCGCTGAACAAAGCCAGCAAAGGCCGCCTGCCACAGTGGACCCCGGCGATGCCACAACCCCTGCGCCCACTGGACTTCGGCCCGGCCAGCAACGATGCCCGCCCTCGCGTGGTGTACCTGGCCGCCTGCGTCTCGCGGGTGATGGGCCCGGCCTATGCCGACCGCGAGCAGAGTTCGCTGCTCGACAAGACCCGCGCCCTGCTGGAAAAGGCCGGTTACCAAGTGGTGTTCCCCGACAACGCCGACAGCCTGTGCTGCGGCCAGCCGTTCGCCTCCAAGGGCTACCCCGAGCAGGCCGAACACAAACGCCAGGAACTGATTGCCGCCCTGCTGCACGCAAGCCGCGGCGGCCTCGACCCGATCTACTGCGACACCAGCCCCTGCACCCTGCGCCTGGTGCAAGACCTGAGCGACACCCGGCTGGACCTGTACGACCCGGTGCGCTTCATCCGCACCCACCTGCTCGAGCGCCTGGAGTTCACCCCCCAGGCCGAACCAGTGGCCGTGCATGTGACCTGCAGCACCCAGCACCTGGGCGAAAGCCAGGCGCTGATCGATTTGGCGCGGCGCTGCAGCAAACAGGTGGTGATCCCGGAGGGCATACACTGCTGCGGCTTTGCCGGTGACAAAGGCTTCACCACCCCCGAGCTCAACGCCCACTCGCTGCGCAGCCTGAAGGATGCGGTGCAGTATTGCAGCGAAGGCATTTCCACCAGCCGCACCTGCGAGATCGGCCTGTCCAGCCATAGCGGCATCGACTACCACGGGCTAGTCTACCTGGTAGACCGCGTCACCCGGCCGCGTAGCATCTGACCGTTTAACGCAAAATCTAATAGCTGCCGCAATCCCCCGTGGGAGCGGGCAAGCCCGCGAACACCGGCGCAGCCGGTGTCATACACCGCACTGCCTGCTTCGCGGGCACGCCCGCTCCCACAGGTATCGCGCCGGCTTTGGGTCCACGCTTTACCTATACACCGGCATTGGCCCGAACGTTCAACGCAAAATCTGATAGCTGCCGCACTCCCTGTAGGAGCGGGCAAGCCCGCGAACACCGGCGCAGCCGGTGCCATACACCGCATAGCCTGCTTCGCGGGCACGCCCGCTCCCACAGGTACCGCGCCGGCTTTGAGTCCACGCTTTACCTGTACACCGGCATTGGCCCGAACGTTCAACGCAAAATCTGATAGCTGCCGCAATCCCTGTGGGAGCGGGCATGCCCGCGAACACCGGCGCAGCCGGTGCCATACACCGCATAGCCTGCTTCCCGGGCACGCCCGCTCCCACAGGTACCGCGCCGGCTTTGGGCCCACGCTGTACCTGTAGGAGCGGCTTCAGCCGCGAACACCGGCGCAGCCGGTGCCATCCCGCCAGCATCCCGATTGAACCCCCGCCATTCCCCCACAGTCCACCCTTACAGGCCCACCTTCCAGAGGCCCAGAAGGAGACTCCCATGAAAGGTACCGCGCTTTCGGCCCTGTTCGCGGCCGCCACCCTGCTGGCTTCGCCGGTGTTCGCTGCCGAAGACCTATGCACCGCCAACCTGCAAAAGATCGACGACAGCATGGCCACCGCCGGCGCCACCTCCGAAGGACTGGACAAGGCCATCACCGAGCACGTCGACAAAGCCAAGGCTGCCCAAGCCTCGGGCGACACCAAGGAATGCATCGCCATTACCAGCAAAGTCCTGGAGCGCCTGGAAAAAACCGAGAAAGGCAGCGGCACCAGCGGCGGCGGTAGCGGCGCGTGAGCCCAAAAGCGGGCGACCGGACCGGCTGTCGACGTCGCCCGCGCAATGGCGTATACTCCGCCTCACGTACCGTAAGGTGCGTTAGCCAAGAGCTAGTGTGGGGCCGATTAGGATTCGACGCCGGTAGCGAAACTCTAGGTGCATGCCGAGTTGGTAACAGAACTCGTAAATCCACTGTTGCAACTTTTATAGTTGCCAATGACAATGACTACGGCTCGGAGCTCAAGCTGGTCGCTTAAGCGATCAATTTGACCCGTTGCTTCTGGTAGCTTCGGCTCCAGCAATCACTAGGGGATGCCTGTAAACCCGAACTGATTGTCATACAGAACAGGATCGTCACGTAGCACGTTGTGGGCGAAGTGACTAAAACTTACACAACTCATCCAAAGCACCCTGCCCGTCGGGCGGCTGCGGATTAAATCAGTAGACACGGCTAAGCATGTAGTACCGACAGCGGAGTACTGGCGGACGGGGGTTCAAATCCCCCCGGCTCCACCAAATTCCAAAGAAGAAGGCGCCCTCGGGCGTCTTTTTTTGTGCCTGCTTTTTGGGGTGCGCGAGCCCCAAAATCAGATTTCATCCCTTCCGTGTAGGGCGTTTCCCAAAGATACTCCCAACGCCTGTTTTCCGTTGCGGTCGTTTTTTCAGCGTTCTAGGCTCGGTGGGTCGTTGCTCATCAACGGCATGACTTTGACAGGTCGCGACGGTAAACAACAAAACGGCTCGTCGTTATGGCAGCTGTACGTGCGGGCACGCTTGCGTGCGCCGGAACTTGTTGTTTCCGCCGGTCTGTCAACCCGCGTACAGCTGCCACCCTCTGTTTGACAGCAGATGGTGACGGCCCTGAAATGGAAGCAATCATGTTGAAGATAGTCCCCGATCCACCCCACCATCTCCATTCCCTGGAAGACACCATCATGCTGGCCTCGGACTACGCGCTCTGTGCAGAAGCCGTAGCGCAGCAGGCAATGCTGATGCAGCCGCGATCGCCAGCGTCATTGTTGATCATGGCGTCGATGCACGAGCTTGAAGCCCTGCGCAAATTACTCGAATCAGCGCTGGCGCAAATACACAAGCCAGCGGGCCCGCAAGCCGTGCACTGAATCACTACCAGGGAGATCGATCAATGGCCAACGAAGACACCCAATGCACAGTCGGTAAAACCATCTTCTACCAAGGTGAAAACCAGACCCATCCACTGTTCCGCATCGAACCCGGCATACCCTGCCAGAACGCCCGTGAACAAGCCTCGGAACTGATGGGCTACGCGCGGGACCTGACCATCGACGGCCTGATGGAAGACAAACCGAAGCTGATCTGGGCCGCGCACTACCTCTGCGCCTTGGGCAAAGCACTGCTGGATGATGCCGAACTCGGCATGATGCGCTGAACCCCGCACTGCCCTTCCCCGTGCTCGGCCAACCTCAAAAACGGACTTCGCCCAACAGATACGGGGGTCAAAGGACGAATGGTCGAAATGTGTCAGGCACGGGGAATTGCTGGGAGTTTTTTGCCACTACTGGCGTTTCAGCCAAGCGCGTTCGTCGTGGTGAAATGAACTTCACTTTCTCGGCGTGTCAGATTAGGTCCTTGTCAAGCGAACTTCATTAGAGGTACAGCCTTATGAGCATGGCCACAATTGTAAGTGCCGTGATTTCCAGTCTCGCACCAAGTGTCTTTGACCATAACAGCCTGCAAGAACCCGGCGCGCATATCTCCGCCATCGAATACCACTACGGGATGAACATCGATGTGAAACGCGTATTGCAACGCACCGATACAACCGACAAGACCGGTGTGGTACCGGTAACCGTAGTTTATGAAGACAGCAAGGGCGAGATTCACAAGATCCGCTTCCTCGAATGGGGTGGAAGCCCCGCAGCCCCTACTGGCGTGGCCTGATCCGCCCAACGTTAAAGCCCCCCAGAAACGGAAGTCAAACCTCGTACGCATTCAGTGCGAATGATGTTTCCATCACTCGAAAACGGACATGAGCGAATGATTAAAAGTTCATTCGCGAGAAACACCATTATCTTGACAGCCTAACCCTGCAAGTTAATGACCAGAAATAGCAGAAATTCAATTACAGCCAACAACAGCACACTCTAGCCAAACAGTGCAGGGTGTCATGCTGAGCAGTTCACAAAGTTTTACTTGAGGATATCCAGATGAAAACCATGAAAGTTCTCTTCGTTGCCGCCGCCCTGACCGCTTCTACTCTGGCGATGGCCTCCGGCGGTGGTGATCGGACCTTTGCACGCATGGAGTCAGCCCGCAAAGCCTCGATGCAGGCCTTCCAGCTCGCAGAGAAACAGAAAGCAGAAGCCGCTGTAGCTGAAAGCAAAGCCAAGCCAGCCAATGACGCCAAGGGCTAATCGATATAGCGCGTCCTCCAGCCTGGCCATATGGCAGGCGTTGTCGATCCATACCGTCAGCACCAACGCATGAACATATGCCGCTAGGGTCGGTACGCAGTGATCGGGGACAGGGGGACGCTCTGCGTGGCTTTGGCCATCTGGGCAAACATTGTTCAACGCTCAAAACCTTCAGCTAATCGGGGCGCGAATACTGCTGGGGTATCGCGCTCATTATTGGGGCAACTTACCCCGAAGTCGGGGAGTGGAACATCGCGTTCAACTACCCGGATAAGCCAGTTCGATCTGCTGATCGAACTCCCCGCCAACCCCACAATACTCCCGCGGAATGCGCTCGATATCTTCGGCTACCTGCGCAATCACCTGGTGCAGTTCCAAGCGCTCGAGCCAGCGGCCAGGAATAGCGGCAGCACCATGTTGCGCACCCAGCAAGTGCCCGGCGACCAACCCGGTACTGCTACTGTCGCCGCTGTGATTCACCGCCATGGCTACCCCTTCCTCGAGCGACCGAGCTGTCAGCGCACACCACAACCCAACCGCCAGTACCTGGTCTGCGACCCAAGCAGCGCCAAAATCGTCAATGCGTTGCGGGGTGGGTGCATAGCCCTCGTAATAGAAGAACAGCACGCGCTCGATCAGGCTGCGCGTTTCCTCCATGCCAGGCACCTGCCCGTACCTGGCCAGGCTCTGAGTCACAGCGTGCTCCACGCTATCTTGTCGATCGACAACGCGCTGGAGAACGTCAGCGAACAGCCCTGCCGCCAGGTAACCGGTCGGATGCCCGTGCGTCAGTCGACCGGACTGCGCTGCGTAGTCAAATGCATGGGCAAAGAATGCACAGGGTGCAACCCGTACCAGGGCACCGCAGCCCTTGCTGTTGTTTTCGGCAACCGCACCCAGCCGCCCGCTGCTCTTGAGCGCATTCAGGCAAGTTGCGTCGGGGGCACGGCGCGACCAGAGCTCCACGTGCTTGATCAGCCAGCCATCCGTGGTCACCGGTATCGTCGAGGGGTAATCCTGTGTCATCAGCCAGCGCAGCAACGCGTGATGAATAATGCTGGGAACATGACAGGGCTGCCGTGAACTCCCTAGCACATAAGCCCGCAGCAAACCTTCAGCGGTGAACAGCATCATCTGTGTATCGTCGCTGATCGCACCGGTGATGCCGTAGGCCGGGGCAAGATCAATGATGCCCTGCGCGCCGAACCTGGCCTTGATCACAGGCCACTCGAGAAACTCCACGGGGGCGCCAAGCGCGTCTCCCACTGCGCCACCCAGCAGGCAGCCTTTGATCCGTTCAAGTCTGTTCATGTCTTCCCTTGTCACTCTTCTGCAGAGACCAGGTTCTGCAAAAGCACCAGCTTGCTTTGCAGCTGCGCGATGTGCGCTTTGTCGGCACGCTGTGCCGCACGTAGCTCCCGGTTTTCCATCTCCCATATCCGCGCCCAACGCGCGTCCTGGCGACAGGCGAAAACCAGGTGCCAGATTTCTCGCAACCGCAGGTACTGCATCAGGAGCACCACCAGGATCACCCCGATCAACACCAACGCTCCTGTTGAAACCGCTTCAGACATGGTCATGTCCACTTCCTTTCGTGACTTCAATTTATTTCGAAGACAGGAACACGATATGTAGTGTTTAGTGACAGGTCTAGAATGTAGACTTATACAGGTAAAGTTATCGCGCACATGGAGAGGGTATGAAACGCAAGCAATCCATCGAGCAGGTACGCTGGGACCTGGCACTTCGCTATCGCTTGATCGAGACCGTTGCCTGGTGGGAAGGCCGGCTGACCACGGGCCACCTGATGCAGAGCTTTGGCATCAGCCGCCAGCAGGCGTCGAAGGACATCAATACCTACATCACCGAACATGCGCCCAAAAACTTGACATATGACAAGCAGCTCAAGGGCTATGTACCAAGCAAGCAGTTCAAGCCGCTGTTCATCGACGACAGCGCCAGCGCCTACCTGCACCTGCTTTACCAGAACAATGAGCGGGCCCCGCACATCGACGGGCTGGCACTGGCCTATGCGCATACCCGGGTGCTGGAAGTGCCGGACCGGCCTATTCGCCCGGAAGTGCTGCGCCCCTTGCTCAAGGCCTGCCGTGAAGGTTTGCGCCTGGAAACCGAATACGTGTCCTTCAACACCCCCAACGTGGAGGTGCGCCTAATCGCCCCGCACACGCTGGTCTACACCGGCATGCGCTGGCACGTGAGGGCTTACTGCGAAAAGAACGGCCAGTATCGCGACTTCGTCCTCAGCCGCCTGCGTGGGCAGCCAGACTTGCTCGACCAATCGCCGAACACCCGCGAGCAGGATGAAGACTGGAATGTCGAGGTGCCGGTCATCTTCGAACCTGACGGGCGATTGAACGCGGCGCAGAAGGCAATCATCGAAACCGACTTCGGCATGACGCAGGGGCAACTGGTGGTGCCCAGCCGCAGGGCGCTGGTGAAGTACGTGTTGCAGCGTTACCAGATCGACCACCGCAACCTGGCAGTACTTCCCGAGGCGCAGCAATTGGTGGTGAGCAACCTCAAGGAATTGAAGCCATGGCTGTTGAATGACTGATTGTCGAATGTCGCGACGAGGGGCTCGATGCCCCCAGTCGCTGTGTCGTGGTGCCCCGCCGCACGCTTCATGATTGCCCCTCGGCCAGCAACACCTCCGGCATGGCCGGCAGCGGCCGGCTCAGCAACACGCCGACCAGCATCGCGAACAGCAGCGCCGCCACACCAGCGACCTGCAACACGGCTTCGAAGCCCCCGATGAACGCCTGGCGGGCCAAGGGTGCCACCGTTTCTCGCAACCCGGGCTCAAGCAACGCCAACGCCGCCTGCAAATCACCCGCGGCAACCCGCGTAACCATTGCGGCAACCTGGCCCGATTGCCCAGGCGCCACGGCAGCCATGGCCTCATACAGCAACTGCCCACTTCGCGCAGCCAGCACACCACCCAGCCCACCGATGGCCAGCACGATCGCCCCGAACCGCGTGGTTGTACTCAGCCCCGAAGCCATGCCGGTGCGCTCACGCGGCACGCAAGCCATGATGTTCTTCTGCGTATCGCCATTCAGCAGCCCGGCACCAGCACCTAGCACCAGGCTGGCCAGGGCGAATGCACCGTAACCCCCCTGCTGCGTGGCCCAGGCACACAACAGGTTACCCGCCCCGACCAATACCAGGCCGAGTGCGAACACCTGCGCCGGGCTCAAGTGTGCAGCCAGGCGCATGCCCAGGCGTGGCGTCAGCAGCATGGCCACGGCAAACGGCAACATGCCCGCCCCTGCGGCCAGGGCCGACAGCTGCAGGCCGTTCTGCAAGTAAAGCGGCAGCAGGGTCATCATTACCTGGGCGCAGGCAGCGTAGGCGAACATGCCCAGCAAGGCACCAACGAAGCGGCCGCTGCGCATCAGCCGCAGGTCGATCATCGGCCGTTCCTGGCTGCGCTCGACCATGACGAACAGGCCGAACAGGAAGGCGCTGATCACCAGCCGTCCCAGGGTTTGCGCACTGCCCCAGCCCACCTGGTTGGCATCGATCATTGCCCAGATCAGGTAACCCAGGCTGCCGGCGAAAGTCAGGCTGCCCCATGGGTCGAGCCGGGCCGCAGTGCTGTCACGGGACTCGTCGACACTGCGCAGCACCATCACTGCGAGCACTGCCACCAACGGCAGGTTGATGTAGAAGATCCAGCGCCAGCCAAGGGTGCCGGCGATCAACCCGCCGAGCAGCGGCGCAAAGGTGATGGTGGCGCCCATGCAGGCGCCCCAGAAGGCCCAGGCGCGCATGCGTTCCTGGGGTTGGTGGAAGCGGTTGCCGATCGCGGCCAGTGCCGAGGTCAGCAGCAGCGCCGCGCCAACGCCCTTGGCTGCCCTGGCCAGGTCGAGGAACAGCAGGTTGGGCGCCGCGCCACAGGCCAGCGAGGCGATGCCGAACAGGGCCAGGCCGAGCAGCAGCATGCGGCGGCGGCCAAAGCGGTCGGCCAGGCTGCCAGCGGGCAGCAGGCAGGCGGCAAAGGCCAGCAGGTAGGCGCTGACCACCCATTCGATATCGGCGAACGAGCCGGACAGGTCGCGGGCGATGCTGGGCAGGCTGACCGCGACGATGTTGGTGTCGAGGATGATCAGGGCGCAGACCAGGGAGGCGGTGAGCAGGGTAAAACGCGCAGAGGGCATGGTGAGGCTCCGGATGCAGGGCTGGTTGGTCAAATCGCCGGGGCTGCCTTGCAGCCCATCGCAGGCAAGCCAGCTCCTACAGGGACCGCACCGCCTTCAAGGATTGCGCAATACCTGTAGGAGCTGGCTTGCCTGCGATGGACCGCAAAGCGGTCCCCTGCAATTCCCAGGCAGCCTTTGCCGCCAAGCCATCAGCCTTGTAGTGTTGGCCTCACCATAACGCCACCAGCCCCCAGGCTTGTTAGCCCCGGCGGCCCGCGTCATTACCCTGCAGGTAACACCCATGGAAATCCGCCATTTCCGCTACTTCCTCTGCGTCGCCCGCCACGGTCATTTCACCCGTGCCGCCGAACAGCTGGGCATCGCCCCGCCCACCCTCAGCCGGCAGATCCAGGACATGGAGCGCGAACTGGGCGTGCGCCTGTTCGAACGCAACCAGCGCGAGGTCAACCTCACCGCAGCGGGCCAGGCGCTGTTGGTCGAGGCCGAACATGCCGTGCGCCAATTCGATGCCGCACAACTGGGCGCGCAACGGGCCGCCCGAGGCGAAAGCGGGCGCATAGAACTGGGCTATGTGGCCTCGGCCGCGTACTCGGGCATGCTCCAGCAGCAAGTCAGCCGCTACAGCGAAACCTGCCCCGGCGTGCGCCTGAACATTCGCGAACTGCCCATGGCCGAACTGCCCGGCATGGTCCGCGACGGCCTGCTCGACCTTGCCTATGTGCGCTCACCGATGGAGCTGCCTGAGGAGCTCGAAGCCATCGCCTTGCACCAGGAAGGTTTCGTGCTCGCCCTGCCCGCCAGCTCGCGGATAAATGAAGTGCCGCAGATCCCGGCCTCGCGCCTGGCCAATGAAACCTTCATCCTGCCCGAACAGATCTCCGGCACGCTGGAGGTGGCCGCACAAGGTGGTTTCGTCCCGAGGCTCGGCCCCCAACCAGGCAGCCTGGTGGCGGTGATCACCCTGGTGTCACTCGGCCAAGGCATCGCAGTGGTGCCAGAGTCGGTGGTGCAACGCATCAGCCTGCCGCAGGTGAACTACCGGCGTATTGTCGACAGCCAGGCCAGCTCGTGGCTTAGCCTGATCCACCGGCGCTTCGAGAAAGCGCCGGCGGTGATGCGTTATGTGGAAAGCGTGAAGTGCGGCATTTGATGGGTGCTCAAGCGCCCTGTTCCTCAGCAGCGCCCAAGGCATAGAACTCATGCAGCTTGGCTTGTAGCAGTGCCTTGTCCGGCAAGCGCGTTTGATACTCCGCTATCAGAGCTGGAGACAAACTGCGATTAAGTGCGTACTCGACCACCTCGTCGTCCCTGCTGGCGCATAACAACACGCCGATGGCAGGGTTTTCATGAGGCTTACGCTCATTGCGATCCAGCGCCTCCAGATAAAAATCGAGCTTGCCCAGGTACTCGGGCTCGAAGCGACCAACCTTCAGTTCGATCGCTACCAGGCAGTTGAGGCCACGGTGGAAGACAGCAAGTCCAGTGCGAAATCCCGGCCGCCAACCTGAAGCGGATATTGAGAGCCGACGAAGCAGAAATCCCGGCCCAGTTCGCTCAGGAACTGTTTGAGCCGCTCCATCAGTGCGCAATGCAGGTCAGCTTCAGCATGGTCCCCAGGCAGGCCAAGGAACTCGACCATGTAGGCATCTCGGAAAACATCCATGGCCGCCGGATAATTCTGCCTCAGCGCCGCTGAAACTTTTGCCGGGCTAGCGATGCTGCGTTCATACAATGCGGCTTTCAGTTGACGCTCGAGCTCACGCCTTGACCAGCGCTCCTGAACAGCCATGCGCACATAAAACTCGCGCTCATCGCGCTGCTTGCACTGTCCCAGAATGATGAGGTTGTGGCTCCAAGACAATTGTCGCACCAGTGGTGCGACTTTCTCATCACCTCGGTATGAATCGTAGAACTGACGCATCCGGAACAGATTCGCACGAGTGAACCCGCGCAATCCAGGCTGCGTTCGAGCAAGATGCACAGCCAGCTGACTGACCACCGAATCACCCCACTCCGCCTGCTCCAGTTTGCGACTGATGTAGGCACCAACCTGCCAGTACAACTCGATCAGTTGTGTATTGACCGCCTGCACCACCCGCTGCCTGGCGCCTTGAATCAACGCCAGCACTTCCTCAAAACGGTCATCCTTTACCAAAGGAAGGGCCGGCGGCGCTTGTAGGTCTTGTTGTTCTGCGCTCATGCATCGACTCCCTTTATGAATTCGAAAGGGAGTCTACGCCCGGGGAGTCGCCGTTCGACCGTCAACGACACCGAACAAGTGTTTCAAAAAACAAAGGGCACCCATCCACTGGTGCCCTTTGCCCTACCGCCAGGTGAACTCAATCACCCCATCGAACGCACCCCCACAGGTTGCGCATTGCCCCGAGTGGTCACGATCCCCAGGAAGGAAATCACGATCGCCAAGCCCAATGTCGAGCTCACTTCTGCCCGGTGTTCAGGCGTGAACATCATGACCGCCAGTGCCCCGCCAATGAACAGGATCACCGCCCAGGTCAGGTACGGGAACAGCCACATGCGGAACTTCAGCTCGGTGTTTTCCCGCTCCAGGCGGCGGCGCATGCGCAGCTGCGAAATGGCGATGACCATGTACACCAGCAAGGCAATGGCGCCGGAGCTGGCCAGCAGGAACTCGAACACGCCCTTCGGCGCGAAGTAGTTGAGGATGGCAATGGCCGCGCCGATCAGCGTGCTGCCGAATACCGCAGCGCGTGGCACACCGACCTTGGAGGTCTTGTTGAGCATGGCCGGGGCGTCACCGCGCTTGGCCAGCGAGTACATCATCCGCGAGGCAATGTAGATCGAAGAGTTCATGCAGCTGGTCACTGCCACCAGCACCACCAGGTCGACCATGAAGGCCGCGTTGGGGATGTTCATGATCTCCAGCGCACGCTGGTAGGAACCCACCACCGCCAGCTGCGGGTCGTTCCACGGCACCACCGAAATGATCACGAAGATCGACAGGATGTAGAAGGTGCTGATGCGCCAGATCACCGAGCGAGTGGCCTTGGCGATGTTGCGCGACGGGTCGCTGGATTCGGACGCGGCGATGGTCACCGCTTCGGTGCCGATGAAACTGAACATCACGGTGATGAACGCACCCACCACGGCCGACCAGCCCTTCGGCGCGAAGCCGCCGTGCTCGGCCATCAAGCCGCTCAGGCCGCTGACCTCGCGGTTGGGTAGCCAGCCCATCAGTGCGGCGAAACCCAGGCCGATGAAACCGAGAATGGCCGTGACCTTGAGGATGGCGAACCAGAACTCGAACTCACCGTATTTGGCCACGCTGAACAGGTTGGTACCAGCCAGCAGCAGCACCGAAGCCAGGGCGAATATCCAGCTGTCCACCTGCGGGAACCAGGCGTTCAGCACATGCCCGGCGGCCAGTGCTTCGATCGGGATTACCAATACCCAGAACCACCAGTACAGCCAGCCGATGGTGTAGCCGGCCCAGCGGCCGATGGCCTGCTCGGCGTAGGTGGAAAACGATCCGGTGTCCGGGTGTGCCACGGCCATTTCGCCGAGCATGCGCATGACCAGTACCACCAGGGTCCCGGCCACGAAATAGGAAATTATGGTAGCTGGCCCGGCTGCCGCGATGGCGTGGCCAGAGCCGACGAAAAGTCCGGCGCCGATGATGCCGGCGATGGACAGCATCGTTACATGACGTGGCTTGAAACCTTGTGCAAGGTTGCCATCAGATCCCACGGTGTTCATTGATGTTGTTCTCTTTTTGCTGACACAAGGATGGACGGGCAGGTGTAGGCGAAAATATCTCCTTTGAAATCAATAAGTCGACACGTTACTCGCGCTCTGTTGTTGATATTTGGCACGCGTCACAGAGCAACGTGTCAGTGCAGGCCGGGCTTCATTTAAGCCCCGCAGGGCTGTGGGAAATTACACGAGAACGCCCCGGAACTGTTCGATCACGACAGGGCATTTCCATGAACGCCAGATGTCGCGAATCGCATGCCCGATCGCGTCACCAGGCCGTCTGGAGCTTTTGTTTTTCATTTGGGTGTGTTTGTGGCTGTACTGGCCCTTTCTGCCAGCCACAAAAAAGCCCCGGTCTCCCGGGGCCTCTGTTGCCAGGCGTCTGCCTACGCCTGCCCGGTACGCTCGAAGCGTCGGGCCAGCAACAGGTAAGCGAGGATCCCCAGCACGCCATGGGCGGCCACGAACCAGAGTGCGTTGTGGAACGAGCCGGTGCTGGCCACCACATAACCGATCACCAACGGGGTGACGATACCGGCGATGTTGCCGATGCCGTTGAACACGCCACCGCACAGGCCAACCATCTTCTTCGGCGCCACATCCGACAACACCGCCCAGCCCACCGCCGCCAGGCCTTTGCCGAAGAAGGCCAGGGTCATCAGGGCGATCACTGCGGCATTGCCGTCCACATAGTTGGCCAGCACCAGGCTGGTGGACAGCCCCATGCCGATGATGAACGGGGTCTTGCGCGCCCTGGACGGGTGCACGCCACGGCGGATCAGCCAGTCGGACACGAAGCCACCGAGAATGCCACCGCTAAAACCGCAGATTGCCGGCAACGCGGCCACCCAGCCGGCCTCCATGATGGTCATGCCACGGCCCTTGATCAGGTAGATCGGGAACCAGGTGATGAAGAAGTAGGTGAGCGCGGTGATGCAGTACTGGCCCAGGTACACCGCCCACAGGTTACGGCTGGTGAACAGTTGCGCAAGCTCGGCCCGGGTCGGTTTGTTCTTGGCGGTCTTGCGTTCCTTTTCCAGGTCGACCAGGGCGCCGCCTTCACGCATGTAGTCCAGCTCTTCGGGGCTCAGCCCCGGCGCACTGTGCGGCTCGTGGTACAAGCGGAACCACACCACGCTCAGCGCCAGCCCCAGCACGCCCATCCAGATGAACACCTGCTCCCAGCTCAGCGCATGGGTCATCCACGCCATCAACGGTGCGAACACCACCACGGCCATGTACTGCGCCGAGTTGAACAGTGCCGAGGCGGTGCCGCGCTCGCGGGTGGGGAACCAGCAACTGACGATGCGCGAGTTGGCCGGGAAGGCCGGCGACTCCACCAGGCCCAGCATGAACCGCATGGAGAACAGCGCCACGGCGGCGGACACACCAGCCAGGCCCATCCAGCCCACGGTCCCTTGCAGCAGGGTGAACAGCGACCAGAGGATCAGGCTGATGCCGTAGACCCGGCGAGCGCCGAAGCGGTCGAGCAACCAGCCGCCAGGTACCTGGCCCAGGGCGTAGGCCCAGGCGAAAGCAGAGAAGATCATGCCCAGCATGACCGGGTCCAGGCCGAGGTCCTTGAGCACCTCGGTGCCGGTAATCGACAGGGTGGCGCGGTCGGCGTAGTTGATGACGGTGATGACGAAGATCAGTGCCAGGACCAGGAAGCGATGGCGACCGATCCCGGCCACGGCCTGCGGTGCGGCGACGGCGGATTTGCTGTTCATGTGGACCCTCTTGCTTCTCGGTGGAAGCGATTGTTCTTGTGCGGAGAAGGTGTGGCCCTCGGGGCCTTGTGTTGCCTGTGCCGGCCTCTTCGCGGCTAAAGCCGCTCCCACAGGGTCAGTGCAGTGCTCAAGGCATGCGCTGGCCCTGTGGGAGCCGGCTTGCCGGCGATGGGGCCTACGCGCAATTCGGGGGAACCTCGCCGCGGAAGCAAGCAGCGAGATTCGATAAAACCATCTGCCCCATTTCCAGCCGGGTTTGCAGCGTGGCGCTGCCTCGATGCGGCTGCAGAACGACCTGGTTCAGGTCACGCAGCGCCGGCGGCACATGCGGCTCGTCGACGAACACATCCAGCCCGGCACCGGCAATGCGCTGTTCGCGCAACGCCTCGACCAGCGCGTCCTCATCCACCAACTTGCCGCGCGCTACATTGACCAGGTACCCCTCCGGCCCCAGTGCATCGAGCACCTCGGCCGTCACCAGCACCTGGCCGCCATCGGCGGCAGCGGAGACCACCAGCACATCCACCGAACGCGCCAGCTCGACCAGGTCGGCCTCATAGCGGTAGCCGGTTTCTGGTTGCTCGCGCCGCCCGTTGTAGGCAATGCGCATGTCGAATGCAGCGGCACGCCGAGCGATAGCCTTGCCCACCTCACCAAGCCCGACGATGCCCAGTTCGATACCGCTGACCTTGCGCGCCAATGGCAGGTCGACCTTGCCCCACAAGCCATCACGCACCAGCCGCTCGCCCTCGCCCAGGCGGCGCAAGGTGCCGATGATCAAGCCCATGGCCAGGTCGGCCACATCGGCGGTGAGCACGCCCGGCGTAGTGGTGACATGGATGCCGCGGCTGGCCGCATGGCGCAGGTCCACGGCATCGGTGCCGATGCCGCTGATGGCGATGATCTCCAGCGCGGGCAGTTGCTCCATCAGCTCATTGGACAGCCCCTTGGCACCGCCTGTAACCACACCACGAATGCGCGGGCCGGCTGCGTCGAGCAACTGTTGCGGGTTGGAATGCTGATAAAGGCGATGTACCCGATAGGCGCTGACCAGCCGGGCGTCGATGGCCTCTGGTACTGGCTGGGTCAACAGCACTTCGATGGGGTTTTCGTTCATGGTGGGCATCCGGCAGTTCGAAGACATGACTCGATGCTAGGCCGGCATTTGATACAGGTCTAATATAGATGCTGGATCGAATAATTCAGGAATTGAATCATGGAGCTGCATCAGCTGCGCTGTTTCGTGGCCGTGGCCGAAGAGCTGCATTTCGGCCGCGCCGCCACCCGCCTGCACATGACCCAACCGCCCTTGAGCCGGCAGATCCAGTTGCTGGAACATGCCCTCGGCGTGTTGCTGCTCGAGCGTAACAACCGCCAGGCGCGGCTGACCCTGGCGGGCCAGAGCTTTCTCGAAGACGCCCGTCGCATCCTGCAGATCGCCGAGTCGGCCAGCCAATCGGCGCGGCGCATTGCTCATGGCGAAGCGGGCCGGTTGACCCTGGGTTTCACCGCAGTGGGTGCTTACAGCATGATCCCGCGCTTGCTGGTGCATGCCGGGCAGGCGCTGCCGGACATCGAACTGGTGCTCAGCGAACGCGTCTCCAGCACCCAGGTGCATGACCTGGAGGCAGGGCTGATCGATGTTGGCCTGGTGCGCCAGGTGCTGCCCAGCGCGCGTGTGGAGTACCTGCCGATCCACCGCGAACCCTTCATCGCCGCCCTGCCCGCCTGGCATGCGCTGGCGGCACGCGAGCGGCTCAGGCCGAGCGATTTCGATGAACAACCGTTCGTGATGTACAGCGCCAACGAAGGGCGCTATTTCCATGACCGCATCGCCAACCTGTTTGCCCGGCATGAGGTGCAGCCGCGGTACCTGCACCAACTGGGGCAGACCCACTCGATACTGGGGCTGGTCAATGTGGGGCTGGGCTGCGCGGTGGTGCCGGCCTCGGCGCAGGCATTGCGCCTGGAGCAGGTGGTGTTCAGGCCATTGGTGGGGATGGAGCAGCAGGCGGAGATTTTCCTGGCGTTCTGCCGGGATAACCCTAACCCGGTGCTGGGGGCATTCGTGGCGATGGCGCGGAAGTTTTTCGAAGCAGGTTGATTTGTGCCTGCCTCTTCGCGGGCTTGCCCGCTCCCACAGGATAAATGCAGGCCTGGAGCCTGATGCAGTACCTGTGGGAGCGGGCAAGCCCGCGAAAGGGCCAGCAGCCTCAGCGCACCAGGCAAGGCCGCTTGTTATCGAAGCTCCACCCCGGAATCAGGAACTGCATTGCCACGCTGTCATCCCGCGCGCCCAACCCCATGTTGCGGTAGCACTCATGCGCCTTGGCCAGCTGGTCTTCATCCAGCTCCACCCCAAGCCCCGGCCGCGCCGGCACGTGCACATGCCCGTCGACGATGCGCAGTGGTTCGCGGGTCAGGCGCTGGCCGTCCTGCCAGATCCAGTGGGTGTCGATCGCAGTGATTTCACCCGGCGCCGCAGCCGCCACCTGGGTGAACATTGCCAGCGAGATATCGAAGTGGTTGTTGGAATGCGAACCCCAGGTCAGCCCCCAGTCGTTGCACATCTGCGCCACCCGTACCGACCCCTGCAAGGTCCAGAAGTGCGGGTCGGCCAGCGGAATGTCCACCGACTGCAACTGGATCGCATGGCCCATCTGCCGCCAGTCGGTAGCGATCATGTTGGTGGCGGTGGGCAGGCCGGTGGCGCGGCGGAACTCGGCCATCACCTCACGGCCCGAGTAGCCGTTCTCGGCACCGCACGGGTCTTCGGCGTAGGCCAGCACATCGTGCTTGTCGCGGCACAGGGCAATGGCCTCCTTCAATGACCAGGCACCATTCGGGTCGAGGGTGATGCGGGCTTCGGGGAAGCGTTCGGCCAGCGCCGTTACCGCTTCCATCTCCTCCTCGCCGCGCAACACCCCGCCCTTGAGTTTGAAGTCGCTGAAGCCATAGCGCGCCTCGGCGGCCTCGGCCAGGCGCACCACCGCGTCCGGGGTCAGGGCCTTTTCGTGGCGCAGGCGGAACCAGTCGTCCTCGGCATCGGCTTCGTTGCGGTAGGCCAGGTCGGTCTGCTGGCGGTCGCCGATGTAGAACAGGTAACCGAGCATCTTCACCGCCTCGCGCTGCTGCCCCTCCCCCAGCAGTGCCGCCATCGGCACGTTCAGGTGCTGGCCGAGCAGGTCGAGCAGCGCCGACTCGATGGCCGTCACCGCATGCACGGTGATGCGCAGGTCGAAGGTCTGCAGGCCGCGACCAGCCGAGTCACGGTTGGCGAAGGTCTGGCGCATGGCATTGAGCACGCGCTGGTAATGGCCGATCGGCTGGCCGACCACCAGGCTGCGGGCGTCCTCCAGTGTCTGGCGGATCTTCTCGCCGCCGGGCACCTCGCCCAACCCGGTATTGCCGGCGCTGTCACGCAGCACCACCACGTTGCGGGTGAAGAACGGGCCATGGGCACCACTGAGGTTGAGCAGCATGCTGTCGTGCCCGGCGACGGGGATCACGCGCAGATCAGTGACCACGGGGGTGCTGGTGTGAAGGGTCTGCATGTTCATGGTTGTTGTCTCGCAGTCATCAATGGCTCTGACCCAGGGCCGAAGGGGCCTTGAGGTCATCGGAAGGGACGCCCTTTGGGCGAGTGCGTACGAAGAAGATGGCAATGGCCGCCAGCACCGAGGTCACCGCCAGGCCGTACAGGCCGCCCTGGATCGAACCGGTCTGCTGCTCCAGCAGGCCGAAGGTGGTGGGGGCGACGAAGCCGCCGAGGTTGCCGACCGAGTTGATCAAGGCGATCACCGCAGCGGCGATGCGGGCATCCAGGTAGCCCTGCGGGATCGGCCAGAACAGTGACGACGCCGACTTGAAACCGATGGCCGCGAAGCACACCGCGACAAAGGCGAACACCGGCCCACCCGTGGTGGACATGAACATGCCGATGGCAGCGATCACCAGCGCACCTGCGACCCAGGCCTGCTGGAACTTCCAGCGCGCCGAGCCGGCGGCGAAGGCATACATGGCCAGGATCGAGATCAGCCACGGGATCGAGTTGAAGAAGCCGACCTGCAGGTCGCTGAGGTCACCCATGCGCTTGATGATGCTCGGCAGCCAGAAGGTGGCGGCGTAGATGGTCAGCTGGATACAGAAGTAGATCAGGCAGAACAGCAGGATCTGGCGGTCCTTGAGCAGGCTCCAGGCCGAAGGCCTGACCGCGCCGACCGCTTCGCGCTCAAGCTGCTCGCGATCGATGGCGCCCACCAGTGCTTCCTGCTCGGCCTGGCTCAGCCACTTGGCGTCCTGCGGCCTGGAGTCGAGCCAGAAGAACACGAAGAAGCACAGCGTCACCGAGGCCATGCCTTCGATGAACAGCATCCACTGCCAGCCATGCATGCCCAGGCCCTGGATCTGCATCAGCGCGCCGGCCAGCGGCCCGGAAATCAGCGACGCCAATGCCGAGCCGCTGAGGAAGATGGCAATCGCCTTGCCACGCTCGGCGGCCGGCAACCAGCGGGTGAAGTAGTAGATCACCCCGGGGAAGAAGCCCGCTTCGGCAACGCCCAGCAGAAAGCGCAGCACGTAGAACTGGGTTTCGTTCTGCACGAAGGCCATGGCCGTGGCCACCAGCCCCCAGGTGAACATGATGCGGGTCAGCCACAGCCGTGCGCCGACCTTCTGCAGCAGCATGTTCGAGGGCACTTCGAACAACGCGTAGCCAATGAAGAACAGGCCGGCGCCAAAGCCATAGGCCGCGGCGCTGATGCCCAGGTCGCTTTCCAGATGGGGGCGGACGAAGCCGATGTTGACGCGGTCCAGGTAGTTGACGATGAACATGATGACGAACAGCGGCAGGACGTGGCGCTTGACCTTGGCCACGGCGCTGGCCAGGGCGTCGCCTTCATTCCGGGCAGACGGAGCGAGGGTATCGTTCACTTGCGGATCTCCCACTAATTGTTTTTGTGCGGGTCGAGGTTGTCTGACATGGCAGTGGGGAGGAGCATATGCGCAGCGCAGTTGTACGACAAGATCAGCAACATCGGCAAAATCACAAAATACAAGCCACCGCAAAGCCTATATGCATCGATCTTGCAAAAATAGACAAACTACTCACCGGCTTTAGCGCAGGAAAAAACGGCAAAAAATATTTTTATCGATTAACTTGTCGTACAAGCACAACAACAATCGGATCACACCATGGCCACCGAACAAGCCCACAAACGCGGCCACAGCCGTGCCCATGACCTGGTCTCCAGCCTGACCCAACAGATCTTGCTGGGTACCTTCAAGCCAGGCGACAAGTTGCCCTCGGAAAACAGCCTGGTGCGCGAGCATGGGGTCAGCCGCACCGTGGTCCGCGAGGCCCTGTCGAAATTGCAGGCTTCGGGGCTGGTGGAGCCACGCCACGGTATCGGTACGTTCGTGATGGAGCGCCAGGCCCAGGCCGGCCTGCGCATCGCTGCGGAAAGCGCGGCGAATGTGCGCGACCTGCTGGAGCTGCGCATCGGCCTTGAAGGCCAGGCC
This sequence comes from Pseudomonas sp. PsB, assembly GCF_043658375.1. NCBI lineage: Bacteria > Pseudomonadati > Pseudomonadota > Gammaproteobacteria > Pseudomonadales > Pseudomonadaceae > Pseudomonas > Pseudomonas sp. PsB. Next base: position 947,250 of record NZ_JBIGLU010000001.1, on the reverse strand, counting down.
GCCGCCCTGGCCGCGCTACGCCGTGACGAGGGGCACCTGAGGCGCATGCGCCAGGCGCTGGATGACTACCAGGACCTGGCCGCCGCCGGCGACAGCTGCATCGAGGCCGACCGGCGCTTTCACCTGTTGATTGCCGAGGCCACTGGCAACCTGTACTTCACTGAAATGCTGTTGCAGCTGGGCAACGGCCTGATCCCGCGCAACCGCATGGCCCTGGCCGAACGCAGCGGGGCGAAGCTGGCGCGGCAGGCGTACCTGGCCAACCTCGAGCATGAGGCGATCCTCAATGCCATCCGCCGGCAAGACCCGGACGCGGCGCGGGCGGCGGTGTGCCTGCATCTGTCCAATAGCCGCGACCGACTACTGCCCGAACAGGTCTGACACGATCCCCTGTAGGAGCGGCCTTGTGTCGCGAAGGGCTGCACAGCAGCCCCTCGATTTCAGCTACAGAATTGCAGGCCGGGGGGCCGCTTTGCGGCCCTTTCGCGACACAAGGCCGCTCCTACAAAGAGAACCGCATCAGGCCCTGTTACCAGGTCAGGCAGATCTTGCCGAAATGCCGGTTGCTCTCCTGATAACGGAACGCCTCGACGATCTGTTCCAGCTCGAAATGCTTGTCCACAACCGGCCGCAGGCCGTTGGCATCGATCGCCCGCACCATCGCCTGCTGCTGGGCGCGGCTGCCCACCAGCACGCCTTGCAGGCGAATCTGCCGCACCAGCGCCTGCACCAGTGGCAACTGCCCGGCCACGCCGGTGAGGATGCCGATCAACGACACATGCCCACCAATGCGCGCGGCAATCATCGATTGCTCCAGCGTCGCCGGGCCACCCACTTCGATCACATGGTCGACGCCGCGGTTGCCGGTCAGCTCGCGCACTTTCTCCCCCCACGCCGGGGTGCTCTTGTAGTTGATCAGGTGGTCGGCACCCAGGGCTTTCAGGCGCTCAAGCTTGGCGTCGCTGGACGAGGTGGCGATCACCGTTGCGCCAGCCAGCTTGGCAAACTGCAGGGCGAAGATCGACACACCGCCGGTGCCCTGCACCAGCACCGTATCGCCTGGCTTGAGATGGTCGTCGCTCATCAACGCACGCCAGGCCGTGAGACCGGCCGTGGTCAGCGTGGCAGCTTCTGCATGGCTGAAGCCCTTGGGCGCCAGGGTGAAGGCGGTGGCGCGAGCGGTGACCTGTTCACGGGCGTAACCATCGATACCGTCGCCGGGCACCCTGGCGAAGCCTTCCACATTGGCCTGGCCGTCGAGCCAGTCGGGGAAGAAGGTACTGACCACATTGTCGCCGACCTGGAACTCGGTGACGCCGCTCCCCACCGCGACCACTTCGCCAGCGCCATCGGCCATGGGGATGCGCCGCTCGCTCGGGCCCCACATGCCGCTGACAACGGCGAAATCGTGGTAGTTGAGAGAGCTGGCGTGCAGGCGCACGGTGATCTCACCGGCCTGGGGTGCGAGAGCCTCGCTGGTACCGACCTCGACCTTGTCGTAGCCGCCGCCGGGTTTTACGTAGATGGCCTTGCTGGTCATGGATAGGTCTCCGTTCAGGGAATAGATTGGGGTTCAGCATAGACAGGTCCGGCCTCTTCGCGGGTGAACCCGCTCCCACAGGTTGAGTGCTGGACTTGAGCTCGGAGCGGTCCCTGTGGGAGCGGGCAAGCCCGCGAAGAGGCCCGCACAGGCGACACAAAAACTCAGCCCAGCATCACCTTCAATGCCCGGCAATCGGCCGCATGCCAATCCACCAGCTCCGGCCACGGATTGTCCGGCAGGTTCACCAGCACTGTGCGCGCCCCTGCGGCCCGCCCACAGTCCAGGTCAAACCGGTAATCCCCCACCATCACCAGCTCACCCGGTGCCACACCCCAGGCATTGGCAATCTTCAGCAGCCCATCCGGGCTTGGCTTGGGCGCCGCTTCGTCACGCCCCAGAATGTGCTCCACCGGGAAGCAGTCCGCCAGGCCGATGGCCTCCAGCGTCACATGCGCCAACTCGCGGGCATTGCGGGTCAGAATGCCCAGCCGGCAACCACGCTGGGCCAGCTCGCGCACCAGTTCCACCGCCCCGGTGGCCGCCGTGGAAGCAATCGCCAGGTCACGCTCGTGCTCCAGCAGCCAGGCATGCTTGGCCGCCGCCTCGTCCGCCGGCAAGGCTGCCAGGTGGGTGAGGATGTCGTGCTCGGCCGGGATATCCAGCGCCACGCGGATGGCGGCAAAATCGTGCACGGCGACGGTCAGGGTGCCGTCCATGTCGAACACCCAGTTGCGCACCTCGCCCAGGCTCATGCCCAGTCCTTGCGGTGGCGAATCAGGCCTTCCTGGCACGACGACGCCACCAGTTGCCCGGCCTGGTTGAAAATGCTGCCGCGGCAGAAGCCACGGGCATTGCCCGCCCAGGGGCTGTCGGTGGCATACAGCAGCCACTCGTCGGCACGCAGGTTGCCATGGAACCACAGCGAATGGTCGAGGCTGGCGATCTGCATGTCACGCTGCCACACCGATTTGCCATGGGGCAGCAACGCAGTGGTCAGCAGGCCGAAGTCCGAGGCGTAGGCCAGCATGTATTTGTGCAGGGCGGGGATATCGGGCAGGTTGCCGTCGGCGCGGAACCAGGCGTACTTCACCGGGTCGCCAGCCTGGGGGTTGAACGGGTCGCGCTCGGTGACCGGGCGGATCTCGATCGGCTTGGCGCACAGCACCTTGTCGCGAATGCGTTCGGGCAACTGGTCGGCCATGGCCCGGGCCAGCTCGACTTCAGTGGGCAGGTTCTCCGGGCCGACCACCTCGGGCATCTGCGCCTGGTGCTCGAAACCGTCCTCGTCGTACTGGAACGAGGCGCTGCAGGTGAAGATCGGCTGGCCCTTCTGAATCGCAGTCACCCGCCGGGTGCTGAAGCTGCCGCCATCGCGCACGCGGTCCACCGAATACACCACCGGCAGGCTGGCATCGCCAGGGCGCAGGAAGTAGCCGTGCAACGAATGCACATGGCGTGCATCCTCGACCGTCTGGCTGGCCGCCGACAACGATTGGCCCAGTACCTGCCCACCGTACAGCTGGCGGAAGCCCAGGTCCTGGCTGCGGCCACGGAACAGGTTCTCCTCGATGGACTCGAGGCTCAACAGGTCGACCAGGTCGTCCAACACATGACTCATCGGGGGTTCTCCGTAGGAGCGAGTCTTGCTCGCGATGCGCCGCCCAGGCGGCGCTCGATCTCATAGGCGCTGAACATCTTGCGGCAAGCGCCCTCCATTAGGGAAATGATACAGGGTTTGTCATTCGCGCCGGGCATTGCCATGCATTCAGGCGCGCAGGGTACGCTCCCAGTGAGCGCGGTCGATGCGGTACAGCACATGCGGGCGCAGCGGATGGCCCACGGGCAGGCGCGGGTGTTCGAAACTGCCATTCAGGTCCTGCTGCATACCGATGGCCTGCATGACCTTCTGCGAGGGCAGGTTGCTCTCGCTAGTGAACGACACCACTTCCTCCAGGCGCAATTGGGCGAAAGCACAGCGCAGGCAGGTCCACGCCGCCTCGCTGGCGAAACCCAGGCCCCAGTGGCGGCGTGCCAGGCGCCAGCCGATCTCCACCGCCGGCGCAAAATCGGCATCGAAGCCCACGTGCAGCAACCCGGTCATGCCGATGAAGGCACCGCTGTCCTTGCGCTCCAGGGCCCACAGGCCAAAGCCGTACTCATTGAAATGCCCGCGCACGCGGCCGATCAGCGCGGCTGCCTCCACGCGCGTCAGCGGCGCCGGGAAGTAGCGCATCACCTGCGGGTCGGCACACAGGGCGGCGAACTCGCGCAAGTCGTCGTCGTGCCATTGGCGCAGCACCAGCCGCGCGCTTTCCAGTTGCAGGATAGGGGTCATCGGGCGTGCTCCGGTTTTACCGTCTTGCAGTTTACAGCGTAGGCGCGGGTGCAGGTTTCACCCAGCCGGCGCAGCCGAATGCAATTTTCACACGCCCTTCACCGCCCCCCGACAGGCCTGTTGGCAGGATGCCAGCCAATACCGCCGCGCCAGCCGCGACCATGCCAACGGAGCAACGCATGCTATCGAGCAATACCCTGGGGCACCCTGCCATCCACGCCCGGCGCAAGCGACGCCTGACCCGCAAAGCCCTCGGGGCCGCCCTTGGCCTGTGCATGGTCGTGGCGGCGTTGAGCACCTGGCTGGCGACGAGGACGCACATCGTGGACCTTGGCAACGAACGACAATTGAGTGACAGCGGCCTGCTGCAGGACTGGGCCGAAGGTGCGGTGATCGTGATGATCCGCCACGCCGAGCGCTGCGACAGCGCCCCCGGCCCGTGCCTGGACGACCCCACCGGCATCACCGTGACCGGCAGCCAGGCTGCCGGACGTGTTGGCCAAGGGCTGCACCAGCTGGGCCTGAACAACGCCGATATGCTCAGCAGCCCGAAACTGCGCACACGGCAAACCGCGCATTTCATCCTTGGCCAGGCGGTGGCCAGTGAGGACTGGCTGGAAAGCTGTGACAGCCAGTTCGCCAGCGAAGCGCTGGCACACAAACGACCGGGGCATAACCTGGTGCTGGTGACCCACAACGGCTGCATCGACCATTTTGCCCGCCAGCAGAAAGTTGCGGGGGGCGAGCGTGAGAGCGGCTATGCCAGTGCGCTGTTCGTTTCGGTGGACGGCAATGGCAAGACGCGTATCCTCGGCCGCCTGAACGAACCGGACTGGCAACGGGTGCTGGCCAGTACCACGAAATAACGCCCCCTCGCGGCAAACACGCCCTGTAGGAGCGGCCTTGCGTCGCGAAAGGGCTGCGCAGCAGCCCCGGCAATTTGTGCATTTGCGCTGATACCCCGGGGCTGCTGCGCAGCCCTTTCGCGACGCAAGGCCGCTCCTACAAAGGCCGGCGCAGGCCAGGAGATTGATGCCTAGCAGGTTCTCCCACAGCAGTCTCCAGCCATGGCAAGATCAGCACTGGCCCCGATTGCGACCCCACCCATGCCGTTGCCGCTGATCTACCACGAAGACTACAGCCCGGAGTTCCCTGCCGAACACCGCTTTCCCATGGACAAGTTTCGCCTGCTGCACGACCACTTGATCGACAGCGGGCTGACCACCGACCAGGCCCTGCTGCGCCCGGACATCTGCCCAAACGACATCCTCGCCCTGGCCCACGACCGCAGCTACATCGAGCGCTACATGAACGGTGACCTGTCACGCGAGGACCAGCGCCGTCTCGGCCTGCCCTGGAGCGAGGCCCTGGCTCGGCGTACCGTGCGCGCCGTAGGCGGCTCGCTGCTGAGCGCCGAGATGGCGCTGCAGCACGGCATCGCCTGCCACCTTGCCGGCGGCACCCACCACGCCCATTACGACCACCCTGCCGGCTTCTGCATCTTCAACGACCTGGCCGTGATCAGCCGCTACCTGCTGGAGGCTGGCCGGGTACACCGGGTACTGATCTTCGACTGCGATGTGCATCAGGGTGACGGCACCGCGCGCATCCTGCACGACACACCAGACGCCATCACCGTGTCGCTGCACTGCGAACAGAACTTCCCGGCGCGCAAGGCACAAAGCGATTGGGACATCCCCCTGCCCCGCGGCATGGGTGACATGGCCTACCTGAAGGTGGTGGACGACGCCCTCAACTACCTGCTGCCACTCTATCGACCCGACCTGGTGCTGTACGACGCCGGGGTCGATGTGCACAAGGACGACGCCCTGGGCTATCTGCAACTGACCGATGCAGGCGTTGCCGCCCGTGACGAAGCGGTGCTGCGCCACTGCCTGGGCCGCGACATCCCGGTGGTGGGCGTGATCGGCGGTGGCTACAGCAAGGACCGCGCAGCCCTGGCCAGGCGCCATGGCATCCTTCATCACAGTGCGGCACGCGTAATCGGTTGTTCACAATGACTGTGGAACCGCTTGTGGATAACCTGCGGGAAAGGCGCTGCAGCCCTTTACAGGCAAGGCCTGCAAAGCTCTGATCATTTTTTGAGCAGTGCTTCCACAGGCCGCGCTGCGCTAGAATGCGCCTCTTTTCCACAGCCTGCTTCCCACCATGCCTGATCTGAGCCCCGCCTCCCCTCCCCTCGCAGTCGTCATCGGCGGCGGCCCAGCCGGCCTGATGGCCGCCGAAGCACTGGCCCAGGCGGGCCTGGCGGTCGAGGTGTTCGATGCCATGCCTTCGGTGGGTCGCAAGTTCCTGCTGGCGGGTGTCGGTGGCATGAACATCACCCATTCCGAGCCCTACCCGGCGTTCGTCAGCCGGTATGCCGAGCGCCAGGGCGAAATCGCCGCGCTGCTGCACGACTTCGATGCCGACGCCTTGCGCCAGTGGATTCACGGCCTGGGTATCGAAACCTTCGTCGGCACCTCGGGCCGGGTGTTCCCCACCGACATGAAAGCCGCGCCACTGCTGCGCGCCTGGCTCAAGCGCCTGCGCGACAGCGGAGTAGTTATCCACACCCGTCACCGCTGGTTGGGCTGGAATGCCGAAGGTGGATTGCGGATTGCTTATCCACAGGGCGAGCGGGCGGTGAAGGCCGCCGTGGTGGTGCTGGCGCTGGGTGGCGGCAGCTGGGCGCGACTGGGCTCGGACGGTAGCTGGCAGCCGCTGCTGGCCGCACGGGCTGTGGATATCTCGCCCTTGCAGCCCAGCAACTGCGGTTTTGAAGTGGCAGGCTGGAGCGCGCTGCTCAAGGACAAGTTCGCCGGTGCGCCGTTGAAGAACATTGCCCTCAGCGTTCCCGGCAGCGCGCCGCGCAAGGGCGAGTTCATCCTCACCGCGCAGGGTGTGGAAGGCAGCCTGGTGTATGCATGGTCAGCGCCGGTGCGCGAGGCCATCAACCGTGAGGGCCACGGGGTGTTGCTGCTCGACCTGTTGCCGGACAAGCCTGTGGACAAGATTGCCCAGGCGCTGGCCAAGCCACGGGGTTCGCGCTCGATGGCCAAGCACCTGCACAGCCAACTGGGTATCGATGGGGTCAAGGCTGCGCTGTTGCGCGAGCTGACCGATCAGGCGACCTTTGCCGACCCTGGTGCCTTGGCGAGGGCGATCAAGGCATTGCCGATCACGCTGGTGCGCACGCGGCCACTGGATGAGGCGATCAGCAGCGCAGGCGGGGTGCGTTTCGAGGGGCTGGATGAGGGCTTGATGGTCAAGGGCATGCCGGGGGTGTTCTGTGCCGGCGAGATGCTGGACTGGGAGGCGCCGACTGGGGGGTATCTGCTGACGGCGTGCTTTGCCAGCGGCTTGCGCGCCGGGCGGGCGGCGGCGGATTGGCTCAAATCCAAAGGTTGACACTGTCCCCTGTGGGAGCGGGTTTACCCGCGAACACGGGCGAAGCCCGTGCCATGCACCGAGTCGCATTCTTCGCGGGTAAACCCGCTCCCACAGAGTCCGCGTACACTGCAAATCTACGGCTTACGCTTGCGCGCCCCACCATTGAAGCTCGGCACCTTGCGCACCGCCTTCACCGCCGGCTCCGCACTGCCTGATTCAGCACTGTCCATCCAACGCCCCAACCCGCGCTTGGCGCTGTTTTCCTTCGGCTTCTTGGGCTTCTTCGGCTTCTTGATCACCTGGCCACTGGCGTCGGTCATCGGCACCCGGTGGTCAGGGATGAAGTCCGGCTCTTCATGACGGGGCAGGGTCTGCCGGGTCAGCACTTCGATAGCCGCCAACAGCTGCACTTCATCCGCACACACCAGCGAAATCGCCTCGCCCTTGTTGCCCGCCCGCCCGGTACGCCCGATGCGGTGCACGTAATCCTCGGCAACGATCGGCAGGTCAAGGTTGACCACCAGCGGCAAGTCGTCGATATCCAGGCCGCGGGCCGCCACATCGGTCGCCACCAGCACCTGGATTTCGCGGGCCTTGAAGCTGTCCAGCGCGCGCTGGCGGGTGGCTTGCGGGCGGTCACCGTGGATACCGTCGGCATTCACACCCTCGGCCAGCAAGCGCTCCACCAGTTGATCGACGCCATTGCGGGTCTTGGCGAACACCAGCACCTGCTTCCAGCGCTGCTTGCGCAGCAGGTGGCAGAACAGGTCGACCTTGCGCTTTTTATCCACAGGTACCAGCCACTGCTTGACGCTGGTGGCCGTGGCATTGCGCGGGCTGACTTCGATGCTCAGCGGGTCGTTCAGGGCCAGCCCCGCCAGCATGCGGATCTGGTCGGAAAAAGTGGCGGAAAACAGCAACGTCTGGCGCTTGCGTGGCAGCGCGGCGTACACCGACTGCAGCTCTTCGGCAAAGCCCAGGTCGAGCATGCGGTCGGCTTCGTCCAGCACCAGGGTCTGCACCTGGTTGAACTTCACGGCGTTCTGCCGGAACAGGTCGAGCAAGCGCCCCGGGGTGGCCACCAGCAGGTCGACACCACGGCGCAGGCGCATCATCTGGGGGTTGATGCTGACCCCGCCATACACCGCGTAGGTGCTCAGCGGCAGGTTCTCGGCATACTCGCGCACGTTGTTGTGCACCTGCTCGGCCAGCTCACGAGTGGGCACCAGCACCAGCGCGCGGATCGAGTTGCTGGCCACCTTCTCGCCTTCCAGCGCCAGGCGCTGCAGCACAGGCAGGGCAAAGCCCGCGGTCTTGCCAGTGCCGGTCTGGGCCGCGGCCATCAGGTCGCGGCCGGCCAGCACGGCGGGGATGGCCTTGGCCTGCACCGGGGTCGGGGTGGTGTAGTCCAGTTGCTGCAGGGTGCGCAGCAGCGGTTCGATCAGGCCGAGTTTGGCGAAATTCATGGCAATACCGTCAGGGGGTTCAGCGAAGGCGGCAAGTTTACCGCATCACCCCTGCCTACTTGCAGATTTCGCCTTTCAATGGCTGCGCCGGCTCTGGTGCCTTGCGCCACTGCGGTAGGCCGATCAGCACCACTGCGCCGATGATCACCGCCATGGCCACACATTCTTCTGCACCAATCTGCTCACCGGCAAAGACGATACCCAGCAGAACGGCCACTGCCGGGTTGACGTAGGCATAGCTGGTGGCAGCTGCCGGGCGCACGTGCTTGAGCAGGTACATGTAGGCACTGAACGCCAGGATCGAACCGAAGAATACCAGGTAGGCCAGTGCCCCCCAGCCGGCAGCGGTCGGCATCTGCGTCATGCGCTCGCCAGACAGCACGCTGCCGAGCAGCAGCACGGCGCCACCGACCAGCATTTCCGCAGCGCTGGCCATAGGCCCCTGAGGCAGCGGCAAGGTCTTGCTCCATACCGAGCCGAATGCCCACGACGCTGCCGCAAAGATGATCAGCGCCGCGCCAATCGGGCTTGCCTGCAGGTTGGAGCCCAGGTTCAGCAGGCCGATACCCACCAGCCCGAGGGCGATCCCCGCCCACTCCAGCTTCGAATTGCGGTGCCCGAACAGCAGGCCGAACAGCAAGGTGAACAGCGGCACCGTCGCCACCGCCAGTGCCGCCACGCCCGAGGCCACACCGGCATGCTCGGCCACGGTCACGCCACCGTTGCCACAGCTGAGCAGCAGGAAACCGATCGCCCCCGCAGCCCGCCACTGCGGCCAGGTCGGTGCCGGCACACCGCGCCAGCGCAAGAAGCCATACAGCAGGCCCCCGGCAATCAGGAAGCGCACCCCGGCCATGAGCATCGGCGGCCAGCTCTCGACGCCTATGCGAATGAACAGGTAGGTGGAGCCCCAGACCAGGTACAGGGCCAGGAATGCGCCAATGAGCAACAACGGGAAGCGACGGGAGGCAGGCATGGGAAACACTCGAAATCCGTTTACGGGTGATTCAGTTTAAGGGCGTGCCTGGGTAAAGATAAGTTACAAAACCGGCTCAAATGAGCGGCACAATTTTGGGGCGTTGGGTTTGGGAGTTGTGTCGCCTGAAAGATCGAGCGCCGCCCGCGCGGCGCTTCGCAGCACAAGGCTGCTCCTACATTTGTTTCGGGCCAATTATTCCTGAGGCGAAAGCACGCGGCCCCTCTGGTGTCCACCTCGATATCGTGCCGGACAAACAAGGCGATCGCGTGCGCTCGTACAGGCGTGACTGGCCGGAAACAGATGTAGGAGCAGCCTTGTGCTGCGAAGCGCCGCGCGGGCGGCGCTCGATCTCCCAGGCGACACAATACCCAAGGCGATCACCTGCTAGCCCTTAACAATACTTCGCCAAGACCTCACGAACCTTGGCGGCCGGGGTTTTCTGCAGGCGGCAGAGCAGGTCGTGCGAAAGCTGCTGTACACCGTGGCTCTGGCGCAGCACGCCAGCCAGATGTTGCAGCAGGTTGGCGGCCATTTCGGCATCGGCCATGGCACGGTGCGCGGTACCGGTATCCGGCAGCCCGGCCCAGCGGGTCAAGGTGCCCAGCTTGTGGTTCGGTGCCGCTGGCAACAGGCGCCGTGACAGCAGCAGGGAACAGGCGAAGGCCTGGCTGCGGCTACGGCCGATGCGGCTCAGTTCGTAGTCCCAGAACTTCTGGTCGAAGGCGGCATTGTGTGCCAGCAGCGGGGTGCCACCAACGAACTCGGCCACCTCATTCATCACCTTGTCCACCGGCGGCGCACTGCGCAGCATGGCGGTGGTGATGCCAGTGAGCCCGGCGACGAAGGCCGGTACCGGCACACCCGCGTTCATCAGGCTCTGGTAGCGCTCGACGATGCGCCCGCCCTCCAGCATCACCACCGCCACCTCAGTGGCGCGGCAGCCGGCGCCGGGGCTGATGCCGGTGGTTTCAAAGTCGATGACAGCGATACGTTCCATGAAAAATCTCAGTGTTTTAGCAACAGCGCACCCTCGATGGGCACATAGCGGGTGGCAGCACGGATCAGCGACAGTGCGGTAAGCCCGGGCACACCATACACCACTGCCTCGGTGCCATGGCGCTGTATCACCCGCTCCAGCAGCAGGTCGAAATCGCCATCGCCAGAGGCCAGTACCACTTGGTCGACGCGGCTGGCGGCGTCGATCACATCCAGGGTGATACCCACATCCCAGTCACCTTTGGCCGAGCCATCGCTGCGCTGGATGAAGGGCTTGAGGCGCACATCGAAACCGAGATTGCGCAGGATCTGCTGGAACTGCTGCTGTTTGCTGTCGCCACGGTCGATGGCATAGGCCACGGCCTCGACGATCTGGCCTTCGCGGCTGACATCGGCCCACAGGGCGGTGTAGTTGAAATGGCAGCCGTGGGCCTGGCGCACGGTGTAGTAGAGGTTCTGCACATCGGCGAACAGCGCGATCTTTTTCACCTTGGAACCCCTTGGTCGGCCTGGAATGCTGGGGGCTGCCTTGCAGCCCTTTCGCGACACAAGGCCGCTCCTACAGGGGTTCGCGTACCCTTGCAGGAGCGGCCTTGCGTCGCGAAAGGGGCGCAAAGCGCCCCCAAAATTGCCAGCAGTATGCCAGACCTGTCAGACGTACGAATCGTCGTCCGAGAAGAACCCGCCATCATCGCTGCCATAATCGCTGTCGGCATAACCACCCTGGTCGCTGCCCCAACCACTGTCGTCAGCCACCTGCTGCTGCGCCCCCGAGTCGTTCCAGCCTCCGCTGTCGCTGGCCGGGGCCGGCTCTTCCTTGATCACCTCGACCACCTCCTCCGGCTGCGAGTTGTGGTTGAACAGGCTGCTGATGCCCTGCGCCAGCAACACACCACCCGCCACACCGGCCGCAGTCTGCATCGCACCGCCGAGGAAGCTGCTGGCACCACTGCGTGCCGGCGCAGCGCCAAAGGCAGGCTGCTGCGCTTGTGGCTGGGAAAAGCCCGGCGCCGACGGCTCACGCCAGCCACCGCCGGATGCCACGGGGGCTGCAGCGGGACGCTGCGGTTGCACGGTCGGGGCCGCATTGCGCCCAGACGAACCAAAGATGCTGGACAGGAAACCACCACCGCCATTGCTCGGCGCGCTGCTGGCACGGGCGGCCTCGGCCTGGGCACGGGCCTGCTTCAGTTCGGCTTCCAGTTGCTTGTTCTGCTCGTCGAGGCGCTTGATCGCTGCCTCCTGCACCAGGATCGCCTGGGCCATGTAATAAGGCGCCGCCGGCTGCTGACGCACATGTTCCTCGATGCATGCCTGGGCCTGCGCATCACGTGGCTGGCTCGGGTCCTCGGCTTGCTTGAGGCGGCCGAACAGGCCGTCGATCAGGGTTTGTTCTTCAGTATTCATGGGGCGACCTCGTGGGGTAGCGGACAACGGACAGCGTCAAAGATGGGGCGTACAGGCGTGGGATTCAATCACCGGCGGCGTGAAACTTTTTTCAGCAAGTGACAGCCCCAGGCCTGCTTTGGGCTAAAGTTATGCCCCTGTTTTTACTGCCATGCGATGTAGACCGATGAACCCGCTGAGCGTCCTGCGCGACTCCCTGTACTTCTTCCGCCGCCACCTGCCGAACATCCTCCAGCTGTGCCTGCCGCTGGTGGTGCTGGAAGCCTTGCTCACCCAGCTGCTGTACCGGCAGATGGGCGATCAGGCATCGCCGGCCTACGGCATGCTGATCAGCCTGCTGTTCTACCCGCTGTACAGCGCCGCGCTGATCCTGTACCTCGACACCCGCAGCAACGGCCAGGAAATCGCCAAGCGCGACCTGTTCGCCCGCGCCCTGCAATTGTGGCCACAGTTGGCCCTGCTGATCCTGATCAGCTCGCTGCTGATCATGGCCGGCCTGGCGCTGTTCATCTTCCCGGGCGTGTGGATCATGATCAACCTGGTGTTCGCCGAGTACCTGCTAGTACTGCGCGGCCGGCCGGTGGTGCAGTCGATGCGCGACAGCGCAAGCATGACCACTGGGCACTTCATGCGCATCATGATCTGTGTCGTAGGTGTGCTGGCGCCGATCTGGCTGATCGACGGCCTGCTGCTGATGGCCTTCCCCGAGCCATCGCCCGGCATGGAGCTGGCCATGGACAGCCTCAGCGGCTTCCTGCAGTTGTTCAGCACCGTAGTGCTGTACCGCCTGTTCATGTTGCTGGAAGGCGAAGCCGGCGCCTGAGGCCACGAGGGACAGCCGTCAATCTGCTTGACGAGCTGCCCCCCTAGCGCTACCTGCACCGTCGCATGTGTTCGCCAACTGCTGCGCCAAGGTACCCAGTCGACCGTTCAACAGCACATCAAGAAAGGGAAATTTCTTAATCCTTATTTAACTATTGCCCCTCAATCTTGCCCACGCACCAAGCCCAACCAAACTTCGACTTCAAGCATTTCCATAATCTCGGCATGGGCGCCCCTGGCTGCCTGTAGCCCCAAACTTTACCTATGAGGAGTTCTTATGAAACAGCTGTCGAAATACATCGCCGTGGCCGTGGCAATTTCCATTCCGTATCTTGCCCATGCTGAAGACGGGATGGAAAACGCAAGAAAATTCCAGGAGCACAACAGGCAGACCTTCCTTCTGCAAAAACAGCGGCATGATCGTGAGGTGCTAGCTAAAGCCCATGAAGATTCGAAAAAAACCGCCCAGACCGAAACTGCTGAAGGGGGCAAATCCGGAAGTTGATCTCTGCAAACGCATAGGGGGCTAGCCCATGTAACGAATACATGGGAAGCGAATGTCGCTGACATGCCAATCTACATGGACACCTTCAATGCAATGGCGCAACATCGCCTCAAATTAATTTATCGCCACGCTTTCCATTGAACAATGGCTGCAGTTTTTAGCGACAACCGAATTTTTTCCCCAATAGCATTTCCGGCTCAAGTCGAAAATACGTCGTGCTCGGCGCCGAACTTCGAAACTATGAAGTCGAAAATGCCAGGCCTGAATAACTTCATTGCATACGGTAACTTCAGGTGCCTCGAACAAGGCCTCTGGGTTTGGCCCGTGCCGTCGCCTCGGCCACTAGCGGGTCATCCGGCCAGTAATGTTTCGGATATCGCCCTTTCAGATCTTTCTTCACCTCGGCATAGGTCGTACGCCAGAAGTTGGCCAGGTCCTGGGTCACCTGCACCGGGCGGCGTGCCGGTGACAGCAGGTGCAACTTGACCTGCTGGCGGCCGTTGGCGATGCGTGGAGTGTCGGCCAGGCCGAACAGCTCTTGCAGGCGCACCGCGAGGATCGGCGGGTTTTCGCTGTAGTCCAGGCGGATGTTCGAGCCGGACGGTACCGCCAGGTGCGCGGGGGCCTGCTCCTCCAGGCGCTGCGGCAGCGGCCAGGGCAACAGGTTGCGCAGCATCGACGACAAGTCCAGTGCGGCGAAATGGCTGAGGCGCGACACCTTGCCCAGGTAGGGCTGCAACCAGTCTTCCAGGCTGGCGAGCAAGGCCTCGTCAGCCAGATCGGGCCATTCGCTATGGCCGTCCTTGGCCAGGTCCAGTTGACGCAGCAAGGCCACGCGCGCCTGCCATTGTCGCAGCTCGGGAGTCCAGGTCAGCAGGTTCAAGCCTTTGCGCCGGACCAGCCCAATCAGTGCGCGAGCCCGCGCTTCGTCATCCAGGCCGGGCAGCGGTTCGCGGCTGAGCACCAGCTCGCCGACCTTGACCTGGCGCTCGGCGCGCAACACCTGCTCGCGTTCGTCCCAGTCGAGGATATCGACCCGCTCGACCTGTTCGGCCAGCACGCCCTCGAGCAGCGCCGGATCGAACTCGGCAGCCAGATAGATGCGCTCTTCGCGCTGCCCCTGGCGGCTGCCCAGGTCGGCGATCACCAGCCACGGGCACTTCATCAGTGCATCGACTTCGGCAAACAGCGCCGCACGGCCGTTGGCCAGCCGGTATTCCGCACCGCCCTCGCGGCGCTGCTGGGCGACGCGGTCGGGGTAGGCCAGCGCCAGCAGCGCGCCCAGCCAGCGCGGATGATCGGGGTCCGCAACCGGCGCGCCTGGTTTGCCACGCAGCAGGCCACGGTACTGGCGAGCCAGTTGGCGCGCACGCTGCACACCGCCGTGGCTGCCACGGGAAGCTTTGCTTTCGCCACTGACCAGCGCCAGCCGGCTGTGCAAATCGGCACCACCGCCGCGCTGGATATCCCGCTCGCCCAGCAGCGCAGCCACATCGCAGGCCATCTGTGCCAGGCCCAGATCCTGGCCGCGCAACAGCAGATGCGCGATACGCGGATGCGCCGGCAACTCGGCCATGGCCTGGCCGTGTTCGCTGAGGTTGTCACGGCTGCCGGGCTTGAAGGCGTTGAGCCGCGCCAGCAGGTCCTGGGCCTGGGCGAAGGCGGCCGTGGGGGGCTGGTCGAGCCAGCGCAACTGCTCGGGTGTAACACCCCAGCGCGCCAGTTGCAGGGCCAGGCCAGCCAGGTCGGCCTGCATGATCTCGGCGCTGCCGTGGGCGGCCAGCTGGTCATGCTGGGCCTCGGACCACAGGCGATAGCACACGCCGGGCTCCAGGCGGCCGGCACGGCCAGCGCGCTGAGTGGCACTGGCGCGAGAGATGCGTTGGGTGTCCAGACGAGTCATGCCGCTGCCGGGGTCGAAACGCGGTACCCGGGCCAGGCCTGCGTCGATCACCACGCGCACACCGTCGATGGTCAGGCTGGTCTCGGCGATGTTGGTGGCCAGCACCACCTTGCGCAGGCCCTTGGGCGCCGGGTCGATGGCCGCACGCTGGGCGTCGAGATCGAGCTCGCCATGCAACGGGCAAAGCAGGACCTCGGGGCGCTCGCCCAGCGCTTCCTGCAGGCTCTGGTGTACCCGGCGGATCTCGGCTTGACCTGGCAGGAATACCAGCACACTGCCGGTCTGGTCGGCCAGTGCCTGCAACACGCTGTCCACTACCCGTGGCTCGATGAACTCACCCGGCTGGAAAGGCCGCCCCCAACGGATGTCGACGGGGTGCATGCGGCCTTCGCTGCTGACCACCGGGGCATCATCCAGCAGCCGCGAAAGGCGCTCGCCCTCCAGGGTCGCGGACATCAGCAAAACCTTCAGTGGCGGGTCGTCCCGCAGCAACTCCCGGCCATTCAGGCTCAATGCCAGGGCCAGGTCGGCATCAAGGCTGCGCTCGTGAAACTCGTCGAAGATCACCAGCCCCACCCCCTCCAGCGCCGGGTCGGCCTGCAGGCGGCGGGTGAGGATGCCTTCGGTCACCACCTCGATGCGGGTATTCGGCCCGACTTTGCTGTCCAGGCGGATGCGATAGCCCACGGTTTCGCCGACCTTTTCGCCCAGCTCGCTGGCCAGGCGCTCAGCCGCAGCCCGCGCTGCCAGGCGGCGGGGCTCGAGCATGAGAATGCTCTGCCCAGCCAGCCACGGCTCGTTGAGCAGCGCCAGCGGCACGCGGGTGGTCTTGCCCGCGCCAGGTGGCGCTTCGAGCACCGCTTCGTCACGGTTTTCCAGGGCCTGGCGCAGGGCGGGCAAGACAGCATCGATCGGTAATGAAATCATGGTGGTCCTCGAACAGTCTGGCGAGTATAACGGCGAACCCAAGCTGCCCTATCATGGTCTTAGCTTCAGGTGCAGGCGTTTCGCTTGCCCTGCTGAATACCTTTTCGGAGTTTTTACATGCGCATCCCATCCCGCGTCATCGGTGGCGCCCTCATCGTCACCTTGCTGACCCAACTGACGGCCTGCGGCACCATTCTGTACCCGGAACGTCGTGGCCAGATCGGCGGCAAGATCGACCCAGTGGTTGCCGCAATGGATGCCATCGGCATCCTGTTCTATGTGATCCCGGGGCTGATCGCCTTCGGTATCGACTTCGCCACGGGCGCCATCTATTACCCAGGCGGGCGATCCGCCCAGGTTGACCCGGTCAAGCTGCGTGAGGCCGTGAGCCCCGATGGCAAGGTCGACAACTTGAAGCTGCAGGCCATTCTGGAAAGCGAACTGGGCCAGCGCCTGCCGCTGAACGACCCACGGCTGATCCAGCATCGCGGCAGCATCGAGCAGTTGGCCAGCCTGGGCCTGGTACCTGCAGCCTGAAGTACAAGGACACTACCCACGGATGATGACCACCCCGGCTGAACACCAGCGCCTGCTACGCCTGGCCACTCGCGCATCGCTGGCGGTGGCCAGCATCCTGGTCCTGAGCAAGGCGTTGGCCTGGTGGCTGAGCGGCTCGGTCAGCCTGCTGGCCGGGCTGACCGACTCGGCACTGGATGCCGTTGCCTCGTTTCTCAACCTGCTCGCCGTGCACTACGCCCTGCGCCCGGCCGACAACGACCACCGTTTCGGCCATGGCAAGGCCGAGGCCCTGGCCGGTATGGCGCAGGCGCTGTTCATCGGGGTCAGTGCGGTGCTGATCGGTGTGCAGGCGGTTGAACGCCTGCACACCCCGCAACCTTTGGGCGATACCGCCGTCGGTATCGGGGTAATGCTGCTGTCGCTGGTGCTGACCCTTGCCCTGCTGGCACTGCAACACAAGGTCATCCGCCTGACCGGCTCCACGGCGGTGCGGGCCGACTCCCTGCACTACCGCTCGGACCTGCTGCTCAACGGAAGCATCCTGCTGGCCCTGCTGCTGGCACGCTTTGGCTGGCCGCAACTGGATGCGCTGTTCGGCCTGGGCATCGCTGTCTATATCCTTTGGAGCGCGCTGCAGATCGCACGGGAAAGCACGGCCATCCTGATGGATCAGGAACTGCCCGGCGATGTCGGCGAGGCCATGGCTGCGCTGGTGCTGGCCATTCCCGGGGTCAAAGGCGTGCACGACCTGCGTACACGGGTGTCGGGCAACCAGTGGTTCGTGCAGTTGCATCTGGAGATGCCGGGACAGTTGCCGCTGCATGAGGCGCATGCCTTGTGCGTGGAGGCCTCGAAGGTGATCCGCCAGCGTTATCCACAGGCGGATGTGATGGTGCATGCGGATCCGGTGTGAATCAGTGAGCGTAACTGTAGGAGCGGGTTTACCCGCGAACACCGGCACAGCCGGTGCCATGCACCGCATGTCTTGCTTTAGTTGATGTTGTAGCCTCGGCCACTGAAGCACGCGCCCAGCGCCCGCCGGTAGTTGTCCGCCACATTGGCCGGCGGCGCATAAGTCGCCGTCGCCGGGTCGAACCCTGACTGGCTCACCGCCCAACGGTGGCACTGGTAACGGTCCTGTTCCTGCTGTTCCTGCCCTTGCCCATACATGGGGTAGGCCACCACATCATACCGACCACTTACAGGTGCGGGCGCGGCTAGCGGCGGATTGACCACCACGTACTCGCGGCTGTCGGCCAGGTACTGGTAATAGGTATCGGCCACCAGGAAGAACAGCGCCCCGCCCAACCAGACTTCCCGCGCATAAGGCGGCAGGTAGTCGACCCGCACGCCGTAGGGCGGGCTCACCACGACATAACGGCCACCATGGGGGCGATACCAGTAACCACCGGAGTAGAAGTAGTCATCGCCACGGTAGGGCACTTTCCAGTAGCGGTCCGGGAAATGATCGATGGTGTGCCCCGGGCGATACTGCGGCCCCGGCCCCCAGCCATTGCCATGACCATCCGGGCGCCCCTGCCAGTCACCGCCAGGCCGTTGCCCCGGGCCACCGGCTTCCCAGTGGCGGTTATCGCCATGGCGGTGGGGAATGTCCTGGTAATAGCCCTGGCGTGGCGGCTGGGTCTGCTGCACTTCGTCACGCGAATTGAGCGAGCGGCCCGGCGCCCCCTCGCCCGGCCCTTCGGCCATGGCCCCGAGACTGATGCTCACCCCCAACACACCAACACCTGCCAACTGCCAGATGCGCGACTTCATGCTGTTCCTCTCGGTAGAAAATACGGCAACCTCAGCCAGTCTACCGCGCCTGTCACGCAGGCCAATTAAATTTCCGGACATGAAAAAAGGGAGGCCGCTGGGCCTCCCTTCAGGAATTGTCGTCCGTGCTCGGCACTTGTGGCGCCGGCTCACCTCACACCGTCTTCTGGAAGGTGTGTAGCCCGGGGGCCTGCAGATCCTGTTGGATGGCTGGCCGCGACCGCCCGCCTAGGGCGCGTCGCCGTGGACTGATGTCCGGGCAGTGATTCTGTGGATAAAGATACCGGACAGGCTGCGGCAGATGATTGCGAAGATTGCTCGGATAAATAGCACTTGCGCAATTTTTCACCCTGGATTGATAATTCACCGCAATCCGAACAGAAAAGGCATAAACCATGAGCAAACTTGACCGCTACGACCTGAGCATCCTCGCCGAATTGCAGCGCGATGCGCGCATTTCCAACCAGGAACTGGCCGAACGCATCGGCCTGTCGCCTTCGCCATGCTCGCGTCGGGTCAAGCAACTGGAGGACGATGGCTACATCTCGCGCCAGGTGGCCCTGCTCGACCGCAAGAAGCTGGGCCTGAGCCTGACTGCCTATGTGCTGATCGGTATGGACCGCCACACCCCGGAGCGTTTCGAAACCTTCGAGGCAGCCATCCGCAACCTGCCACAGGTGCTCGAATGCAGCCTGGTCACCGGCATGGATGCCGACTACCAGCTGAAGGTGGTGGTGCCCGACATGGACCACTACCAGAAACTGCTGCTAGGCAGCCTGACCCGCATTGAAGGCGTCACCAGCGTACGTTCGAGCTTCGTGCTGAACCAGGTGCTGGCCAGCACCGAGCTGCCCTTGACCCACCTGCGTTAATTGCCTGCGCCAGCAAGCGTATAATCGGACGCTCAACCCGCCTGGAGAACACCGATGGATCCCGCCGTATTCGAAGAGTGGATGATGATCATCCTGGTCACCGTGTTGATCGGTTTCATGGGTTTCATCGTCTGGGACCTGGCGAAAAAGTCCAAGGCCGGGCGGTTCGGGACGCTGATCCTGTTCTTCGTGCTGGGCCTGGGGGTGCTGGCCTTTATCATCAAGAGCGTGGTGGTGGGGTTTCTCGAAGGGGTGTAAGCCTCAAGAAAGCCGGGAGCGCTTTGCGCTCCTTTCGCGACACAAGGCCGCTCCTACAGGGATCGCACAATGCCTGAGTTTGCGCTGCACCTGTAGGAGCGGCCTTGTGTCGCGATGGGCCGCAAAGCGGCCCCCGCTAGCGCTGCAACTTTGCCGCCACTTCGCGCCAGCAGCCCTGCTCCAACCCATCCAGCGCCCAGTCGCCAATCCGCACCCGCACCAGGCGCAAGGTCGGCAACCCCACCGCCGCCGTCATCCGCCGCACCTGGCGGTTACGCCCTTCGCGAATAACCAGCTCCAGCCAGCTGGTCGGCACGCTCTTGCGAAAACGCACCGGCGGGTTGCGCGGCCACAGCTCGGGCTCGTCCAGGCGCCGCGCCTCGGCCGGCAAGGTCGGCCCATCGTTCAGTTCCACGCCATCGCGCAAGCGCTGCAACTGCTCCTCGCTCGGCTCCCCCTCCACCTGAACCCAATAAGTCTTGGCAAGCTTGTGCTTCGGGTCGGCAATGCGCGCCTGCAGGCCGCCATCGTTGGTCAGCAGCAACAGGCCTTCACTGTCGCGATCCAGCCGCCCGGCCGGGTACACGCCGGGGATGTCGATGTAGTCCTTGAGCGTCGCGCGCCCGTCGCTGTCGCTGAACTGGGTCAGCACGTCGAACGGTTTGTTGAACAGGATCAGGCGCGGCTCGGCCGGTGGCGCCTTGGGCTGGCGACGCGGGCCGGTGGCAGGCCGCGCCTGGGGGCGGCGCGGCTTGGAACGGGGTGGCAGTGACATGGATCCTCAGCGGAACGGCGGCTCATCGAAACTGCGCAGTTTACGCGAGTGCAGCGAGTTGAGCTCGGTGCGCAGCAGGTCGAGGGCGGCAATGCCGATCTTCAGATGCTGGCTGACCGCCCGGTTATAGAAGGCGTTGGCCGAACCCGGCAGCTTGATCTCGCTGTGCAGCGGTTTGTCGGACACACACAGCAAGGTGCCGTACGGCACGCGCAAGCGGTAACCCTGGGCGGCAATGGTACCGCTTTCCATGTCCACCGCCACGGCACGCGACAGGTTGATCAGCGGCCGCTCCTGGGCCCAGCGCAGCTCCCAGTTGCGGTCGTCGTAGGTCAGCACGGTGCCGGTGCGCAGGCGCTTCTTCAGCTGTTCGCCACGCTCGCCGGTGACCTGCGCGGCGGCTTCCTGCAAGGCCAGCTGCACTTCGGCCAGGGCCGGAATCGGGATGTTCGGCGGCACCACCCGGTCGAGAATGCCGTCACGGCGCATGTAGGCGTGTGCCAGCACATAATCGCCGATGGTCTGCGACTGCCGCAGGCCGCCGCAGTGGCCGATCATCAGCCAGCAGTGCGGGCGCAGCACGGCCAGGTGGTCGGTGATGTTCTTGGCATTGGACGGGCCGACGCCGATGTTGACCAGCGTGACGCCGTCGCCATCAGCGGCGATCAGGTGATACGCCGGCATCTGGTAGCGGTGCCAGACCACGCTGGCCACCAGGGCCTGGGTTTCACCGTGGTCCATGCCCTTTTCGATCACCACGTTGCCCGGCAGCACCATGCGCACGAAGCGCGGGTCGTCACGCAACTGGTCGAGGCCGTGGCTGATGAACTGGTCGACATAGCGGTGATAGTTGGTCAGCAGGATCCACGGCTGCACATGGCGCCAGTCGCTACCGGTGTAGTGCACCAGGCGGCGCAGCGAGAAGTCGACACGCGCGGCATCGAACAGCGCCAGCGGCAGGGTTTCGGCACTGCCCCAGTCATACAGGCCGTCGGCGATGTTGTCGGTGGCAGCCGACAGGTCGGTACTGGGGAACACCCGCGCCAGCTGCGCGGCGGTGATGCCGCTGCCGGCCAGTTCGTCGCCCTGGTCGACCACGTAGGGGTAAGGGATGTTCTGTTCGCTGACGCCGACCTCTACCGTGACGGTGTAGTCGTGCATCAGCGGGCGCAGTTGCTCCAGCAGGTAGCCACGGAAAGCAGCCGGCTGGGTGATGGTGACACTGTAGGTACCGGCCACCTGAACCTTGGCGTAAGCCCGCGTGGTGGCGGCGACTTCACCGTGGCTGTAATAGGTCAGGCGCAGCGCCGGGTAGCGGAACAGGTCGCGCTCTTCGACGCCCGGCTCGGTACGGTCCTTCAGGTAACGCTTGAGGGCCTGGCTAAGGGCCCCGGTGGCCTGGTCATGCAGGGCCGCCAGACGGTCGACGGCCTGTTCGGGGGTATCAACGACTACAAAAGCTTGGCTCACACTGTGCTTCCTGTCTGGACATGCATGTGAACCATCTTGCCTGCCTTCTTGGCTAAATACATCCCCATTGATCGGTGTTAATCAGCAGGCCAGCGCTGGTCCCTGTAGGAGCGGCCTTGTGTCGCGATAGGGCTGCAAAGCAGCCCCGGCAATTTGTGCATCTGCGCTGATCCCCTGGGGCTGCTTCGCAGCCCTATCGCGACACAAGGCCGCTCCTACAGGTCTTGTGCTGGCGTCGCTCTGGCCACCAATGCCTCCACATCCACACCCCGCGGCAACGCCCCATACACGCGCCCGCCCCCCGTCAAGCGGCTGTCGATAAACGCATCACTCACCACCGCATTGCCCGCCTCAAGCAACAGCTTGGCCTGCAGCGCCAGGGCAATATCCTCGGTCAGCTGCCGCGCGCGGTACTGCATGTCGCCAGTGTCGGCAAACGCCCCCTTGAGGTTACCGATGTGCGCCGCCAGGCGCGGGTCCCCGTGCCCATCGCCCAGCTCGGCGAACAGCGCATCGAGCACGCCCGGCTCCTTGGACAAGGCCCGCAGCACGTCCAGGCATTGCACATTGCCCGAGCCTTCCCAGGTCGAGTTGACCGGCGCTTCGCGGTACAGCCGTGGCAGGATGCTGTCTTCCACATAACCCGCCCCGCCCAGGCACTCGGCGGCCTCGTTGATCATCGCCGGCGCGCGCTTGCAGATCCAGTACTTGCCCACCGCCGTGACCAGCCGGGCGAAATGCGCCTGCTGCGGGTCTTCCAGCTGCTCCAGCGCCTGCCCCATGCGCAGGCTCAGGGCCAGCGCGGCCTCGCTTTCCAACGCCAGGTCGGCCAGCACGTTCTGCATCAACGGCTGCTCGCTCAGCAGCCGCCCGCCGACCTTGCGGTGCGCGCAATGGTGGGTCGCCTGGGTCAGCGCCTGGCGCATCAGGGCGCTGGAGCCGACCATGCAGTCGAAGCGGGTCATGGCCACCATTTCGATGATGGTCGGCACGCCCCGCCCTTCTTCCCCGACCATCCACGCCAGGGCACCGCGGAACTCCACCTCGCTGGAGGCGTTGGAACTGTTGCCCAGCTTGTTCTTCAGGCGCTGGATATAGAACTGGTTGCGGTTGTCGTCCGGCCGATGGCGCGGCAGCAAGAAGCAGCTCAGGCCCTTTTCGGTCTGCGCCAGGGTAAGGAAGGCATCACACATCGGCGCCGAGCAGAACCACTTGTGCCCGACCAGCTCATACGGCTGGCCTGGGCCAGGTGCGCCGACCGGATAGGCCCGCGTGGTATTGGCGCGTACATCGGTGCCGCCCTGCTTCTCGGTCATGGCCATGCCCAAGGTGACCCCGGCCTTGTGCCGGTCGCCGACGTTGCGCGGGTCGTACTCGCAGGCGAGGATTTTCGGCAGCCAGTATTCGGCCAGTTCGGGTTGCAGCCGCAGCGCTGGCACGGCGGCGAAGGTCATGGTCAGCGGGCAGCCGGTACCGGCCTCAGCCTGGCTGTGCAGGTAGGTCATCGAAGCTCGCGCCACATGGGCACCTGGGCGGGGTTCGGCCCATGGCAGCGAAGGCAGGCCGTGCTCGACGGCGGTGCGCATCAGTTCGTGGTAGGCGGGGTGGAACTCGACCAGGTCGATGCGATGGCCGTAGCGGTCGTGGCTGCTGAACTCCGGCTTGTGCGCATTGGCCAGGAAGCCCGCCTGCATCAGCGGGCCGCCGGCCAGGGCACCGTAGGCATCGATCCGCGATTCGGCCCAACCCGCACCGAAGCGCCGCGACCATTCCTGTAGAGGAAGGTCGAGACGGTACAGGTTGGCACCGTCGAGGGGCGGTGGCTGGTTGGTGACTTCGTGGGTTTCAGCGTACTGGTGCAGGTTCATCGGGGGCTCCTGGATCCGGGTAGCTTGAGAGCCCCAGTGAAGCACTCCCCGCGGGTCAGTCAAAGTGACATTAATGACTAAACATGGGGTGGGGGGGCATGTCTTGGGGATGCAGCGGGGCTGACAGGTGTTCGCCACGACAGTTGCAGCGCCTGTGAGATCGAGCGCCGCCCGCGCGGCGCTTCGCGGGACAAGCCCGCTCCCACACTTGTTGCAACGTGCCGAACTTGCCAGGCCATGGTTGCCTGTCTTGGTGCCTGTCTTGAGACAGGCAAGGCGGCATTAATACCCACCTTGAAATCCAGTCATAGCGACAAGGCTGCCACCCATGGCCTCAAAGGCTTGGTCACGTTGCAACAAATGTGGGAGCGGGCTTGTCCCGCGAAGCGCCGCGCGGGCGGCGCTCGATCTCCCAAACGCTACACCTGTCACGGCGAGCACCTGCCAGCCCTAACCCGATCCCCGCTTCACTTCCCGGCACTGCCAACAAAAATCGCTGTAGTCCAAATCCCTATCCACTGTAGGACTCTTCCTAAACCCTCCCCAGCCTGAAAATACTCGCCTACAGGCTGCTAGGTTCCTGGCTTTCACTTTTAAAAAAGAGGCGAGCCATGAGCATGCGCATGAACATCTTCGGCCGAGGCCAGGGCCTGGACGGGGACGAAACCACCACTGGCGCCATCTGCATTGCCGGCCAGGCCAGGGGCCGTGTACACGATAAAGACTGGCTGCTAAAGGGCGACAAGACCACCCCCTGCCCGCGCTGTGGCCAAATGGGCACCCTCATCGAAGGCGAGTCCCGCTGGCAGCAGGACGGCATACCTACAGCTTTGGATGGAGCGCTGGTGCAATGCGGGTGCCCATTGGGCAGCAATCGCCTGATTGCGGGAGGGCATTCAGCTCCAGCGCCGCGCAGGGCGCCTGTACCTGAGGCCGTTCATGAGGCACCGCCACAGGCTCAAGCGAGTAATCAGGTAAGAAACAGCTATCAACCTGGGGCATTCCAGCCCTCGACCGCTGCGCAAGGCATGGAACCTGGCTTCTACATCGTTCCGCGTTGCATGACGTACCAGGAAGTCTTGGCAGAGCTCGGCGCGCCGCAGGCCAATTTGCCGAGTTCGATTCTGGAGCGACTGAACCCGACCTATGAACGTGGGTTCAAGGCAGGCGAAATCTTTGTCATCGGCGACGGCTTGCGGCGGCCGGTCTGCACGCGTGAAGAACTGATTGCGATGAGTGCGGCGAAACAGGCGCGGGAAGCGTTGGCAAAACTGACGCCGGAGGAAGCCGAATTCATGATGCGCCATCAAGCCGAGATCGCCGGGTTGCTCAGTGATGTGAGCCTGGCGATGGGGGTGAGTGAGGCGATGGTTGGCAAGTCGCTGGATGAGCTCAGCGACATATTGCGAAAAATTGAAGACCTGCATAAAGATCAATTCATCAAACATGGGCATCTTAGGCACCCTGAATTTTTTGCGGAGCGTCAGAAACTATTTAAGCAATTAAGTGCAAACCTGAACGCGACCGTTCTGAACAAGCGGCTCAATCTCGGAAATCATGAAAGTTTGCGGCGGGACTTGGGAATCTCATCCAGAAGTTTGGTCCATCACCGGACCAAAGCGGGAGGACCGACACACATCCCTGGTTATTCGACGCACTTGGATAAACTGGCCAAGATGGCCAAATATTTGAAAACCGGAGGGCGTATAGGCGTAACCATTGGTGGCATAGGCTCGGCAATCAAAGTCTCTGAAGTCTGCAAAGAAGGAAACTCCAAAGCCTGCGAAAAAGTCAAAGTTACTGAGGCTAGTAATTTCTCTGGCGGCTTAGCTGGCGGCTGGGCGGCTGGCAAAGTAACAGCCAGAGTCTCTGCGAAGGTTTGCTGGAGATTCGGATCTGGGACTCTCGCATGCGGAATAGTAATCACTGGTGCAGGAGCCTTGGCTGGAAGCATAGGTGGCATGGAATACGGCGAAAAACTCGGCGAATTAGTCTTCGAGGTCTTTGCAGATGATTGAGCATCTTGACTTAAAACTAAGACTATTCTTGCTAGCAACACCTGCATGCCTAATTTTTATTGGGTTTGCTTCTGATGTTCATATCGCCTGCTCTCGCCAATATAAAGAGATGACATCGGCACTCCAACGGAGTGCGTGCCTTCCATTTGCGACCGGTATGTGGGGAGAGAAAAAGATAGGCTCCAGAGTACTAGTCATTTCTGTAATCGCTGGCACCATCGGATCACCAGCCGCAAGTATTCGCAGAGGGCTTATGGATGAGCAAGACTATCTACAATTCCCTAAAAAGCTAAAAAGAAAAATACTTATTTCATCATTGCTGAACATCATCGGCATCATCTGGATAGCCATAAACTTCTTCATAGAATAGCCAAACTGAGAGACCACCCCATATGACCTCAGACCAGAAGCACCACCCCGAATCGCTTACCACCTCGCCCCCTAAAAAAACACAACTCTATGTCATTTCCATTTCAAAACTCATAATCATGGGCTCCTTATCAATGGGCCTGTACCTTTACTACTGGTACTACCGACACTGGCTACTTATTAGAGGCCAGCATGGCTTCAGACTCATCCCACTGTTCTGTACAATTTTCGGTGCATTAACAATATACTTCTTGATGAAAAAAATCGTCGCTCGCTGCACTCAAGCGAACCGGCCCGTAGAAGGCAGTGCGCTCGGTGTCACCCTGATGTTTTGCGCCCCCATCTTAATGATAACGGGCTGGGAATTCTATATATCCGAAAAGGTATTCGATAGCCTGCCACTCTCAGTTTTCACCACAATCCCGATTATGCTCATGCTCCTGTACACCACCTTTTTCTCGGTAGCAATGGTGCAGATTCAACAATCAGTCAATGTTTACGAGGATGATGCGTGCGGGTTTGAAAATTCAAAAATAACTTGGGCAAATGTTCTATGGCTGATTATCTGCTGGATGCCCATTACCGCACTATTGGGATTTTTGTCGGCTTACGCACCATTAGCGCTGCCCAGCCTTGCCTGAGGACTCACCGCGCGAAACCCGCTTCCACAGAGATAGCTCATCTTTCAGTCTATGCACAACTCCTGTGGGAGCGGGTTCACCCGCGAAAGGGCCGGTACAGCCAGAACAAGAATCAGCGCATCAAACCCAGCTCGGCATCATCCAGCAGCGCCTTGGCCATTGCTGCGAAGTAGTGCGAAGCCCACATCATTTGCTGGTCGCCATCCATCAAACCGGTCAGCGACAAGTCCCGCGCATAGCCCATCAGCTCCGAGGCCTGCTCACGGGCGCTGCGACAGGGGATGCCCTCGGCAATGCGGAATAGTGGATGGGTTTGGCCTTCGCCTTGGTAGAAGTAGGTAACGCCAGGGGTGGTTTTGGTTTCGTCGTTCATGAGTTCGGCACCATGGAGATATATGCCACCCATCCGTTTCCACACATAGGGGTGACAGCTGCACACGGGGTGGAAAACCAGGCATGGTGCGAACCCGGTAGGCCCAAAGGCCTCCCGCGTACAGCTGTCGTAACGACACGCACCATAGGTCTTGCCAGGTTTCCACACCCGATCGCTGAACCGTCAGCGACTGGAAAAGCCTAGAGCGCGGGATTTGCAGGAACAATCAGACGCGTGTCGACAGAGGTTGTAGGGTATTTCGCAGGGGATGGAGTTGCCAGTGCTGAAGCGTAGGAAGAGTCTGGCGTTGTTGTAGGAGTGCAGGTGCGGTCAGGGCATGTCTTGGGGGCCGCTTGCGGCCCTTCGCGGGCATGCCCGCTCCCACAGGGATCGCGCATTGCCCGAACTCAGCGCCAAACCTGTGGGAGCGGGCGTGCCCGCGAAGGGCTGCAAAGCAGCCCCAACAAAGCCTGCGGAAACGAAAACCTCTAAAGCAACCGTCGCGTCTGCAGAACATTCGATGCCATCTGCACCTGCGCAATAGCCATGTTCAAACTCAACTCGAACCGGCTCCCCAACCCCCGCGTCGACTCATGCGACAACCGTGCCCCCAGCAATTCCCCCATCTGCCGGCAGATCGACAAACCAATCCCCAGCCCGCCGTAACGCCGGGTCATCGAGCCATCCACCTGGAAGAAGCGCTGGTACAGGGTCGCCTGATCGAGATCATCGAAGCCGATACCGCTGTCGCTGACCATGAAGGTCAGCGCCAAGTCGTCAGGCCCCACCCGGCGCCCGCGCACCTGGATCATCACCCCGCCCTGGTGGGTGAACTTCAAACCGTTGTCCACCAGGCACCCCAGGCAGCGGGCCAGCTTCTGAGCATCGCCCAGCAACCCGTCCGGCACATCGGCCGGGATGTCCAGGCTCAGGTACAAGCCTTTGCCCAAAGCCTGCCCGGCATAACCGGCACGTACGCCCTGCAGCAGGTCACGCAGGCTGAATGGCGCCGGCTGCGCGCGCAGGCGGCCGGCCTGCAGTTCGGACAGGGTCAGGATGGCATCGACCATATCCATCATGCCCTGGGCCGAGCCCACCGCCGTGCGGTGGTACTGGGCCATCTCGGCCTCCATCGGCAGGGTATGCATCAGCTCCAGCGAGCCGATCACGCCATTCATCGGTGTGCGCAGTTCATGGGTCACGCTGGCCAGGAATTCATCTTTCAGCCGGTTGCTCCTGGCCAGTTGCAGGTTCAGTTGTTCCAGCGTGCGCCCGGTGTCGCGCAAGGTCTGCGCCTGCTGCTCGCGCAGGCTGTTGATGCGGTCAGCCAGCGCCAGCGACAGCAAGGCCACCTCAAGCGCCGACCCCAGCTGGCTGGCATACATGGTGATGAACACGTTCGGCAGGTAGCCCAACACCATCAGGGTGTTGACCAGCCCACCGAGCAGGAACGCAGTCCAGGCGATGATGAACCAGCGTGCCACGCGCAAGCCACGCCACCAGGCATACAGCCCGGCAGCGAAGATGCTCACGGTAAACAGCAACGCCAGCACCGTGGCCATGCGCAAAGCGACACCGTAGCGCATGGTCACCGCCAGCACCATGACCAGCGCGCCACCCAGCATCAGCAACTGCAGCAGCCGATCGAAAGCACGGCTGATGCTGCCAAGTTGCAGGAAATGCCGGGCGAACTGGCAACCGAACAGGCCTGCGGAACCGATGAACAACGGCGTCGAGGCATTTGCCCACCACGGGCTGTCCGGCCAGAAGTAGGCCACACCGGCGCCATTAACCGACACCTGGTAAAAGCCGAACGAGGCGATATAGAGGATGTAATAGAGGTAGCTGACGTCGCGCACGCTGAGGTAGATGAACAGGTTGTACACCAGCATCACCAGCAGCACGCCATAGATTATCCCCAGCACATACAGGCGCGTAGGCTGCTCCTCCATGTAGGCCTGGGCGGACCACAGCGCCAGCGGCGCCTGCACCGAGCCCTGGCTGTGCAGACGCAAGTAGGCGGTGGTCACCTGGCCAGGCTGCAGCTGCAGTTCGAACAGGTAGTTGTTCTGCAGTATTTGACGGCTGTGGTAGGGCAAGGCGTCGCCGGTACGCCGGGCCAGGCGGTAACTGCCGCTGCCGTCGGGCAGGTAGAGCTCGAGGTGATCCAGCGGTGGGTAGGCCAACTCCAGCAGCCATTGCCGTGGGGCGGCGCCAGGCGCGGCTACAGGGCGCAGTTCGACCTTGAGCCAGAACACCGAGGTGGAATAACCGGCGTTCAACACGTCTTTGTGGTGGGGGCGAAAATGCTTGGCGAAATCAGGGGCACTGACCTGGGTGATGCTGGCACTGCCATCGGGGTCTTCATAAACCTGCATGGCCTTGCCCAGCGGAAGATGCCGTGTAGCTGCGTCGAAATCGACTGCCCCGGCCAGCGCGGGCAGCAAGCCCAGAAGCACAATCAGCAAATAGCGCATACAGCCCCAGCATGGCCTGTCCGGTCGAGTCGCGGTTGCCTCCCATCCGTTTGAGACGACACGATCCGGCAGAACCCGTTTGTAGAGTTATCCGAGCACTCTAGCATAGCTTCGCAACCTGGCAATCGACCATATCCAATCACAAAGAAAAGGCTCTAAATCAATGCTTTCAGAAATTAAACCAGCAAAAAACTGACCTTATGATCAACAAAACTCATTTGTAGGACGATCCGCCCAAACAGGATTGGTGGTAAGCTCGCCGACCATGAATACCTACAGCTCCCGCCCCGTTGTCCTCTGTCTCTCCGGCCACGACCCCAGTGGCGGCGCCGGCCTGCAGGCAGATATCGAAGCCCTGATCGCCCAAGGCTGTCACGCCGCACCTGCAGTGACCGCCCTGACCGTGCAGGATACCGTCAACGTTTCCGACTTCCGCGTGCTCGACCGCGAGTGGGTGCTGGCCCAGGCCAACGCCGTGCTGGCCGACTCCTCGGTGGCCGCCGTCAAACTCGGCATGCTCGGTTCGATCGAAATGGTCGACACCGTCGCCGAACTGCTGGCGGCCCACCCGCATCTGCCGCTGGTCTGCGACCCAGTGCTGCGTGCCGGTGGTGGTGGCCGCCTGGGCAAGGACGAAGTGGGCTACGCCCTGCGCGAACGCCTGCTGCCGCTGGCGACCATCGCCACGCCGAACCTGCCCGAAGCCCGCATCCTTGCCGAACTGCCCGAAGGCACCGCCGACGAGTGTGCCGAGAAACTGTTGCCGTTCTGTAGACACCTGCTGATTACCGGCGGTCACGGCGACGAAGACGAAATTCACAACCGCCTGTACAGCCGCGACGGCCAGCACCACACCTGGACCTGCCAGCGCCTGCCGGGCAGCTACCACGGTTCGGGCTGCACCCTGGCCAGTGCCCTGGCCGGCCGCCTGGCCCTTGGCGAGCAGCTGGAAAGCGCCGTCCGCAGCGCCCTGGACTACACCTGGCGCACCCTGCGTGACGCCGAACAGCTGGGCAAGGGCCAGTTCGTGCCGCGCCGCCTGCCGCTGGATTTCTGCTCCTGACACGAGGCCTCCAATGAAGCTACGCGGTCTGTACGCCATCACCGACAGCCAGCTGCTCGCTGGCCGTTTCCTGTCCCATGTCGAGGCGGCACTGGAAGGCGGCGTATGCCTGCTGCAGTACCGCGACAAAAGTGACGACGCGGCACGCCGCCTGCGCGAAGCTGAAGGGCTGATGCAGCTCTGCGAGCGCTACGGCACTCAGCTGATCATCAACGACGACGCCGAACTGGCCGCGCGCCTGGGCGTCGGCGTGCACCTGGGCCAGACCGACGGCCCGCTGACCCCGGCCCGCGCATTGCTCGGACGCCAGGCAATCATTGGCTCCACCTGCCACGCCAGCCTCGAGCTGGCCGCGGAGGCTGCCAGCGAAGGCGCCAGCTACGTGGCCTTTGGCCGCTTCTTCAATTCTGTCACCAAGCCGGGTGCACCCGCTGCCAACATCGAATTGCTGGAGCAGGCCCGCGCCCAGGTGAAACTGCCGATCGCGGTGATCGGCGGCATTACCCTCGACAACGCCGCCCCGCTGGTCGCCCATGGCGCCGACCTGCTGGCGGTGATCCACGGCCTGTTCGGTGCCGACAGCGCGCAGGAAGTCACCCGCCGCGCCCGCGCCTTCAACGCCTTGTTCGCATCCTGATTCGAGAGATCCCCATGTCCCGTTCCGAAGCCCTGTTCGCCCAAGCCCAGAAGCACATCCCCGGTGGCGTCAACTCGCCGGTCCGCGCTTTCAAGAGCGTTGGCGGCACGCCGCTGTTCTTCAAGCATGCCGAAGGCGCCTACGTCGTTGACGAGGATGACAAGCGCTACGTCGACTACGTCGGCTCCTGGGGCCCGATGATCCTCGGCCACGGCCACCCGGAGGTACTGGACTCGGTACGCAGGCAGCTGGAGCACGGCCTGTCCTATGGCGCCCCGACCGCCATGGAAACCGAGATGGCCGACCTGGTCTGCTCGCTGGTGCCATCCATGGAGATGGTGCGCATGGTCAGCTCGGGCACCGAAGCCACCATGAGCGCCATCCGCCTGGCCCGTGGCTACACCGGCCGTGACGCCATCATCAAGTTCGAAGGCTGCTACCACGGCCACTCCGACAGCCTGCTGGTAAAAGCAGGCTCCGGCCTGCTGACCCAGGGTGTGCCGAGCTCGGCGGGCGTGCCGGCGGACTTCGCCAAACACACCCTGACCCTGCCGTTCAACGACATCGCCGCCGTCGAGAAGACCCTGGCCGAAGTCGGCCAGACCGTAGCCTGCATCATCGTCGAGCCGGTAGCCGGCAACATGAACTGCGTACCGCCGGCGCCAGGCTTCCTCGAAGGCCTGCGCGAGCAGTGCGACAAGCACGGCGTGGTGTTGATCTTCGACGAAGTGATGACCGGTTTCCGCGTTTCGCTCGGCGGCGCCCAGGGCCACTATGGCATCAAGCCGGACCTGTCGACCTTCGGCAAGATCGTCGGCGGCGGCATGCCGGTCGGCTGCTTCGGCGGCAAGCGTGAAATCATGGGCTGCATTGCCCCGCTCGGCCCGGTCTACCAGGCCGGTACCCTGTCGGGTAACCCGCTGGCCATGGCCGCCGGCCTGACCACCCTGAAGCTGATCAGCCGCCCGGGCTTCCACGCCGAGCTGACCGACTACACCAGCCGCATGCTCGACGGCCTGCAACAGCGCGCCGATGCCGCTGGCGTGCCGTTCGTCACCACCCAGGCCGGTGCCATGTTCGGCCTGTACTTCAGCGGCGCCGACGACATCGTCACCTTCGAAGACGTGATGGCCAGCGATGCCGAGCGCTTCAAGCGCTTCTTCCACCTGATGCTCGATGGTGGCGTATACCTGGCGCCGAGCGCGTTCGAGGCCGGCTTTACCTCCATCGCCCATGGGGACAAGGAGCTGCAGATCACCCTGGATGCGGCTGAAAAGGCTTTTGCAGCCCTGAAATAACACGCTGCACCGCGCTTTTGTGGGAGCGGCCTTGTGTCGCGAAAGGGCCGCAAAGCGGCCCCAGGACTTCAGCAGTAATGCACAGATTGCTGGGGCTGCTTCGCAGCCCTTTCGCGACACAAGGCCGCTCCCACAGAGGCCGGTACAGGCAACAAATACCCATGCACAATCAGCTGACTTCCCCAACCAAGCAGAAATTCGAGTAAAACTTTGTAAGGTTGGCGCTGCTTATCCCATAATGTGCCACCAGAGACATTGGCCGCAGCTTTGCAGAGGTAAGTCGATCCCCATGAACCGCACCGGCCGCGCCCTGACCCTGGGCTGCCTGTTGCTTCTTCAGCCCCTGCTGGCCCTGGCGGAGGGCGGTAACTCGTTGCTCATTCCGGCGACGGGCCGCTGCACCTTGAATGTCCAGCCTGAAGACCTGGCAAACGCCCTCAAGGCTTGTGAGCAGACGGCAACGGCGGGGGATGCCCAGGCGCAATTCGAACTGGGCGAGTACTACTACACGCAAACGCCGAAAAACCTGGGCAAAGCCCTGAACTGGTTCGAAAAGGCCTCGCTGCAAGGCCATGCCGAGGCCCAGTACCGCCTGGGCGCCATGTTCTTCCGTGGCGAAGGGGTCAAGGCCAACAATGTGCAGGCCTACATACTGCTGAAGATGGCCGCGGTCAACGGCGCCGAGGATGCGCTGGACATGGCCGACGAAGTGACCGAGCAAATGCCCCGCGACGAGCTGGAGCATGCCACCCAGGTGCTCGGCCAGATCTTCCGCAAGTACCTGCTGGAACTGCAGAACGCCGAAGGGCGCACGCCGTTCTCGCCACTCCCCTGAGGGTTACTTTTCCGGCATCGGCATGGGGAACGGCATCACGTTGCCGCCGCCCTTGGCTTCACTGATCTTAGCCGTGCCCAGTCGCTCCACCTCGTCGATGCGCACGATCGAGTGCATCGGCACGAAGCTGCGGATCACCCCATCGAACTGGCTCTTGAGCTTCTCCTCGCTCGGGTCCACCACCAGCTGCGAACGCTCGCCGAACACGAACTCCTCGATTTCCAGGAACCCCCACAGGTCGCTCTGGTAGATCTGCTTGGCATACATCTCGAAGACCTGCCCCTGGTTGAGGAAGATCACTTTATAGATGGCAGGTTCGCGTTTGCTCATGTTCGTCGGGATAACACATGCGTAAGAAAAGGCGGGCATCATACCAGTGCCCGCGAAGAGGCCGGAACAGGCCATACATACCGTTGAACGTTTCAGTGCTTTCGCCACTGCCATTCAAGGGTTATTCTTGAGTTCACATTCATTGCCGTCGAGCGGCTAAAAACGACCTTGAACGCACCCATACAACCCCATCGCTTCATCCTCGAACCTTTCGAGGCCCACCGTTTCGCCAACTTGTGCGGCCAGTTCGACGAGCACCTGCGCCTGATCGAACAGCGCCTGGCCATCGAGATCCGCAACCGCGGCAATCAGTTCGAACTGATCGGCGAACCCAAGACCACCTCCGCTGCCGAACAACTGCTGCGCCGTCTCTACCGCGAGACAAAGGCCAGCGACCTGTCACCGGAAACCGTGCATCTGTACCTGCAGGAATCGACCGTCGAGAACATCGACAACCCGGCCGTCAACGAGGTCAGCGTGTCGCTGCGCACGCGCAAGGGCAACATCCGCCCGCGCGGAGTCAACCAGCAACGCTACGTAAAAGAAATCCTGGCCAACGACATCAACTTCGGCATCGGCCCGGCCGGTACCGGCAAGACCTACCTGGCCGTGGCCTGCGCCGTGGACGCGCTGGAACGCGAACAGGTGCGCCGGATCCTGCTGGTGCGCCCGGCGGTTGAGGCGGGCGAAAAGCTCGGCTTCCTGCCCGGCGACCTGGCCCAGAAGATCGACCCGTACCTGCGCCCGCTGTACGACGCCCTGTACGAAATGCTCGGCTTCGAACATGTGGCCAAGCTGATCGAGCGCCAGGTGATCGAGATCGCGCCGCTGGCCTACATGCGTGGCCGCACCCTGAACAACAGCTTCATCATCCTCGACGAAAGCCAGAACACCACGCTGGAACAGATGAAGATGTTCCTTACCCGTATCGGCTTTGGCTCCACCGCGGTCATCACCGGTGACATCACCCAGGTTGACCTGCCCCGCGGCACCAAGTCAGGTCTGGCACACGTCATCGAGGTGCTGAAGGACGTTCCGGGGATCAGCTTCACCCACTTCCAACCCAAAGATGTGGTTCGTCACCCACTGGTGCAGCGCATTGTCGAGGCCTACGACCGCTTCGATGCCCGCCAGGCCAAGCCCGAGGCGCCCGGCAAAGATGCTTGAACTCGATATTCAACGGGCCACGGATGCTGCCGCCCCGGATGACACCGCCTTTCGCCGCTGGTGCGAACTGGCCCTGCGCCAGCGCAGCGCCGATTCGGAAATGACCATTCGCCTGGTCGACGAAGCCGAAGGCCGCGAGCTGAACCACACCTACCGGCACAAGGACTACGCGACCAATGTGCTGTCGTTCCCGGCCGACGTCCCCGACGACCTGCTCGATATCCCGTTGCTGGGCGACCTGGTGATCTGCGTGCCAGTGGTCGAGCGCGAAGCCGCCGATCAAGGCAAGTCGCTGGAAGCGCACTGGGCACACCTGGTCATACACGGTTGCCTGCACCTGCTCGGCTACGACCACATCGAGGATGAGGAAGCCGAGGAAATGGAAGGCCTGGAACGGGAATTGCTGGCAGAACTGGGTCATCCCGACCCGTACGCCGACGATGAAACCGACACCATCACACACTGAAACACGAAGGATCACGAGAACCGCCATGAGCGAAGATCGATCGAGCAACGGGCAGAAGTCCTGGCTGGGTAAACTGACCCAGGCTTTTGCCCATGAGCCGAAAAACCGCCAGCAACTCCTTGAACTGCTGCGCGAAGCCCATCAGAACAAACTGCTGGACAGCGAAGCGCTGACCATCGTCGAAGGCGCCATCCAGGTGGCCGACCTGCAGGTTCGCGACATCATGGTGCCGCGTTCGCAGATGATCAGCATCAAGGCCAGCCAGTCGCCCCGCGAGTTCCTGCCGGCGGTGATCGACGCCGCGCACTCGCGCTACCCGGTGATCGGCGAAAGCCACGACGATGTGCTCGGGATCCTGCTCGCCAAGGACCTGCTGCCGCTGATCCTCAAGGAGAATGGCGACAGCTTCAACATCAAGGACCTGCTGCGCCCGGCCACTTTCGTGCCCGAGTCCAAGCGCCTGAACGTGCTACTGCGCGAGTTCCGCGCCAACCATAACCA
The DNA here is from genome assembly GCF_043658375.1 of Pseudomonas sp. PsB. Taxonomy (NCBI): domain Bacteria; kingdom Pseudomonadati; phylum Pseudomonadota; class Gammaproteobacteria; order Pseudomonadales; family Pseudomonadaceae; genus Pseudomonas; species Pseudomonas sp. PsB. The sequence goes on along the minus strand of NZ_JBIGLU010000001.1, from coordinate 911,261 downwards.
CATGGCCATCGTCATCGACGAGTACGGCGGCGTGGCCGGCCTGGTCACCATCGAGGACGTGCTGGAGCAGATCGTCGGCGACATCGAGGACGAGCACGACGTCGAGGAAGACAGCTACATCAAACCGCTGCCCAGCGGCGACTTCCTGGTCAAGGCGCTTACCCCGATCGAAAACTTCAACGAGTTCTTCGACAGCGAATTCTCCGATGACGAGTTCGACACCGTCGGCGGCCTGGTAATGAGCGCCTTCGGTCACCTGCCCAAGCGCAACGAGACCACCGAGATCGGCCCTTACAAGTTCCGTATTCTCAATGCCGACAGCCGGCGGATACACTTGCTGCGCCTGACACCGATCACCCGTTAAGGACAAACATGCGTTGGATCACCCGCCCCGGCTGGCCCGGTAACCTGCTGGCCCTGGCGGCCGGTGCCTCCACCCTCCTGGCCCTGGCGCCTTTCGACATCTGGCCCTTGGCCGTGTTGTCCATCGCCCTGCTCTACCTCGGCCTGCGCGAGCTCAGCCCGCGCCAGGCCATGTGGCGCGGCTGGTGGTTCGGCTTCGGCCTGTACGGTGCCGGTACCTGGTGGATCTACGTCAGCATGAACACCTACGGCGGTGCCTCGCCGCTGCTGGCGATCCTGCTGCTGCTGGCGTTCTTCGCCGCCCTGGCCTGGTTCTTCGCCCTGCCCACCTGGCTGTGGGCACGCTGGCTGCGCCGCACCGAAGCACCACTGGCCGACGCCTTGTGCTTTGCCGCCCTGTGGCTGCTGCAAGAGGCCTTCCGCGGCTGGTTCCTGACCGGCTTCCCCTGGCTCTACGCCGGCTACAGCCAGCTGGACGGCCCGCTGGCCGGCCTGGCACCGCTGGGTGGCGTGTGGCTGATTTCCTTCGCACTGGCCCTGACCGCTGCCCTGTTGTGCAACGTGCACCGCCTGCGCGCCCGCCCCTCGTTCCTCGCGGTGGGCTGCCTGCTGTTGCTGGCCCCGTGGGTGCTGGGCCTGGCGCTCAAGGGCCATGCCTGGACCAAGCCGGCGGGCGACCCGCTGAAAGTGGCGGCCATCCAGGGCAATGTCGAGCAGGACCTGAAATGGGACCCGGCACACATCGACGCGCAACTGGCGCTGTACCGTGACCTGAGCTTCAGCTCCAGGCCGGTGGACCTGCTGGTGTGGCCGGAAACCGCGGTCCCGGTGCTCAAGGACCAGGCCCAGGGCTATATCGACGTGATGGGCCGGTTCGCCGCCGAGCGGCATTCGGCGCTGATCACCGGCGTGCCGGTGCGTGAAGTGGTGCACCACCAGCGCCGCTACTACAACGGCATCACCGTCACCGGTGAAGGCGATGGTACCTACCTCAAGCAGAAGCTGGTGCCGTTTGGCGAGTATGTGCCGCTGCAGGACATGCTGCGCGGCCTGATCGAGTTCTTCAACCTGCCCATGTCGGACTTCGCCCGCGGGCCGGAAGACCAGCCGCTGCTGCAGGCCAAGGGCTACCAGATTGCGCCTTACATCTGTTACGAGGTGGTCTACCCCGAATTCGCCGCTGGCCTGGCGGCCCGCAGCGACCTGCTGCTGACCATCAGCAACGACACCTGGTTCGGCACCTCGATCGGCCCGTTGCAGCACCTGCAGATGGCGCAGATGCGCGCGCTGGAAGCCGGCCGCTGGATGATCCGCGCCACCAACAACGGCGTGACCGCGCTGATCGACCCGTTTGGCCGCATTACCACGCAGGTACCGCAGTTCCAGCAGGCGGTGCTGTATGGCGAGGTGGTGCCGATGCAGAAACTGACGCCGTACCTGCAATGGCGGTCGTGGCCGCTGGCGATAGTCTGCGCATTGCTGCTGGGTTGGGCGTTGCTGGCCGGGCGCATTGCCAAGACCGTTTGAGTTTTCCTGTACCGGCCTCTTCGCGGGTAAACCCGCTCCCACAGGGACCGCACAAGCCCATGGCCTGCGGTATACCTGTGGGAGCGGGTTCACCCGCGAAGAGGCCGGCACAGGCAACACAAGGCTCAGTAGAACAGCCGATACCCCACCAGCCCGGCCACTTCATTGAGCAACTGCCCGCTCTGCCACATCGCCCGGCTCTCCGGCAGCAACCCGCCGAACGGCCGCGCATGATCGCGCCCGAGGAACCCGACCGGCGCCGGCACCACCTCGAACCCCGCCTGCTCGAAGCTCCAGCGCGAGCGCTGCATGTGCCACGCCTGGGTCACCACGACCACCCGGCGAATCCCCAACGGCTGCAGCACCTTGGCCGTCAGCCGGGCATTCTCCCAGGTAGTGCGGCTGCCCTCCTCTCGCCATTTCACCTCGACACCGAAATCTTCACGCAGGCGATCAGCCATCAACTGCGCCTCGCTCGGCGGCGAGCCATAGTGCAACCCGCCACTGGTCAACACCGGCAAGCCCGAAGCCTTGGCCAGCCGTGCGGCAAAGCGCATGCGCTCCAGCGCCGTGGCTGTGGGCTGGTCGCCACCACCCCAGGCCGGGTCACCTCGCTCACGCCCCGCGCCCAGCACCACAATGGCATCTGCCCGGCTTGCCAGGCCGGCCCAATCGCTTACCGCCAGCGGCGCTTCCGTCTCCAGCACACGAGCGGTTTCCTGCACCACCAGCGGCAGGCTCATCAGCCACAGGCCACCAAGGCCCAGAGCAAAGCACAGCGCTGCCAGCCGGGGCCGACGGCGGCGCAGCCACCACGCCACAAGCAGCAGCAGGAACAGCACGCCTGGCGGCATCAGCCATTGTTTGACGAAGAATCGGATCGACATTGGCCACACCTCCTTGGCAGGCGTGCAGCCTAGAAGGATCGACGCCGGTCAACAAGGGTGTGGCCGGCGCCGATCGTGAGCTGTGCAAAATTTAAGAACCGGCGCGCGATAGCCTGCGCCTGGCGTCCTGAACGGCTAGCGATGCGGCAGCGTCCTGGATCTCGCCGTGCTGGCGGGGCGTTTCTTGTCCTTGAGCCAGATGATCTTGGCCGATGTCGGCTCCGCTTGTGGGTAACTGCCGACACAGGCATTGTGGCGCTCCGGGAGGGAATCCAGGTAGGCCTTGATCAGTTCGAACTCTGCGTGGCTCAGGCCACGCAATTCCAGCTCGGCTGGCATTTCGTCGCGCAATCGCACCGAGGTCCTGGCCACTTCCAGCGCCAGGCCAAGCCGGTCGATCAGGCGTTCGTATAGCTCCGGTCTGATTGCGGGTAGCTGCGTCTCTCCCATCCGTTCACCTCATTGAAGATAAGAATATCTCCCCCCACACCTGAGCTTAGCGTCGTTCAAAAAAGCAGCCGTGTGCCGCGACCAGCGGGCATTCGCAACGAAGGTTTCCCACGATGCGCGGCGCTGCTGTATGCTACGGCGTTCACTCTAAACGACACCGGAGTGCCGGACGCAGCGAGGTTCCGCTGCCTGGAACAAGGTCTCTTCCCTCTCAGCAAAAAGTAGCCATGCACGAACAATACACGCCCCGTGATATCGAAGCCGCCGCCCAGAAGTTCTGGGACGAGCAACAATCGTTCGCTGTTACCGAACAGCCAGGCAAGGACACCTACTACTGCCTGTCGATGTTACCGTACCCGAGCGGCAAGCTACACATGGGCCACGTGCGCAACTACACCATCGGTGACGTGATTGCCCGCTACCAGCGCATGCTGGGCAAGAACGTCCTGCAGCCGATGGGCTGGGACGCATTCGGTATGCCCGCGGAAAACGCGGCGATGAAGAACAACGTCGCCCCGGCCAAGTGGACGTACGAAAACATCGACTACATGAAGACCCAGCTCAAGAGCCTGGGTCTGGCCATCGACTGGGCACGTGAAGTCACCACCTGCAAGCCCGACTACTACCGCTGGGAGCAGTGGCTGTTCACCCGCCTGTTCGAGAAAGGCATCATCTACCGCAAGAACGGTACCGTGAACTGGGACCCGGCGGACCAGACCGTACTGGCCAACGAGCAGGTCATCGACGGCCGTGGCTGGCGTTCGGGCGCGCTGATCGAGAAGCGCGAAATCCCGATGTACTATTTCCGCATCACCGACTACGCAGACGAGCTGCTGGAAAGCCTCGACGAGCTGCCGGGCTGGCCTGAGCAGGTCAAGACCATGCAGCGCAACTGGATCGGCAAGTCGCGCGGCATGGAAGTGCAGTTCCCGTACGACCTGGCCAGCATCGGCCACGAAGGCACCCTCAAGGTCTTCACCACCCGTCCCGACACGCTGATGGGTGCCACCTACGTCGCCGTCGCCGCCGAACACCCGCTGGCCACCCAAGCCGCCCAGGGCAACCCGGCGCTGCAGGCGTTCATCGATGAGTGCAAGAGCGGCAGCGTTGCCGAAGCCGACATGGCCACCCAGGAGAAGAAGGGCATGGCCACTTCCCTGCTGGTCGAGCACCCGCTGACCGGCGAGAAGCTGCCGGTATGGGTCGCCAACTACGTGCTGATGCACTACGGCGATGGCGCCGTCATGGCCGTGCCGGCCCACGACGAGCGCGACTTCGAGTTCGCCCACAAGTACAACCTGCCGGTCAAGGCGGTGGTGCGCACCAGCGCTGGCGATGAAGTCGGCAACGAGTGGCTGGCCGCCTATGGCGAGCACGGCCAGCTGATCAACTCCGGCGAGTTCGACGGCCTGGACTTCGCCGGTGCCTTCGACGCCATCGAAGCCGCCCTGATCCGCAAGGAGCTGGGCAAATCGCGTACCCAGTTCCGCCTGCGTGACTGGGGTATCAGCCGCCAGCGCTACTGGGGCTGCCCGATCCCGATCATCCACTGCCCGTCCTGCGGCGACGTACCGGTGCCGGAAGACCAGCTGCCGGTCACCCTGCCGGAGAACGTGGAGCCGGACGGTGCCGGTTCGCCACTGGCGCGCATGCCTGAATTCTACGAGTGCAGCTGCCCGAAATGCGGCACCGCGGCCAAACGCGAAACCGACACCATGGACACCTTCGTCGAGTCGTCCTGGTACTTCGCCCGCTACGCCTCGCCGAACTACGAAGGTGGCATGGTCGACCCGAAAGCGGCCAACCACTGGCTGCCGGTCGACCAGTACATCGGCGGTATCGAGCACGCCATCCTGCACCTGCTGTACGCGCGCTTCTTCCACAAGCTGATGCGTGACGAAGGCCTGGTCACCTCGAACGAGCCGTTCAAGAACCTGCTGACCCAGGGCATGGTGGTCGCCGAAACCTACTACCGTGTGGCCAGCAACGGCGGCAAGGACTGGTTCAACCCGGCCGATGTTGAAGTCGAGCGCGATGCCAAGGCCAAGATCATTGGCGCCCGCCTGAAGACCGACGGCCTGCCGGTGGAAATCGGTGGCACCGAGAAGATGTCGAAGTCGAAGAACAACGGCGTCGACCCGCAATCGATGATCGACCAGTACGGCGCCGACACCTGCCGCCTGTTCATGATGTTCGCCTCGCCGCCCGACATGAGCCTGGAATGGTCCGACTCCGGCGTCGAAGGCGCCAGCCGCTTCCTGCGCCGCGTCTGGCGCCTGGCCCAGGCCCACGTGGCCCAAGGCCTGCCGGGCAAGCTGGATGTCGCCGCCCTGGACGACGCGCAGAAGGTCATCCGCCGCGCCATCCACGCCGCCATCAAGCAGGCCAGCACCGACGTAGGCCAGTTCCACAAGTTCAACACCGCCATCGCCCAGGTGATGACCGTGATGAACGTGCTGGAAAAGGCCCCGCAGGCCACTGAACAGGACCGCGCCCTGCTGCAGGAAGGCCTGGAGGCCGTCACCCTGCTGCTGGCACCGATCACCCCGCACATCTCCCACGAGCTGTGGCAACAGCTGGGCCACCAGCAGGCCGTCATCGACGCCAGCTGGCCAGCCGTCGACGAGGCAGCCCTGGTACAGGACACCGTCACCCTGGTGGTGCAGGTCAACGGCAAGCTGCGTGGCCAGGTCGAAATGCCGGCCGCCGCCAGCCGCGAAGAAATCGAAGCCGCCGCGCGCAGCAACGAGAACGTCCTGCGCTTCATCGATGGCCTGACCATCCGCAAGGTCATCGTGGTACCGGGCAAGCTGGTCAACATCGTCGCCAACTGATGGCAACGCCCGCCCGCAGCCACTGCGGGCGGGCGAACAGGCCCACAAGGGAGCAACAACATGATCAAACGCAATTTGCTGGTAATTGGCCTGGCGGTCATGCTCAGCGCCTGCGGTTTCCAGCTGCGCGGCACCGGCTCTACCGAACTGAGCGTGAAGGAAATGGACGTCAGCGCACGCAACGCCTACGGCCCGACCGTGGTCCAGCTGCGTGAAGTACTGCAGCGTAGCGGTGTCAACGTGCACGCTGGCGCACCGTACCGCCTGGTGCTGACCAACGAGCAGGAGCGCGAGCGCTCGGCGACCTACAACAGCGGCAACCGTACCGCCGAGTACGAGCTGACCACCGTGCTGAACTACAGCATCCAGGGCCTGAACAACCTGGAGCTGATGAGCGACAAGCTGGAAGTGCGCAAGATCTACTTGCGTGACGGCTCGAACATCACCGGCTCCGAGCAGGAAGCCAGCCGCGCCCGCGAAGAAATGCGTCGAGACCTGGTCAACGCCATGGTCGTTCGCCTGCAGATGCTGACCCCGTCCCAGCTGGACGAGCTGCAGCGTCAAGCCGACGAGCGCGCCAAGGCCGAAGCCGCAGCACTGGAGGCTGCTCGCCGCCAGCAGGCCGAGACGCCTCAGCAGTCGCCACTGGAAGTACCGGGCAACTAAGCCCGAGCGGGGTGCCTTCGGGTGCCCCGCCTGTTTCCCATGAAGCTCGCCCCCGCCCAACTCAACAAGCACCTGCAAGGCGCCCTGGCACCGGTCTACGTGGTCAGCGGCGACGACCCGCTGCTGTGCCAGGAAGCCGCCGACGCCATCCGCAACGCCGCGCGCCAGCAGGGCTTCGACGAACGCCAGGTATTCAGTGCCGACGCCAACTTCGACTGGGGCACCCTGCTCCAGGCTGGCGCCAGCCTGTCCCTGTTCGCCCAGCGCCGCCTGCTGGAATTGCGCCTGCCCTCGGGCAAGCCCGGTGACAAGGGCGCTGCTGCGCTGATGGAATACTGCGCCAACCCCGCCGAAGACACCCTGCTGCTGGTCAGCCTGCCCAAGCTCGACGGCAGCGCACAGAAGACCAAGTGGGGCAAGGCGCTGATCGAAGGCGCCCACTGCCAGTTCATCCAGATCTGGCCGGTGGATGTGCACCAGCTGCCGCAGTGGATCAACCAGCGCCTGCAGCAGGCCGGCCTGTCGGCACAACGTGACGCCGTCGACCTGATCGCCGCACGCGTGGAAGGCAACCTGCTGGCTGCAGCGCAGGAAATCGAAAAGCTCAAGCTGCTTGCCGAAGGTAACCAGATCACCGTGGAGACCGTGCAGGCCGCCGTCGCCGACAGCGCCCGCTTCGATGTCTTCGGCCTGGTCGATGCCATTCTCAACGGCGAAGCCGCGCATGCCTTGCGCATGCTCGAAGGCTTGCGCGGTGAAGGCGTGGAGCCACCAGTGATTCTCTGGGCCCTGGCCCGTGAGCTGCGCCAGCTGGCCGGGCTGGCCCAGCAGTTCAGCCAGGGTGTACCGCTGGACAAGGCCTTCAGCCAGGCCCGCCCGCCGGTCTGGGACAAGCGCCGCCCCCTGGTCAGCAAGGCCCTGCAGCGCCTGTCGGCGCAGCGCTGGGCGCAGTTGCTGCAAGATGCCCAGCGTATCGATGCACAGATCAAGGGCCAGGCCGAGGGCTCGCCGTGGACCGGCCTGGCGCGCTTGTCGCTGCTGATGGCCGGCCAGCGCCTGGCACTGCCTCCCGAGTAACATTCAAAGGCCCAATCGCCGGCAAGCCAGCTCCCACAGGGATATAACAGGCCTTGGAGGCTGTGCTGTACCTGTGGGAGCTGGCTTGCCGGCGATTGGGCCCTCGAACCATATACACAATCAATTGGCCCCACCCTGCCCCAAGCCCTACAGTGCGCCGCGAAACCCACCCAACCCGGGAACCCCGCCATGAGCAAAAAGCCGAAAAAGCACGGCCCCAACAAGGCCAAGTCGATCATCGCCCAACCGCTGTTCCGCTGCCGCCAGGAACGGCCGAACAAGGGCAAAGGCAGCTACCGCCGCGAAGCCTTCCAATCGAGAGATTGGGAGGCTTCCTACTTTTTGGCTGCATGAAAGCATCGAGAGCGCAGGCATGATATGGTCGTCACCTGACCTGCAATTCTGGATCTGTGAATGCTCCTCAGTCTTCTCCCCCGCTGGAAAACCCGCCAGCTGATCGCGGCCTCCAGTTTCATCCTGCTCGTGGCCTGCGCAGAAAAGCCCACCGCCGCCGATGCCCTGCCGCTGGCCCCCGCCCAGCCCACCCCTGTGGTGACCCTGCCCGGCACGACGCCTGACACCAGCACTGAAATCCAGCCTCTGCAAACCTTCGCGCAATGGCAAGCAGGCTTTCGCCAGCAAGCCCTGCAAGCCGGCATTTCGCAGGATACGTTCGACCGCGCCTTCCTCGGCGTCACCCCCGACATGGACGTGATCAAGGCCGATCGCAGCCAGCCGGAGTTCACCCGCCCCGTATGGGAATACCTCGAAGGCGCCCTGTCGCCTCTGCGCGTGCGCAACGGCAAGAAGCTGCTGGAGCAGAACGCCGAACTGCTGACCCGCATCGAGCAAAGCTATGGTGTCGATCGCCAAGTGCTGGTCGCGGTATGGGGCATGGAAAGCAACTTCGGCCAGTTTCAGGGCAACAAGTCGGTGATCCGCTCACTGGCTACCCTGGCCTATGAGGGCCGACGCCCGCAGTTCGCTCAGGACCAGCTGATCGCCGCGCTGCAGATCATTCAGCACGGCGACATCCAGCCTGAGGCCATGCGTGGTTCGTGGGCCGGTGCCATGGGCCAGACCCAGTTCATCCCGACCACCTACAACACCCATGCCGTGGACTTCGACGGCGATGGCCGCCGCGACATCTGGAACAGCACGGCAGACGCCTTGGCCTCGACCGCGCACTATCTGCAGAGTTCGGGCTGGAAGCGGGGCCAGCCGTGGGGCTTCGAGGTACAGGTGCCGCCTGGCTTCGATTACTGGCAGGCCGATGGCGCCCTGCGCAAGCCGGTGAGCGAGTGGCTGGCGATGGGCGTGAAACTGCCTGCCGGTACCCAGCTGCCAGTGGGCAGCAACCAGCTGTCTGCCGCCCTGGTGCTGCCAGCGGGCGCGCGCGGCCCGGCGTTCCTGGTGCTGGACAACTTCCGCGCCATCCTCAAGTACAACAATTCGTCGTCCTACGCGCTGGCGGTAAGCCTGCTGGGTGATCGCTTCACGGGCTGGGGCTTCATTGCCGGCAGCTGGCCGAAAGAAGACCTGCCGCTCAGCCGCAGCGAGCGCATGGAGCTGCAGAACCTGCTGAACAGCAATGGGCACGAAGCCGGCAATGCCGATGGCATCATTGGCGCCAATACCCGCAAGGCGATCCGCAATGCCCAGCAGGGGTTGGGGTGGCCGGCGGATGGGTATCCGACGCACAAGCTGCTCGAGAGCCTGCGTCAGCAGTGAGCATTTTGGGGCCGCTGCGCGGCCCATCGCGACACAAGGCCGCTCCTACAAGCGATCGCGAACCATCGGGGTAACGCGGTCTCCTGTAGGAGCGGCCTTGTGTCGCGATGGGCTGCAAAGCAGCCCCGGCAATCTCAAGCCTGGAAAAGATCCTGCTCCAGCAGCAAGCTCTGCCGAGAGCTGTCCAGCATTACCCGAGCCCCCAGCGGCAAGCACACATTCGGGTCACAATGCCCACTGCGCCACCCGGCCAGCACCGGCACACCCAGCGGCGCGAAGATGTCCTCCAGCAGGGGCGTCAACGCCGTAGTGGTAATCCCAGCAAAGTCCCCCACCAGCACACCCTTCACCCCCTCCAGCTTGCCTGCCAGGCGCATCTGGGTCAGCAAGCGATCCACCCGGTAAAGCGGCTCGTTGACGTCCTCGATGAACAGGATGCAGCCCTGCGTATCCAGCTCGGCAATCGTCCCCAGGGTCGCGCCCAACATCGACAGGTTGCCGCCCAGCAGCGGCCCGCTGGCCACCCCATGCAGCACGCTGCTCAATGCGAAGTCAGCAGGGTGCACGATCTGCTCCCCTGCCCGCACATGCCCACCCAGCTGCGCCAGCAACGAAGTCTCGGTTGGCGGCAACTTGGCCCCCAGCAGGTCGGCATTGAGCATCCCGCCATGGAAAGTGAGCAGCCCGGTATGCCGGTAGATCGCCGTGTGCAGCGCGGTTATGTCGCTGTAACCGATCAGCGGCTTGGGGTTGCGCCGGATCAGTTCGAAATCGAGCTGGTCGAGCAGGCGCATGCTGCCGTACCCCCCACGCATGCACAGAATGGCGTCGATGGCCGGGTCGGCAAAGGCATCATGCAGGTCCTGTAACCGCTGCCGGTCCGGCCCCGCCAGATAGCCCTGGGCCTGAAGGGCTCCAGGATAGATGCGGCAGCTGTAGCCTCTATCAACGAACCACTGGTTGACCTTGTGCGTATCCAGCCGCGCCGCGCCCGCCGGGGCGACAATGGCAAAACAGGCATCACGCGGCAGCGCGGCTGGCAGGCTGGGTTGGAAGGTTTCGGCGCAATTCATCGCGGCTCCTTGCAGCGCGTGTGGCACAAACAAAAATGCCGATGCGGCCCTTCGGCGCGCATCGGCATGCGTGGCTCTGTGCTTGGCTCAGAGCTTGATCTTGGCTTCGTGAGCCTGCTGGTCAGCGTGGTACGAAGAACGCACCAACGGGCCGGAAGCGACGTTCTTGAAGCCCATCTTGTAACCTTCCTCGGCGAACCAGGCGAAGGTGTCCGGGTGAACGAAGCGCTGCACCGGCAGGTGGCTGCGCGACGGTTGCAGGTACTGGCCGAGGGTGAGCATGTCGATGTCATGCTCGCGCATGCGGTGCATCACTTCGATCACTTCCTCGTCGGTCTCGCCCAGGCCGAGCATCAGGCCCGACTTGGTCGGTACGTGCGGCACCAACTGCTTGAACTTCTGCAGCAGGTCCAGCGACCAGTCGTAGTCCGAACCCGGGCGCGCGGCCTTGTACAGGCGCGGTACGGTCTCGAGGTTGTGGTTGAACACATCCGGCGGCTCTTGCGCGGTGATCTCCAGGGCAATATCCATGCGCCCACGGTAGTCCGGCACCAGGGTTTCCAGCTGTACGCCCGGCGACAGCGCACGGATTTCGCGGATGCAGTCGGCAAAGTGCTGGGCACCACCGTCACGCAGGTCGTCGCGGTCCACCGAGGTGATCACCACGTACTTCAGGCGCAGGTCGGCGATGGCGATGGCCAGGTTCTTCGGCTCGTCCAGGTCCAGCGGTTTCGGCCGGCCGTGGCCAACGTCGCAGAACGGGCAACGACGGGTGCAGATGTCACCCATTATCATGAAGGTGGCGGTACCACCGGAGAAGCACTCGCCCAGGTTCGGGCAGGATGCCTCTTCGCATACGCTGTGCAGCTTGTGCTTGCGCAGCAGCTGCTTGATGCGGTCTACCTCGGGCGACACCGGGATACGCACGCGGATCCAGTCGGGCTTCTTCGGCAGCTCTTCGGTGGGGATGATCTTCACCGGGATGCGCGCCACCTTTTCGGCACCACGCAGCTTGACCCCGGCTTCCACCTTCTTCGGCGCTGGGCGCGGGGTGGCATCCTGGGTAGGTATCAGGTTCGGCACGGCTTCTTGCACAGTTGTCATATTCAGTCGATTCCGCCCGTGAGGGTCGTCTGCTCAGCGTAGTCGAGGTGCTTGACCAGCTGTCCGCGCAGCCTTGTCCTGACCTCGTCGAGTTCGATCGGACCTGCCAGGTCGCGCAGCTGGGTCATCGCCAGCCCCGCATAGCCGCAGGGGTTGATTCGGCGGAATGGCGCGAGGTCCATGTCCACGTTCAGGGCAAGGCCGTGGAACGAACGGCCGTTGCGGATTCGCAGGCCGAGGGAGGCGATTTTCGCTCCGTCGACATAGACGCCCGGGGCATCGGGCTTGGCCGCGGCCTGGACATCGTAACTGGCGAGCAGGTCGATGAGGGTCTGCTCGATACGGCTGACCAGCTCACGCACGCCAAAGCCCAGCCGGCGCACATCCAGCAGCAGGTAGGCCACCAGCTGACCGGGGCCATGGTAGGTCACCTGGCCACCGCGATCGGTCTGCACCACCGGGATGTCGCCCGGCACCAGCAGGTGCTCGGCCTTGCCGGCCTGGCCCTGGGTGAAGACCGCGGGGTGCTCGACCAGCCAGACTTCATCCTGGCTGTCCGGGCTGCGCTGCTCGGTGAAGCGACGCATGGCCTCCAGCACCGGTTCGTAGGGCTGCAGGCCAAGCTCGCGAAAACCGAGGCAGGCGGACATCAGAGCACCATTTTCACGATGCCGGTAGCGCGCAGGGCGCTGTTGATATCGTGCAGCTGGTTCTCGCTTTCGGCAACGATGTGCAATTGCACGGTGGTGTACTTGCCTTCCTTGCTCTGGCGCTCGGCCAGGGTGGAAAGGTCGACCTTGGCGTGCTTGCTCAGGATCTCGATCACCGTGTCCTTGAAGCCGACAACGGTGTCACCGATGACCTTGATCGGGTAATCGTCGCAGGGGAATTCGATCTTGTGCGACTTGACGTCTGGTTCGCTCATGGCGGAAACGGCCTCGTAAGCCGTGGCAACAACAACGCCCCCGCAGGATACGCGGGGGCATGCAGGTCACGTATCAGTTGAACAACCCGTAGAAGAATAGACGGATGCTATCCCACATACGGCGGAAGAAACCACCTTCCTCGACGCCATCGAGGGCGATCAGGTCGGCGCTGTGAACCACTTTCTCGTCCAGTTTGACTTCCACTTTGCCGATCACGTCACCTTTGGCGATTGGCGCGGTGAGCTGCGGGTTCATGGTCATCGAAGCCTGCAGGCGCTTCAATTGGCCTTTAGGCATAGTCAGGGTCAGGTCGTTGGCCAGGCCAGCTTTCACTTCGCCAGTCGCGCCCTTCCAGACCGGCGACTTGGTCAGCTCGGTACCCTTCTGGTAGAAGGTCTGGGTTTCGAAGAAGCGGAAGCCATAGGTCAGCAGCTTCTGGGTCTCGGCAGCACGCGACTGCTCGCTGTTGGTGCCGAAGACCACGGCGATCAGGCGCTGGCCATCGCGAACGGCCGAAGCCACCATGCAGTAGCCGGCTTCGTCTGTGTGGCCGGTCTTCAGGCCGTCGACAGTCTTGTCACGCCACAGCAGCAGGTTGCGGTTTGGCTGCTTGATGTTGTTCCAGAAGAACTCTTTCTGCGAGTAGATGGCGTAGTGGGCCGGGTCGACGTTGATGATCGCACGGGCCAGGGTAGCCATGTCGTGGGCCGACGAGTAATGGTCCGGGTGCGGCAGGCCGGTCGGGTTCATGAAGTGGCTGTTGGCCATGCCCAGGTCGGCAGCGGTCTTGTTCATCATGTCGGCGAAGGCGTCTTCGCTGCCGGCGATGTGCTCGGCCAGGGCAACCGAGGCGTCGTTGCCGGACTGGATGATGATGCCGTGCAGCAGGTCGCTGACGGTCACCTGGCTGCCCACCTTGATGAACATGCGCGAACCGCCGGTCCGCCAGGCGTTTTCGCTGACGGTAACCGGGTCGTTTTCACCGATCTGGCCGCGACGGATGTCCAGGGTGGCGATGTAGGCCGTCATCAGCTTGGTCAGGCTGGCAGGCGGCAGGCGCTCGTCACCGTTGTTCTCGACCAGCACGTTGCCGCTGGACGCATCCATGAGTACGTAGGACTTGGCTGCCAGTTGCGGTGGCGCCGGCGTCATCTGCTCAGCCGCGAAGGCGGCAGGCGTGATCATCAGCAGTACGGGCAGGCAAAGTCGTTTGGCAAGGTTGGTGATGTTCATCCGTCTCTCGAAAATCGCTAATGGTCTGATGTTCCCTGGGCAAGATCATGTGCCCAGCGCCAGTCAGTCTAGTTTTTGTGGCCGTAGGCCAGGCTCGCAAAGTGCGGCTTTATGTCGCTGCGGGCAAAAGCCGACATTGTACATGCCTGCGCCCGGCAATTCATGACAAAACCGACAGTTTGGTGTTGCCTTCTTCGCGGGCGCGCCCGCTCCCACAGGGTTTCGCATGCATCTGTGGGAGCGGGCTTGCCCGCGAAGAAGGCAACGCGGTCAGTCAGCTGTGACCAGCTTGGCCTGCCCAAGGTTCGCCAGGCGGATGCTGTCCTGCGCTTGCTGGATCTCGCCCTGGCTGTTGATCGGCCCCAGGCGCACGCGGTGCAGGGTCTGCTGGTTGCGCACGATCGAGCTGATGAACACTGGCGCGCTGACCATGCTGCTGAGCTTGGAGCGCAGCAGTTCGGCGGCGTCCGGGTTGGCGAAGGCACCCACCTGCAGGAAGCTGCCGCCACTGCCGGCCGGCACGTTGTTGCCAGCCACCTGCACCGGCACCACCGGCGCCGCATGCTGCTGGGGCGGCGGGGTCCATTGCTCGACGCGCCCGGTACTGGCCGGGATTGCCTGGGTCTGGGCCACCTGCGGCTCTTTCAGCACCATCGGTGGCGTCTGGCCACGCTGGGCCCACCATTGCTGCGGGTCGATGCCTTCGACGCGCACGTGCGCGGTACCGATCTCGGCATAACCGAGCTTTTTCGCCGCGGCATAGGACAGGTCGATGATGCGGTCCGAATAGAACGGCCCACGGTCGTTCACCCGCAGGATCACGCTGCGGCCGTTGGCCAGGTTGGTCACCCGCACGTAGGCCGGCAGCGGCAGGGTCTTGTGCGCCGCGCTCATGCCGTACAGGTCGTACAGCTCGCCGTTGGCGGTGTTCTGACCGTGGAACTTGGTGCCGTACCACGACGCGGTGCCCTCCGCGCGATAGTTGCGCGAGTCCTGCATCGGGTAGTAGGTCTTGCCCAGCACCGTGTACGGGTTGGCCTTGTAGTTGCCGGTGTGCACGGTTGGCGTGGCGTCGGGGATCTTGTTCACATCCACGTCCCACCACGGCGCGCCGTCCTTGTGCGCCCGGTTGATGTCCAGGCCCGGCTGGGTGCGTACCACGTTGCCACTGCTTTGCTGGGACGGGCGGTTGGACGAACAGCTGGCCAGCACCACGCCGACGGCGAGGCAGGTGAGCAGCTTGAAAGAGTTGCCAGAGAAGATTGCGCGCATTACTTGACGCCCCGTGCTTGAACCAGCTGTTCCGATAGCTGATGCACCGCCATGGCATACATCACGCTGCGGTTGTAGCGAGTGATCGCGTAGAAGTTCTTCAGGCCCATCCAGTACTCGGGGCCATTGTCGCCCTCGAGACGAAAGGCGGTAACCGGCAGATCATCGCGCAGCGAATCATGGACCGACCAGCCAAGCGTGCGCAACTCCCCAACGGTTTTTACCGGCTCGATGCCGGTAGTCAGGCCTTCGTCGGCGCGCCCACCGTCCACCCAGGCGCGGCTGACCACACCTTCGCCGGCCACCCAGCCGTGGCGCTTGAAGTAGCTGGCCACGCTACCGATGGCATCGTCCGGGTTGTTCCAGATATTGATGTGGCCGTCGCCGTCGAAGTCCACCGCGAAGTTGCGGAAGCTGCTCGGCATGAACTGCGGCAGGCCCATGGCGCCGGCGTAGGAGCCCTTGAGCGTCAGCGGGTCGAGCTGCTCCTCACGGGCCAGCAGCAGGAACTCGCGCAGCTCCTTGCGGAAGAATTCGGCCCGTGGCGGGTAGTCGAAGCCCAGGGTCGACAAGGCATCGATCACCCGGTAGTTGCCGGTGTTGCGGCCAAAGAAGGTTTCCACGCCGATGATGGCGACGATGTACTGCGCCGGTACGCCGTATTCCTGCTCGGCACGGGCCAGCACCGCCTCGTGCTGGCGCCAGAAGTCCACACCGCGGGCGATGCGCGCGTCGGTGATGAACATCGGCCGGTAGTCCTTCCACGGCTTTACCCGTTCGGCCGGGCGCGAAATGGCGTCGAGGATCGACTGTTTGCGCTGCACCTCACTGAACACACCCATCAGCTGCTCAGGGGCAAAGCCATGGTCGCGGCTCATTTCGCCAACGAACTGAGCCACCTGGGGCGAGCCTTGGTAATCGCCGGCATGGGCCAGCTGTACAGCGCCGAACAGGCCCACCGCGCCGATCCACGGCGCACAACGGGCAGCCCAGTTACGCACTGCTTGCATGAAATTCTTCACCTTATTCAAACCTGAGCGATCCATTTGCGGTGCGTGTGGATCGACATCAGAACGCCAAACGCTGACAGCAGCGTCACCAACGAAGTTCCGCCATAGCTGATGAAGGGCAGCGGCACGCCCACCACGGGCAGAAGGCCGCTGACCATACCGATATTGACGAACACGTATACAAAGAAGGTCATGGTCAGGCTGCCCGCCAGCAGCTTGCCGAACAGGGTCTGCGCCTGGGCGGTGATCATCAGGCCACGGCCGATCAGCAGCAGGTAGACGATCAGCAGCAGGCAGATGCCGACCAGGCCGAATTCCTCGCCGAGCACGGCGATGATGAAGTCGGTGTGGCTTTCCGGCAGGAAGTCCAGGTGCGACTGGGTGCCGAGCAGCCAGCCCTTGCCGAACACACCGCCCGAGCCAATTGCCGCCTTCGACTGGATGATGTTCCAGCCAGTGCCCAACGGGTCGCTTTCCGGGTCGAGGAAGGTCAGTACCCGCTGCTTCTGGTAGTCGTGCATGACGAAGAACCACATCGCCACCGCCACTGGCACCGCAGCCGCCAGCACGCTGAGGATCCAGCGCCAGCGCAGGCCGCCCATGAACAGCACGAAAGCCCCGGAGGCGAGGATCAGCAGCGCCGTGCCCAGGTCGGGCTGGCGCACGATCAGGATGAACGGCACACCGATCAGCACCAGGCTGATCGCCACATGCTTCAGATGCGGCGGCAACGTGCGCTTGGACAGGTACCAGGCGATGGTCGCTGGCATGATGATCTTCATGAACTCCGAGGGCTGGAAGCGGATCACCCCGGGGATGTTGATCCAGCGCGTGGCGCCCATGGCGTTGTGGCCCATCACGTCCACCACCACCAGCAACAGCACCCCGGCCAGGTAGGCCAGCGGCACCCAACGGGCCATGAAGCGCGGCTCCAGCTGGGCGATGATGAACATCGACACCAGGCCGATGCCGAACGAGGTGGCCTGCTTGAGCAGCAGGTCCCAGTTCTTGCCACTGGCCGAGTACAGGACAAACAGGCTGCCGGCCGCGAGGGTCAGCAGAATGATCAGCAAAGGGCCGTCGACGTGGATGCGCTGCAGAAAGCTGGCGCGCCGACGCATCACATCCTCGCTGGAGAGCATGCGATCGAAATTGTTCATCACAGGGCTGATTCCTGGGTAACGGTGGCAGGCGCGAACTCGGGCTTGAGCCGGCCGTTTTCGTCAAGCAGCCAGGCGTCCATCACCTGGCGCACCACCGGGGCGGCGACGCCCGAGCCGGACTCGCCGTTCTCGACCATCACCGAAACCACGATCTTCGGGTCCTCGGCCGGGGCGAAGGCGACGAACAGGGCGTGGTCGCGGTGGCGCTCCTGGAGCTTGTTGCGGTCGTACTTCTCACCCTGCTTGATCGCCACCACCTGGGCGGTACCGCTCTTGCCGGCAATGCGGTACTGCGAGCCGATGGCCGCCTTGCGTGCGGTACCGCGGGCGTTGTGCATCACCTGCTCCATGCCATGGGTGACCTTGGCCCAGTCGGACTTGTCACGCAGCACAATGTTTTCCATGGGGTTGTCGTCCACCGGAGGCTGGCCTTCGATGGTCTTGGCCAGGTGCGGGCGGTTCCACACGCCCTTGTTGGCGATCAGCGCAGTGGCTTGGGCCAGTTGCAGCGGCGTGGTCTGCATGTAGCCCTGGCCGATGCCGAGGATCAGGGTTTCGCCGGGGAACCAGGCCTGGCGGCGGGTGGCGCGCTTCCATTCGCGCGACGGCATCAGCCCGGCGGATTCCTCGAACATGTCGAGGGAAACCCGCTGGCCGATGCCGAACTTGTTCATGTAGCTGGACAGCCGATCGATGCCCATCTTGTGGGCAAGGTCGTAGAAGTAGGTGTCGTTGGAGCGCATGATCGCGGTGTCCAGATCGACCCAGCCATCGCCCGAGCGGTTCCAGTTACGGTATTTGTGGTCGTAGTTGGGCAGCTGGTAGTAGCCCGGGTCGAACACCCGGCTGCCGGCATTGACCACGCCGCTGTCCAGGCCGGCGATGGCCACCGCCGGCTTGATGGTCGAACCTGGCGGGTACAGGCCGCGCAGCACGCGGTTGAACAGCGGTCGGTCGATCGAGTCGCGCAGTTCGGCATAGGCCTTGAAGCCGATGCCGGTGACGAACAGGTTGGGGTCGAAACTGGGCTGGCTGACCATCGCCAGCACCTCGCCGGTACGCGGGTCGAGCGCCACCACCGCACCACGCCGGCCACCCAGGGCGGCCTCGGCGGCCTCCTGCAGCTTGATGTCCAGGCTCAGCACGATGTCCTTGCCCGGTTTCGGGTCAGTACGCTTGAGCACCCGCAGCACACGGCCGCGGGCGTTGGTCTCGACTTCCTCGTAGCCCACCTGGCCATGCAGGTCGGCTTCGTAGAAGCGTTCGATGCCGGTCTTGCCGATGTGGTGGGTGCCGCTGTAGTTCACCGGGTCGAGGGTTTTCAGCTCTTTCTCGTTGATCCGTCCCACATACCCCACCGAATGGGCGAAGTGCGCGCCCTGCGGGTAATGGCGCACCAACTGGGCCACCACTTCCACGCCCGGCAGGCGGAACTGGTTCACCGCCACGCGGGCGATCTGCTCTTCGTTGAGTTCGAACAGGATCGGCACCGGCTCGAACGGCCGGCGGCCCTGGCGCATGCGCTTCTCGAACAGGGCGCGGTCGTCGGGCGTCAGTTCCAGCACTTCGACGATGGTATCCAGCACTTCCTGCCAGTTACCCGCACGTTCGCGGGTCATCGACAGGCTGAAGCTGGGCCGGTTGTCGGCGACGATCACCCCGTTGCGGTCGAAGATCAGCCCGCGGGTCGGCGGTATCGGCTGCACATGCACCCGGTTGTTCTCCGACAGCGTCGAGTGATAGTCGTGCTGGATGACCTGCAGGTAGTACAGCCGCGCGATCAGCACGCAAATGAGCAGCATGATCGCCACTGCGCCGACCACGACGCGGTTGCGCACCAGGCGGGCGTCTTTCTCGTGGTCCTTGAGACGGATCGGCTGCGACATCGGACTGCTTACAGGCTCATTTATGGTAAGGATGCCCGGACAACACGGTCCAGGCGCGGTAGATCTGCTCGCCGATGAGTATCCTTACCAATGGGTGCGGCAAGGTCAGCGGCGACAGCGACCAGCGTTGCTCGGCGCGCGCACAGACCTCGGGCGCCAGGCCTTCCGGGCCGCCCACCATCAAATTCACCGTGCGCGCATCCAGGCGCCAGCGGTCCAGCTCGGTCGCCAGTTGCTCGGTACTCCACGGCTTGCCATGGACCTCGAGGGTGACGATGCGTTCCCCGGGCTGAACCTTGCTCAGCATGGCTTCGCCCTCCTGACGGATCAGGCGGGCGACGTCGGCATTCTTGCCACGGGTGTTCAGCGGGATTTCCACCAGCTCCAGCGACAGCTCGGCAGGCAGGCGCTTGGCATATTCATGCCAGCCTTCCTCGACCCACTTCGGCATGCGCGAGCCGACCGCGATCAGGCGCAGACGCACAGTGCTTCCTTATTCCCGGTCCTTGAGCTTGTCGGAGTACTCGTGGGCATGGTCCGGGCTGTGGTGCTTGCCATCGGCGGCACGGCTTTGCTCGGCACCCTGCCACAGGCGCTCCAGGTCGTAGAACTGGCGGGCAGCGGCGGTCATCATGTGCACGATGACGTCGTTCAGGTCCAACAGCACCCAGTCGCTGTCGCCCTTGCCTTCTTCACCCAGTGGCTGGGCACCCTTGGCCTTGACCGCTTCGCGGACCTTTTCCAGCATCGCGTTGATCTGGCGGTTGGAGGTACCGGTGGCAATGATCATGTAGTCGGTCAGGCTGTGCTTTTCGCGCACGTCGATGACCTGGATGTCCTGGGCCTTGACGTCTTCCAGCGCTGCCTTGGTCAGGGCGACCAGTTCTTCGCCGTGGATTTTCTGCTTGGTCATATAAAACTCGTTCAACTCGTTGGATGAGGCGCCAGAGGCACCGTCAGTTAGGTGCACGATACAGTTCGTGCGCCTCGATATAGGCCAGTACGGCGTCCGGCACCAGGAACCTCACCGATTTGCCGCTGGCCAGCAGCTGTCGGATCTGTGTAGCCGACACCGCAAGCGGCGTCTGCCAGACGAACGAAATGTTTCCCGCCGGGCCGGACATGGCGGTGGGATCGCTCTCCGAGCGCGCAGCCAGAAGGTTGCGCAGCTCGTCAGGGGGTTCTACGTCGGCATCCGGGCGTTGCAGCACCAGGATGTGACAGTGTTGCAGCAATTCTTCCCAGCGGTGCCAGCCGGGCAGGCCACAGAAGGCATCCCAGCCTAGCACCAGAAACAGCTGGTCGTTGGCGCCTAGTTCGGCGCGGATCGACTCCAGCGTGTCGATGGTGTACGACGGTTTGTCGCGCGCCAGTTCGCGGGCATCCACGCTCAGGCAGGGCACGCCCTGCACGGCGCCTTGCACCATGGCCAGGCGGTCCTGCGCGGCCACCTGCGGGGTGTCGCGGTGCGGCGGCCGGGCGTTGGGCAGCAGGCGCAGCTCGTCCAGCCCCATGAACTCAGCCACTTCCAGCGCGCTGCGCAGGTGGCCGATGTGCACGGGGTCGAAGGTGCCGCCAAGAATGCCGATGCGCCGGACTGCCTGGGCCTTGCTCAACTCAGCAGGACTCCTGGCCGCGCAGCTGGCCGTCGCCGATCACTACGTACTTCTCGCAGGTCAGGCCTTCCAGGCCGACCGGGCCCCGGGCATGCAGCTTGTCGGTGGAAATGCCGATTTCCGCACCCAGGCCATACTCGAAGCCGTCGGCGAAGCAGGTCGGGGTATTGAGCATGACCGACGCCGAGTCGACCTCGGCCATGAACTGGCGAGCTTCACCCTGGTGTTCGCTGATGATCGAATCGGTGTGGTGCGAGCCATAGTGGTTGATGTGCTCGATGGCCTGGTCCAGGCCGTCGACCACGCGAATCGACAGGATCGCGTCCAGGTATTCGGTGTGCCAGTCGGCCTCGGTGGCGGGCTTGGCGTCAATGATCGCCCGGGTGCGCTCGCAGCCACGCAGCTCGACGCCCTTCTCCTGGAAGCGGCGGGCCATTTCCGGCAGGAAGCGCTCGGCCACCTGCTGGTCGACCAGCAGCGTTTCCATGGCGCCACAGATGCCGTAGCGGTAGGTCTTGGCGTTGAACGCCACGCGCCAGGCCTTGTCCAGGTCGGCGTGCTGGCTGACGTAGACGTGGCAGATACCGTCCAGGTGCTTGATCACCGGCACGCGGGCATCGCGGCTGATGCGTTCGATCAGGCCACGGCCACCGCGCGGCACGATGACGTCGACGAATTCCGGCATGCTGATCAGCGCGCCCACGGCTTCGCGGTCGGTAGTCTCGACCACCTGCACCACGGCTGCCGGCAGGCCGGCGGCAGCCAGGCCACGCTGAATGCAGGTGGCGATGGCGCGGTTGGAGTGGATGGCTTCGGAGCCGCCACGCAGGATGGTCGCGTTCCCCGACTTCAGGCACAGGCTGGCGGCATCGATGGTCACGTTCGGGCGCGACTCGTAGATGATCCCGATCACCCCCAGCGGCGTGCGCATCTTGCCGACCTGGATACCGGATGGGCGGTAGCTCATGTCGCGGATGGCACCGACCGGGTCCGGCAGGCTGGCCACCTGGCGCAGGCCGGTGATCATGCCGTCGATACGCGCCGGGGTCAGCGCCAGGCGGTCGAGCAGCGCCGGTTCCAGGCCGTTGGCACGGCCGGCGGCCAGGTCCAGCTCGTTGGCAGCGGTCAGCTCGGCACGAGCGGCGTCCAGTGCATCGGCGGCAGCTTGCAGGGCGCGGTTCTTCTGCGCGGTGCTGGCACGGCCGATCACCCGGGAAGCCTCACGGGCAGCGCGACCCAGGCGGGTCATATAGTCAAGAACGGACTCAGTCATGGGTTCGGTGTCTTGGCGAAGGGGAAATCGGCTGATTATAACTGCCGCGCAGGTGTACGCCCAGCGGCGGGTGGCTGATGGTAGAAAATGGCTGGGGGCATTGTGTAGGAAAGATGTAACCGGGGTTATCGAAAAACCCACCATCTGTTGCGGCCTTTTCGCGGGCACGCCCGCTCCCACAGGGATTTCACAAGGCCTGAGCCCCCTACAGTACCTGTAGGAGCGGGCGAGCCCGCGAAAGGGCCGGCACTGCCAACATCCCATTCGATTCAGCCTCGATTAAGCCATTCATTGCTATCATCCCCGCCTTCCCAACCGCGAACCGCCCGCATGCCAGCCTTGCCCGACAGCTTTTTCGACCGCGACGCCCAGACCCTGGCCAAGGCCCTGCTGGGCAAGGTCATCCGCCATCGCCACGGCGACCTGTGGCTTGCCGCGCGCATCATCGAGACCGAGGCCTACTACCTCACCGACAAAGGCAGCCACGCCTCGCTCGGCTATACCGAAAAACGCAAGGCGTTGTTCCTCGATGGCGGGCACATCTATATGTACTACGCGCGCGGCGGCGACTCGCTGAACTTCAGCGCCCACGGGCCGGGCAACGCGGTGCTGATCAAGTCGGCCTATCCTTGGCAGGACGCCCGCTCGGGACCGAACAGCCTGGCGCAGATGCAACTGAACAACCCCGATGCCAGCGGCAACCTCCGCCCGGCCGAGCGCCTGTGCGCCGGCCAGACCTTGCTGTGCCGGGCCCTGGGCCTGAAGGTGCCGCACTGGGACGCCCAGCGTTTCGACGCCGAGCGCCTGTACGTGGAGGATTGCGGCAACGCCGTGCCACGGGTGATCCAGGCCGCCCGCCTGGGCATCCCGCATGGCCGCGACGAGCACCTGCCCTACCGTTTCGTCGATGCCGAATACGCCCGTTTCTGCACGCGGAACCCGTTACGTCGTGGCCAAGTCGAAGGCCGCGACTTCTTCATTCTCGAACAAGGAAGCTGAACCATGGGCCAATGGCTCGACAGCCTGACCGGCTGGCTCAGCGCCAACCCGCAGTGGCTTGGCCTGGCAATTTTCCTGGTGGCCTGCATCGAGTGCCTGGCCATTGCCGGCATCATCGTGCCTGGCACCGTGCTGCTGTTCGCGGTCGCGGTACTGGCCGGCAGCGGCGCCTTCAGCCTGGGCGAAACGCTGCTGCTGGGCTTTCTTGGCGGCCTGGTGGGCGATGCCTTGTCGTACACGGTGGGCAAGTACTTCCACCAGAACATCCGCCGCCTGCCCCTACTGCGCCACCATCCGGAATGGATCGGCAGTGCCGAAGCCTACTTCCAGCGCTACGGCATCGCCAGCCTGCTGGTAGGGCGCTTCATCGGGCCGCTGCGGCCGATGCTGCCGATGGTCGCCGGCATGTTCGACATGCCACTGCCGCGCTTCATCGCCGTCAGCCTGGTGGCCGGTGCCGGCTGGGCGGTGGCCTACCTGCTGCCCGGCTGGGCTACCGGCGCGGCCATGCGCCTGCCCCTGCCGGAAGGCTTCTGGCTGGATGCCGGGATCATCGCCGGCACCCTGGCAGTGATCATCGGGCTGAGCCTGAACACCAGCATTCGCGATCAACGCCACGGCACCCGGCTGATCGCCGGCATGAGTTTCCTGGCATTGGCCGGGGTCTTCCTCGGCTGGCCCTACCTGCACGAATTCGACCAGGGCGTGATGACACTGGTGCAGGAGCACCGCAGCCAGGCCATCGATGGCGCCGTGGTGCTGGTGACCCGGCTGGGCGATTTCCGCACCCAGTTGTTCCTCGGCGGCCTGCTGACGGGCCTGCTGCTGCTTGCCCGGCAGTGGCGGCATGCCATGTTCGCTGCGGGCGCGCTGATGGGTACTGCGCTTGCCAACGGCACGCTGAAGTGGCTGTTCGCCCGGGCCCGCCCGGAAGTGCTGAGTGACCCGCTGACCAGCTACAGCATGCCCAGCGGGCACAGTTCGGCGTCGTTTGCGTTCTTTCTGGTGATGGCGGTGCTGGCCGGGCGCGGTCAGCCGCCGCGGATGCGCCTGACCTGGGTGATGCTGGGCTGTATTCCAGCGCTGGCGATTGCCCTGTCTCGGGTGTATCTGGGGGCGCACTGGCCGACCGACATCCTCGCCGGGGCCTTGCTGGCGTGCTGTGTGTGCGCGCTCAGTCTGGCACTGGTGCAGCGTCACCAGACCCTGCCAGCCTTGCCGCTGCGGGTGTGGTGGCTGGTGTTGCCGGCGTGTGTCGCGTTGCTGGCGTTCTTTGCCATGCATGCGCTGCCGCAGGCTTTGCTGCGGTATCAATATTGATGTCGCCAGTACCGGCCTCTTCGCGGGTAAACCCGCTCCCACAGGTACTGCATCAAGCCTGAGAACGGCGCTATCTCTGTGGGAGCGGGTTTACCCGCGAAAAGGCCGGCACTGGCAATACATCACTATCAGGCAAACAATTCACCCTGAATCCGCTCCAGCAGCTTCTGGATTTCCCCCAACCGCTCCTGTGGCGAGTCGAGGGTCAGCAAATCCAGCTTGTCCTCTTCCATGAACGGCAGCAGGTACGCCAGCTGGTTGGCCAACGCCTGGCGCCCGTCAACCGGGCGCGGCATGTCCAAGGCTTCGACCATCGGGTGTTCACCCAGCGCCACCAGCAGTGCCAGCAGGTCTTCGTCCGCCTCGAGCAACGGGCTGTCCGCCTGCTCCGGCAGCCATTGCACCTGCCCCACCAGTAACTGGTCCTTCTGCACCTCGGTACTGTCCAGGTTGAAGCGCCGCACACCTTCGACGCGGATACCCAGCAAGCCGTTATCCTGCTGCACGAAGTCACGGATCACCGCCTCGCAGCCGATCGAGGCAACCACCGGCGGCGCCTTGCCGACCTGCTCGCCTTCCAGGATGCACACCACACCAAAACCTTCGCCCCGTTTCATGCAGCGCCCGATCATGTCCAGGTAGCGTGCCTCGAAAATCTGCAAATCGAGGAAACAACCAGGAAACAGCACGGTATTGAGGGGAAACAGCGGTAGCGTCATCACAAGTCCTCAAGCCACCAGGCTGACCGCCAGCGGCAGGAACACCGCCGTGGCCACCCCCATCAGGCTCATCGCCAGCGCGGCAAAGGCGCCGCATTCGTCACTTTCCTGCAGGGCCACCGAAGTGCCCACCGCGTGCGCGGTCACGCCCAGAGACATGCCGCGCGCCTCGGGGCTATGCACGCCAAAACGGCTCAGCAGCGCCGGGCCGAAGATTGCCCCGATCACCCCGGTAATCAGCACGAACACTGCCGCCAGGGCCGCCACGCCGCCAATCTGCTCGGCCACCAGCATGGCGATCGGCGAGGTCACCGATTTCGGCGCCATGGTCATCAGGATCATGTGCTCGGCACCGAACCACCAGCCCAGCAACAGGCAGCACAGCGTGGCGAACAGGCCTCCGACTACCAGCGTAGTAAATGTGGGCCAGAACAGCTGCCGGATACGCCGCAGGTTGAGGTAGAGCGGCACCGCCAGGGCCACGGTGGCAGGCCCCAGCAGGATGTTCATGATTTCGGTGCTCTTGCGGTATTCGCTGTAGTCGATGCCACACACCAGCAACACGCCGATCACCAGCAGCATCGACACCAGTACCGGCTGCAGGAAGATCCAGCGGGTCTTCTCGTAGGCCGCCAGCACCACCTGGTAGGCCCCAAGCGTGATGCCGATACCGAACAAGGGATGATGAACGACCGCATCCAGTGCGCCTTGCCAGTCGAGCATCATGGCTGCTCCTCGCGCCGGCCCTGGCGGTGGATGAGCTTTTGCATCAACATGCCGACGAACACCAGGGTCACCAGGCAGGAGATCAGCAAGGCACCGGCAATGGCCCAGAAGTCGGCGGCGATATCCCTGGCATACACCATCACCCCCACTGCTGGCGGCACCAGCAACAGCGGCAGGTAGCGCAGCAGGCTGCTGGCGGCCTCGTTCAGCGGCTTGCCCACCTCACCACGGGCCATGAGGAAGAACAACAGCAGCAACAGGCCGATGATCGGCCCCGGCAAAAACGGCACCAACAGGTGGTTGATTGCCGTCCCCAGCAGCTGGAACAGCACCAGCCAGGTCAAACCACGCAACAGCATAAGCATCTCCCTCGGGCATGGTCGCCATTATAAGCACGTGCCGCCATATACCGATATTCGTCGAAAAGCGCGCAACTTGACTGAAACGGTTCGCCGTGCTGATCTTGCACTTTCGTACCAACTGACAACCTGGAGAGTCCGCGATGCCCCATGTACCGGTTACAGAGCTTTCGCAGTACGTTGGTAAGGAACTGGGCCGCTCGGCCTGGCTGAAGATCGACCAGCAGCGCATCAACCTGTTCGCCGAAGCCACGGGCGATTTCCAGTTCATCCATGTCGACCCGGAAAAGGCGGTGAAAACCCCGTTTGGCAGCACGATCGCCCACGGTTTCCTGACGTTGTCGCTGATTCCCAAGCTGATCGAGGACATCCTCGTCCTGCCGGAAGGACTGAAGATGGTGGTGAACTACGGACTGGACAGCGTGCGATTCATCCAGCCGGTCAAGGTCGACAGCCAGGTGCGGCTGAAGGTGGATTTGGCCGAGGTGACGGAGAAAAGGCCGGGGCAATGGTTGCTCAAGGCGATTGCCACGCTGGAAATCGAGGGAGACGAGAAACCTGCTTATATAGCTGAGTCGCTTTCTCTCTGTTTTGTCTGATGCATTCTGGGGCGCTTCGCGCCCTATTCGCAGCACAAGGCTGCTCCTACAGGGGTATGCGTTCTCTTGTAGGAGCAGCCTTGTGCTGCGAATGGGCTGTACAGCAGCTCAGATCCACAAATCCCCCGCACTCGCGTAAACTGCCAGCCTTCGCGCAGCCTAGGGCTGCCCCTGTCGATTTACCAAAGGTGCCCGCCATGCCCTGGCTGCAAGTACGCCTGGCCATCAGCCCGGAACAAGCCGAAACCTACGAAGATGCCCTACTCGAAGTGGGTGCCGTCTCGGTCACGTTCATGGACGCCGAGGATCAACCGATCTTCGAGCCAGACCTCAACACCACCCCGCTGTGGTCGCACACCCACCTGCTGGCCCTGTTCGAGGCCGATGCCGATCCTGAGCAGGTGTTCGCCCACCTGCGCCTGCTGACCGGTGCCGAGCTGCCCGAGCACCAGGCCGAGGTGATCGAGGACCAGGACTGGGAACGCAGCTGGATGGACAACTTCCAGCCGATGCGCTTCGGCCGCCGCCTGTGGATCGTGCCCAGCTGGCACGAGGCCCCGGAACAGGACGCGGTGAACCTGCTGCTCGACCCGGGCCTGGCGTTCGGCACCGGCACCCACCCGACCACCGCCCTGTGCCTGGAATGGCTCGACGGCCAGCAACTCGAAGGCACCCAGGTGCTGGACTTCGGCTGCGGCTCGGGCATTCTGGCCATCGCCGCGCTGCTGCTGGGCGCCCGTGAAGCGGTCGGTACCGACATCGACGTGCAGGCCATCGAGGCTTCGCGCGACAACGCCCAGCGCAACGGCATCGCCGATGAGAAGCTGGCGCTGTACCTGCCCGAGCACATGCCGGCCATGCAGGCCGACGTGCTGGTCGCCAACATCCTCGCCGGCCCGCTGGTGTCGCTGGCACCGCAACTGTCCGGCCTGGTCCGCCCAGGTGGCCTGCTGGCGCTGTCGGGCATCCTCGCCGAGCAGGGTGAGGAAGTGGCCGCGGCCTATGCCGCCGACTTCGAGCTGGACCCGATCGTCGTGCGCGACGGCTGGGTGCGCATCAGTGGTCGCCGCCGTTAAGCGGGCCTAGAATACTTTTCTGCACAGCTCCCGGATTGCCGCATGACCGACAGTTTCGTCACCCAGTGCCCGCATTGCCAGACCAGCTTTCGCGTCACCCACCACCAGTTGAGCGTGGCCCGCGGTGTAGTGCGCTGCGGCCACTGCCTGCAGGTGTTCAACGCCGCCAAGCAGCTGCTGGAGCAGAACCGCACCGGCGGAGCCAGCGCACCTGTGGTGCCGGCACCGATGCCTGCCGCCCCTGCCGAGCCGCTGGCCGAACCGGTGATCGCACCCGAGCCTCTCGCCAGCGAACCCGGCACCACTCCGGACGAGGACTGGGCGCTCACCAACCAGGCGCTGGACGCGCTCGACCTCGACATGGAACTGGAGCGCCTGGAGCGCCGCGGCCAACCGGCCACGGCTCGCCCGGCCAGCCAGGATGACGGCCTGCAGGCGCGGCGTGACGAACTGCACCCGGACGAACATGCCGACGACCTGTTCGGTACGGCTACCGATGAACCGTTCGAACCGCAACCGGCGATAGAAACCGCGCCCGTGCTGCGGGAGCCGGAGCCCTTGGAGCTGGACCTGGAGCCCGTCCCGGGCGAGCGTACCGAGCCGACGTTAGGTGGCAATCTGGACCTGGACATCGACGACGAGCCACCGGTACACCGTGCCGTCGAAATCGATGACCACCCCGAATTCAACGAACCGCTGCGTGCCAGCGATGATGAAGCCCCGGTACAGGGCCTGAGTGCCCGCGACGACGAGCCGCTGGAGCTGCACCTGTCGGCGCGCGATGACGAGCCTGTCGAGCCGCTGCCCGGCGAACGCCTGGAACCAGGCCTTGCCGGCAAAGCCGAGCGCCCGGCGCGCAAGGAGCCGCTGGTCGACGTGGTCGACGACCCGCTGCAACTGGGCTGGGAAAAGCCCGCACCCAACTGGGGCAAGCGCCTGCTGTGGGGCTTCCTGACCCTGCTGGCCGCTGGCTTGCTGGCGTTCCAGTACGTGTGGTTCCACTTCGATGAAATGGCCCGCCAGGACCAGTACCGGCCGCTCTTCCAGCAAGTCTGCCCGTTGGTCGGCTGCGAAGTGCCGACCCGCGTCGATATCGCCCGAATCAAGAGCAGCAACCTGGTAGTACGCAGCCACCCGGACTTCAAGGGCGCACTGATCGTCGATGCGATCATCTACAACCGCGCGCCGTTCGCCCAGCCGTTCCCGCTGCTGGAACTGCGCTTCGCCGACCTCAATGGCCAGCTGATCGCCAGCCGGCGCTTCAAGCCCAGCGAGTACCTGTCCGGCGAACTGGCCGGGCGCGGTGAAATGCCCAGCCAGACCCCGATCCACATCGCCCTGGACATCCTCGATCCGGGGCCGAAGGCCGTTAACTACAGCCTGAGCTTCCGCTCGCCGGAATAACCACCAACCCTGTGGGAGCGGGCGTGCCCGCGAACACGGGCGAAGCCCGTGCCAGCCATTGCGCCGCCTGCTTCGCGGGCACGCCCGCTCCCACAGGGGCCGCGCAAGGTCCTGGATCCTCCCCCTAAACCAAATGTCATAAGCCGACAACTGTTCAGATTTTATCCAAATCCATCTTTATCCGGTCACCGAGAGCGGGTATCATGCCAACCCTTTTTCGAACTCCAAGATTCGGCCCCACAACAGGGATCACCTATGTCGGCGGTACGCATCGGCTCATACACACTACGTAACAACCTGATCCTCGCGCCCATGGCCGGGGTCACGGACCAGCCTTTCCGTACACTTTGCCAGCGCCTGGGCGCCGGCATGGTGGTGTCGGAAATGGTCTCCAGCGACATGAGCCTGTGGAACAGCCGCAAGTCGAGCCTGCGCCGCATCCATGAAGGTGATCCCGAGCCACGCTCGGTACAGATCGCCGGTGGTGATGCGCAGATGATGGCAGCGGCGGCACAGGCCAACGTCGAAGCCGGCGCCCAGATCATTGATATCAACATGGGCTGCCCGGCAAAAAAAGTCTGCAACAAAGCCGCAGGCTCTGCTTTATTGAGAGATGAAGCCTTGGTCAGCGAGATTCTCCACGCCGTGGTCGGCGCCGTGGACGTCCCGGTGACCCTGAAGATCCGCACCGGCTGGGACCGGGCGAACAAGAACGGCCTGAACGTGGCGAGGATCGCCGAGCAGGCCGGCATCCAGGCGCTGGCGGTGCATGGCCGCACACGCGCCGACCTGTACACCGGCGAAGCCGAATACGACACCATCGCTGCCATCAAGCAGGCGGTGTCGATCCCGGTTTTTGCCAACGGCGATATCACCTCGCCAGAAAAAGCCCGGGCGGTGCTGGACGCCACCGGGGTAGACGGCCTGTTGATCGGCCGGGCCGCCCAGGGGCGGCCATGGATCTTTCGCGAGATCGAGCATTACCTGCGCACTGGCGAACACCTGCCAGCGCCGCAGCTGGACGAAGTGGAACGCATCCTGCTGGAGCACCTGGCCGCGCTGCATGCCTTCTATGGCGATGTGATGGGCGTACGTATCGCCCGCAAGCACGTTGGCTGGTACCTGGCAACACGACCCGGCGGCAAGGAGTTTCGCTCCCGGTTCAACGCTTTGGAAGACACACAAGCGCAGTGCGCCAACGTTCGCGCGTTTTTCAGCGAACGTCGACAGAGCCTTGAGACAGAGGACGGACAAGGGGTGGCCGCATGACGATGATGACCGAGACATTTGTGAGTGGAACAACGCCCGTGAGCGACAACGCCAACCTGAAACAGCACCTCAACACGCCGAGCGAAGAGGGCCAGACCCTTCGCGACAGCGTCGAGAAGGCGCTGCACAACTACTTCGCCCACCTGGAAGGCGCGACCGTGACGGACGTGTACAACCTGGTGCTCTCCGAAGTCGAGGCGCCCCTGCTCGAAAGCGTGATGAACTACGTGAAGGGCAACCAGACCAAGGCCAGCGAGATGCTCGGGCTGAACCGAGGCACCCTGCGCAAGAAGCTCAAGCAGTACGACTTGTTGTAAGCCAGAATCCCAACCAGAAAAGGCGGCTCCCTGAACAGAGGCGCCTTTTTTGCTGACTCCACCGCGTTATTGGAACCCGAAATGACCGACCAGACTACCCGCCTGCCAGTCCGCCGCGCCCTGATCAGCGTCTCCGACAAGACCGGTATCCTCGAATTCGCCCGTGAGCTGCAGCAGCTCGGTGTCGAGATCCTGTCCACCGGCGGCACCTACAAGCTGCTCAAGGACAACGGCGTCAACGCGGTGGAAGTGGCCGACTACACCGGCTTCGCCGAAATGATGGATGGCCGGGTCAAGACCCTGCACCCGAAAATCCACGGTGGCATCCTGGGCCGTCGCGGCACCGACGACGCCATCATGAACGAGCACGGCATCAAGCCGATCGACCTGGTAGCAGTCAACCTGTACCCGTTCGAAGCCACCATTTCCAAGCCTGGCTGTGATCTGCCGACCGCCATCGAGAACATCGACATCGGCGGCCCGACCATGGTCCGTTCGGCTGCCAAGAACCACAAGGACGTGGCCATCGTGGTCAACGCCAGCGACTACGCCGGCATCGTCGAAGGCCTCAAGGCCGGTGGCCTGACCTACGCCCAGCGCTTCGACCTGATGCTCAAGGCGTTCGAGCACACCGCCGCCTACGACGGCATGATCGCCAACTACATGGGCACCATCGATCAGGCCAAAGAGACCCTGAGCACTGAAGACCGCAGCGAATTCCCGCGCACCTTCAACAGCCAGTTCGTCAAGGCCCAGGAAATGCGCTACGGCGAGAACCCGCACCAGAGCGCGGCGTTCTACGTGGAAGCGAAAAAAGGCGAAGCCAGCGTTTCCACCGCCATCCAGCTGCAGGGCAAGGAGCTGTCGTTCAACAACGTGGCCGACACCGACGCCGCACTGGAGTGCGTGAAGAGCTTCGTCAAGCCGGCCTGCGTCATCGTCAAGCACGCCAACCCATGCGGCGTGGCCGTGGTACCTGAAGACGAAGGCGGCATCCGCAAGGCCTACGACCTGGCCTATGCCACCGACACCGAGTCGGCGTTCGGCGGCATCATCGCCTTCAACCGCGAGCTGGACGGCGAAACCGCCAAGGCCATCGTCGACCGCCAGTTCGTCGAAGTGATCATCGCCCCGAAAATCTCCCAGGCTGCCCGCGACGTGGTTGCCGCCAAGCAGAACGTACGCCTGCTGGAATGCGGCGAGTGGCCAGCCGAGCGCGCTGCCGGCTGGGACTTCAAGCGTGTCAACGGTGGCCTGCTGGTGCAGAGCCGCGATATCGGCATGATCACCGCCGATGACCTGAAGATCGTCACCAAGCGCGCGCCGACCGAGCAAGAGATCCACGACCTGGTGTTCGCCTGGAAAGTGGCCAAGTTCGTCAAGTCCAACGCCATTGTCTACGCCAAGCAGCGCCAGACCATCGGCGTCGGCGCCGGCCAGATGAGCCGCGTCAACTCCGCGCGCATTGCTGCAATCAAGGCCGAGCATGCCGGCCTGCAGGTGCAGGGCGCAGTCATGGCATCGGACGCGTTCTTCCCGTTCCGTGATGGCATCGACAATGCGGCTAAAGTGGGTATCAGCGCCGTGATCCAGCCGGGTGGTTCGATGCGTGATGCCGAGGTGATTGCTGCTGCTGACGAAGCCGGTATCGCCATGGTGTTCACCGGTATGCGCCACTTCCGCCACTAAACAGATGCAGGGCCGATCGCCGGCCCTTGTAGGAGCGGCCTTGTGTCGCGATAGGGCCGCAAGGCGGCCCCGGCAATTTCTGCTGCGAAGCTGAAAACCTGGGGCCGCTACGCGCCCCTTTCGCGACACAAGGCCGCTCCTACAGGAAGCGGGATCGGCCAGACAGAATTCGAGGTTTTGACATGAAAGTTTTGATCATCGGCAGCGGCGGCCGTGAGCACGCCCTGGCCTGGAAAGTCGCCCAGGACCCACGCGTGGAAAAAGTCTTCGTTGCCCCGGGCAACGCTGGCACCGCCATTGAAGCCAAGTGCGAGAACGTCGCCATCGACGTCTGCGCCCTGGAGCAACTGGCTGACTTCGCCGAGAAGAACGTCGACCTGACCATCGTCGGCCCAGAGGCGCCGCTGGTCATCGGCGTGGTCGACCTGTTCCGCAGCCGCGGCCTGGACTGCTTCGGTCCGACCAAGGGCGCGGCCCAGCTGGAAGGCTCCAAGGCCTTCACCAAGGACTTCCTGGCGCGTCACAAGATCCCGACCGCCGACTACCAGAACTTCACCGAAATCGAGCCGGCGCTGGCCTACCTGCAGGAAAAAGGCGCGCCGATCGTGATCAAGGCCGACGGCCTGGCCGCGGGCAAGGGCGTGATCGTCGCCATGACCCTGGAAGAAGCCGAAGCCGCCGTGCGTGACATGCTGGCCGGCAACGCCTTCGGCGATGCGGGCTCCCGCGTGGTCATCGAGGAGTTCCTCGACGGCGAGGAAGCCAGCTTCATCGTCATGGTCGACGGCCAGAACGTGCTGCCCATGGCCACCAGCCAGGACCACAAGCGCGTCGGCGACCAGGACACCGGCCCGAACACCGGCGGCATGGGTGCCTACTCCCCTGCCCCGGTGGTCACCGCCGAAGTGCACCAGCGCGTGATGGACCAGGTGATCTGGCCGACCGTGCGCGGCATGGCCGAGGAAGGCAACGTCTACACCGGCTTCCTCTACGCCGGCCTGATGATCGACAAGGCGGGCAACCCCAAGGTCATCGAGTTCAACTGCCGCTTCGGCGACCCTGAAACCCAGCCAGTCATGCTGCGCCTGGAGTCGAGCCTGGTGCTGCTGGTCGAGGCCGCATTCGCCAAGGCGCTGGACAAGGTCGAAGCACAGTGGGACCCGCGCCCGAGCCTGGGCGTGGTACTGGCTGCCGGCGGCTACCCGGGCGACTACGCCAAGGGTGACGTGATCAACGGCCTGGACGCTGCCGCGAAGATCGAAGGCAAGGTGTTCCACGCCGGTACCGCACTGAAGGATGGCAAGGTGACCACCAACGGCGGGCGCGTGCTGTGTGCCACCGCCATGGGCAGCACCGTTGCCGACGCGCAGCAGCAGGCTTACCGCCTGGCCAAGGAAGTAAGCTGGAACGGCAGCTTCTACCGCACCGACATCGGCTACCGGGCCATCGCCCGCGAGCGCGGTGAGCACCAGCAGTAAGTTGTACCGGGTTGCCGCAGCGCGCGCCAGCACCTTGCGCCTGCGGCATCCGGCTCGTCGACAGGGCCCCGAGGGGCCTTGCCTTCGACTTGGCGCGCCGCGCATAGTTAATACCCGGCACCTTGGCTAAGAAGGGATTTCGTAGTGCGTCGGCTTCGGATTGCCTCAGCTCTGATCGTCAGCTTGCTGACCTTGCTCTGCATGTTCCCGGCTGCGGCCGAACATGACGGAGGCTGGGCCGTTCTGCTCGACGAACAGGCCAACCTGCAACTGAGCGACGTGCGCTCCGAGCGTTACCGCAACCAGTTCAGCCCGCTGGTACTCGCCGACCTGGATGCCGCCCCTGCGGAACAGGCCCTGTGGCTGCACTACCGCCTGGAGCCCGGCGAGCAGGAACAACTGCTGCGGGTTTTCGCCCCAGACCTTTCTGGCCTGGACCTCTACGCCCTCGAGGGCGACCAGCTTCTGCGTCAGCTGCACCACGGGCGCCAGGCCGGCAATGCCAGCCCGACCCTGCGTGGCAGCGACCATGTACTGCCCCTGCCCAACAGCAAGCAACCCCTGGATATCTACCTGCGCCTGGTTTCCGAGCACCAGCTGCGCCCGGCCATCAGCCTGGAGCCTGCGGCCGTGGCAGCCTCCGACCAGCGCCAGCCGCTGCTGTTCGGCATGCTGTTCGGCGGCCTGGTGATGCTGATCATGCACAACCTGATCCGCTTCCTCTACAGCCGCTCCAGCACCACCCTGATCCTGGCGCTGTACCACGGCCTGATGCTGCTCAGCGGTCTGATCCTGCTGAACCTCAGCGGCCCCTGGTGGCACGTGTGGCACAGCGCGCAGACGCCCGCCGCATACCTGACGCTGGTCCTGGCCGGCCTGGCCGGGCTGTGTTTCACCCAGCATTTCTTCTCGCCATGCAACTCGCCACGGCTCAACCGCCTGCTGCAGGGCGAGATGCTGGTGGTCGGGTTGAGCGGGTTGGTGCTGCTGTTCGTCGACACCCTGCCCCTCAACCTGATGACCTACGCCCTGATGGCCCTGGGCAGCGTGAGCATGCTGCTGGTCAGCAGCTACCACTGGTACAAGGGCTATGCCCCCGCACGCCTGTTCAGCCTGGCCATGGTGGTGTTCAACCTCGGTGGGCTGGTGCTGCTGCCAGCGCTGCTGGGCCTGACCCGTACCTCGACGCCCTGGCTGCTGTGCATCCTGCTGGGGCTGACCGTGGCCAGCGGCCTGCTGCTCAACCTGGCAGTCAGCGAACGCCTGCGGCGCATGAGCGAAGAGCGCTTCAGCGCCAGCCGCGCCCTGGCCGCCAGCGATGCCGAAATCAACGCCAAGGCCGAGTTCCTGGCCAAGATCAGCCACGAAATCCGCACCCCCATGAACGGCGTGCTGGGCATGACTGAGCTACTGCTGGGCACGCCGCTGTCGGTCAAGCAGCGCGACTACGTGCAGACCATTCACAGCGCCGGCAACGAACTGCTCACGCTGATCAACGAGATTCTCGACATTTCCAAGCTGGAATCCCGGCAGATCGAACTCGATGACGTGCAGTTCGACCTCAACGCGCTGATCGAAGATTGCCTGAACATCTTCCGCGCCAAGGCCGAACAGCAGAACATCGAACTGATCAGCTTCACCCAGCCGCAGGTACCACGGGTGATCAGCGGCGACCCGACGCGCCTGCGCCAGGCCTTGTCGAGCCTGCTGGAGAATGCCCTGAAAAACACCGACCAGGGCGAGATCCTGCTGGTAGTGGCGCTGGACCAGCGCGGCGAGGTACCGCGCCTGCGCATCGCCGTGCAGGACAGCGGCGAACCGTTGCCCGCCGCTGACCGCGAAGCCCTGCTGCAGGCCGAGTTGCATAGCCACCACTTCCTGTCCAGCAACAAGCTGGGCGGCCACCTGGGGCTGGTCATCGCCAAGCAGCTGATCGGCCTGATGCAGGGCGAGTTCGGCATCAAGAGCAGCACCGGCATGGGCAACACCCTGTGGCTGACCCTGCCGCTGGACCCTTCGCGCCTGGAACAGCCACCAGCCGACCTGGACAGCCCGCTGCGCGATGCTCGCGTACTGGTGGTGGACGACAACGACACCTGCCGCAAGGTGCTGGTACAGCAGTGCAGTGCCTGGGGCATGAACGTCAGCGCGGTCCCGTCGGGCAAGGAAGCCCTGGCCCTGCTGCGCACCAAGGCCCACCTGCGCGACTACTTCGATGCCGTGCTGCTGGACCAGAACATGCCAGGCATGACCGGCATGCAGCTGGCCGCCAAGATCAAGGAAGACCCGAGCCTGAACCACGACATCCTGGTGGTGATGCTCACCGGCATCAGCAACGCGCCGAGCAAGGTCATTGCGCGTAACGCCGGAGTCAAGCGGATCCTCGCCAAGCCGGTGGCGGGCTATACGCTGAAAACCACCCTGGCCGAAGAACTGGCCCAGCGCGGCCGCGAGCAAGCCATACCAGCCAGTTTGCCCGGCATCCCCCAGGCACTGGACCTGCCCGGCGATTTCCGCGTGCTGGTCGCCGAGGACAACAGCATTTCGACCAAGGTGATCCGCGGCATGCTCGGCAAGCTCAACCTCGAGCCCGACACCGCCAGCAATGGCGAAGAGGCCTTGCAGGCGATGAAGGCGCAGCGCTATGACCTGGTGCTGATGGACTGCGAGATGCCGATACTGGACGGCTTCTCGGCCACCCAGCAGCTGCGCGCCTGGGAAGCCGCCAACCAGCGCCAGCGCACCCCGGTGGTGGCACTGACCGCGCACATACTTGCCGAACACAAGGAACGCGCCCGCCTGGCGGGCATGGACGGGCACATGGCCAAACCGGTGGAACTGTCGCAGTTGCGAGAGCTGATCCAGTACTGGGCCAATCACCGGGAAGCCAAGGTGGATCCGGTGCATAGTTCCTGATCTGAGGCGCCTGTGCCGGCCTCTTCGCGGGTGAACCCGCTCCCACAGGTACTGCATAAGGCCTGAAGGCAATGCTATCCCTGTGGGAGCGGGTTCACCCGCGAAGAGGCCGGCACAGGCTATCAATAGAATCTGCTGATAAACTCTGCCCAGCCATAACTGCCTGGACTAGCCCCCATGCTCCATGAGTTGTTCAGCGTCTACCTGAAAATGCTCGTGCTCTACAGCCCGTTCTTCGTGCTGTCGTGCTTCATCAGCCTGACCCGCGGCCACTCCAGCAAGGAGCGCAAGCAGCTGGCATGGAAGGTGGCCATCGCCGCGCTGATCTCCAGTGTCCTGCTGTACCTGTTCGGGCGGGCGATCTTCGGCATTTTCGGCATCACCGCCGACGCCTTCCGCATCGGCGCCGGCAGCGTGCTGTTCATCTCGGCCCTGGGCATGGCCCAAGGCAAGTCCGCGGTACAGGCCGACAACGTGCAGCAGGATGTCACCATCGTGCCGCTGACCATCCCGCTGACCGTCGGCCCCGGCACCATCGGTGCACTGCTGGTAATGGGCGTCGGCCACCCGCACTGGGACGACAAGCTGCTGGCCATCATCAGCATCGCCCTGGCCTGCTTCACCGTGGGCCTGGTGCTGTACCTGTCGCACCGTATCGAGCGCATCCTCGGCGACCAGGGCCTGCAGATCGTCAGCCGCCTGATGGGGCTGTTCGTCTGCGCCCTGGCTGCACAAATCATCTTCACAGGCATCAAAGGCTACCTCGCGCCCTAGATGTCGAAATCCAGTATGCGCTTCAAGGAAACCTGCACGACGCGGTCCTGCACCTTGGGCAAGAAACTCTGCTCGAAAGCCAGGATGTTGAAGCGTATCAACTCCGCTCGCACATTCTTGAGGCTGCGCTTGTGGCTGATGAAGCCTGCCCGGAACGCCGAACGATTATCCGTTTCGTGATACAGCACCATGTCGACACGATTCGCCCCTGCAGGCGCGCAGGGCAGCAATTGAAAATGCTGCCGCTCATAGGCACAGCGCTCAAGCGATTGCAGAACCGGCGGCTTGGTCAACAGCTTGCGCATGGACTGACCACTTGCCGAGGCAAAATGATCGCCGGCGGTTGCGGCAATGGTTTCAAGCACCTTGTCGGTTTGCCTGACCCGGCCCTCCTCAGGCCAGTGCACCTGCTCGGCAGTAACTGCGTCCCAGCCCATGAATTTCAGCTGGTTGCGGTAGTAGGCCAACCAGTCCTGGATCAGCCCTTCCTTGTAAGCCGTTTCGGTGGCCCGCTCAGCCATCGCCAGGGCAAGCCGCACTTTGTTTTTCTGCGCAGTGGGAATACCCGGCAGAAACGAAACAATCCCTGCGCCGATCACAGCAGATATGGCTTCACTCATGTTGTGCTCCTGTTACTGGTGCATGAGGGTCGAACCGATACTCCCCCAGTGCATCCTTGGTTTTCATCAATGCCTGCAGTTCATCTCGCTGACGTTGGAAACGCCCGTTATCCAGCAGCAAGGAAACGCCATTGAACCTGGCTTCGCCCTCCAGCGCCTTTTCGACCAGCAGCATGTCCTGAGAGATGCCGGCGATCGGCTTGTCGAATTGCAGGGTGATACTGCAAAGGTCAAGCGCCGGCCCCGGCTTGAGCAGGCCAAGCTCGATCACCAGCTGCGAACCCTGCGTGCTGAACTTCAGCTGGTGGCGAAAACCTTCGATCGATCGGCCCAGGCCGCTTCTTACTGCAGCCAGC
The DNA here is from genome assembly GCF_043658375.1 of Pseudomonas sp. PsB. NCBI lineage: Bacteria > Pseudomonadati > Pseudomonadota > Gammaproteobacteria > Pseudomonadales > Pseudomonadaceae > Pseudomonas > Pseudomonas sp. PsB. The sequence goes on along the minus strand of NZ_JBIGLU010000001.1, from coordinate 872,549 downwards.
ACGGCCTCATGACGGATCGAGCGCATCTTCAGCCACGCCTCGAGCGGCTGTATCTGCGCGCTGCGCGCGGGTTGCCCCAACTGTTTCAGGTCATGCGTACTGGCCAGCTTGATCCAGCCCAGTTGCCGATATGCCTCGCGATAGGCGTCATACCAGGCTTCATAGTTGTCAAAGCGTGACCCCGCATTCCTGTTGGCCACCAACTGGGCGTAAAGGATGGAGTCGAAGGCAGCCTGACGCTGAATCTGGCCAGTGTCTGCGCGATACAGTAATGCCGTTCCGCCAATCAACATGAGTTGTTCAGCTGCTCTATCCATTGTGTTGCCTCGTCACAAAGACCCGAACAAGGCGGCGTTGCAACGCCGCCCTGCGATCAGATGTCGTACTGGAGAATGTTCTCGACACTGCGCACGCCGAGTTTGTTTTCCACGGTTTCGCGGATTTTGTCGTAGACGAAGGTGTTGAGAGTAAGCACAGCCGTGCCGGCGTAGTAGTGGGTCTTGTCCAGCTTCCACTGGATACCCAGGATGTCATCATCCAGCTGCGGGGCAGACGCCTGGATGCAACTCACCACCATGACCACATCGTTGTTATCGGTTTCGATGCAGGCCGCCATGCCGACCATGCCCCTGGCCTTGTTCTTGCGTTTGTGGTCGAGCACCTTGGCGTCATTTTCGACGGTAGTCAGTTTGTCGAAGGCCATCTTGGCCAGCTCACCCAACTTGGTACCCCCCAGCATTGCATTCCCCACCACACCGATCGCCCGTACAGCTACAGCGCCTACGGTGACAGACAGTTCCGCCGAGGTTTCCAGTTCGAAACTACGCTTGGGGATGGTAAAGCCAAGATCACGCATGACATCGATGAACCGCTCGTACCACTCCCTGCTCTGCTTTTCGGCATCGAAGGATTTGTCAGCCACCAAGGTGGCAAAGTGGAAGGCATTCTTTACGTCATGACGGCTTTGCGAAGACATGCCTGCGCCGCAGGCCAGCAGGTTGCCTTCGACCAGAATGGCCGCGTCAGTGGTAGTGACTTGTGTTTCTTCGGACATGTGGAAACTCCTAGATGGTTGCCCCTTGAGTCAGGGGCAACCACCTTAGCCAGCGCGCCCACGATGCAGCGCGCTGAAGGGTTTCCGGTGCAACTAGTTGGCCGACGGGTACCAACGCGGCGTGTAGGCCCACACCCCACCCGAGAGGCGAGGAAACACGCAGGTTGTAGATGATCCCACCAGCACCATGGTGCGCATGTCGACCATTTCCGGCAGCAGCTCGGCCAATGTGACGACCTTCAGCGTCTGCCCCGGCCTACCGATGTCACGGCCAAGGACTACAGGCGTGTTCCCCTCGCGATGCCGACGCACGACCTCCAGCGCTACCCCGAGCTGGTGCGGCCTTGCCTTGGAAATCGGGTTGTAGAACGCCAGCACCAGGTCGGCCTGCGCCGCCAGGTCCAGGCGCTTTTCAATGATCGACCACGGCTTGAGGTTGTCCGACAGCGACATCACGCAGAAGTCATGCCCCAGCGGCGCACCCGCCTGGGCGGCGGTCGCGAGCGAGGCCGACACCCCCGGCAGGATCTCGAGATCCACCCGGTGCCAGGCCGGGTCCGTAGACTCGTGCAGCGCTTCAAGTACCGCAGCTGCCATGGCGAACACACCCGGGTCACCCGACGACACCACCACCACCGAACGGCCCTGGGCTGCCAGTTCGAAGGCATGCCGGGCACGCTGCATCTCTTCACGGTTGTCGGTGCAGTGCAGCACCTGGTCGTCACGGAACGGGCCGGCCATGCGCACGTAGGTTTCGTAACCGAGCACATCCTCGGCCCGCTCCAGCTCGGCCTTGACCGCCGGCACCATCAGCTCGGCTGCACCTGGCCCCAGGCCGATGACCGCCAGGCGACCCCGACGACGACCGATCTGCGCCACCTCGACCGGGGCAGGCGCCACCGCGATGACCACGTCTGCCACCTCGATCAGCTGCGCAGCAGGCAATGCCGCAGCAACCATCCCGGCCAGATCATGCGTCCTGGCAGCAAAGCGCAAGGCAACCCCCAGGGCCTGTGCGGCCTCGTGCAGGGCGCTGTCGGCCATGGCTTGCTCGTCGGCCAGCAGGCAGGCCACTGCAGGCTCGGCGATGCCGGCCTGCTGCAATGCCGCACGGATACTGGCCAGGCTGCCGCCAGCAACACCCACTACCACCGAACGCGGGTGGATCAGCAGCTCGTCGCGGCTGGCCGGGCGCGCCTGGTGCCCCACATGGATGGTACGCCGAGCCGCCTCGCTGGCAGGCAACTGCGCCTGTTGCAGCCACGGCGCGTCACCTTCGATGCGCACCGCCTCGCCAGCCAGCAGGTCGGAGACAAAGCGCTTGCCTTGCTCGATATCCGCCAGCGCATAGCCCTGTGGCGGGTTCAGCAGACAGGTGCCGAAACGCAGCTCGCCGCTGGTGGTGATGGCCGCAGCAACGCCCAGTGCTTCAGCGATTTCGCGCGCCATCACGTTCACCCCGCCAAGGCCCCCGAGCAACGGCACTACGGCACTGCCGTCTTCGGCCACGGCCAGTACCGCTGGTTCGACACCTTTCTCGCTGAGCAGGCTGGCCAGGCTGCGGATGACGATACCCGCCGCGCACAGGGCGATGATCGGTGTGTTCTGCTGGTACAGCCCACGCAGGGTATCGCCGAACGCGGTGTAGCAAAGGTCGGCACCCTCGACTCGGCCTTCCAGGCCATGGATCGATGCTTGTGGATAACACTGCTGGATACGCTGCGCCGTGGCCAGGCTGCCCTGGCCAAGGATGACGATCGCCGGTGCCTGGTGCATGTTCAGCCCTGCCATTTTTCACCCGGCACGATGATCAGCGAGAAGTACGGCGACGACTGTGGGTCGACCTGGTCCAGCGGCACGATCTTCTGGTTGGCCATGGTCGCCCGCTCCACATACAGCGCGCGCCCGTCCAGGCCCAGTTCGGCCAGCACTTCGCGCACCTTGGGGAAGTTGCGGCCAAGCTTCATGATCACCGCTGCGTCGGCGTCGGCCAGGCGACGCTTGAGCTCTTCGGCCGGCAACACGCCAGACAGCACCGACAGGCTCTGGTTGCGGTACACCAGCGGCGCGCCCAGTACCGAGGCGCCACCAAGCATCGAGCAGACGCCGGGGATCACTTCGGCCTCGTAGCGCTGCGCCAGGCGGTCGTGCAGGTACATGTAGGAACCATAGAAGAACGGGTCGCCTTCACAGATCACCGCCACGTCGCGGCCGGCATCCAGGTGCTCGGCTACCTGCACGCTGGCCTCGTCGTAGAAGTCGCTGATCACCTGTTCATAGGACAGCGGCGCTGGCAGCGCTTCGGTGGTTACCGGGTAGACCAGCGGCAGCAAGGTCTGCTCGGGCTGCAGGTGCGCCTCGATGATGCCGAAGGCGTTGCCGCGCTTGCCCTTGGCCACGAAGTAGCCGACCACGGGCGCTTCACGCAGCAGGCGCAAGGCCTTGAGGGTAATCAGTTCAGGGTCGCCAGGGCCCACGCCCAGGCCCAGCAGACGTCCACGCGGCACCATCATTCCACCTCCGTGGCGAGGGCGTTGACCGCGGCGGCGGCCATCGCGCTGCCGCCCAGGCGGCCCTGCATGATCACGAACGGCACGCCACGGCTGTCGGCGGCGAGCATCGCCTTGGACTCGGCGGCACCGACGAAGCCGACCGGGAAACCGAGGATCAGTGCTGGTTTCGGGGCGCCGGCGTCGAGCATTTCCAGCAGGTAGAACAGTGCGGTAGGCGCGTTGCCGATCACCACCACACTGCCTTCCAGGTGCGGTCGCCACAGTTCCAGGGCCACGGCGGAACGGGTGTTGCCGGCGTCTTTCGCCAGGCCCGGTACGCTCGGGTCGCGCAGGGTGCAGATGACCTTGTTGTCGGCGGGCAGCCGGGCGCGGGTAATACCTTCGGCGACCATGTGCGCATCACACAGGATCGGCGCGCCGTTCAGCAACGCCTCGCGCCCGGCCCGGCCGGCACCTTCGGAGAACTGCAGGCCATCGATGGCGTCGACCATGCCACAGGCGTGGATCACGCGCACGGCGAGCTTTTCGAGGTCTGCGGGGATCCGCTCGAGTCGGGCTTCCTCGCGGATGATCCGGAAGGAATTGCGATAGATCTCCTGACCATCGCGGATGTAGTCAATCATCAAGGTGCTCCGTCGGCAGGTCGAGCATGGCGCCTGCTTCATTCAAGGTAAGGTCGGTGGCGCGCAGGGCGCCGAAGCCCGGCAAGCGCGCATCACGCAGGTACAGGTCGTAACGGCCCGGCGCACGGGCCAGCAGGGTGGCCGGGGCAACATGGGCCACGGCACAGGATCGGGGGCAACCGGACAAGTGCACGCTGCCGGGCACGCCAGGGCCGAGCAGTGCAGCCAGGGTGACGGCGTCGGCCTTGGTCTCGCCCAGGGCCTTGGCACAGCCACTGGCGCCGGTACAGGCGCTTATGCGGGCCAGTGGCTCATGGTCATGGCATAGCAGGCCCAGTGCGGACAACCCGGCCTGGGCGTGGTCAATGTGTTGCGCTTGCAGGTTGGTCAGCACCAGGCTTTGCCAGGGGCTCAGGCGCAGGCTGCCATCGCCATGTTCACGGGCAACGCGCGCAGCGCCACGCAGCATGGCCGGGGTCAGGCGCCCCTGCGGCGGGGCAACGCCCAAGGCGACGCTCTGCGCCTGGGGCAGGACGCCCAGCCACGAGACGCTGCGCGGTTCACGCCGCCATGCGAGCACGGCGGCGTCGCGGCGGATGGCCAGGCCGAGTCCGTCGATGAAATCGGTTGCCGAACACACCTCGAGCAACTGGCGCATGCGCGACTGTGCCGGGGTGGCCAGGTCGAGGAAGCGCTCCAGCACCGCACGCACCAGTGCCAGGCCTTGGTCCGCCGGGACCGCACCGAGCACCTGGCCGTCTGCCGGGCAACCCGCCAGGCCAAACGCCAGCCAGGTCTGCTGCCCCAGGCGCAGGGCCGACAGCCACAGGTCATGGGGGTGTTCGAGCATGGCCAGGTTTTCGCCGGCATCCAGCTGCACGGCGAACTTGGCCGACAACTGGTGAAAACGCGGAGTGCCTTCCAGCAGGTCGAGGATCTGCCCGGCCAGCGGCCGAGCGTCCAGCAGCATCGCCGGGTCATGCCCGGCCAGCGGGCTGAGCATCAGGTTGCGCACATCGTCACCGGCGGCATCACGTGGGCCCAGGCCGGCAGCGAGCAGTGTCTCGACCAGGCCGCGATGCTCGCTGCCGATGCCGCGAATCTGCAGGTTGCCGCGGTTGGTGGCCTCGATCACGCCACCGGCGAAACGCTCGGCAGCCGCCGCCACTGCGTCGGCCTGGTCGGCCAGCAGCAGGCCGCCCGGCAGCTTGATGCGGCAGATGCCGCCATCACGGGCACTGACGATGCGCCACAACCCCGGGCAGGCCGAGGGACGGGGCGATACATGGGAGGCATGGGCCTGGGTCAAAGGGGCGTCCGGCAATCTGTGAAAATGCGCTTGAGTGTAGAAGGCGCGGTATTATGCCTGCTTTGTCCGGCGGCATGAAAAGCCGGTGGTCGAGCATCATTCGAGTTTGAGCAGAAATTTTGGGGGCGCTGCGCACCCCATCGCGACACAAGGCCGCTCCTACAGGGATCACCACTCCCTGTGGGAGCGGCCTTGTGTCGCGATGGGCTGCACAGCAGCCCCAGGATCTTGAAGAGGTATCCATGGCACCCTGGCTGACAGTTGTAGGTATCGGCGAAGACGGCTTCAGCGGCCTGGGCAAGCAGGCCCGGCGCGCGCTGCTGGGCGCTGCGCGGATCTTCGGCAGCCCGCGCCAGCTGGCCTTGCTGCCACGCTGCGTGGTCGGCGAACGGCTGGGCTGGCCAAGCCCGTTCTCGCTGGCCCCGGTCCTGGCTCTGCGCGGTGAGCCAGTATGCGTGCTGGCCAGCGGCGACCCGATGTTCTACGGCGTCGGTGCCAGCCTGGCGCGCCAACTGCCCGCCGCTGAAATACGCGTGCTGTCGATGCCCTCCTCCTGCGCCCTGGCCGCCGCCCGCCTGGGCTGGCCACTGCAGGACGTGCAGGTGGTATCGCTGGTCGCTCGGCCCCTGGCAGCGCTCAATGCCCATCTGCACAGCGGTGTGCGCCTGCTGGTGCTGAGCAACGACGGCGACAGCCCGGCAGCAATTGCCACGCAGCTGCGCGAGCGGGGCTTCGGGCCAAGCCGCCTGCGAGTCTTCGAACACTTGGGTGGCGTGGACGAACGTGAGTTGGCCGGCACCGCCCAGGGCTGGCCGCACAGCGACGTCGCCGCGCTCAACCTGGTAGCCATCGAGTGCCTGGCCACGCCCGAGGCGCCGCGCCTGCACCGGCTGGCCGGGCTGCCGGACAGCGCCTTCCGGCATGACGGCCAGCTGACCAAGCGCGACGTCCGCGCCATTACCCTGGCCCGCCTGGCACCACAGCCCGGCGAACTGCTGTGGGACGTGGGCGCCGGCTGCGGCTCGATCGGCATCGAATGGATGCGCGCCCACCCGGCCTGCCGCGCCTTGGCCATCGAGGCCGACGAAGGCCGCCAGGGCTTCATCGAACACAACCGCGATGCGTTGGGTGTACCCGGTCTGCACCTGGTCCGCGGCAAGGCACCGGCGGCGCTGGAGGGCCTGGAGCAACCGGATGCGATCTTCATCGGTGGCGGCGTCACCCGCGAAGGTGTGCTCGACCTGTGCTGGGCAAACCTGCGCCCCGGCGGCCGGCTGGTAGCCAATGCGGTGACCTTGCAAAGCGAACTGGCCCTGGCGCATTTCCGTGAACGCCACGGCGGCGAGCTGACCCGCGTCCATGTCGCCCATGCCCAGCCATTGGGCGCGTTCGACACTTGGCGCCAGGCGCTGCCGATCACCTTGCTGGACGTGGTGAAACCCGCCAATGCGTGAAGAAACCCGCGAACAGCCCGCCCCCCTGCGCAGCGGCCTGACCACCGGCAGCTGCGCCACCGCCACCAGCCTGGCGGCAGCACGCTTGCTGCTCGGTGGCGAGAGCAACGACGCCGTCAGCATCACCCTGCCCAAGGGCAAGGTGGTGCAGATGCGCCTGGAGTTCTGCCGCCTCACCAGCCAAGGTGCCGAAGCGGGCACGCTCAAGGACGCCGGCGACGACCCGGACGTGACCCACGGCGCCCTGCTCTATAGCCAGGTTCGCCTGCTGGCCGAACCTGGCATCCGTTTTGTCGCCGGCACCGGCGTCGGCACCGTGACCCGCCCGGGGCTGGTGCTGGCGGTGGGTGAGCCGGCCATCAACCCGGTGCCACGGCGCATGATCAGCGAACACCTGCAACGCCTGGCGGACGAATGCAGCTATCCCGGTGGCTTCGAGGTAACGGTCAATGTGCAGGGTGGCGAGCAACTGGCCCTGAAGACCATGAACCCGCGGCTGGGCATCCTCGGCGGTCTGTCGATCCTCGGCACCAGCGGCATCGTGCGGCCGTTTTCCTGCGCGGCCTACATTGCCTCGATCCACCAGGGCATCGACGTCGCCCACACCAACGGCTACACGCATATCGCTGCATGCACTGGCAACGCCAGCGAAGACACCATGCGCCGCGTCTATGGCCTGCCAGAAATAGCCCTGATCGAAATGGGCGACTTCGTCGGTGCGGTGCTCAAGCACCTGCGCAAAGTACCGGTGCCACGCCTGACCCTGTGCGGCGGTTTCGGCAAGATCAGCAAGCTGGCTGCCGGGCACATGGACCTGCACAGCCGTCATTCCAGCATCGACCTGCCGCAACTGGCCGGCTGGGCGGCGGACATCGGCGCCGACGCTGCGCTGCAGGCATCGATCATTACTGCCAACACCAGCCAACAGGCCCTGGCACTGGCCCATGCAGCCGGCATTCCCTTGGGTGACGCGGTGTGCGCCCACGCCCTGGCCTTCGCCCGCAGCGTGGTGCCGGCGCAGGTGCAGGTGGAGGTGTTCGCCATCGATCGCCAGGGTGGCATCGTCGGCCGGGCGGGTGTGCAATGAACGGGCGCATCCTGCTGCTGGGCGGCGTCACCGAAGCCCTGGCCATCGCTCGCCGCCTGGGCCCGCAGCATGTCTACAGCCTGGCGGGCATCGGCCGGGTGCCGCAGGACCTGCAATGCCAGGTTCGGGTCGGCGGCTTTGGCGGTGCCGAAGGGCTGGCGAACTACCTGCACGATGCAGGCATCACGTTGCTGATCGATGCTACCCATCCCTATGCCGCGCAGATCAGCCGCAACGCGGCCAACGCCGCACGCTTGGCCGGTATTCCGTGCTGGGCCTTGCGCCGCCCGGCCTGGCAGACACAAGCGGGGGACGACTGGCGCGAGGTCGAGGACTGGGCGGGGTTGATCGAGGCACTCAAGCCGTTTCGCAGGCCATTGTTCACGCTGGGGCGTGAGCCGCTGCAACATCTGGACGAGATACCGCTGGAGCAGTTCTGGACCTTGCGTGCGTTGGAAACGTGCCCTGGCAACGATCGCTGCGAAGTGATTGGCGCGCGCGGGCCGTTCCATATCGAGGAGGAGCGGGCGTTGTTCCAGCGCCGCAAGATCGATGTGCTGATCAGCAAGAACAGTGGCAGCGTAGCGACCGAACCGAAGCTGGAGGTGGCGCGGGAGCTGGGGATACCTGTGCTGATCCTGAAGCGACCGGCTTTGCCGGATGTGAACCGGGCATTCGATTCGCCAGCCGACCTGGCTGCGGCGCTCGACCTGCGCGGATAACAAATACCGTAAGCGCACCGCAGATCCCTACGGGAGCGGGTTTACCCGCGAAGAAATCAACGCGGTGCATGGCACCGGCTTCGCCGGTGTTCGCGGGTGAACCCGCTCCCACAGGGGACGCGGCAACTTTCATGTATTTGCACAAGACAGTTGCTCCTACAGCCATTTCGGACTTTTCTTGCAAACCATGAAGTGGCCATGTGCCGCACTGCTACCTTAAACTCGGCACTCCCTCCCGGAAGGCGCTACCCATATGGAAATGCAATGGTGGATCTGGCTGGTCTTCGGCATCGCGCTGATCCTGCTCGAACTGGTCCTGCCGACGTTCTTCATCCTCTGGTTCGGCATCGGCGCCGTGCTGGTGTCGCTCATTTCGCTGGCCGCCCCCAGCCTGCAACTGGACATGCAGGTGCTGCTGTGGGTGCTGATGTCGTCAGTCACCACGGCACTGTGGTTCAAGCTGTTCCGGCGCAAGCAACCAGACGTGCGCTGGACCGCCGAAAGCGTGATCGGTGAAGTGGGGCTGCTGACTGCTGGTGTATCGGAGTTCCAGAAAGGCCGTGTGCGCTTCCAGAAGCCTATCCTCGGCAACGAGGAATGGACCTGCGTCGCCAACAGCGAGATCGCGGCCGGCGAGCGGGTACGCCTGACCGCCATCGAAGGGAACACCGCCCGGGTCATCCGGGCCTGAATCCGCACTAAAAGGAATTTCGCATCATGACCAGCCTCATCGTCGTCGTCGCCATTGCCCTGTTCGTCCTGATCACCGTGTTCAAGGGGGTGCGCATCGTGCCCCAGGGCGAGGAATGGGTCGTCGAGCGCCTGGGCCGCTACCAAAGCACCCTCAAGCCCGGCCTGAACATCGTCATCCCGTACATGGACGTGGTCGCCTACCGCCTGCCGACCAAGGACATCATCCTCGATGTGCAGCAGCAGGAAATCATCACCCGGGACAACGCGGTGATCGTCGCCAACGCCCTGTGCTTCGCCAAGGTGGTCGACCCGCAGAAGGCCTCTTATGGCGTGCAGGACTTCTCGTTCGCCGTCACCAGCCTGACCATGACCTCCCTGCGCGCCATCGTCGGCGCCATGGACCTGGACGAGGCGCTGTCCAGCCGCGAGCAGATCAAGGCGCGCCTGCGCGAGGCGATGTCCGAGCAGACCGAAGACTGGGGCGTGACTGTACGCTCGGTGGAAATCCAGGACATCAAGCCCTCGGAGAACATGCAACTGGCCATGGAGCGCCAGGCGGCAGCAGAGCGTGAGCGCAAGGCCGACGTGACCCGTGCCGAAGGGGCCAAGCAGGCAGCGATCCTGGAAGCAGAAGCACGCTTGCAGGCTGCCAGGCTGGATGCCGAAGCGCAGATCAGCCTGGCCGAGGCCTCGGCGCGGGCGATTACGCTGGTCAAGGACGCGGTCGGCAACGAGACCGTGCCGGCGATGTACCTGCTGGGCGAGCGCTATGTGGGGGCGATGGAGAACCTGGCGGGCAGCAGCAATGCCAAGGTGGTGGTGCTGCCGGCGGACCTGCAGGAGACCGTGCGTGGGCTGATGGGCCGCAACAAGGCTTGATAATGCTGGGGGCGCTTTGCGCCCCATCGCGACACAAGGCCGCTCCTACAGGTTACCCGCTGCCCCTGGGCCGGTGATAATCCTGTGGGAGCGGGCGTGCCCGCGAAGCAGGCGACACCGCTTCAACAGCATGCCTGCGTCACTTCACCGCACCCCGCCATTTTTACCTATACTCCGCCTTACAATACCCACCACGATTCCTGACCGGATCTCTCCATGCCCCCACGTCGGCACATCGCCTGGATAGCCTGCCTTGCAGTGCTGTTCAACCTGCTGGCCATGCCGCTGTCTTCCGCCGCGCCCAATGGCCCGGCCGAGCAGCTGCTGTGGGGGGCCTTCTGTTCCAGCATGGCCAACAAGGCCAAGGTCGACGTCCAGGCCCTGGCCAAGATCGACCTCGGCCCGCAAAGCGACGACAGCGCCAGCATGATGAATTGCTGGTGCTGCTCCGGTGCCGCGCCACTGCTGGCCCTGCCCGGCTACCCGCCGCAGCTGCACAACCCGCCGATACTGCTCGCCGGCCTGCTGCCGCCACCCGCCGTCTACCACGCCACGCCGCGCCAACTCTGGCCGGCGCTCAATCCCCGTGCCTCTCCGCTGGCCTGAGTTCTTCACGCTGTCTGCCTGAACCTGAACAGAAACGGAGATTCACCATGCTCAAGCACGCCCTCGTCATGGCCGCCCTGCTGCTGCCCGGCGCCTTTGCCAATGCCCACGAATACAGCGTGGGTGACCTGCACATCGCCCACCCCTGGTCACTGCAGCTGCCCCCCAACGCCCCCAACGTCGCGGCGTATTTCGTGGTGCACAACAACGGCCAGGCCGACGACCGCCTGCTCAGCGTCGACAGCCCCATCAGCGATGACGCACAACTGCACGAGCATGCCATGAGCGCCAGCGGTGCAATGAAGATGCAGCAGGTGCCCAGCGTGGTGGTGCCCGCAGGCAAGGACCTGACCTTCGCCCCCAGCGCCTACCATGTGATGCTGATGCAGCCCAAGGACCGCAGCCTGCTCAGCGACGGCAAGCGCTTCCCGTTGACCCTGCACTTCGAAAAGGCCGGCGATATCACCGTCGATGTGGCCGTGCAGAAGCAGGCGCCGACGGACCAGCCGCAAGCCCACGAACACACGCACTGATCACCCACTGAAAGGCACTCGTCATGAGCCTGCCGCGCAACAGCATCAGCCGTACCACCCGCCCTGACCGCAGGCGCGCCGGTGGCGGATGGCTGAGCCTGTTCGCCATGTGGATGATCTTCATCGGCCCGCTGATTTCCCAGTCGATGCCGATGGACCACCACGCCGGCATGAGCATGCCGATGGACATGCCGATGGCCACCGCCCATCAGCATGGCGGCGACACCCATCACGGCCAGGCTGGCGATGGCCAGCTGCATGTGATGTGGGAAAAGTGCGGTTACTGCAGCCTGTTGTTCAACTGCCCGGCCCTGCCCCAGGCCCTCAGCCCGCTCAGTGCCGGCAGCGTCGTACCCACCACCCACCTGTTCGCACCCACGCGCCAGGGCCATGCCCGGCAGGCTGTATTCCCCGGCGCGCGCAGCCGCGCCCCTCCTTCCTCGGTCAACGTCTGAACCCACATTTTTTGCGCACGGAGCCAGGAGGCTTCGCGCTGACTCATGACTGATCGACTGGAATCATTATGTCCGGCTGCACCCCTGTTTTTGCCTTGTCCCTGCGTGGGACCATCGCCGCCGTGTGCGGCTCGCTGCTCGCACCCGTGGCCCTGGCCGCCGACCCAGGCCATGAAGGCCATGCACACGACGCCCCCGAGCTGAGCCCGACGGTGATCACCGCCGTGGCCCCGAGCTCGCCGCTGACCGTGGTCACCAACCCGAAAGACCCGCGCCAGCCGGTGCCGGCCAGCGATGGCGCCGACTACCTGAAGACCATCCCCGGCTTCTCGGCCATCCGCGCCGGCGGCACCAACGGCGACCCGGTACTGCGCGGCATGTTCGGCTCGCGCCTGAACATCCTCACCAATGGCGGCCTGATGCTGGGCGCCTGCCCCAACCGCATGGACGCCCCCACATCGTACATTTCGCCGGAAACCTACGACCGCCTAACCGTCATCAAGGGCCCGCAAAGCGTGATCTGGGGCCCGGGCGGCTCGGCGGGCACCATCCTCTTCGAGCGCGAGCCGGAGAAGTTCAGCACCCTCGGCAGCCGGGTCAATGCCAGCCTGCTGGCCGGCTCCAACGGCCGCTTCGACAAGGTGCTGGACACTGCCGCCGGCAACGACCAGGCCTACGTCCGCTTCGTCGGCAACCAGTCGCGCTCGGACGACTACCACGACGGCGGTGACAACACCGTGCCGTCACGCTGGGACAAGTGGAACGGCGATGTCGCTCTCGGCTGGACCCCCGACCAGGACACCCTGCTGGAACTCACCGCCGGCAAGGGCGATGGCGAGGCCCGCTATGCCGGGCGTGGCATGGACGGCTCGCAGTTCAAGCGCGAAAGCCTGGGCCTGCGTTTCGAAAAGTCCAACCTCAGCGAGGTGCTCGACAAGGTCGAGGCGCAGGTCTACTACAACTACGCCGACCACGTGATGGACAACTACAGCCTGCGCACGCCTTCGGGCAGCGGCATGATGGGCATGCCGATGGTCAGCAACGTCGACCGCCGCACCATGGGCGCACGCATCAAGGCCACCTGGCGCTGGGCTGATGTTCAACTGATCGGCGGCATCGACGCGCAGACCAACGAACATCGCAAGCGCGGTGGCATGGGTGTGGACGCGCACAAGGGCAAGGCCTGGACCAAGGACGCCGACTTCCACAACTACGGTGCCTTCGGCGAGCTGACCTGGTACGTCAGCGGCGAGGACCGGTTGATCAGCGGTGCCCGCCTGGACCGTGCCTCGGCCCGCGACTTCCGCGCGACCAGCGCCACCAACGGCAACACCCGCGCCGACACCCTGCCCAGCGGCTTCGTACGCTACGAGCACGACCTGGCGGCGCTGCCAGCCACCACCTACATCGGCCTCGGCCATGCGCAACGCTTCCCCGACTACTGGGAGCTGTTCTCGGCGGGCGGCCCCACCGGCTCGGTCAATGCCTTCGACAGCATCAAGCCGGAGAAAACCACCCAGCTCGACTTCGGTGTCCAGTACCGCGACGAGCGCATGGAAGCCTGGGCTTCCGGCTACGTGGGGCAGATCCGCGACTACATCCTGTTCGACTACCAGGGGATGAGCTCCCGGGCGCGCAATATCGACGCCCGCATCATGGGCGGCGAACTGGGCGCGGCCTACCAGCTGACGGAAAACTGGAAGGCCGACGCAACGCTGGCCTACGCCTGGGGCAAGAACAGCAGTGACGGAACAGCACTACCGCAAATGCCGCCCCTGGAAAGCCGCCTGGGCCTGACCTACAGCCGCGATGTGTGGAGCGTCGGCGCACTGTGGCGGCTGGTGGCGGCGCAGAACCGCATCGCCGAGAACCAGGGCAACGTGGTCGGCAAGGACTACGACAAGAGCGCCGGCTTCGGCGTGTTCTCGCTCAATGGCGCCTACAAGGTAAGCAACCACCTCAAGCTCAGCGCGGGGGTCGACAACCTGTTCGACAAGACCTACGCCGAGCACTTGAACCTGGCCGGGAACGCCGGGTTCGGCTACCCGGCTACCGATCCACAGCCGGTCAACGAGCCAGGCAGGACCTTCTGGACCAAGGTCGACTTCAGCTTCTGACAACAACAACGGGCGCGGCGCAGGTCGCGCCCATCTGCTGGTCAAACAGGAGGTTCCCATGAGAGGAACACGCATCAACTTCTACAACCTGGCCTGGCGTTGGCACTTCTATGCGGGGCTGTTCGTGGCCCCGTTCATGATCCTGCTGGCAATCACCGGGATCATCTACCTGTTCAAGCCGCAGCTCGACCCGCTGCTGTACCGCGAGCTGATGGTGGTCGAAGCCGGCCACCAACGACAGGGCGCGGACACAATGCTGGCCGAAGTGCGCAAGGCCTACCCCAAGGGCCACGTTGGCCAATACCTGCCGCCGCTGGACGCCGAACGCAGCGCGCAATTCGTGGTACATGACGCCGGGCGCGAACTGAACGTGTTCGTCGACCCCTATAGCGGCAAAGTCCTAGGCGAACAGGATGGCAAGCAGAACCTGCAGGCCATCGCCCGCGCCCTGCATGGCGAACTGATGGTCGGCACGGTCGGTGACCGCCTGGTAGAACTGGCCGCGGGCTGGGGCATCGTGCTGGTGGTATCGGGCCTGTACTTGTGGTGGCCACGCGGGCGCAATGGTGCTGGCGTGCTGTGGCCACGGCTGTCGGCACGCGGCCGACTGATCTGGCGCGACCTGCATGCGGTGACCGGCTTCTGGGGCTCGGCCTTGTTGCTGCTGATGCTGGTCAGCGGCATGACCTGGACCGGCCTGTGGGGCAAGCAGTACGCCGACTTGTGGAACCGCTTTCCGGCGGCCATGTGGAATGACGTGCCCAAGTCGGACCAGCAGGCGGGTGAACTCAACAGCGCGCACCGCCAGACCGTGCCCTGGGCGATGGAAAACACGCCGATGCCGCAGTCCGGTGCACACGCCGAACATGCCGGGCATCACATGATGTCGAGCGCGCCGGCAGCGCCACAGATTAGCCTGCAGCAGGTCGAAGATATCGCTACCGCGCGCCAGGTCGAACCGGGTTACAGCATCACCGCGCCGACCACGGCCGATGGCGTGTTCACCATCGCCGTATTCGCCGACGACCCGCGCAACGACGCCACCCTGCATGTCGACCAGTACACCGGCAAGGTGCTGGCCGATGTGCGCTGGCAGGACTACAGCCCGGTCGCCCGTGCCACCGAGCTGGGTGTGATGCTGCATGAAGGCAAGATGTTCGGGGCGTTCAACCAGATCATCATACTGCTGGTGTGCCTGATGATCTTGCTGGGCTCGGTGAGCGGGCTGGTGATGTGGTGGAAGCGCAGGCCGGCCGGCGGGCTGGGTGTGCCGCCGCTGCGCCATGACCTGCCGCGCTGGAAGGTAGCGGTAGGGGTGATGCTGGTGCTGGGGTTGATGTTCCCGCTGGTGGGGGTGTCGATGGTGGTGATGTGGCTGGTGGATAGCCTGGTGGTGAGGCGCGGTCGGGTGCTGGCCAGCGCCTGAGCCTTGCTTCGTCTGTGCCGGCCCTTTCGCGGGTAAACCCGCGAAGAGGCCAGCACAGGCATAACACTGCTCCCCAAAAGTCGAGTCGATCTGTCGCGCCCCGAACTGGAACGCGCGTGTTAGCCTAGCCGGCTACCTCTGACAAGACGACCGACTGTCCAACGGAATGCAGCCTATGACGCAAACCTCACCCACAGCGCCAGATGAACAGCATCTGCAGCGCAACCTGACCAACCGCCACATCCAGCTGATCGCCATCGGTGGCGCGATCGGTACCGGCCTGTTCATGGGCTCGGGCAAGACCATCAGCCTGGCCGGGCCGTCGATCATCTTCGTCTACATGATCATCGGCTTCATGCTGTTCTTCGTCATGCGCGCCATGGGCGAACTGCTGCTGTCGAACCTCAACTACAAGTCGTTCATCGATTTCTCCGCCGACCTGCTCGGCCCCTGGGCGGGCTACTTCACCGGCTGGACCTACTGGTTCTGCTGGGTAGTCACTGGCATCGCCGACGTGGTCGCGATCGCGGCCTATACGCAGTTCTGGTTTCCCGAACTGCCGCAGTGGATACCGGCGCTGACCTGCGTAGGGCTGCTGCTGTCGCTGAACCTGGTGACGGTGAAGATGTTCGGTGAAATGGAATTCTGGTTCGCCCTGATCAAGATCGTCGCCATCATCGGCCTGGTCGTCACCGGCCTGTACATGGTCATCACCGGCTTCACCTCGCCCAGCGGGCGCACCGCGCAACTGGCCAACCTGTGGAATGACGGTGGCATGTTCCCCAATGGCCTGATGGGCTTCTTCGCCGGCTTCCAGATCGCCGTGTTCGCCTTCGTCGGCATCGAGCTGGTAGGCACCACCGCCGCCGAAGCGAAGAACCCGGAGCGCACCCTGCCACGGGCGATCAACTCGATCCCGGTACGGATCATCGTGTTCTACGTGCTGGCGCTGATCGCGATCATGGCCGTGACCCCATGGCGCGACGTGGTGCCAGGCAAGAGCCCGTTCGTGGAGCTGTTCGTGCTGGCCGGCCTGCCGGCGGCGGCGAGCATCATCAACTTCGTGGTGCTGACCTCGGCGGCCTCGTCGGCCAACAGCGGCGTGTTCTCCACCAGCCGCATGCTCTACGGCCTGAGCCAGGAGGGTGACGCACCCAAGGCCTTCGAGAAGCTGTCGAGCCGCTCGGTACCAGCCAACGGCCTGTACTTCTCCTGCACCTGCCTGCTGCTGGGCGCAGTGCTGATCTACCTGGTACCGAACGTGGTCGAGGCATTCACCTTGGTCACCACCGTTTCGGCGGTACTGTTCATGTTCGTCTGGACACTGATCCTGCTGTCGTACCTGAAGTATCGCAAGCACCGCGCGGCGCTGCACCAGGCCTCGAAGTACAAGATGCCGGGCGGGCGCTTCATGTGCTACGTGTGCCTGGTGTTCTTTGCCTTCATCCTGGTGTTGCTGAGCCTGGAAAACGATACCCGCGCGGCGTTGCTGGTGACGCCGATCTGGTTCGTGCTGCTGGCGGTGACCTATCAAGGTGTGCGCAGCAAGCGCCATCCGCGCACGGCAGTGCGTAACGGCTGATGGCCTTGGGGGCTGCTTTGCAGCCCCAATCCTGTGCACACAAATCCATCAGGCACCAACCTGGATCCAACCAACGCCCCAACACCTCGCACACCCCCTCTATTGCGCACCTTCCGCCGTTAGGCACACCCCTTGCAACAACCCTCCCCGCTTGCCCAACACATAAAAACTCAGCGGAGAGAGCACATGAAGCGACGCAGTCTGATCAAGGCCTTCACCCTTAGCGCATCGATTGCCGCAATGGGCCTGAGCTGGAGCATCCAGGCCGCCGAAACCATCAAGGTCGGCATCCTGCATTCGCTGTCGGGGACCATGGCCATTTCCGAGACTTCGCTCAAGGACATGGCGCTGATGACCATCGAGCAGATCAACGCCAAGGGCGGCGTGAACGGCAAGCTGCTCGAACCGGTGGTGGTCGACCCGGCCTCCAACTGGCCGCTGTTCGCCGAAAAGAGCCGACAGCTGCTGACACAGGACAAGGTGGCAGTGGTGTTCGGCTGCTGGACCTCGGTATCGCGCAAGTCGGTGCTGCCGGTGTTCGAAGAGCTCAACGGCCTGCTGTTCTACCCGGTGCAGTACGAAGGTGAAGAGATGTCGCCAAACGTGTTCTACACCGGCGCCGCGCCCAACCAGCAGGCCATCCCGGCCGTGGAGTACCTGATGAGCGAAGACGGCGGCAGCGCCAAGCGCTTCTTCCTGCTGGGCACCGACTACGTCTACCCGCGCACCACCAACAAGATCCTGCGTGCCTTCCTGCACAG
Organism: Pseudomonas sp. PsB; assembly: GCF_043658375.1. Lineage (NCBI taxonomy): Bacteria > Pseudomonadati > Pseudomonadota > Gammaproteobacteria > Pseudomonadales > Pseudomonadaceae > Pseudomonas > Pseudomonas sp. PsB. The sequence continues at coordinate 854,735 of NZ_JBIGLU010000001.1, read as the reverse complement.
CAAGGGCGTGGCCGACAAGGACATCGAAGAGGTGTACACGCCGTTCGGCCACAGCGATTACCAGACCATCGTCGCCAACATCAAGAAGTTCTCCGCCGGTGGCAAGACCGCGGTCATCTCCACGGTCAACGGCGACTCCAACGTGCCGTTCTACAAGGAGCTGGCCAACCAGGGCCTGAAGGCCACCGACGTGCCGGTGGTGGCGTTCTCGGTGGGCGAAGAAGAACTGCGCGGCATCGACACCAAGCCGCTGGTGGGCCATCTGGCGGCATGGAACTACTTCGAGTCGGTGGATAACCCGGTCAACCAGAAATTCGTCGCCGACTGGAAGGCCTACGCCAAGGCCAAGGGCCTGCCAGGCGCCGACAAGGCGGTGACCAACGACCCGATGGAGGCCACCTACGTGGGCATCCACATGTGGGCGCAGGCGGTGGAGAAAGCCAAGTCCACCGATGTCGACAAGGTGCGCGAGGCACTGGCCGGGCAAAGCTTCGAGGCGCCGTCCGGTTTCACCCTGACCATGGACAAGACCAACCACCACCTGCACAAGCCGGTGATGATCGGCGAGATCCAGGATGACGGGCAGTTCAGCGTGGTGTGGGAAACCGAGCAACCGCTACGGGCGCAGCCATGGAGCCCGTTCATTCCCGGCAACGACAAGCGCCCTGATTACGCCGTGAAAGGTAACTGAGTGCATGGGGCCGCTGCGCGGCCCATTCGCGGGTAAACCCGCTCCCACAGGTACGGTGCAAGGTCTGAGACTTTTGCGATCCCTGTGGGAGCGGGTTCACCCGCGAAGAATCCAACGCCGATTTTCAGGATTACTCGCATGCTCAGATTCCTGCTCACCCTTCTGCTTCTGCTGCCCCTGGTAACCCAGGCCAGCGAGGGCGAATTCTTCCTCGCTGCCAAGCCCGCCGAGCAAGCCCGCCTGCTCGAAGGCTGGGCCGCACAGCCCGATACCGCACGCCTGGCCCTGTTGGACAACCTGCGCCAAGGCCGCATCGCCGCCGACGACACGCGCAAGGTGCGCCTGAACAACCGCCTGCGCGGCCTGATCGACAATGCCCTGGCCAGCCACCAGTTGCTCAGCGACAACAGCGACATCCGCCTGGCCGCTGCCCAACAACTACAGAAAAGCGCGCAACCGGCGCAAATGGCCTTCATCGACCGGCGCTTCGCCAGCGAACCAGATGCCGCCGTGCACGCCGCCCTCGGCCTGGCCCTGGCCAACCTGCAACTGGGCGCCAGCGAACCGGCAGTACGCCTGGCCGCCGTTCGCCTGCTCGGCGAAACCGGTGACCCGCTGGCCCGCACCCGCCTCGAAGCCTTGCTGCAACCCAACGCGGAAACCGACCCGGGCGTGCGCACCGCCGCCGAAACCAGCCTGGCCCAGGTGCAGCGCAAGCTGCTGGTGGGCGAACTGCTCGGCCAGGCCTTCAGCGGCCTGTCGCTGGGCTCGATCCTGCTGCTGGCAGCCCTTGGCCTGGCCATCACCTTCGGCCTGCTCGGGGTGATCAACATGGCCCACGGTGAAATGCTGATGCTCGGCGCCTACAGCACCTACATGGTCCAGGTACTGCTGCAGCGCTATGCCCCCGGCGCCATCGAGTTCTACCCGCTGATCGCCCTGCCGGTGGCGTTCGCCATCAGTGCCGGGGTCGGCATGGCGCTGGAGCGCACGGTAATCCGCCACCTGTATGGCCGCCCACTGGAAACCCTGCTGGCGACCTGGGGCATCAGCCTGATCCTGATCCAGGCCATCCGCCTGCTGTTCGGCGCGCAGAACGTCGAAGTCAGCAACCCGGCCTGGCTGTCGGGGGGCATCCAGCTACTGCCCAACCTGGTGCTGCCATACAACCGCCTGGTGATCATCGGCTTCGCCCTGGCCGTGGTACTGCTCACCTGGCTGCTGCTCAACCGCACACGGCTGGGCCTGAACGTGCGCGCGGTCACCCAGAACCGCAACATGGCCGCCTGCTGCGGCGTGTCCACCGGGCGCGTAGACATGCTCGCCTTCGGCCTCGGCTCGGGCATCGCCGGGCTCGGCGGCGTGGCCCTGAGCCAGGTCGGCAACGTCGGCCCGGACCTGGGCCAGAGCTACATCATCGACTCGTTCCTGGTGGTGGTGCTCGGCGGCGTCGGCCAGTTGGCCGGCAGCCTGTGGGCAGCCTTCGGCCTTGGCATCGCCAACAAGCTGCTGGAGCCGCAGATCGGCGCCGTGCTCGGCAAGATCCTCATCCTTGCGTTGATCATTCTGTTCATCCAGAAGCGCCCGCAAGGCCTGTTCGCCCTCAAGGGACGGGTAATCGACTGATGAACCAGCCACTGCTTGTCACCGCTACGCAAAAGGCCGGGCCACGCCTGACCCTGGCCATCGGCGCCGTCGTCGTCCTGCTGCTGGTGGCCCTGCCGCTGCTGTCGCTGCTGCCGGCGGACCATGCCCTGCAAGTGTCGGCCTACACCCTGACCCTGGTCGGCAAGATCCTCTGCTACGCCATCGTCGCCCTGGCCCTGGACCTGGTCTGGGGCTACGCCGGGCTGCTGTCGCTGGGCCACGGGCTGTTCTTCGCCCTCGGTGGCTACGCCATGGGCATGTACCTGATGCGCCAGGCCGCCGGTGACGGCCTGCCGGGGTTCATGACCTTCCTGTCGTGGAGCGAGCTGCCCTGGTACTGGGCCGGTACCCAGCATTTCGCCTGGGCCCTGTGCCTGGTGGTGCTGGCGCCCGGGCTGCTGGCGCTGGTGTTCGGCTGGTTCGCCTTCCGCTCGCGGATCAAGGGCGTGTACTTCTCGATCATGACCCAGGCGCTGACCTTCGCCGGCATGTTGCTGTTCTTCCGCAACGAAACCGGCTTTGGCGGCAACAACGGCTTTACCAGCTTCCGCACCATCCTTGGCTTCGACATCGCCGCCCAAGGCACCCGCGCGGTGCTGTTCCTGCTCACCGTCGGCCTGCTGCTGGCCAGCCTGTACCTGTGCTGGCGCCTCACCCGCAGCAAGTTCGGCCGCCTGCTCACCGCCGTGCGCGACGCCGAAAACCGCCTGATGTTCTGTGGCTACGACCCACGCGGTTTCAAGCTGCTGGTGTGGGTGTTAAGCGCCGTACTGTGCGGCCTGGCCGGTGCGCTGTACGTACCGCAGGTGGGCATCATCAACCCCAGCGAGATGTCGCCGACCAACTCCATCGAAGCCGCCGTGTGGGTGGCCCTGGGCGGGCGCGGCACCTTGATCGGCCCGCTGCTCGGCGCCGGCCTGGTCAATGGCATGAAAAGCTGGTTCACCGTGGCCTTCCCGGAGTTCTGGCTGTTCTTCCTCGGCGCGTTGTTCATCCTCGTCACCCTGTACCTGCCTAAGGGCGTGGTCGGCCTGTTGAAGAAAAGGAGCCAGCCATGAGAGTCGTGCCCCCGGTCCACCCGGAATTCATGCTCGAACCGGTGTTCGACAACCTCGGCGCCGGCCGCGACGCCATCGGCCTGGGCCACAGCCGCAAGGCCGGCCTTGATACCCGCCATGGCACGGTGCTGAGCCTGGAAGACATCAGCGTCAGCTTCGATGGCTTCAAGGCGCTGAACGCGCTGAACCTGTACATCGGCGTGGGCGAGCTGCGCTGCATCATCGGCCCCAACGGGGCCGGCAAGACCACGATGATGGATGTGATCACCGGCAAGACCCGGCCCGACAGCGGTACGGCCTATTTCGGTGACACCCTCGACCTGACTCGCATGAGCGAATACCAGATCGCCCAGGCCGGCATAGGCCGCAAGTTCCAGAAGCCAACGGTGTTCGAGGCGCTGACGGTGTTCGAAAACCTGGAACTGGCGCTGAAGACCGACAAGTCGGTATGGGCCAGCCTGGCTGCGCGCTTGGGTGGTGAGCAGCGCCAGCGCATCGAGGAGGTGCTGGGCACCTTGCGCCTGCTGCCGCTGGCCCAGCGCCAGGCGGGCTTGCTGTCGCATGGGCAGAAGCAGTTTCTGGAGATCGGCATGTTGCTGGTGCAGGAGCCGCAACTGCTGTTGCTGGACGAGCCGGTGGCAGGCATGACCGATGCCGAGACCGAGTTCACCGCCGAGCTGTTCAAGGGGTTGGCTGGCAAGCATTCGCTGATGGTGGTGGAGCATGACATGGGGTTTGTCGGCAGCATTGCCGACCATGTGACCGTGCTGCACCAGGGCAGCGTGCTGGCGGAAGGGTCGCTGGAGCAGGTGCAGGCGGATGAGCGGGTGGTCGAGGTGTATCTGGGCCGCTAGATATGGATACCTGTGCCGGCCTCTTCGCGGGTAAACCCGCTCCCACAGGTACGGCACAGGCCTGAAGAGCTGCGCGGTCCTTGTGGGAGCGGGTTTACCCGCGAAAGGGCCGGCACAGGCAAAGCAGATTTCCCAGGAACCACACATGCTGAAAATCGACACCCTGCACCAGTACTACGGCGGCAGCCATATCCTCCGGGGCCTGTCCTTCGAAGCCAAGGTCGGCGAAGTCACCTGCCTGCTGGGCCGCAACGGCGTGGGCAAGACCACCCTGCTGCGCTGTCTGATGGGCCTGGTTCCGGCGCGCGACGGCAGCATCGAATGGGAAGGCAGGCCGATCACCAGCCTCAAGCCCCAGCAACGGGTCCACGCCGGCATCGCCTACGTGCCCCAAGGCCGCGAGATCTTCCCGCGCCTCACTGTCGAAGAAAACCTGCTGATGGGCCTTTCGCGCTTCCCCGCCCGTGAAGCTCGGGAGGTACCGCCCTTCATCTACGAACTGTTCCCCGTGCTGGAACAGATGAAACAACGCCGTGGCGGTGACCTGTCCGGCGGCCAGCAGCAACAGCTGGCGATCGGCCGCGCCCTGGCCAGCCGTCCGCGCCTGCTGATCCTCGACGAGCCCACCGAGGGTATCCAGCCTTCGGTGATCAAGGAGATCGGCGCAGTCATCCGCCGCCTCGCCGAGCGTGGCGACATGGCAATCCTGCTGGTGGAGCAGTTCTACGACTTCGCCGAGGAGCTGGCCGACCAGTACCTGGTGATGGCCCGTGGCGAGATCATCCAGCGGGGGCGCGGTGAAAACATGCAGGCCGAAGGTGTGCGCGGGCTGGTAACCATTTAATCTGCAAGCAACTACCCTGCGAGACGCTGTCATGAGTCATGAAATCCGCGACGCCCTGCCTACCGACGTGCCAGGCATCCTCGACATCTACAACGACGCGGTGCGCAACACCACGGCGATCTGGAACGAAACCCCGGTGGACCTGGCCAACCGCCTGGCCTGGTTTGCCGCACGTGCGCAGCAGGGTTACCCGATCCTGGTGGCGGTGGATGAGAGCGGGGTGCTGGGCTATGCGTCGTTTGGCGACTGGCGGCCGTTCGAGGGCTTTCGCCTTACCGTTGAGCATTCGGTGTATATCCGCGGCGACCAGCGTGGCAAGGGGCTGGGTCCGGTACTGATGGCGGCGCTGGTCGAGCGTGCGCGCGCGTGTGGCAAGCATGTGATGGTGGCGGCCATCGAGAGCGGCAATGCAGCGTCGGTGCGCCTGCACGAGCGGCTGGGCTTCGTGGTGACCGGGCAGATGCCGCAGGTGGGGGTGAAGTTTGGCCGGTGGCTGGACTTGACCTTCATGCAGCTGGTGCTGAACCCGGGGGCAGAACCAAGCTGAGAAACCAGGCCTCACACGATCCCTGTAGGAGCGGCCTTGTGTCGCGATGGGCTGCGCAGCAGCCCCAGAGCTTTGCTTCATCTCAAGATTGCCGGGGCTGCTGCGCAGCCCATCGCGACACAAGGCCGCTCCTACAGGGGTTAGCCGCAACGGCCTACATCTGGGTAAACCTGCCCAACCGCTGCCTCAGCATGTTGTTCTCGCTGCGCAACTGCTGCACTTCCTGCAGCAGTTCCAGCGCCAGCGCCACCCCTTCCCACTCCAGTTCCAGCTCCTGATGCAGCTTCGCCGCACGTTTGGCCAACAACGGCGCCTGATCGTCGAACAACCAGTCCTCCGGCGTTCGCCCGGAAGGTTCGACAATGCCGTGCTCGACGATTTCGATCACGCAGTCAGCCGTGATATCGGCCTCCTGACACAAGGTACGCATGTCCAGTTGAACGATCAGGGTGCTGCTCATGATCACTTACTCCATTGTGTCCTCGGGTTGAACGCAGCCTTCTCGGAAAGCTTGGTCCACAATTCGCGGGCAGACTCGTCGGATGCTGGCGGCATGACCACTTTCAGTTGCGCGTAAAGGTTGCCGCGCTCGCCACTCTTGTTGGCCAGGCCCTTGCCCGGTACGCGCAGGCGCTGGCCGCTCTGGCTGTCGGGGCGGATGGTGAGGTTGATCTTGCCGTCCAGGGTCGGCACGGCCACCTTGGCGCCCAGTGCTGCCTCCCACGGTGCCAGCGGCACGGTGATGATCAGGTCATGACCTTCGACATCGAACAGCGGGTGCGGTGCCATGCGAATGGTCAGGAACAGGTCGCCATTGGCCCCGCCACCACTGCCCGGCGCGCCCTGGCCCTTGAGGCGGATGCGCTCGCCGTCGGTCACCCCTGCCGGGATCTTCACGTTCAGGGTCTTGGTAGTGAAGCCGGTGCGCTGGCCCATGGCATTGGTCTGCGGCACCTGGAAGCTGATCTGCTTGGACTCCTTGCTCAGGGTCTCTTCAAGGAATACCGCCAGTTCTAGCTCCACGTCCTGCCCCCGCCTGCCGGCGCTGCGTTGCTGCTGCCGGGCACCACCGAACGGGTTGCCGCCCCGGCCACCAAAGATCGAGCTGAAAAAGTCGGAAAAATCACCGCCTTCGAAACCACCGCCACCGCCGCGGCTTTCCCAGCCCGGTGGTGCCTGGAACGGCCGGCCATGCTGGCCGCCGTACTTGCGGATTTCGTCGAATTCGGCACGTTTCTGCGCGTCGCCCAGCACTTCGTAGGCCTCGTTGGCCTCCTTGAATTTTTCCTCGGCGTCGCGCTCCTTGCTGACATCGGGGTGATACTTGCGTGCCAGCTTGCGGTACGCGGCCTTGATCGCCTTGTCGTCCGCCGTGGGCTCTACGCCGAGTATCTTGTAATAGTCTTTGAAGTCCATCTATGGATCACCAATGTGAATGTGCTTGTTGCAAAAGAAGATAGGGGTCAAGCATAGCCTTTCAAGACCGCCTTGGGTTTGCTCCATGGCAGACGACCGGTCTTGATTCTGTAGCCAACTGGCATACACTGCGCGGCCGTTTTGCCTCCGGAAGCTCATTCCCCATGTCTGACGTATCCCCGGCCCGCGCCCTGGGCATCGACTTTGGCACCTCCAACTCCACGGTCGGCTGGCACCGCCCCGGCGTCGAGTCGCTGATTGCCCTGGAAGACGGCAAGATCACCTTGCCCTCGGTGGTGTTCTTCAACATCGAGGAGCGTCGCCCGGTATATGGCCGCCTGGCACTGCACGAGTACCTGGAAGGCTACGAAGGCCGCCTGATGCGTTCGCTGAAAAGCCTGCTGGGCTCCAAGCTGATCAAGCACGACACCAGCGTGCTGGGCAGCGCCCTGCCGTTCAAGGACCTGCTGGGCATGTTCATCGGCGAGCTGAAAAAACGCGCCGAGGCCGCTGCCGGGCGCGAGTTCGAGCAGGTGGTGCTGGGCCGCCCCGTGTTCTTCGTCGACGAAGACCCGGCCGCCGACCAGGAGGCCGAGGACACCCTGGCCGAAGTGGCGCGCAAGATCGGCTTCAAGGATGTGTCGTTCCAGTACGAGCCGATTGCCGCGGCCTTCGACTACGAGTCGAGCATCAGCCGCGAAGAGCTGGTGCTGATCGTCGACATTGGCGGTGGTACCTCGGACTTCACCCTGATCCGCCTGTCGCCCGAGCGCCACCTGGTGGCCGAGCGCCAGAGCGACATCCTCGCCACCGGCGGTGTGCACATTGGCGGTACCGACTTCGACAAGCAGCTGAGCCTGCAGGGCGTGATGCCGCTGTTCGGCTACGGCAGCCGCATGAAGAGCGGCGCGCTGATGCCGACCAGCTATCACCTCAACCTCGCCACCTGGCACACCATCAACGCTCTGTACTCGCAGAAGTCGCAGCTGGCGCTGGGCAGCATGCGCTATGACATCGAGGACACGTTGGGCATCGACCGCCTGTTCAAGCTGATCGAAGAGCGTGCCGGCCACTGGTTGGCGATGGAAGTGGAGGCCAGCAAGATCGAGCTGACCGAGCAGCAGAGCCGCCACGTCGACCTCGGCCGCATCGAGCGCGAGCTGGGCGTGGACCTGTCACGAGCGCTGTTCGAGGGGGCTATCGAAGGGTTGCTGGAGCGGGTGCGTGGTAGCGTGAGCGAACTGCTGGCCAAGGCTGGAGTGAGCGAGACCCAGGTCGATACGGTGTTCTTCACCGGCGGTTCCAGCGGGATTCCGGCGCTGCGCAACAGCGTGTCGGCGATGCTGCCGAATGCGCGGCATGTGGAAGGCAACATCTTTGGCAGCATTGGTAGCGGGCTGGCCATCGAGGCGCGCAAGCGTTACGGCGTAGCCTGATCCCTTCTGGGGCTGCTTTGCAGCCCATCGCGACACAAGGCCGCTCCTACAGGGACCGCGCATTCATCTGATTACGCGGTCCCTGTAGGAGCGGCCTTGTGTCGCGATGGGCCGCAAAGCGGCCCCAGCAATCTCAGACCAGTTCGGCCCGCTTCAGCTCACTCTTCAGGTAGGCATAGTAGATCGGCCCCGCCACCACCCCCGGCAGCCCGAACGCCGCTTCGAACACCAGCATCGCCAGCAGCAGTTCCCACGACTTGGCACTGATCTGCCCGCCCACGATTCGCGCGTTGAGGAAGTACTCGACCTTGTGGATGACGATCAGGTAACCCAGCGCCGCCGCCGCCACCCAGATCGACAGCGACAGGCCGACGATGGTGATCAGGGTATTCGACATCAGGTTGCCGATCACCGGCAGCAGGCCCAGCAGGAAGGTCAGCACGATCAGCGTCTTGGTCAGCGGCAGGTGCACGTCGAACATCGGCAGCACCACGGCCAGGAAGATGCCGGTGAAGGTGGTGTTGAGCAGCGAAATCTTGATCTGCGCGAAGACGATGTTGCGAAACGCCTGCACCAGCAGGCTCAGGCGCTCGAACAGCGCCGCCGCCAGCGGCTTGCGCCGGGAGATGTCGGGGATGCGCTGCAAGGCGACGATGGCGCCCAGGATCATGCCGATCAACAGGGTGACGAACATGTGCGCCATGCCCTTGCCCACCAGCTGCAGGTCGCTCAGGTGGCTCTTGATCCAGTCACCGATGGCTACCTTGAACTCCGCCGCACTGGCCGGCAGGTAGCCTTCGATGAACGGCGGCAGCTGCCCGCGGGCGCGCTCCACCAGGGCCATGAACTTGTCCAGCGAAGCCCCGGGGTTTTCCGCCTCGTGCAGCAAAAAGCTGAAAGCACCGGCAAACAGCAGGGTCAGGGTGCTGACCACCAGCGTGCCGAGCAGCGCTACAGCCAGCCAGCGGGCACGCTGCCCGGCAATCAGCGGCTGCAGCCGCGGCGTGAGCATGTTGACCAGCTCGAACACCAGCAGGCCGGCCAGCAGGCTCGGCAGCAATTTCAGGGGCAACGCCAGCAACAGGCCGGCAAACACGATGATCCAGCTGGCCAGGGTGACCTGGCGGGGGGTGAAGGTCATACAGCCTCAACGGCAGACAACGGGAAAGACCCGCAGTCTGCCAGCCTTACGTCTGCAGGCATAGGCGCAGGTCATTTCTTCTTCAGGCAGTCGCTCATGAACGCTTTGCGCTCGTCACCCTTCAGGGCCTTGGTGGTGGCGTCGGCGTTGCAGGTTTTCATCTTTTCTTGCTGGGTTTGCGGCACATCCTTCTTCAGGCAGGTGCTCATGAAGGCTTTGCGCTCATCGCCCTTGAGGGCCTTGGCGGTGGCGTCGGCGTTGCAGGTTTTCATCTTTTCCTGCTGCGCGGTATTGGCGGCGAAGCCTTGGGCGCTGAACAACACCGCCAATACCAGTAAGGGGATTTGCAGCACTTTCATGGAGTAGTCTCCTTGGCTCCGCGCCCGATGCACGGGGGTCGAGCTGAGTGTAGCCAAGAATTTCAACGCCCTGCCCGTGCCTGGCGGCGGTATTGCTCGGGCGTGCACTGGGCCTGGCGCTGGAACATGGCGATGAACGCCGAGGCGCTGCTGTAGCCCAGGTCGAAGGCGATGGCCTGGATCGGCTGGCCGGCCTCCAGCGCTTCGATGGCGCGCAGAAAGCGCAGGCGCAGGCGCCATTCGCCAAAACTGATGCCCAGTTCACGCAGGAACTGGCGGGCCAGGGTACGTTCGCTGACATGCACTTTGGCGGCCCAGTCGGCCAGCGGGCGGTTGTCGCCCGGCTCGGCACCGAGGGCATCGAGCACCTGGCGCAAGCCTTCGCTGTGGGCAAACGGCAGGTAGCAGGCCTGGGTGGGCGCCAGCAGCAGCTGGTCGAGCAGCACTTGCACCAGGCGCTGGTCGCGCTCGCCCTCGGCCACCCGCAGGTCGCGCCGGGCGAAGTCGGCGAGGATCGCCTTGAGGATGTCGCTGATCATCAGGCTGCACGGTTGCTGCGGCAGTGCGGCGCACAGGCTGCGGTCCAGGTAGACCGAACGGTAGACGATGGCCTGCGGGTTGTAGCAGCCATGCTCGGTGTCGGGCGGCACCCACACGGCGTATTGCGGCGGCGACAGGAAGTGCTGGCCGGCGACCTCCAGGTGCATCACGCCGTGGGCGGTGTAGTTGAGCTGGCCCCAGGCGTGGCGATGCAGGGCGCTGCGGGTGTCGGCACCGAACTCGTCGTGGCGGAAGTACACCGGGGCCGGGAGGCGGGTGAACTGGGGAATGTCGAGGTATTTGCGCGGCATGCTGTCTGCTTTGCGGGGTGGGTTGTCTGGATAGGAGTATAGGCTTGTTGACAGACAGTTGATAATGGCTGCCATCGGGGCCTGCTGCGCAGGCCATCGCGACACAAGGCCGCTCCTACAGGGACCCGCGTTGTCTTCCGGGCCTGTGCGATACCTGTAGGAGCGGCCTTGTGTCGCGATGGGCTGCAAAGCAGCCCCAATCAGTCCAAAACGAGTAACCTGCTACATGAACTACCTGTTCCCCCTGACCGCCATCCTGATATGGGCCGGCAACACCGTGGTCACCAAGATGTCCGCCGGCGCCATCCACCCCGCCGAGATCGGCTTCTACCGCTGGCTGCTGGCCGCGCTGTTGTTCACCCCGTTCCTGCTGCCCGCCGTGTGGCGCAATCGCGCGGCCATTCGCCCGCACCTGGGCAAGGTTTTCGTGCTGGGCGTGCTGGGCATGGCGCTGTATCAGAGCCTGGCCTACTTCGCCGCCGGCATCACCAGCGCCACCAACATGGGCATCATCCTCTCGCTGATGCCACTGATGTCACTGGCACTGTCCATCGCCTGGCTGGGCCAGCGCCTGAGCTACGGCGCCCTGCTGGGCGCGCTGGTGTCATTTTTCGGCGTGCTTGAAGTGGTCAGCGCCGGCCACCCCGCCAGCCTGCTGCAACAAGGCCTGAACAGCGGCGACCTGCTGATGTTGGTGGCCACACTGGCCTACGCGCTGTACAGCTTCCTGCTGAAGAAATGGCAGCTGCGCCTGCCGCCGATGCAGCTGCTGTACCTGCAGGTGCTGGTAGCCATCGTCGTGCTGCTGCCGCTGTTCGTGCTGTCGGACAAGACTGGCCTGAACAGCCGCAACATCGGCCTGGTGCTGTACGCCTGCGTGCTGGCCTCGATGATCGCGCCCCTGGTGTGGATGCAGGCCGTGCACCGCCTGGGGCCCAGCCGCACCACGCTGTTCTTCAACCTGCTGCCGCTGGTCACGGCACTGATCGCCGCCGTGGTGCTCGACGAGCAGCTGGCCCGCTATCACCTGGTCGGCGGCCTGCTGACCCTGGCGGGCGTGGTGCTGGCCGAGCGCTGGACCACACCGATCCGTCGTTAGAGCCCTGCCGCCTTGAGCCGGGCGGCATGTTCGGTGAACAGCCGCACCGGTTCGGCACCCTTGCCCACCGCACCAAGCGACTGGTTGACGATATCCAGGTGGTCGAGCGGGTAATCGTCGCCGATCACCTGCCCCAGGTGCGAACTGAAGCGCCCGACCATACCGTCGCAATGGCCCTTTTCCTTGACGAAACTGCGCGCGAACAGGCGGCAGAAGTGGCTGCTGCCGTCGAAACGGTTGCGCCGCTGGTCGGTCAGGCCGGGCTGCAAGGTGCCTGACCAGGAGTAATAGCGCACGCCATCGACCTCATAGGCCCCTTCCCCACCCCAGGTGTCTGGCAACCCCTGTGGATAAGCCTGGTTGAACAGCGCCACCCCGGCGCTGGTCAACGACTGGTGCGAGGCGTGTACATCCACCGGCAGCGGGTCGCGGCGCCAGCCGGTTTCCAGCCACACCAGCAGCACGGCCAAGCCATGCAGCACAGCCTTCAGGATGCGCCCCTGCGGGGAATCGCCCGGTGCCGTACGCTCCAGGTAGTCGGCCAGTTCCGAGCCATGGTTGGGCCCCGCCACCGAAGTGACCGAAGCCACCCGCCCGGGCCGCCTGGCAGCTGCGTAGCGCGCGCTCAGGGCACCCTGGCTGTGGCCGATGAGGTTGACCTTTTCCGCTCCGGTGCGCTGGCAGATGTCTTCGATGATGGCCAGCAACTGCTCGCCGCGCACCTCGCTGGAATGCAGTGGCGAAACCTGCACCGGGAACACCTGCGCCCCGCCCTTGCGCAGGGCCGGCACGATGCCGAACCAGTAGGGGTAGAGCACTACCCGGACAAAACCGAGCATGCCCGGCACCAGCACCAACGGGTATCGCGTGGCCAATTCCTGCTGCATTGCCCCAGCCCCTTTCCGTGGACGACCGGCCAACACTACAGCGGCCTTGATGACCATCGCAATCGAACTCCCGGCGCGCGCTGCGGTTCCAAACCACACATACCCTTTGCAAGGAGCGGGACCATGTACAAGCAGACCCTGGCAATCCTTCTGGCAAGCGCCACCCTCGCCGCCTGCGGCAGCCGCCCGGAAAACCCGGTGGACTACGTCACCTACCGCGACGAGCCGCTGGTCAAGCAGGTGGAAAAAGGCATGACCATGCAGAAAGTCATCGCCATCGGCGGCAGCCCGTCCAACGTGATCGACCTCCCCCATGGCGGCACCTGCAACGACTACATCCTCAACCACGATGGCCACCAGCAGCCCTACTACGTGCGCTTCGACGCCACCGGCCATGTCGACGCCAAGGGCTTCAAGACTTGCAAACAACGCGAAGAAGACAGCGACGCCGTCCACGGCGCCTGAGCCTTCCAGGCCATATCCATGACCACCCTGCTGTTCCAGGAGATGAACATGAATGCGACTGAACTGACCGATGTGCAAACCCTGCGCGAACGTGCCCGCCAGCATGTCGAGCAAGGTGCGGTGACCGAGGGTTACGATGCTGATCGCCAACAGATCCTGCGCCTGCTCAATGATTCACTGGCCACCGAACTGGTCTGCGTGCTGCGCTACAAGCGTCACTACTTCATGGCCAGCGGCATCAAGGCCAGCGTGGCTGCCGATGAATTCCTCGAGCATGCCAACCAGGAAGCCGAGCACGCCGACAAGCTTGCCGAACGGATCGTGCAGTTAGGTGGAGAGCCGGATTTCAACCCGGACAACCTGAGCAAGCGGTCTCATGCCCAATATGTGGCGGGCACTTCATTGAAGGAGATGGTGCTGGAAGACCTGGTGGCGGAGCGGATCGCCATCGATAGCTATCGCGAGATCATTCGGTACATTGGGGATAAAGATCCGACTACGCGGCGGATTTTTGAAGACATCCTCGCGCAGGAAGAAGAGCACGCGGACGATATGTCCGACCTGTTGCAAGGCTTGTGATTGCTGGGGGCGCTTTGCGCCCCATCGCGACACAAGGCCGCTCCTACAGAGGGATCGCGTCTCGGCAGATTTGCGCGATTCCCTGTAGGAGCGGCCTTGTGTCGCGATGGGCTGCGAAGCGGCCCCCTGCTATTTCCTCTCTTTCACCACCGCCGGCGCCTTGCCCGCCTTCATCTGCTGCAACAGCGGCGTGCACTGGTTGGGATCATCCCCGCTGCTAGGCGCAATCAGCGCCAGCAACCCCGCCGCCGGCCCGGCCACCACACCCAACGCCACCATCCCCGCCCCGCGCAACGCCAGCGGCACCGCCTGCACCCCGGCACTGGGCTTGGCGAACGGCCCGCGCACATACAGCGGCGAGCGCAGCGAGAACAGCCGCAACCCTTTCGATTCAGGGGTAATTTTCAGGTCCAGCTGCTCCGTGGCGAAATTGGCCGTGCCGTTGATGTAGATGATCGCGTTCTCGGTATCGAAGATGAACAGACGCGTGGTCGCCAGGCCATCCTTGATGCCCACGTCAGCCGCCGCGCAGTTGATCTTCACATCCTCATCGCCAAACAGCTTGCCGACCACATAGTTGCCCACGTTCAAACCGGCAATCTCCATCAGGCTGCGGCTGATGGCACCATCGTTGATCAACATGCGCAGGTCGCCATTGGCCGTGCCCAGCAAGGCGGCTACCGAGTTGCCCCGGCCGGTGATATCGGCATCGCCATTCAACTCACCGAAGCTGGTCTGCATCGGCGCAAAGGATGGGAACAACTGCTTGAGCTTGAAGCCCCGCGCCGTCAGCCGGGCACGCCCCTGCAACGGTACGTTGCGGCCATCCAGGCGGATTCTGGAAGCGAGGTTGCCGCCAGCCACGCCAAAACGCAGGGGCTCCAGGCGCAGCAGGCCGTCCTCCAGTATCACGTGGGCCGACAGGTCGTTGAACGGCAGTTGCGCGCTGTGCACGATGCGCTTGCCGGCGAAGGTGACGTCGGCGTCCATCGTACGCCAGCGCTCGGTGCGGAACTCTTCCACCGGCAGCACCTTGCCCGCCGGCTGCTTGCTGGCACCCCCGCGGGCCTTCTGCTCGGCGTTGGAGTCGGCGCCGATCAGCGGCGCCAGGTCCTTGAACAGCAACTGGTTGGACACCAGGTTGCCGGACAGCTTGGGCCGTGGCTGGCTGGCAACGAAGGCCAGGTCGCCGTGGATATCGCTGTCACCGATCTTGCCGTTGAAGCCCTGGTAGTTGAAGGTCGCCCCTTGCGCCGCGTGCAGGTTGGCGCTGAGGTGGCCGTCGGTGGAATAGGCCGGGGTGTCGGGCAAGGTTACGCCGGTCAGCGGGTAGAGGTTGCCCAGGCTGGCCCCGGACAGGCGCAGGCGCAGGTCGAGGGCGCCGAGGTTGCGCGGGTCGGTCAGGGTGCCGGCGAGCACCACATGGGTGTCGGCGATGCGCACGTCAGCCTGCAGCGGGAACGGCTGGCTGGCGTCCTGCAGGGCCAGCAGGCCGCCGATCTTGCCGGTACCGGACACCGGCTGGCCTTTGTAGCGGCCCTGGGCCTTGAGCCCGAAGGCGTAGTCCTGCGCGGCACCGGCCTTCTCGGCGCTGGCCTTGCCGACGATGTCGCTGAACGGGACAGGCTTGCCCAGCGGGTCGATCTGCACCTTCATGCTGGTTTTCAGGGTTTGGTCATCGAAGCTGACATTGCCCTGGTCGAAGCCGATGGCGCCAATGTCCAGCTGCCATTTGGAAGGCTCTGCGTTTTCATCCTTGGGGCCGAAGTCGAAGGCCCAGTTGGCGCGGCCATCGGCCAGGCGGGTGAGGCTGGCTGTGGGCTTGGTCAGGTCGATGCGCGGGATGCTGATCTGCTGGAACAGCAGCGGCAGCGGCGCCAGGCGGAACGCCACGCGCTCCAGGCCGACCATCTTCGGTTCCTTGAGCCACTCGGGGTTGCCCAGGGTCAGGTCTTCGGCAATAAAGTGCGGCCAGGGCACCCAGGCACGCCAGCCCCCCTCTTCTGGTTCGGTGCGCCAGTCCACGGCAAGGTTGCCATTGATCGCGAAGGGCCGCTGCAGGGCCTCGGAGACTTTCTCGTTGAGCAGGGGCTTGACGCGGTTCCAGTCGAAGGTGGCGATCACCACCACCAGGATCGCCAGCAGGGTCAGCAGGCTGGTGAAGGTCCAGACGAGGATTCTGGCGGGACGCGTCATTGCGTGATTCTCCTTGCGGTATGGCACAGAACAGGTGCAGCGGTGGCACTCAATATCTCGGACTGATGAAAACCCGTGGGGTTTTATCGATGGCGCCATGATAGCGAAGTTTTTCCTGGCCTTTTGCTCAGCAATTCGTCGCGCCAGGCCATACGTGTTACCCGCATACATCGCCATCAAATTGCCACCCTCCAGCCTGGAAAGTGCTTTCTAGAGCAGGTTGCAACCTCTATCAATACGGTCGATTGTTACCATTACCCGTATGAACTTCTCTCTGGCGTTACCCGGCGTAGCATTGGCTCCGTACCCACTTTCCAGCCCCCGAGAGGAGCACCGAAATCATGAAACGCCATCTGCTGACCCTGACCCTGTCCATCCTGGCCGCCAACGCTTTTGCCCTGCCAGCCGACGAGCAACACCTGACCGCCGAATCGCGCTCCAGCGCTGCCGAAATCGCCCAGCCGCTGAAAACCGTTGCCGAAGGTGGCTCCGATCGCCTGATCGAACGTAGTGGCCGTGTTGCCGAAGGTGGCTCCGATCGCCTGATCGAACGTAGTGGCCGCGTTGCCGAAGGTGGCTCCGATCGCCTGATCGAACGTAGTGGCCGCGTTGCCGAAGGTGGCTCGGATCGCCTTATCGAACGTAGTGGCCGCGTTGCCGAAGGTGGCTCCGATCGCCTGGTTGAACTCAGCCGTGTGAGCTGATCACCATGGCCGAAAAGAACAACCTCTGTCACAACACTTGCTCCCCTCCAGGCCCGGTCCATTGACCGGGCTTTGTTTTTTTAACTAGAGTGCCCAGCCTTACCGCCACAGAAGCCCGCACCATGCTGCCGCGCGCCGAACAGAAGCTACAGACCCGCCAGGCCCTGCTCGATGCCGCCTGCCAGCTCATGGAGAGTGGCCGTGGTTTCGGCAGTATCAGCCTGCGCGAAGTGGCGAAGACGGCCGGCATCGTACCCACCGGCTTCTACCGGCATTTTTCCGACATGGACGCCCTGGGCCTGGCCCTGGTTGCCGAGGTCGACACTACCTTCCGCCAGACCATCCGCCTGGTGCGCCAGAACGAATTCGAACTGGGCGGCATCACCGACGCCTCGGTGCGCATCTTCCTCGACGTGGTTGCCGCCCACCGTGCGCAGTTCCTGTTCCTCGCCCGTGAGCAGTACGGCGGTTCGCAGGCCGTACGCCAAGCCATTGCCCGCCTGCGCCAGGACATCAGCGACGACCTGGCCACCGACCTGGCGCGGATGAAGCGCTGGCAGCACCTGGATAGCGCCGCGCTGGCGGTGATGGCCGACCTGGTGGTGAAAACCGTGTTCGCCACCCTGCCAGAGCTTATCGACAGCCCCGAAGCGGGTTATCCACAGGCGTTGACGCCGCAGGAAAAGATCACCCAGCAGTTGCGCTTCATCTTCGTGGGGGCGCGGCATTGGCAGGGGTTGGGCAACCCGGGCTGATCGGTAGCCTGTGCCGGCCTCTTCGCGGGCATGCCCGCTCCCACAGGTACCCCGCATTGCTCGAACCTTGTGGTGATCCTGTGGGAGCGGGCGTGCCCGCGAAGAGGCCGGCACAGGCTACCCACAACCCAGTTCTGCTACCATGGCGCCCTGCCCGACAGCGACGAGCGCCGAAATGTCCGACCCCCGCCCCACCCTGCCCGAACTGGCCCGCTTCAACCAGCACTTCGCCGAACGCATCGTGCCGTTGTGGCAAGGCCCGGGCTGGAACGCCGACATGGCCCTGCCCTACGAGGCACTGGACGCCCAGCACCAGCCATTGCCGGTGCAGCGCTACCGGGCCATGGCCTGCGCGCGTCAGCTGTACCTGTTCAGCAGCCGCATCGGGCAACCGGGCGCAGCCGAGCGTGCGGCCGCCTTGTTCCGCTCGCTGCAGAAGCACTTCCACGACGCCGAACACGGCGGCTGGTTCTACAGCATCGACGCCCAGGGCAAACCGCTGGACCGGCGCAAGGACCTCTACACTCACGCCTTCATCGTCTTCGCCTGTGCACATTACTGGGGCAAGGTGCGTGAAAACCTGGTGGAGTCCACGCTGAACGCCGCGCTGGACATCATCGACCAGCAGTTCGCCCGCGACGATGGCCTGTACGAAGCCAGCCTCGCTGAAGACTGGGCCGACCTTGGCAGCGGCCCGCTGCAAAACCCACAGATGCACCTGGCCGAAGCCTTCCTGCAGGTGCTGGCGGTGCGTGACGACGAGCATGCCCAGCAGTCGTTGCTGCACCTGTGCGAGGCGCTGCAGGAACACTTCATCGACCCCGCCCACGGCCTGATGCTGGAAAAGCCACGCGGCACTGTGGATAACTGGTTCGAGCCAGGGCACCAGTTCGAGTGGTTCTACCTGCTGCATACCTCGCCACTGCTGCGTGATACGCCGCTGCATGCGTCCATCGACCGGGCTTTCGGCTACGCCGAGCAGTACGGGGTGAAGGACACCGCGGTACTGGCGATGCTGGATGTGGATGGCCAGGTGCTCGACGCCACCCAGCGGATCTGGGCGCAGGCGGAATACCTGCGGGCGCTGGTGTTGCGGACAGGGGGCGAGGCGAAGCTGGCCGGGCAGTTGCAGGCGCTGGAAGCGCGGTTCCTGCGTGAGGCGGGCTGGTATGAGTGCCGGGATGGGCAAGGTAGTGTCAGCCGGCATGATATGCCTTCTACTACGCCCTACCACTTGGCGACTTGCCTGGAAGGGTTGCAGCGCCTGGGCTGACGCATTCGCGGGTGAACCCGCTCCCACAGGGATAGCGCCTGCTCTGAAACCGGTGCAGTACCTGTGGGAGCGGGTTTACCCGCGAAGAGGCCCTCGGATCAGTCTTTGACCGACCGGTCGATCGAGAACCCTGCCCAGTCCTGGCTCACCGGCATCAACTCGAGGCTGTTGATGTTGATATGCGCCGGCTGGTTGAGGATCCAGAAGATGGTCTCGGCAATGTCCTGCGGCTGGATCGGCTCGGCACCGGCGTAGGTGGCGTCGTATTTGGCCTGGTCACCGCCGAAGCGCACCAGCGAGAACTCGCTCTCGCACAGGCCCGGCTCGATGTTGCTCACGCGCACGCCCGTACCCCGCAGGTCGCAGCGCAGGCTCAACGAGAACTGGCCGACGAAGGCCTTGGTGCCGCCGTACACGTTGCTGCCCGGGTACGGGTAGTTGCCCGCCACCGAACCTACGTTGAGGATCGACGCCCCACGGCCATGGGCGATCAGCCGTGGCAGCAGCAGGCGGGTGGTGTACATCAGGCCCTTGATGTTGGTGTCGACCATGGTTTCCCAGTCGTCCAGGCTGCAGTTCTGCGCCGCGTCCACACCCAGCGCCAGGCCTGCGTTGTTGACCAGGCCGCGCAGCTTGTCGAAGCCGGCCGGCAAGTTGGCGATGGCCTGCTCCATGGCCTTGCGGTCACGCACGTCGAGCACCAGGCCATGTACTTCGGTCTTGGCCGACAGTTCGGCGCACAGGGCGTCCAGGCGCTCCTTGCGGCGGCCAGTGAGCACCAGCTTCCAGCCGGCTTCGGCGAAGCGGCGGGCAGTGGCCTCGCCGAAACCGGAAGTCGCGCCAGTGATGAATACGGTGGACGTCATGCTCTGTTCCTCACGGTGGATTGTCATCGGCAGGCTTGCAGCATGCCCGCGCCGGGCGCTTGCAGCAACCCGCCCGGGGCACTGTTCATTTTTTGATCATATGCGGCAAACCCTTGCAGCAGAGGGCTCGGCACCAGCTATGCGCATGTTATCCACAAGGCTTTCCCCACGGATTGGGGGCAACTTGTCCACGGTGCGGAACCCTTTCAGCGACTTGTGGTCGGTGGATATCTTTTCGGTGATGGCGCAAGACTTTCAAGCATGCTGTCTGCAGCGGTCTGTCCAAGGTTTTTTCACAGGGTTATCCACAGGTTTTGCGCGCGCCTTGGAATGAATGCAGGGCTTTGAAAAACCTGGGAAAATCATCCACAAGTCACCTGTGATCAAAAAATGATCATGAAGCTGCAGGGCTTGGTATCAAAGGGCTTGAGCGAGATGCCACCATGTTTTCCACAGGCGGTTCCACATTATCCGTGGAAAAAAATGGTCCTGTGGAAACAAGGGTTTGTAGAGGGGTTGTGGGGTAATTGGGAGAGGTGTTCAAAAGGTTGTCCACATTGGCTTCGGGGGCCGCTTTGCGGCCCATCGCGACGCAAGGCCGCTCCCACAGGCCGCAAAGCGGCCCCCGAATGCAACTCAATGCCCGCCGAGATAGGCGTTGCGCACTTCCTCGTTGACCAACAGCTCCTGCCCCGTGCCGCTCATGCGAATCTGCCCGTTGACCATCACATAAGCCCGGTCCGACAGTTTCAGCGCATGGTTGGCGTTCTGCTCCACCAGGAAGATGGTCATCCCGGTCTTGGCCAATTCACGCAAGGTCGAGAAGATCTGCTTGACCACGATCGGCGCCAGCCCCAGCGATGGCTCATCCAGCAGCAACAACTTTGGCCGGCTCATCAGCGCGCGGGCAATGGCCAGCATCTGCTGCTCGCCACCGGACATGGTCATGGCCCTCTGGTTACGCCGCTCTTTCAGGCGCGGGAACAGCTCGTACATGCGCTGCATGTCTTCGTCGGCATGCTTGTCACCGATGGGGATGGTACCCATCATCAGGTTCTCCTCGACAGTCATGTCGGGGAACACCCGGCGCCCTTCCGGCGACTGGGCGATGCCGTTGGAAGCGATGTAGTGCGACGACTTGCGAGTGATGTCGGTGCCGCGGTACACGATATGCCCCGACGCCGCCCGCGGCTGGCCGAAGATCGACATCAGCAGGGTCGACTTGCCAGCACCGTTGGCGCCGATCAGGCTGACCGTCTCGCCCTCGTTGATGTGCATCGAGACCTTTTTCAGCGCCTGGATCGGGCCGTAGAACACGTCCAGATCCTTCAGTTCGAGAATGGGTGCACTCATACCAGTTCCTCTTCATCGGCACCCAGGTAGGCGGCGATCACCGTCGGGTTGTGGCGGATATCCTGCGGCGCACCTTCGGCAATCACGTTGCCGTGGTCGAGCACCACGATATGGTCGGAAATGCTCATGACCATGCCCATGTCGTGTTCGATCAGCACCACGGTGATGTCGTGCTCGTCGCGCAGCACGCGGATCATGCGGCTGAGAGCTTCGGTTTCCTGTGGGTTCAGGCCAGCCGCCGGTTCGTCCAGGCAGATGATCTTCGGCCGCGTGCACATGGCCCGGGCGATTTCCAGGCGGCGCTGCTGGCCGTACGACAACTCGCCAGCCAGGCGGTTGGCGCAATCGACCAGGTCGACCACCTCCAGCCAGTAGAACGCGTGGTCCAGTGCGTCACTCTCGGCCTTGCGGTAGGCCTTGGTGTTGAGCACCCCGGCCAGCAGGTTGCGGTTGACCCACATGTGCTGGGCCACCAGCAGGTTCTCCACCACCGACATTTCCTTGAACAGGCGAATGTTCTGGAAGGTGCGTGCCAGGCCGGCGCGGTTGACCAGGTGAGTACCGCCGAACATCTTGTAGTACATGCGGTTGGCAAAGCGCGCCGGCGAGACGAAGTCCGCCACCTGGAAGCGCTCGCCGAGCAGCTGGATGACATTGGTGTGGCTGCCGCGCACGTTCAGCTCGATGCGCCCGCCACTGGCCTTGTAGAACCCGGTCAGGCAGTTGAACACGGTGGTCTTGCCCGCACCGTTGGGGCCGATCAGGGCGAAGATCTGGTTGCGCCGGACCTTCAGGCTGACATCGCTGAGCGCCTTGATGCCACCGAACTGCATCATCAGGTTGTCGACCGAGAGAATGATATCGTCGCTCATGGCGCCACTCCTTTACGCGGGGTCACACCGGTACGGCTGATGCGGATCAGCCCACGCGGTCGCCAGATCATCATCAGCACCATCAGCACACCGAACAGCAGCACGCGGTATTCGGAGAAGCTGCGCAGCAGCTCGGGCGCCACGGTCAGCACGAAGGCCGCGATCACCACACCCACGGTCGAGCCCATGCCACCAAGCACGACGATGGCGAGGATCAGCGCCGACTCGAAGAAGGTGAACGACGACGGGTTGACGAAGCCCTGGTAGGTGGCAAAGAACACCCCGGCCAGGCCGGCGGTGGAGGCACCCAGGGTAAACGCCGAAAGCTTGACCAGCACGTGGTTCAGGCCCATCGAGCGGCAGGCGATCTCGTCTTCGCGTAGCGCTTCCCAGGCACGGCCGACCGGCATGCGGGTCAGGCGGTGCTTGATGTACAGCACGGCCAGCACGACGGCGAACAGCACCGCGTAGATGAACACGAACTTGAGGTTGGCGTTGTAATCGAAGCCGAAGAACTCGTGGATCGGTATCCCACCGTCCTTGGCCCTACGGCCGAACTCCAGGCCGAAGAAGGTCGGCGCCGGTGCCGGCATGCCGTTCGGGCCGCCGGTGAACGACAACCAGTTGTTCAGCACCAGGCGGATGATCTCGCCGAAGCCCAGGGTCACGATCGCCAGGTAGTCGCCGTGCATCCGCAACACCGGGAAACCGAGTATGCACCCCGCCAGTGCCGCTGCGATGGCCGCCAATGGCAGCACGCTCCAGAAGCCCAGGCCAAGGTACTGGTAACCCAGCGCCAGGCCGTACGCGCCAATGGCATAGAACGCCACGTAGCCCAGGTCGAGCAGGCCGGCCAGGCCGACCACGATGTTCAGGCCCAGGCCCAGCAGCACGTAGATCAGGCCGAGGATGACCACGGTCAGCAGGTACTTGTTGGCGAAGATCGGGAAGACGATGGCAATCACCACCAGCGCAGGGATGATATAGCGCAGCCGCGATACGTAGTCCGGCGCGCGCACATGCACGCCCGAGCCACCGCTTTCGAAGCCCTGGAGCATGCGCGAGCCGGCGGCTGTCTGCAGGTACAGGCTGAGCAGGAAGCGCCCCAGCATCACCCCGCCGACCAGCCAGGCCACACGCCGCGGCTCGGCATTGAAGGTGTAGCCGTCGAGCACCACGCCGACCACAGGGCCAAACACGATGAGTGCCAGCAGGCCGGCGACGATGGTCTCCAGCAGGCTGCGTTTGATGTCGAAACTTCTGGTTTCAGTAACGGAGGCAGTTTTGGCAATGGACATGTTCACACCTTAGCCACGAGCGGGCGACCCAGCAGGCCTTGTGGGCGGAAGATAAGGATCATCACCAGCAGCGAGAAGCTGAACACGTCCTTGTAGTCGGAGTTGATCAGGCCAGAGAACAGCGACTCGGAAATACCCAGGATGATCCCGCCGAGCATGGCGCCAGGCAGCGAGCCGATACCGCCGAGCACCGCGGCGGTGAACGCCTTGATGCCGATGATGAAGCCGGCGTAGAAGTCGAAGGTGCCGTAGTTCATGGTGATCAGCACGCCGGCCAGGGCGGCCATCACCGCACCGATGACGAACACGTAGGAGATCACCCGGTCGGTGTTGATGCCCAGGATCGAGGCCATCTTGCGGTCTTGCTGGGTGGCACGGCACATGCGGCCGAGCTTGGTGTACTTGATCACGTAGGTGAGCAGGCCCATGCCAACGAAGGCTGCCACCAGGATGAAGATCTTGGTGTAGGTCAGTTGCACGAAGCCGGTGCCCACTTCGACACGCCAGGCACCTTCCAGCAGGGTTGGCACGCCTTGCTGGCGGGCACCCTGGCTGATCTGCGCGTAGTTCTGCAGGATCAGCGAGATGCCGATGGCACTGATCAGCGGTGCCAGGCGGGTGGAGTTGCGCAGGGGTTTGTAGGCGATGCGTTCGATGGTGAAGCCGTACACGCCGGTGACGACGATGGTGAACAACAGGGTGCCCAGCATCAACAGGGGGAACGACTCGATACCGAAATAAGCCAGCAATGCCAGGCTGATCGCCGCGAGGTACGCGGAAATCATATACACCTCGCCGTGCGCGAAGTTGATCATGCCGATGATGCCATAGACCATTGTGTAGCCGATGGCGATCAGGCCATAGACCGACCCGAGGGTCAGGCCGTTGACCAGTTGCTGCAGGAAAATACCATCCATAACGCAATCTCACCTGATTGAGATTGCACGAGCGCCGACCACGGCGGGCCTGGGACAAGGCGGCCCTCGCAGCGCAGTACTGTGCAGATCTACGGATAAAGACAGGTACCGCGGGGCTTTGGCCCGGGGGCTGACGCGCCCGGGCCGTGGGCCGTTGTTATTTTTGTTTTTCCAGCTGGTGGTACTTGCCTTGGGCATCCCACTGGTAGACCACATAGTCGGACACGGTCAGGTCACCCTTCTTGTCCCACTTTTTCTCGCCCATGACGGTCTGCACCGGGTTGGCCTTGAGCCACTCGGCAGCCGCTTCGCCCTTGTTCGACTTGGCGCCGTTGAACGCGGCAGCCAAGGCCTGCAGCGAGGCGTAGGCGTACAGGGTGTAGCCTTCAGGTTCGGTACCGGCCTTGCGGAACTCCTCCACCACCGCCTTGCTGTCCGGCAGCAGGCGCGGGTCGGCGCCGAAGGTCATGTACACACCATCGACGTACTGCGCGCCGCCGGCGGTGGACACCAGTTCGTCGGTGACGATGCCGTCATCGGACATGAACTTGACGTCCTTCAGGCCCTGCTCGCGCAGCTGGCGTACCAGCGGGCCGGCTTCCGGGTGCAGGCCGCCGAAGTAGACCACGTCGGCACCGGTGGAGCGGATCTTGGTGACGACGGCGCTGAAGTCCTTCTCGCCGCGGGTCAGGCCTTCGTACAGCACCGGCTTGACGCCGCGTTTCTCCAGCTGTGCCTTGGTCGCGTCGGCCAGGCCCTGGCCGTAGGTGTCCTTGTCGTGCAGCACCGCAACTTTCTTGCCCTTGAGCACGTCGACGATGTAGTCGCCGGCGACGATGCCCTGCTGGTCGTCACGGCCGCACATGCGGAACATGGCGCCCAGGCCGCGCTCGGTGACCTGTGGGTTGGTGGAGCCCGGGGTGATGGCGATGACGCCAGCCTCGTCATACACCTCGGAGGCCGGGATGGTGTTGGAGGAACAGAAGTGGCCGACCACGCCGATCACCTTGTCCTGGTCGACCAGGCGGTTGGCCACGGCCACGGCCTGTTTCGGCTCGCAGGCGTCATCGCCCTTGACCAGTACGATTTTCTCGCCATTCACGCCACCGGCGGCGTTGATCTTGTCGGCCGCTGCCTGCGCACCTTTCATGTACTGCTCGCCAAACGCTGCGTTAGCCCCAGTCATCGGGCCCGCTACACCGATCTTGACGTCGGCCTGAACATACGAAGAAACACCCAGTGCCGTAGCTACGGCCAGAGCCAGGAAACCTTTCTTGTAAAACGTCTGCGACATGAGGTGGTGCTCCTAGAGTTTTTTTGGTTGGCACTACAACTTCTCAGCCCTGTGCTCAGAGCAAGGGCCGTGCCATAGGTTTTGTCTTCCGGCAAAACACACTGCGCAGGTTGCCTGCAGGCGACCGACGGCCTTTTCTTTATTGAGCGTGCAACCGTCTGCCACGCGGCAGGCGCCACCACACGTACAGACAAGGAGCAACCCTCGAGTGCCATCATTGCAACCCTGGCAAGTGTTTACGTGCAACCGCCCTGTAACAGCGGACGTCACCGAACTGCACACAGCTGGTGCGCGACTGCTACAGGCGGCACCGTTTCAAGGCTAGCTGGTGCGCGAAAAAACACCTCTGTTTTGGCAGATACGCGGCCCTGTGGGAGCGGGTTCACCCGCGAAGAGGCCAGCCCAGACACAACAAGGCCGAAAAGGCTGGCACAATGTCCGCCATTCGCCGCTTCCGGAGCCCCATTGATGAGCGAGAGCGCATTCGCCGAGCGCATCGTGCACAACCTGCTCGACACCGACTTCTACAAACTCACCATGATGCAGGGCGTGCTGCACAACTACCCGGACGCCGACGTCGAATGGGAATTCCGCTGCCGCAACGGCGAGGACCTGCGCCCCTACCTCGGCGAGATCCGCAACCAGCTCGAACTGCTCAGCGACCTCACCCTGGATGACGGCCAGCTGGCCTTTCTCGAACGCATCAGCTTTCTCAAGCCAGATTTCCTGCGCTTTCTGCGCCTGTTCCGCTTCAACCTGCGCTACGTACGCCTGGGGATAGAAAACGACCAGCTGTTCCTGCGCCTGAAAGGCCCGTGGCTGAATGTGATCCTGTTCGAAGTGCCGCTGCTGGCGATCATCAGCGAAGTGCGCAACCGCCATCTGCACCCGCGCATGCGCCTGGCCGAGGCCCGCGACCAGCTATACCGCAAGTTCGACTGGCTGCGCGCGCATGCCAACGAAGAGGAACTGGCCGAACTGCAAGTGGCCGACTTCGGCACCCGCCGGCGCTTTTCCAGCCGTGTGCAGGAAGAAGTGGTGCGTGTGCTGCGCGACGATTTCCCGGGCCGCTTTGTCGGCACCAGCAACGTCGACCTGGCATGGAAACTGGATATCAAGCCGCTGGGCACCATGGCCCATGAATGGATCATGGCCCACCAGCAACTCGGCCCGCGACTGATCGACAGCCAGATCGCCGCGCTGGACTGCTGGGTGCGCGAGTACCGCGGCCTGCTCGGCATCGCCCTGACCGATTGCATCACCATGGATGCCTTCCTCGGCGATTTCGACCTGTACTTCGCCAAGCTGTTCGATGGCCTGCGCCACGACTCGGGCGAACCGGTGGCCTGGGCGGAAAAGGCCATTGCCCATTACCAGAAACTGGGTATCGACCCGATGACCAAGACCCTGGTGTTTTCCGACGGTCTCAACCTGACCCGCTCGCTGGAAATCTTCCGTGCCCTGCGCGGTCGCATCAACGTCAGCTTTGGCATCGGCACCAACCTGACCTGTGATATCCCGGGCGTGGCCCCGATGAGCATCGTGCTTAAAATGACCGACTGCAACGGCGCGCCGGTGGCGAAGATCTCGGACGAAGCCGCCAAGACCCAATGCCGCGACGAGAACTTCGTCGCCTACATGCGCCATGTATTCAAAGTCCCCAGCAAGGAGTAACCCATGCAAGCGGTTCAGCAAGAGATTGCCCAGGCGCTGAAGGTACAGCCGCCGTTCGCCGACGCCGCCGCGCTCGAGGCCGAAGTGGCCCGGCGCGTGGCGTTCATCAAGGATTGCCTGGCCAACGCCCGGCTCAAGACCCTGGTGCTGGGCATCAGCGGCGGCGTCGACTCGCTGACCGCCGCCCTGCTCGCCCAACGCGCCATCAACGAGCTGCGCGCCGAAACCGGCGACAAGGCCTACACCTTCATCGCCGTGCGCCTGCCTTACCAGGTCCAGCATGACGAGCATGACGCCCAGGCGTGCCTGGAAGTGATCAAGGCCGACGAAGTGCACACCGTAGATATCGCCCCGGCAGTACGGGCGCTGGCGGCTGAAGTGGTGGAGTTGAAGAACGGCTCGCCGACGCTTGTGGACTTCGTGGTCGGCAACGTCAAGGCGCGTACCCGCATGGTCGCCCAGTACACCATCGCCGGTGCACGCGCGGGCCTGGTGATCGGCACCGACCACGCCGCCGAGGCGGTGATTTCTACCCCCCTACACTGAACTGCACAATCCGATAGCCCTTAGCTTCACCCCCTCCAGAATCTGAGCCATGAGCCATACTTCCCACCGACCTTCCTGAGTCGATGTGCAGGGCCTCAGAATATGAAAGTGATTGCGGTGCGAGACAGAGATCTTGACCTAAGCAATTCCATCCTTGCCAATGGCAAATACCGAGAACAGTTCCTAGCTCAGCCAGAAGGCAGTGAACCATCCGTGAAGGTAACTGGGTGCGGGCTGATTGATGACGATGAACAGCTCCTCCCTCTGGTGTCCTCCTATCTGTGCCGGAACTACCGGAACGTCTCAAAGGCAGACAAAACCGTTCTGTCCTATGCCAGGCGTATTTCGTACCTACTTCAAGACCAGAAGACCAAACCCGAGTACGAGAACTCCCGCCGAGACGATCTCCTGCTGAGTATCGGGTTAGGTAGCCTAGAGGTGTACTTGGGTCGCCTGGATGGTGCGGGCCTTGCTCCCAAAACGGTGCAAGGCCGAGATGCCGCCTACAACCATTTCTTCAGCCACCATCTGTGCATCAGCCTGAATGGTAAGCCTCCGCTCCGGACTGACAATCCTTATGAGCACGGGCCGATTCGAACAGGTAAGGCGAATATCAAAGCAATCGTTCAGCCATGCAGCATGCTTGAGCTTGAACAGATGATCCTGCATACAAAATCAGAACGTGAGAGGTGCATGCTGCAGCTGATTTACGACTCGGGCATTCGAGAGTCTGAGGTTCCCCGCATAACGCTTCAGCACATTCGCGATGCGCTTGAGTACCAGAAGCTCCAGTACGTTTCCGCTGAGTGCAACATACCGGTGAATGCGGACTACAGCCCCTTGCATGTCCAAGGCAGCAAGGGCAAAAAAAATCAAATAGTCCCAAGGATAACGCTCGTCAGCAGGACGACACTGGAACGCATCGAGAACTACCACAAGACGCCGCTGTACCACCGCTATAGCCAGCGCATCAGAGACCCGAAAGAGACGCCTGCTTTCTTCAACTCACATGGGAAGCCTTACACCACTAAGAGCGTTGAAAAGCTGTTTGAGCGCCTCTCCAAGCGGGCGCGAAAGTCACGCAAGATCACGCGAAAGATCTCAGCACACAAGTTCCGACATGGTTCTGCGTACCTTCTGCTCACAAGCCCTGATCTTGGAGAGGATTATTTCCAGCGCCTGGGAATGCTTTCGATAGGGCATGGCCACTCGTATACCACCACGACTGAGGGGTATGCGCAGATCCCTCATGACATCTACCAAAAGCTCTGCACGCCAGATTCCCTCATCAAAACCAAGTGCGGAGAGATGCACGTTCTACGCGAGAGGACGACCATTCGCATCAAGACCGGAGATAAAAAATGATCCGCCTCGTAAACCCCTCCGGCCCTGCCTCAGATAAAAAAAATTTCGCGAATTGCTTTTGACACATTCCGCCATCTCAGCCACGAAAAATGCCTGATAGGACAAGCGCTTAGCGTTAAGGGTATGCCAGCAGCATACTCTTAACTCATTGATTCATAAGGTTTTTATACATTTCTACGGCTTGACCAACGCACCGTCATGGTATTCATTCTGGTTACCACTCGGGAGGAATCACCACGTCCTTCTGCGTTCACCTGGATCGGGAGCAAGCCTAGAATGAGCACCACTCATCAGCCGCCTGAGGATCAGGCAGACGGTCAATCTCGCAGCGAATCTGAGGCTTCCGACCAAGCCAGGCGTCCCAAGCGGAAAGAGTCCGAAGTCACCGAGGCAATTGAGGCGTGGGCCACGCAGATCAAGAGCAGTCGCCAATCCCTCCTGAACGTGCAGCTCTCGCAGAGAGGAAAGCTGAGCCCAGCCTACACGTATCTCAAGGATGAACTGGAGACAAGCGGCAACACCTTCAACGCGAGGGAAGACATCCTCGACTCGATCATCCAGCGGATGATCGAGGAGCAGATCGTGATCCCCGACCAGCCCTCAATCGCGAATGAGTGGCGCCGGAAGCTTCTCTGCTGGTACGAAGGCCTGACAGAGGCAGAGAAGCAAAACGTCCCAGTATTCGGCAATACCATCTCGTCGAAGGCCAGCTTGTTCCAGGTCGACGGGATGAAAAACCTGAAGTGGGCCCGCTCCAAATTCGTCATCGTTGAGCAGACCTTCCAAGACATCCTCACTGACCTCACGCGGCTTGGCGTCATCAAGGCAGACTACAAAAACTGTAAGGAACGAGAGGTCGAAGCCGAGCTTAAAAAACAGCAGGCCGCGCCAAAGGACTCCCTGACTAAGGCGCTCGCTGAGCTCAGGCTCATCGGACTCTCAAAGTACGAAGACCTGGTGGAGGATCCCAATAGGCCCTTCAGCAAGCTCCTGCACATGTTTGCTGCGGCGTCGCTGAAGTCGAAATCCGCATCCGGCCAGCAGAATTATAGTGATGGTTTCCGACTGGTGACCCTGCATCTGAGTGAGGTTGGCTTCACGGGAAATGAGGATCCTCGGGAGTACGTTACAGCACACTACCTGACGCGTTTCAGGAAGTACCTCACCGATCAAATGGAGGCCAACATACTTACGTCACTCTACTCACAGGGTGTCTTGTCGGCAGTCCGTTCGATGCTCAAGCGAGCAGTGAAGATTCGCGGAATGGGCCTCACATCATTTATTGATGTGGAAGGATTCAACACCGCTCGAGAGACGGATGAATATCGCCCATACCCGAAGTACGCACGAACGGCGATCCAGCAAGCTTGTGACATGGAGCGGCTACAGACTAACGAGCTAGCAAAGGACTATGTACCCTTCCATGGTGGCAGTGATCCGTTGGGTGAGGACGGATACCTTGTGAGAGGTATGGCCACCTTAGAGAACGCTCGCTGGATATTTGAGAACAAGCTCAACGGCAGGATGATTAGCCGGTGGTCGGCTGATCCTGATGACAAATATGAGCAAGCCTTTGTGCGGTTGCTGAAGATCGGCGGGCTAGGAATCGCTGAGACGTATGCCAGCTGGGGTGTTATTTACCATGTTACCTCGAGGATGCTGGCGCCATACATCACACGCCTTGCGCAGGTGACGGGGTTGAACGCGGACTCTCTCAAAAGCTTGGACATCGATGATTTCGTCGAGCGCCACGAGGTGACCCATCGCCCATACCTGCGTTACTGGAAAGTGCGCTCAGGTGGGGGGAAGGTTCTTCATCTCGACATGATGCACGCGGATTGGACATGGTACTCACGGGCACAAAGCATTGAGATCAAGAAGATCTTCGACGAGGTCATCTACCTGACCCACCACATTCGCGAGCGCGCTGAAGGGCCAATCAAAGAGAGGCTGTTCATCTACGAGTCGCAGAAGCAATCCGAATTCCGGAAGGTGAAGTCGTTCGAGGACTCAACTGTCATCAACAATGTGATGAACCAGTTAGCCATGGATCACGACCTCAAAACTGAGGACGGGCAGCCGCTGAATATCTCGGCTTCTCGACTGCGCCCGAGCCTCGTGGCCGACCTCGTAGCGCTAGGCCTATCGGTCAGGGAAATCCAGGTAATACTTGGGCACAAGTCGATACAAGCCACCCAGAGCTATCTCGACAAGCTCGAATTCAACAAAACAGCTCGTGAGGTCAACACCAAAGCGCTCACCCAAATTCACAAAGGCACGATTATTCGCGATAGCCAGCAGGTCAAGCCAACTCCCCCTGCGGCAACCTCATCGCCGATCATCATTCGGACGGGCCTCGTCAGTTGCAAGGATGCGCTTAACCCTCCTGATGAAATTAAAAGGCTGCCGAGCTACAAAAAAGGCAGTAAGTGCTCGCTGCTCAACAAGTGCCTGTCCTGTAGCAACTCCATCATCACTGTGTCGAATCTGCCCGACCTTTTTGCCATGCAGTGGGACTACACCTCGATTATGTCCACAAGCAACGTGGCAGAAACACCCTATGGCGCTGTCATCCGCGAGAACCTTGAGGTACTGGAAAGTATCCTCACGCCGTCTGACCACGGCTTCACAGCGGAGCAACTGGATGAGGCTCGTCGTCTGGCAGAGCACATCATCCCTAGCCCTCTGATTGAGACGGTCTCCCTGTGATCCTCGGGTTCGATAGCCTCATTTACAAAATCAAAGCCGTGCGCGAGCGGTTCTTGGGCTACTTGGGCAACGAGCTCATCGCAGTCACCTCCCACTCCAACGATGGGGTGAACGCACTTGAGCTGCTCGCAGCACTGATGAACCTCCCAGCCAGCAAATTGAGCCTCGTAAAGGATATGCTCTGGGATTTCAACGGTGAGCCTCACGCACTTGCGAGGGACATCCAGGGCGCCAAATCGCGCATCGATTTCGGGGTCTATGAGAGCCTTAACAGCACTATCCTGTTCGAGCTGAAGATGGCCATGCTGTGCGTGCTGGAGATTCCAGGGGCTCTTCACTTCAGTCGAAAATCTAAGAGCCGCAAACCTCACTCAGTCTTGGACATGTTCAAATCCGTGATTCCGTTTATCGATCAAATGTGTGCTCGTAAGCGAGCGGAACATGGGGATCACTTCTTCGAAAGATCGCACTTCAGCTTGGCCGACTTCACCGAACAAGACTATCGGGCGGGGGCTGAACACTTTGACCGAGCCTTCAGGGGGCCAACCCTTCAAGGTTTCCAGGTATTACGATCTCACTTCCTGGTCGAAAACCTATTTTCTAAGCCTTTGGCCTATGTGGATCTGGAGGCCTTGAAGTGGAAGTACAACAGCTTTACCAACAAAAAAAACCGCACCAGAAAAAAATGGTTCAGTAATCATATTTTCGAAAAGTGCTCCCGTGAGGGCTCGTTCGCCGTTGTCGATTTCCTCAGAGCGCTGAAGGAAGACATCTGCGATCAGTACACGCTGAGCCGGCTCGATTTGGCTGAATATCAGAAGGCCAGGAGCGCCAATATCACGCGGAGAAATTACGACATCTACGTTGCATACCGGATGACCTCAAGGGGCTACACGGGCCTCCAGATCAAGCCCTTCCTCTACAAGCTGGAGCCTGAATACTGGTCACCCCAAAACCCTGGGATGCTGAAGGACAAGGAAGCGCTGTGTAAATTGACACGAGCTCCAATGGACAACGAGCTGTATGAGTACCTCACCCACATCAACAACAGCGCCTGCTACATCATTGGTCAGTACACTGGAATGAGGCCATCAGAGCTAGCCGGTTGTCTGGTTGATAGCTGCCTGACAGTTGATGAATTCGGGCACGACCTCATCATCAGCGGTGTCATCAAACATCAGGAAGTCCTCAGGAAGCTTTTCGATGACAAGTGGGTTGCGATCCCAATCGTCAAGGATGCAGTCCAAGTGCTGCGGATCCTGAACCGGTTCAAGCAGAACCCCTACCTGTTCGCCAACATGAACACCGTGAAGCCAGGCATGCAACATGAGGCCAACTCGTTGAGCGGGTCTGGGTTAACCCATCAACTCTGTACTTTCTTGGCCAACACCGTGACCTTCGACGAACTCGAAGAGCTGGATGTATCGCCCTACACACTGAGGCACTCACTCTCCAACCAGATGTTCAGGGCTGCTGTAGGACTGCCGTTCATTTCCTACCAGCTTAAGCACTTTGGTCACCATGCCAGTACCATCGGCCAAGATAGGCGTCACAACCGGGTCGGCACCGTTACGATTGACTACGGCGGCATCGGTGAAGCCCTAAGTTCAGGTGGTGGCTCAGATGCCCCCGGTCGAAGGGATGCCGAGAAGGAGTTCATCATGAATTCCTTAGACCCCGACGGGGGTTATGCCGGCGACAATGCACCCGCGCACCGTGCTCGGCTCAAGAAATACTTCAGGGGCTATCTCGAGGCAGGCTATTCGAACGACGAAATTTTTGAGCGGATGGTTGAGCTTAATTTCGCGGTCATCAACGTCGGTCAAGGATATTGCTACGGCAATGCGACGGATCTGGATGATCCGTCCATTCCCTGCATCGGCTCACTGCGGTGCAACCCCAACCGGTGCCAGAACGCGGTGGTGACAGAGGCCAATGCACCCAAGTGGCAAGAGATCTATGTTCAAAACACCCTGGCGCTCAGGCGCTACGAAACGGATCCGGCTGCGGCCTTTGCAGAACTGAGAGATCTGGATGACGTTGCCTTGTCCATCGAGCAAATGAAGCTCGTGATAGCCGAGGCCAAAGGCGTGCTCACGCAACTCGGCATTGAGGTATCTGTGTGAGTACAGCCGCCTATGACGCCAAGAATGAGGAGAACTTCGAGGCTGTTACGTTGGCGCTTGATGCTGCACTGAAGAAAATGGAAAAAGACTCTTCAATCTCGGCCAACGCAACCCAGTTGGCCAAGCTGGCTGGAGTACATCGGAACACCATCTACCATCGCGTCTGGCCGCTTGAGCGTCTGCAAGAAATCAAGGCCGAGCGTGCTCAGCAAAAAAACGACGAGGCAGCCGCGAAAGCTCAGACGCGCACACCTGAGGAGTTGCTGGAGCTCAGCAGGGTTGAGATCGTCTATTGGTTCACCCAGGTTCAAGACGCTCGAGCTGCCAACACCGAATTGCTCAACAACCTCAGGGAGACGGAGAAGGCTCGCGATATGTACATGGACGATCATCAGGAAGCCCTGAGGGTCATCAATCAAATGCGAGTCAACATCCGCAAGCTGGAGCACACAATCGTGGTTCTCCAGGATGAGATTCAGCAGCTGCAAGGCCGAATGGGTGGATAGGAGATGTGCCAGATGAATTCAGAATTTGAGAAAGCTCGTGCTGACGAACTGGAGGCGGTCGAGGAAGCGATTGACGCGATGAGTGATGCTCCCGACCTGGATTCACTCTGGGAACAGCAGCGTGTAATCCGAGATCGTCTTCTTAACGCTTTGTCGACGCTTATTGATGATGAGGAGCATGACGACTGGATGGATAGGTCGAATGCAGCCACTCGCCGGCGCGAGCGCGAATTGTGATAGCAAAATCTATGTACCGTTGCTCGAGGCGGGCTGCCGTAAGCTTCGTCAGACGCCTGTGGAACCACGCCATTGGAGATAATCGCTCTGAGCTTGAGAAAGCCAGAGAGCGGGCGTTCATCGACGCGGTGAACTCATTGAAGACGCTGAGAACGACACCTGGAGGTGGCATGGCCATCGATCCCGAAGAGATTCGTGATCAGGTGATAGCGTCACGAGAACAAATGAAGCAATTCGTCCACAATCCGCCAAAATGCCCCAAGAGGAGCACCCCCATGAGCAAGCTGACCCAGTACAGCAATGTCAGAGTGATTTTCGAGATCGATGGCTGCCAGGCGGACGCCGAGTTGAGCCACGGAGAGACTATGGCACTTGCCCAATTCTTTAAGCGGGCCCACTGGAGCGAGTTTCGTGGGTGCGCAATAGATGATCACGAAGCCTATTCAATCCGAGCTGCTGTCGGAAAGCTGCAGGATGCCCTGGCCCGTAGTGGTTATAACCCACGCTGATCGAGCGCTTGTTCGGCCAACTGACTTTTTTTTGCCGGGCAGGTGGGGAAATTTACGACGGGCGTGAAGCGCAATGGTTGGGGCCTCTGCATCACGCTGACATGCTCTAGGTCTAGCCCTTCCTAGATACGATGACAGGCACTACCTTATGTCATCATTCTGCAGCGACGGTGGCTCCAGTGGACTTGCTTACGCCTCTCTACCATACCGACAAGCTCCATCCTCATTTCAAAACGATCACCGACGGGCGTAAAGGCCGGCACTATCAGAGAGAGGAGCTTCTGCGTTGGCTTGAGGGGTTCCCCGACAGGGATAATAAGTTTGTGAAGGAGTTTCAGACGACCTTCAACTCAAGCTTCTGGGAGATCTACCTTCACGCGACTTTTCGCGACTATGGCTTCTCATTTGACTGGACTCACCCTGCACCCGACTTTCTGCTCACAGCGGGTGAAGTGACGTTCACCGTCGAGGCTACCACGGCCAACCATGCCGCTGACGCAACGCCCGAATGGGGGTTGGGAATGACGCCCGAGTTTTACAAGGACGTCGATTTCAACGAACTCAATCGGGTTGCCATCATTCGCTTGGCTAATGCCTTTATGAGCAAGTCGCGAAAATTCGATGACAAATATGCCCACCATGACCATGTCAAAGACCGACCCTTTGTCCTCGCCCTTGCCCCGTTTGAGCAACCCGGTTTTCAACTGCAAGCTTTTCGACCAATCGAAGCCTTGCTGTTCGACTACTACGTGGATGAGTCCGAATACATAGCCAATCCTGGGCGCTTCCCCAATGGTCTTGAAGGGAAAACCTTGGGGAGCGTGCAAAAAGACAATGGCGCAGAGATCGAGCTGGGTTTCTTCGACTGTCCGCGCTTCAGCCACATCAGCGCAGTGGTGTTCAGCCACCTGGGCACTTGGGGGAAAGTAGATGCGATGTCCGGTTGCCCGACTGCGATCATTCGTTCGATCTGGTCATCACCGAGCGGCTTGGAGCACGTTGTTTCTAAGGGCGATGAATGCTCGGAAAAGATCACCGATGGGCTGAGGATCTATCACAATCCGTATGCGTCGATTCCTCTCCCGTTGGAGGTATTCCGCAAAGAGGGGGTGGCTCAAATTTGGGCTGATCCTGTTGAACGATCACTGTTCAGTGAGGAAGCGGAAAACTGCTTGCAGTCCCGAACGGCCATGATGTTCTTTACGGGCAAAGACAAGGATTTCGTGGAGACGCCCTCTCCGTAGCCGCATCAGCCGCCGCGTCGTGATTTCTCCCTAAGATGCCGTGTAATGAATAGTGCTCCAACAAGAGCGCTCGGTTATTACTAACCTGCGTGCCACGCCCAACCGTGCTACTCGGCAACCCGCTTCTTGAAGACCTCGGCCAGAGAGAGGCCGGCCTCCTTCAGCTCTCGTATCGCCCTGAGCCTCTCAGCCGCAGCTGCCTGGCTCCCGCTCCCAAAGCCGCCACACAGTGCCCTTCGAGTACCCCAGAGCACGGGACACCTCAGCCTGGGTGAGGCCGTCTTTTTTCAGCGCTTGAACTGCCTTCCACTTCTCTCTGGCAGCCGTGACTCGTGGATGCTCAATCTCGCGAGGCCGTCGTTCCATGATCTCGTTGGCTCTGCCCAAGGCCTCCGCTTCCACAATTGCGTCGATCAGCACCTGGTGTGTTGTCTGCTGATTCTCAGCAGCAATCACCATGGCGAACAGGGTGGCTGGGCTGATGTTCAACGAAATGGCCAGATCCCTCACGGTATCAATGGTGGCCGTGAAGCGAGCAGCTTCCAGCTCGCTGATCGTTTGTTGACGAACCAGGCCGGAGATCTCCTGCTGAGACAGGCCTTGCTGCGTTCGCAGCGACTGAAGCACGGCGGCGAGAGAATGGCGTAGCGGCATTTCTGCCTCCGCAAAATGAGACGGTATGCCTCGTTTGCCTCGACTCGCTCAAACAGATATATTGGTTCGAGTGAGTCGAATGGCGATCTGCCGCTACGATCCCGTTCGCACATCACCTCGTCGTTTTGGATACCGAGGTACTTGGTGACTGATAGCTCTGTTGAGCACGAGTTGCTCCAGGAAGGAAAAATCTCTTCCGCTGGCACATCCCTGTCTCGACCTGAGATTGAGGCACTGCTCGCCGAACGCTTCCCCCGTAGACCGTACTGCCTTGTTGAGGACTGGCTTCTTTTCCACGTCGATGAGCCGCCTGAGTCGCTCGCGAGGGTTCGATCTGCAGGCCTGCAGCCGATGTTCCTGTACTCCCATTGCGTCACCTACGACAGCCAGGGGCGGTTCCCGCCTGGCGGATGGGTGCGGTCGACGCTGTGCAAGACCTATGACGGCGTATGCATGTTTGAGACACGGAACACGGTGTATGTGTTGATCGGCCAAGGTCGCGAGCAAACTGCCTCGCTCAAGACAATATTCGGATTATTTTGACCCGCAAGCTCCGCCTGGCGGACTTGCCCAGATGAGATTCACGATGTTCCGCATTAGCACGCAAGACCAGGCTGGCCCCGTGGGTATGTTTGGGGATGGCCTCGCTCACTTTCATGCAGTCACCCGATCCCTGGCGACGCACTGGTATCACGTCAGCCTCAAGCGCCAGCACGAGGATCGGTTCGTCGACTATGAAGAGATGCTCAACGATGAGCCGCGACTCATGGAGTTGCTGTTGGCTCAGAACGAGTGCCTGGTGGTACAGGATGTTCAAGTCATGACTCCCGGCTGGATGAACAAGGGCACTGGTTGGAAGATGGAGAAGCTCAAGTCGTTGTCGATGGGCTACGACCGTGCAGAAGTGCCCATCTGTGTGCTTGAGGTCGAGAGCGGCGCCGTATACGTCGATACGCACGAGCCTAGGCTTGATGTCGAGTCCCTGACCGGCGTGAAGGAGCTGTACCGACGTCGTGCCACAAAGCCGAATGCCGGGGCTGAACCTCGGAGTTCTCACTCGTGACAGATATCAACACTGTCGCGGTCGACTTCCATGTGAAGCGCTTTAGCGACTTCGATCTGCTACGGATTGCTCGAGCGGTGAACCAGGACTATGAGTCCCTGGTAACTGCCTATCTTGTAAACGTCCAGATTCACGCGTGCAGCGCCGTGGGCATTGTATTTGGCCACCTACTTGAGCACCCGACTGGTAGGTTCGCAGACGGCCACCTGATCCGCACAT
The DNA here is from genome assembly GCF_043658375.1 of Pseudomonas sp. PsB. NCBI lineage: Bacteria > Pseudomonadati > Pseudomonadota > Gammaproteobacteria > Pseudomonadales > Pseudomonadaceae > Pseudomonas > Pseudomonas sp. PsB. The sequence goes on along the minus strand of NZ_JBIGLU010000001.1, from coordinate 816,481 downwards.
CTGACATTCAGTCTGTGGCCAAAGAAGGGAGGTTCTGGGTTATCACGACCCTTAACTCCAGGTACGTGGTGGCTACGTTTAGGAAAGATGGGGGGCGGCGAAGCCTTCAAGAGTTTCGGCGTTTGGCAGGTGATCGCTATATGCCAACACCCAACCGTCTCCAGTGATTTATAAAATCGAGCTTGGTCACGCTGAGCTGTACCCACCCGCTAGACTGGTCGAGCGGCTCAGCAAAATGCACCGCTAAGTCCTGGGCGTGCCCCTCTGGGGCCGGCTGTCGTAAACCGAGCCCGGCTTTGCCGGTCTCGGCCCCGTTGGGGGCGTCCATCCTCACGCCTCTCGGCCATCCCTGGCCGGCGCGCTCTGCTTGCCATTTTGATCGCAAATCACACCATGGCCGGGGCCTCTACTCCTTCTGGAAAGCCTTGAGCACTATGAGTCAGTCCCCGGAAGCCCTTCCCGAGATCGATATTGGGGAGTTTCGTCAGCGCTACCCTCAGATGTTCTCTGATCTTGGCGTCGATGAGATTTGCTGTGGCCCAGGTGGGAAGAACATCCTCCTCGCGCTTTGCGACACATTGCAGGTTCACTTGGTTCGGCACCCAGAGGTGATGCCCGTTACCGTCTCGCAGATCAAATCCAAATTAGGCGAGCTGCACTTTTCTACGATGGCGGGGACGCGTACTGCCGAGGCGCCGTTGATGTGGCCATCGAGCTATCGCTGAAGACCTGCTCGTTCTGTAGCTCCCCAGGAAAACGGGTGGGCACAGCGTGGGTCAGCACGCTTTGCTCGGCACATAGCATTATTGCTTCGCTCGTTTCTGAGTAGCGGTCGGTGTGGTCAGAATGTACTCTTGCACGACCGACCATTTAGGAAGCTAACAATGTCTCGTCTCGCAGAATTCCGTCGCCTTGAGCAGCAGCTTGCCCAGCAACTCGCTGAGTTGGAAGCCATGAAAAGTGACGGCGCTATCCAGGCTGAAATGGAGTTTGAAGACAAACTCCGTGCATTGCTTGGTGAGTACGGCTACAGCCTCCGCGAGGTAGTCAACATTCTTGACCCACAAGCAGGCACTCGCCGTCAGGCCCCCCAGGCCCAAGAGAAGTCGACTCGCAAGCCGCGTGAAGTGAAGGTCTACAAAAACCCGCACAACGGTGAAGTCGTGCAGACTAAAGGCGGCAACCACGCCGTTCTGAAGGCATGGAAAGCTGAGCATGGCGCTGAGACCGTGGAATCGTGGCTGCAGTAAGCACAGCGCCTTGACGTGATGACGGCCCTCTAGTTAGCCTCATCTGGTACGTATCCGGCACCGATACCTCTCTGAGGAAAAGACCTCTTCACGACACTCTAAACCCCGTCATGGACAGCCGGCAACCCCGAGCAAGACTTTGAAAAACCGCCAACCCTGGCGTTTTTTTCTACTCGTGATCCGGGTTGCCAGAGGGCGTAACTGGTCTGCTCATTAGTAGGTAGAGCTTGGCCACCAGATCTACTGTTTGTAGTAGGTGTTTTTGCGGAGAATTTTATCTCCGGAAAACTCCCAGACGTCGCACCCCAGAACGTCCAGTTTCCCACCATCTGGCAAGGTCGCGACCACTCGAAATTCAGTCACCGCTTGATTTGCAGCGATCCAGCTCATGCCTTCCATCCACTGGATATCAGGGCTGGCGGTGAACCTTGCCTTGAGGGCCTCCCTAATGGCGTCTCTGCCCTTCGTGAGAGTGCCTCGGCCATTGCCACCGCTCGCGCTTATCAGCTCACCTTCTGTGTGAAAAAAGCTAACGACTTTCTCGGCGTCATGCTCGTTGAAGGCGGCAACGATGTCGTCTAAAAGTTCTGTTGTCAGTGTGGTCATTCCGATACCTGGATTCATTAAAGGTGATGCCCGCCAGATTTAGCTGGCGGGCTTGTTTCAGATAGGTGGGGTACTGTGCTCTTCAGGCTGATAGACCTTTTCAGTCTTTGGGTAGCCACCTTTACCAGACGGAATCACTACGAGTCGAGTAACGAGCAGGAATACTACGCTCGCTACCACCGCCGCCAAAATGGAAGCAGGTATCAACGGGTATGGAGCGTTGGAAGCAAAGGTCAGTGGGTTTAGAACGTAAATATAAGATGCAACACCAGCAACCATAGCCAAGACTGCTGCCGGGTTCACGCCTTTCCAATAACGATAGATTGGCTCGCTTTCGTCAAACAGACCCCGCACATTGATTTTCCCTCTCCTCAAGAGATAGTAATCAGTAATCTGAATGCCACAAAGCGGAGCGAAGCCAACTCCAATAAAGCCGAGGAACGCAGAGAAGTTATTGAAGAACAGGTTCGGTATTGCCAGACCAATAATCGCGATAGGCGTGATGATTATAACCAGGAGTACCTTCCACGAAATCTCTTCGAATACTTTGTAGTGGCGCAAGCCCAGAGCGGAGCAGTAGATACCGGCTACTGCTGTGCCCAGGTTTGCTGCAGTGACGAAGGCCAACGAGATAATGGCGTAGGTCGGCCCGCCTACCGTTCGAAGCCATTCTGATGGGTCTGAAACTTTCAGAACCAGAACACCTGCCACCCCAATCAAACTCAACGCTGCGACTGAACCACCCAGCCCTAGCATCGCCGGCACAGCGGCTTTTTTGCCGTTAGGAACCATTCGGGACATCGCCCCTATGTATGGCCACCAAGACAGCGATGCTGCGATGCCTAGTTCCAGGCCCGTCACGAAATTCCATACAGGGTCAGCCGAGGCCTGCGCTGGCTTTGCCATCGCCAAATCGTCCCAGCGCTCGTTCACGATGATGTACAGCATCCAGAGGCCAACGAAAACATGGGCTACCAAAATTTTCGCAACTCGATCTACACCGCCAGAACCTCTGAGTAGCAGTAGCATTACCAAGACGCAAGCGAAGAGCGTAGCGCACGGCTCAACGATACCACTGTGTGCGGGGGTAGTGAGGCCAACGGCGACTAAGAATTGGGCTGTGGATTTTCCGAAGAAAATTAGCAGCAGACAGTTCCAGCCAAGGATGGATAGGAATTGTAAGCTTGCGGGGATAACCCACCCCTTGGTGCCAAAAGCAGGCTTGCTCGAGGCAATGGAGTCAACACCGAAACGGCAGCAAATGGGCAATGCTGCCAATACGGTGATCAGCATCCCGAACATACATCCTGCAGTAAGGGCCGCAAATCCTTGACGGAAATTAAGGTAATAACCTACGTACTCACCAATGATGTAACACCAGGTAGCAGCTCCTGCCGTTGTAAGGGCGATGAGGAGTTGCCAGCTTCCCCAAACACGTTCTGCTGGAAGCAGAGGCCAGGCCGAGGTGTCGGCAACGGCTTCGGCCACATTGTGCTTAGTCATGCCCACCCCCATACAGCCACGGCGACTGGGATAATAACCCCCAGAATAATGAGCCAGAACCATGTTGCGGTGTCAAAATCAGCTCCTTGATTTTGTTCTTCTTCGAGCAGAGCTATTCTTTGTTCAAGTTCGAGCGGTAAAGCACGCATTTTATTATCTCCTGCAACCTTTTCTTGTGAGGGCCGGTCTTTGACAACCGGCTGAATTGGCAGTTAACAGGTAAGGTTAAGAGCCGCACGTCCTTGTGTGAGTACGTATTCCACTTTTATATTTCTAAGTTCATCAACTGGTACAGCAAATGGGTCTCTGTCCAGTGCAATGATATCGGCGAGCTTCCCAGGAGTGATGCTGCCTCGAATGTCTTCTTCTCCCATTGTGGCTGCTGCATCCAGGGTATGCATGCGCAGTGCCTGCTCCAAGGTGATCGCCTGCTCGGGATCGATGAAGCTGCCAGAGTAGGTTTGACGCTTTACGCAGCACCAGACACTGAAGAGGGGGTTCGTCGCTTCACGTTCAGAACCGATCCAGACGTCCGAACTGCCGGAAAGCTTCCAACCTTGGGCAAGGAGGTCTTTGAATGGGAAACGACCGATGCGTCCTGTGTCTCCGAGGTAATCGGGGAAGTATTCACCGAAGGTATAGATGAACACCGGCTGAGGGACAGGGATGATGCCCGCTGCAGCCCACGCTTCCATGGTCTTTTGGCGGGGCATGAAATTGCCAGCGTGCTCGATACGCATGCGGGTACGGCCACTACTGGCCCCGCCCATCGACTCAACGAGTTCACAGAGCCACTCCTGGGCACGGTCACCGTTAGCGTGGACTGCAAGTTGAAGCCCGCTTTTCTGAGACTGTTCGTAAGCTCGGCGGAAAAAGTATTTGGGGAATGCGATCTCTCCGCACTGGCCATTCAGGCCCAGATAAGGGCAACTCACCGCAGCGCTTTTCGCGGAGAACCCCCCATCGGCAAACAGCTTTATCCCCTGCATGCGGATCATATGCTCAGAGGCATTGAGCTGGATTTTTTCCTGCCAGTTGCATGCCTCATCCAGCTCCATAGTGCCTGGCGCCCAAATGTAGACCCTCATAGCGACCGGCAGAGTACCTTCACATGCCATCTCGTCCATGCACTGGATGCCTTCGACGGTCTCCGAGATTTCGCCAATCGTGGTCACACCGAATCGCGTAAAATACTCGAAAAGGCCCGCTTTCAAGGCGCTTTTCAGGGTTGAACGGTCGCAACCTGGGAGAGGAAGCAACGTGTCCATCTCCTTGACCACTCCGGTTGGGTCGCCGTTTTCATCGCGTTCAACGATAGGAAGCCCCGTGACACTGAACTCTGGTGGTACGTAATCGCGATCTATACCCGCGACTTCAAGGGCTTTGCTGTTCAGCACGGTGATGTGTCCGCCGGCGCGGATGGCTATCGGATGTTCAAGGCTTACCGAATCGAGCTCTTCTCTGGTGGGGAGTCGTCCCTCCCGCAGCTTGCGGTCAAAGAACAGGTTTCCTTGGCCGACAATCCATTCCCCAGGGGCTTTCTCGTCTCGGGCTTTGGCGAGCAAGGCGGACACATCTTCAATTGAAGAGCACTCCGGTGCTCGACAATCGATGGTGTTGAACGTTGTGCGGCATACCACTTCAGCATGGGCGTGGACGTCCACGAATCCTGGCATCAGGGTTCGATCACCAAGGTCGGTGATGACGGTGGAGGGGGTGCGGAACTGCTCAACCTGATCGCGTCGGATCAGCCTCACAATTCGGTCGCCTCGAATGACGATACCTTGAGCATGCTGGTCAGCATCCTGGCTCATGGTAATCACCTTGCCGCCGAGGAGAATTCTCTCGGATGGCGCATCTCTTTCGATCATCGTTGCTTCTCCAGCGCGGAGCCTCAGGATGCTGGAGGACGGATTGGCCGTCGCACCAGACTCGCTAGCTACGGAAAACGTGATTTCCGACCTGCGGGATTCCGCTTTTGTTTTTTTTCTTAGCGAATTGATACATAATCAGCAAAGAAATTGGTTGTCAACGCCTTTTTCCACGGGTCGCTCAACGGCTGTTTGAGCGGAGTAGATGTCAGGATCTGCCGTCGGAGTCATCGCTATGAAAATCCCAGTCACTGTGCTAACCGGGTACTTGGGGGCCGGAAAGACAACGCTTCTCAGGCGGATGCTTACCGCACCTGGCGGTAGGCGCTATGCAGTCATCGTCAACGAATTTGCAGAGCTTGGGATCGACTCAGAGCTGATTGAGAACAGAGATGAGCAGGTCATTCAGCTCAGCAATGGATGCCTGTGCTGTTCTGTTCGCGGCGATCTTTTGCACAGTCTAGAAATCCTGCTCGAGAAGGGTGGGTTCGATGCCCTCGTCATCGAGACAACAGGATTGGCCAACCCAGCACCAATAGCTCAAACCTTCATGCTCGATGATGATTTGAACGACGACCTGGTATTGGATTCAGTGGTGTGTGTTGTCGATGGAGCACACATCGAAAGCTACTGGAAGCGGCACCCCGAGATCGTCCAGCAACTGGCGTTTGCGGATACGGTCTTGCTGAACAAAGTCGAGACGCTTACCGGAAGCCAGGCTGACGCCGTCGAAGGTCTCTTGCGCAGATTGAGCCCCCAAGCCGAACACTTCCGAACACGCCATTGTGATCTGGACGTCTCCATACTCACCGGGCGTGGGTCTTTTACCCTGGAGACTCTTCGATTGGAAAATGGGGGGCAGTCAAAGCCCATTCTTCTCCACCGTCATGATGACGAAGTTGTGAGCGTTTCTCTGACGACTGAGAAGGAAGTTGTACCAGACCGATTCATGGGGTTCATCCAGACCCTGCAGCGCGAGTACGGTGAAGACCTTCTTCGATACAAAGGGATTTTGGCTTTTACCAATGAGCCGCGCCGCTTCGTATTTCAAGGTGTTCAGGCGATGGCTGACGGTGATGTCCAGCGGCTTTGGGCTGACGGCGAGCCACGTGTTAGCAAGCTCGTCTTCATTGGCCGCAATCTTGAATCTGAAGCGCTACGCAGCTCATTTGAAGCCTGCCTTCGTTAACTCCGTACTCCACTCTTAGGCGACCAATAACAATATGCCTTTCAACACAATCGAAGAAATCATCGATGACTTTCGTCAGGGCAAGCTTGTCCTTCTGGTGGATGACGAAGACCGGGAAAACGAAGGTGATCTGCTGATCGCTGCTGAAAAATGTACTCCGGACATCATCAATTTCATGGCACGAGAAGCGCGAGGTCTCATCTGCCTTACTCTGACTGATGATCATTGTGTCCGCTTGGGCCTGGAGCAGATGGTGCCCAGTAATCGGGGCGCCTTCACGACCGCTTTTACAGTCTCGATTGAGGCCGCCCACGGTGTCACGACGGGTATCTCGGCAGCAGATCGAGCTCACACCGTTTTGACTGCTGTGCATCCTGACTCTACCGCTGATGATCTAGTCCAGCCTGGCCATATTTTTCCTTTACGAGCCCGTGAGGGAGGTGTGCTTACAAGGGCTGGCCATACCGAGGCGGGGTGTGACCTTGCGCGCTTGGCCGGACTGACGCCTGCCTCCGTAATTGTGGAAGTGATGAACGATGATGGGAGCATGGCGCGCCGAGGTGATCTTGAAGCATTCGCCGAGAGGCATGGCATCAAAATCGGAACTATCGCTGACCTGATCCATCACCGCCTGACGACAGAGCGCACGGTTGTGCGTATCGGCGAGCGGGAATTACCAACGGTACATGGCATCTTTCGCTTGGTGACCTATGAGGACGTCATAGAGGGTGGTGTTCACATGGCCATGGTCATGGGGCGATTACATGGCGATGAACCCACTTTGGTAAGAGTGCATGCCATAGATCCTCTATGCGACCTGGTTGGAGCCGAATGCACCATCCCCAGTAGCTGGACGCTATGGGGGGCTTTGGAGAAAGTCGCTTCGGTAGGGCATGGTGTAGTGGTGATACTCGCCACACATGAAACGTCTCAAGCTTTGCTTGAGCGTGTGCCTCAATTAACCACGCCTAGTCGTAAATGCCAGCGGGCTCATTCCCGCACTTATGCTGAGCTAGGCACGGGGGCTCAGATTTTGCAGGATCTGGGGGTAAAGAAAATTCGGAACATGGGCTCTCCCGCTAAGTTCATCGGTTTGGCAGGGTATGACCTGGAAGTTGTCGAGATCTTACCGGCTGAAGGTGTAGTTTAACGCTTGCCCAAACTGGGAGGGGGTGGATAATACGACGATTCGCCTCCTTGACCGCATCGACATGAATACAGCTGATCTGAAAGAAGCGCCCGCTGTAACTCGCCTCCATCCGAATGGCCATGGCCCGCTTTCAGAGCAGCCCTTGTCAGCTACCGACCGGGAGATTATTGCCCACCTCCAAGAGGATGGTCGTCGACCTTTTGTGGCCATAGCACGCGAGCTAGATATTTCTGAGCGCACCGTGCGTAACAGAGTGCACCAGCTCCTTGAGCAGAATGTTATCCAGATCGTTGCTCTGACAGACCCTGCTTCCCTGGGCTATCAAGCAGGGGCTTTGGTGGGCATTACCCTTGATCTCAGCTCCCCAGTTTCCGACGTTGCGGAATCTCTGATAGGCCTCGCTGATGTCGATTATGTCGTCACCACGACTGGTCGTTTCTCGCTCTTCGTGGAGATCATTTGCTCTGACATGGCCCGCATGCAGTACGTCCTCAATCATGAGGTCGCTGTACTGAAGGGGGTCAAAGGGATCGAGGTTTTTCCTTACTACAGCGTGTTCTACCAGAGAGCGCAGTTCTTCGGTCGCGCTCCTGCGGCTCAGTCGCAGGGAGTTTTGAGCAAGGAAATGGACGATGTGGACAGGAAGATCGTCCATGAACTGAGCTTTGATGGTCGGGCGCCATTGAAAAACATCGCAAACGCTTTAGATATTTCCGAGTCCCAGGTGCGGGGGCGTTTGAATGCTTTGCTCGAATCTGGGCTGCTCAACATTATGGCCATCACTAGCCCAATGAACTTGGAAAATCGAGCTCTTGCTTGGGTAGCGGTGACTGTACGTCCAGGTGTTCGGGTAAAGGACGTAGCTGACCGTCTGCGCGGCTTTGAGAAGGTGTCTTACATCACCATATGCGCCGGTCGATTCGACCTGTTTGTCGAGGTGGTATGCGAATCTAGGATCGCGCTTTTCGACCTGATCGATGACAAGCTTCGGATGGTTGAAGGGATCGAGCGCATTGAGAGTTTCCCATACATCGATCTGCTCTATAAGCGCTTGGGCCCTGGCCGCTCCTGAAAAAAAGCCGACCTGGTAGTCGGCTAAAGAGGATGAAGCGGTGCCCAACGAAGCTGAGCTGTAACCGTCTGGCCAACTCACCCCTCAGCACACAGACCAGCTCGGACAAGAACGGGTGGAAAACAAAGCCTTGCCCGCAGGTATACCCATTGAATAAGCCTGTATCTGACGTAGGTCATGCAGAGCCTGCCAGCGGGTCGCAATCGACGATGGCTTCATTGTATACTTCGGCTCCGCATACCCCTTGAGCTACAGGAACATCAGCATGACTGTACTCCAAACGATCTACTGGCAGCCTACGCCGCCTTAGCGCTACGCCCCCTCGCAACAACCTGCTTCCGCTAGCCTCGCTCGCGGGTGCTCACTGCTGTACGCCTGGTTTTACACCTTAAGCACACAGCAAAAAATCCTCAAAATTTGAATTTGTATCGATTCGCTCGCCACTCCCTTGGCGTGCGCGATGCTTTGCCTTGGATATTTATATGCTGCAAAAACTTAGACAAACGTGGTTTTCCAACGTCCGTGCCGACGTGCTCGCGGGGCTGGTGGTCGCACTCGCGCTGATCCCGGAAGCCATCGCCTTTTCCATCATCGCCGGGGTAGATCCCAAAGTCGGTCTCTACGCCTCCTTCTGTATCTGTGCTGTCATCGCCTTTGTCGGCGGGCGCCCCGGAATGATCTCGGCGGCGACAGGCGCCATGGCACTGCTGATGGTTACGCTGGTAAAAGAGCATGGACTCCAGTACCTGCTGGCCGCGACGCTACTATGTGGCGTACTTCAAATCCTTGCCGGCTACCTGAAGCTCGGCTCGTTGATGCGCTTTGTTTCACGCTCGGTAGTCACCGGCTTCGTAAACGCATTAGCGATTCTGATTTTTATGGCGCAATTGCCTGAGCTGACCAATGTCACCTGGCATGTCTATGCCATGACCGCTGCGGGCCTGGGAATCATCTACCTGTTCCCGTATGTACCGAAAATCGGCAAGGTGATTCCCTCTCCATTGGTGTGCATTCTGACGCTGACTGCCATCGCCATTTACCTCGGTTTGGATATCCGCACCGTCGGTGACATGGGCCAACTGCCTGATACGCTCCCGATCTTCCTCTGGCCTGAAGTTCCGCTGAATTTTGAAACCCTGCGCATCATTTTCCCGTACTCGGCTGCGTTGGCAGTAGTGGGTCTACTCGAATCAATGATGACCGCGACCATCGTCGACGACCTTACCGACACCACCAGCAACAAAAACCGCGAGTGCAAAGGCCAGGGTGTGGCCAACATCGCTGCCGGCATGCTTGGCGGCATGGCAGGTTGCGCCATGATCGGCCAGTCGATCATCAACGTGAAATCTGGTGGCCGCACCCGTCTCTCGACATTGTGTGCCGGCGTTTTCCTGCTGCTGATGGTGGTATTTCTTGGCGAGTGGCTCTCCAAAATCCCTATGGCGGCACTCGTGGCTGTGATGATCATGGTGTCCATCGGCACCTTTAGCTGGGATTCCTTGCGTAATCTGAAAGAGCATCCGCTGTCGACCAACCTCGTCATGGTGGCGACCGTCGTGGTCGTCGTGGCCACTCACAATCTGGCTTACGGCGTACTGGTAGGTGTGCTGCTGGCCTCCCTGTTCTTCGCAAACAAGGTCGGGCACTACCTGGATATCAAGAGCACTCTTGAAGAGACGAAATCGCATCGGACTTACCGCGTCGTGGGCCAGGTGTTCTTTAGCTCTGCGGACAAGTTCACTGAGGTTTTTGACTTCAAGGAGGCGCTCAACAAGGTCACCATCGATCTCACACAGGCGCATTTCTGGGATATCACCGCCGTCGCAGCGCTGGATAAGGTCGTGATCAAGTTCCGACGCGAAGGCGCTGAGGTTGAAGTGCTCGGTCTCAATGAAGCCAGCGCGACAATCGTTGACCGCTTCGGCGTGCATGACAAACCCGGTGCCATCGACAAGCTCATGAGCCACTAAGGAGAACGACAATGACCCGCGTAATGGCATGCATTGATAACTCACAATCCTCATTGGCGGTCTGCGATTACGCAGCATGGGCCTCGCAACGACTCAGCGCTCCCCTGACCTTGCTTCATGTGCTGGATAAGGAGAAATATCCTGCATCCGCTGACCTCAGCGGCAATATCGGTCTCGGTAGCAGAGAACATCTGCTGGAAGAGTTGGCCATGCTGGATGCGCAGCGGGCAAAACTGGCGTTGGAGCATGGGCAGCACATGCTTGAAAAAGCTCGCGAGCGAACAGTTCACTCTGGCGCCATGTCACCTGATATGAAGCAGCGCCATGGCCATCTCGTCGAGAGCCTGAGCGATCTCCAAGACGATATTCGGTTACTGGTGATTGGAAGAGTCGGTGAGGACAGCACGCGCAGTGCCCAAAGTCTTGGCAGCCAGATTGAAGCGATAGTCCGAACTATCCACCGCCCCACCCTGATTACAACCAGCCATTTCAGGAAACCTGAAACGGTCATGGTGGCATTTGACGGCAGCGCAACAGGCCACAAGACCTTACAGATGCTTGCTTCAAGCCCGCTGTGCGAAGGCCTGCCAATTCATATCGTCATGGTTGGAACGGATTCTGAAGACAACCAGAACGCGCTGGAGAAGGCACGAACCACGCTTGCGTCTTCCGGCTCGCTGGTGCATTCCGAGATCCGCCCAGGCGAAGTAGAGTCCACACTGCATGCGTATCAGGCAGAGCACGGCATTGACCTCTTGGTCATGGGGGCGTACGGGCACTCACGCATCAGGCAGTTTCTGATAGGCAGCACGACCACGACGATGCTGCGTACATCCACTGTACCCTTATTGCTGCTTCGCTGAGCCAGTTCCACTGGCCACAGTATTTCCAGAACTGAGGAAATACCGTGGCCACCCTGGACGATGACTAACTGATCTTGCCGCTACGAGACCACATGCAACTCATAACTGAAATTGTTCACCCCGAGCTGAAATCCAAGCAGGGCAGAGTATTCCGTCGACATGCAGCTCGCGGCATCGTGATGCGGGGTGAACAGATCCTGTTGCTGTTCACCGAGCGCTATAACGATTTCAGCTTTCCTGGAGGCGGCCTTGATGGTGACGAGGACATTGTCGCAGGCCTGAAGCGTGAGCTTGAGGAAGAGACTGGTGCTCGTGAAATACAGGTGCTCCAGCACTACGGTTACATCGAGGAGTACCGGCCCTACCAAAAGCCACAGTACGATCTGATGCACATGACCTCGCATTTTTATCAATGCGAAGTAGCGCCCCAGCTAGAGCCGGTGAGAATGGAAAGCCACGAAATCGCTAATGGTATGCGGCCTGTCTGGATCAACCTGCATGAAGCCATCGCACACAATGAAGCCGTCATGCAGCGTCACGAGTCTTCGATGGGGCAGTCAATTCTGCGCGAAACCTACATGCTGAGAAAAGTCGCTTCCGAATTGTTGATGCCAATCAGCCTTTGAGCTGACTATTTGGCGAAGTCCACTTAGCCTGCCTCAGGCAAGCATCCAATGCTGCGGGAGTAATTGCGTGATTTCGCTCGCCCGCTGTGTCGGAAGCCGCATCAGTACATCCTTGAGATAGGCATACGGATCGTGCCCATTCATACGCGCCGACTGGATCAGGCTCATGATTGCCGCCGCCCTTTTTCCACTGCGCAGCGACCCGGCAAATAACCAGTTCGAGCGCCCAAGCGCCCACGGCCGGATCAAATTCTCGATCTGGTTATTGTCGATGGGCACAGCACCATCTTCCAGGTAGCGCGTCAGCGCTACCCAGCGTTTAAGGCTGTAATCCAGGGCCTTGGCCGTGGCCGAACCCTCGGGCACAAGTTCGCGTTGGGCCAACATCCACTCATGCAGTTTTTCAGCGATGGGCACCGCTGTTTCCTGACGTAATCGCCAGCGGGCTTCGTCGCTCATTTCCTTGGCGTGTCGCTCGACTTCATACAACCCGCCAATCGAGTGAAGCGCCTGCTCCGCCAACTGGCTTTTATTGGCTGCATGCAGGTCGAAGAATTTGCGGCGTGCATGGGCCATGCAGCCGATTTCGGTGATGCCCAGCTCGAAGCTGGCCTTGTAGCCGGCGAAGTCATCGCAGACCAGCTTACCGTTCCACGTGCCCAGGAAGTTACGCGCATGTTCGCCGGCACGGCTGGGGCTGAAGTCGTAGACCACGGCCTTTAGGGCCGAGAAAGGCGTGGTGCTATAGGCCCACACGTAAGCGCGGTGGGTTTTCTTTTCGCCTGGTGCGAGCATCTGAACCGGGGTCTCATCGGCGTGGATCACGCCCTGGGCCAACACATGCTCACGCAGCGCATCGACCAGAGGCTGGAGCTGCACACCGGTCTGTCCGATCCATTGCGCCAGTGTCGAACGGGCGATGGGCAGTCCGGCCCGACCAAAAATCTTCTCCTGCCGGTACAGCGGTAAATGGTCGGCGAACTTCGCCACCATCACGTGGGCCAAAAGGCCTGCGGTCGGGATGCCCTTGTCGATCACTTGGGCCGGTACAGGCGCCTGGATCAGTGTTTCACACTGACGGCACGTCCATTTTCCACGCACATGCCGCTCAACTGTGAACACGCCCGGAGTGTAATCGAGCTTCTCGCTGACGTCTTCGCCGATTCGCTGAAGCTGGCAGCCGCACACGCACTGAGTATTCTCTGGTTCGTGACGGATCACGGTTCGCGGAAACTGCGGCGGCAGTGGTGCACGCTTGGGCTTATGACGTGGCTCGGCCGGTGCGGCCGGCGGATTGGCTGCCTTCAGCTCGGCTTCGATAGCTGCGATATCGGTATCGAGCAGATCATCAAGCAGACTGCCTTGGTCGGGGCTCAGTTGCTCGCTGCGCTTGGCGAACTTGTGTCGCTTGAGGATGGCGATTTCATGAGCCAGTTGCTCGTTGACCGTTTCGAGGCGTTGGATTTTCTGGCTCATGGAGTCGACCTGGGACAGCAACTGCATAGCCTGTTCGGCCAAGCCGCGCAGCTGTTCCGGTGTCATCTGGTCGAGATTGGGCGAGGAAGTCATGCCGCTGATTGTGTCAGAGCAGGTCGTCAACAGCGATAAACCGACGGGCTAATGGCAGGGGCTAAAGCACTGTGATCGCGCTGCCTGCGCCGACCCGCTGCCACGGCAAACCCAGTACCAAGGCTTGAAGTTGCTCGTTATCGAGTTCGACTTCCGATCCGTGACGGATGCCGGGCCAATGAAACTTGCCTTGGTTCAATCGTCGCGCTGCCAGCCAAATGCCCACACCGTCATGCACCAAGACTTTCATTCGGTTGGCACGGCGATTAGCGAAGAGGTATGCGCAGTGCGGCTTCGCCACACCGAACACCGCGATCACCCTGGCCAGCGCGGTCTCGGTACCGGCGCGCATGTCCATAGGCTCGGTGGCAAGCCAGATGGCATCGATCCGAATCATTCCAACAGGTCTCGCAGAAAGGTGGCACAGGCGACAGCGCTTTCGGTCGGCCAGTTCACTTTGACGGTGCCACGCGGGTGCTGGATTTCAATGCAGATACTTGATGAAGCTGCCTGCGAATGTCCTCCGGCTAGCGGCAAGGGCACTGGAATGAAAGCAGGTTGCAGCGCCATAGTTTTGTTCGTGAGTACCCTAATCCATTTATGTACGAGGTTCGCGTTAAGGCTGTGCTTCTGCGCGACGCTGGCAATCGATGCGCCGGGCTGGGCGCACTCTTGGACAACTTGGGCCTTGAAGGATTTTGAATAGGAACGGCGTTGTGACTGCATGGAAAGACCCGCTTAAAAGGCTAGAAATGGTGTCCACTTAAATTAGGTGGACACCATCGCCTTTGGCGTCGGGGTCAGGAAGGTGAGTTGGCCGGACGGTTACGCTGAGCTGACGCCATCATGTAGACGGCGTCACTCGAGGATCAGTTGCAGTTCGTCCAGACTGTCTTGGTCTGAAGGAATTTTTCGATGCCTTCAGCGCCATTGTCACGACCATACCCGGACTGCTTGTAGCCACCCCATGGTGCAGCGCAATCGAAGTTTCCGTAAGTATTGATCCACACTGTACCAGCCTGGAGTGCTGCGGCTACCTTATGTGCCTTGCCTACGTCGCGTGTCCACACGCCAGCTGACAGACCAAAGCCGGTGTTGTTCGCTCGGGTGGTGAGCTCGTCAATCGATTCGAATGTTTGAACTACCAGGACGGGGCCGAAAATTTCATCGGCTACCACTTCCTGATTGTCAGACGCATTCAACAGGATCGTTGGCTCAAGGAAGTGGCCATCAGAGAGAGCCCCACCCGCTTTTTTGCCACCCATGACGCATTCGATCCCATCAGCTTTGGCGCGCTCGACAAATCCGCTGACCCTGGCGAACTGATCTGCAGAGATCAGTGGGCCCAGAGAGGTGTCTGGCGAGAGACCGTGGCCAACTTTCAGCCTTGCGGTTTCCCCCATTACCGTTTCCAGGACGCGTTCGTAAACCTTGCGCTCCACCATCAAGCGGGAACCCGCAGCGCAGACTTGGCCTGAGTAGAAGAAGATGGCCATTGCTGCGGTTGCGGCAGCTTGATCGAGATCGGCGTCGGCGAAGATTACGTTCGGGTTCTTGCCCCCAAGCTCCATGGAGACGTGTTTGAGGTCGCTGGCCGCAGTTCGGACAATGTGTTTGCCAACTGCCTCGGAGCCAGTGAAAGCGATTTTCGCGATGCCTGGGTGTTCGACTAGAGCCTGGCCGGCAACCTTGCCAAAGCCTGGGAGGACATTCAGAACTCCAGAAGGCAGACCCGCCTCAATTGCCAGCTTGGCGAGATACAGCGCCGAGAGAGGCGTTTGCTCTGCAGGCTTCAGCACGACAGTGCAACCAGCAGCCAGTGCGGGTGCAAGTTTGAAGCAAGCCTGGCAGAGCGGGAAGTTCCACGGCACGATTGCAGCGATGACCCCGAGAGGCTCTCGGCGAGTGTAGACGTGCATATCTGGCGCGCTCACCGGGATCGTCTGGCCATGGAGCTTCGTCGGCCAGCCGGCGTTGTAGCGAAGCGCCCCGATGGACAGCTCGATGTCCACAGCTCGAATCTGCGCAGCAGGCTTGCCGCTATCCAGGCTCTCAATTTGGGCCAAATCATCGCCGTGCTTTTCTATGAGGTCGGCGAGCCTGCGAATCACAGCCTCACGTTCAGATGGCAGCATTTTCGCCCACGGCCCGACCAGCGCACGGTTGGCAGAAGCGACCGCCACCTCCACATCGGCGATTCCAGCTTCGGACACATTCGCGATCAGCTGACTGGTAGCCGGGTCATACGTTGGGAACACCTTACCTTCGCAAGCTTCTACGAACTGATTGTCGATCATCAGTTTCATTGGTTGCTTCAGAAAGGCCTGAACATTCGCGCTCAGGTGCTTCAAAGGATCCAGTGGTAGATTCATAGCAAGGCCTCGCTCTAGTTATTCTTAAAAGCTTTCGAATTCGCAGGTGTAGATCTGGCAGCCACCGCTGGCGAAGTTCGATACGTCCTCCACGGCTGCAACACCAGCATGGGAGCTCAGCGATGCGTCCATTTCTTCCTGATTACGGAAACTCAGTACCGCAATCGCATGCCAGTCTTTTTGGGCGGTTGCAGTGCTGGTAATGCTGGCTTCGAACTTCGCGAGGTTCGGCATTTGCTTCACGAGCGGCACATGCACTTCCCGGTAGTGACGTTCGAACGCTTGGGTATCCGCAGGAGTTCCGTAAACCACCACCACCTGCTTCATACAGGCGCTCCAGCAGCGGGTACGGCGAACATTTTCCTGCGATGGTAGAGAAGCGGTGTCTGCTGGTTGTTGTGGTCGATGTGGCGGATATGCCCGGTTACGATGAGGTGGTCGCCACCCGGCAGAACCTCTGCTACCTCACAGGCCAGAGCGCATGCTGCATTACAAATCGTGGGAAGGCCGAGCTTTCCGCGCTTCCACTCGATGCCCTCAAACTTGTCGGCGCACTTTCCTGCGAACAGCATCGCCAAATGTTCTTGGCCTTCACCAAGCACATGGATCAGGAAAGGCTTGCCCTGAGTGAGGCATTCGAGGGTTTTGGATTTGCGATCAAAGCAGGCCAGCATCATGGGAGGAGACGCCGACAGGGATGAGACCGCCGAGAGAGTCGCCCCAACAGGGCGGCCCTCATTGTCCCAGGTAGTGATGATCGTGACTGCTGCTGGGAAGTCGGCCATAGCCTCTTTGAAGATCTGCACGTCGATCTCTGGCGCCTCGAGAGGCGCTTTCATCTGCACCTGGCTCATTTGGCACCCCCATTGATGACAGGCATAACTTCACGACCGATCAGCTCGATGGAGCGCATGATGTCTTCGTGAGGGATACCATCGATTCGGAGCAGGATCTCGTCGATGCCCATCTGCTGTAGCTTGCGAATGCGCTTAATGAAGTCGTCTGGATCGCCGACCATCACGGACGGTGTTTCCGAAACGAGGAAGTCCATGTCGCCCTCGTGATCGAGCAGGCGAAGCATTCGACCATCCAGATACTCATACGACCCTTTTTTGCCGAGCGGGGCGTAGAGGTCGATGATGAATTTGAAGTAGCTGGTGGTGACGTCGCGAGCGATATCAATTGCTCGAGCTCGAGTGGTATCGCAGAACGCAGTGGCGACGTAGAGGCCTGCTTGCTCGGTACGGCGCGGTACGGAGCTCTTGTGCGTGGCTAGGCCCGCACGATAGGCGTCGATGCACTCTTGGAGGTAATCGAAGCCGAAGTAGTTTTCGAAACTGAGCACGCCAATCCCACGCTCGCCGGCATTGCTATGCGTCTGCACGCTGGAGGCCGATACGTAGATTGGTGGATGCGGGGTCTGAACCGGGCGTGGAACAATGGTGCGGGGTGGAATACTCCAGATTGGGCCTTCATGCTGCAGCGTTTCGTCTGCGAAGGCTTTGATGAGCACTTCCATACCATCTTCCCACTGCGCACGAGTAGTGCTCGGGTCGACGCCGAAGGCTTCGAGAGTCACCAGGTTGTTCGAACGCGCAGTGGCGATTTCTGCTCGGCCATTGGAGACAATGTCCAAGGTCGAGGTTCGTTCAGCGACGAGGATTGGGTGGTTCCACTGCAGCATCACTGCACACATGGTGCGCAATTTGATGTCCTTGGTCTGTGCGGCGATAGCTGCGTACAGCACCTCAGGCGCGGAGACAGTAAATTTCGGTGGGTTGAAGTGCTGCTCAGAGGTGCCCCAGGCGTAGAAACCGAGCTTATCAGCGAGACAGGCTTCGGCGATCATTTCCTGATAACGCTGCGGAACGCTGACGCCTTGGATGGTTTCGCCTTCTTGCAACAGACTGATCTTCATTTTTTGACTCCCGTTGGGCTATTGTTTTCCGGTTTCCGCAGACTAACCCCGCAAGATTGTCGTTTTCAAGCGTTTTTTGGCGCTCGACTTGCTGTCTTTGGTTTTTTCGGCTGAGCGGTAAGCTCATTGAGTCAATGGCTATCAGGGAGAAGCTGGCCAAGTTTCAGGTGGGAAGATGCGCGGCGTTAGCGCTTGAAGGATTCGCCGGCCTGCGTTCTGCGCCGAGGGCTGATAAGGGACTTGTGTTGCTCGACGAAACTGAAACATCGATACGAGACCGGCCTGCACATGGCATCACATAGAGGATTCGTGATGCAGCCGAAGTCGAAGAACTAGCAGGTCAAGGCCCGAGCGAGCTGCCTTTGATCAACGAGCCGGAGAGCTAACATCACCGACCTTGAACGATGTAGCCATGGAGGCGACTATGGCGGCTAGCTATGGCGAAAGGGAGTGATCGTGAAAAGAGATCTGAGCAAGGTGCTCATGCCTGACCACCCCCTGTACAGCGAGGCTGTGGAAGCGCTGAAGCTGTACCACCAAGCCCAGGCTGAAGGGGTAGTTGGAGCGGAGCTGGAGCGCCTCAAGCTGATGGCCGAACATCGCTTTCAAGCCGTCACTGATTACCAGCTCCAAGCCCTTGGCGGGCCGGCAGCGAAAGGCCATTAGCAACCGGCCTTGGAGATCGGTCGCCAACATGCAAGGTGCAAAACTTGCACTTTGCCTCCTACAATCCACTTGTGACAACAGCTGACAAACCGATAGGTGGACAAGGTGACTCGTTGTGCTCGAACCGATCCGGAAAAAGCTTCTCCTGACGCTTATGATCAAAAGATGGCTCGCCGTCGCCCTGTATTCTTGAATCAGGAAACGCTTGATAGCGTTGCTCGCGAGCATCAGCTTCATCTGCAAAAGCTGAGTGAAGAACTTCAGCTTGAGGCGCGCTCGAAGGCCAGTAAACCCCATGAAGCCTAGCGATGCGATCCGTGGCAAAGAAGGAGCCATAAAGCGCCTGGTCGAATCCTACGGCTTCGTATCCCCACAGCTGTTTGGCTCGACTGTGCGAGGTGATGATCAAGAAGGTAGCGACCTCGACATCCTCGCCACCATTCCCTCCAGCAAGACCGGCACAATCTCGCTTTTCGACATCGCCGACCTTGAAGATGAGCTCCAGGTACTGATCGGCGTACCAGTGGATTTCAACATCGGCAACAACATGCCCGAACACTTCTGGCAGGAGATCGAGAGCAAGATGATCGAGCTCTAGCTACCACGCCTATTCGGAAAGGTCAGATGGCCGCGTGAGATGTTTTTGATAACAGAAGGAGGGGCGAGACGTGGTGACTCATCACCAGCTGCGCAGCCTGGAAATCGCGAAGCGCAGAGCCTTGTGGGCGCTTGCTGATCTGCAGCCTGGAGACTCTCGCGCTGAACTCCCGCTGTTGGAGATCGATGAGGTTGACCAGGCCCTGAAGGCATTAATGAGCGGTAATGAGCTCTCGAGCCAGGAGCTCGTCGATTCCATCACAACGCAGTCCCATAACGGCGTTCGCCTGGTTATTGAAGACAGCATTCCCGAGCCTTGGCGGCAGCGATTTGCGGCTGCGAGCATTGGCTCTACCCGCGTGGCTGCAGGGCCGTACTTCCACGATTTCGAGAAATTCGTTCTGACCTGGGGCGCTGAAATGGCGCACTTGGAAGCACACCGTGCGAGCCGGCAGGGCTCGAAGTGAAGAGGACGATCTTGGGAATGGCTGAGGCAGGAGAGCTGCTATTGCAGCAAACTCTCCAAGCGATACGTGCCCATCACCAAGCCGTGGACGAGGGGAAACCAGCCGACGAGGTAGAAAGGCTCCGCCTGGAGGCTGATCACCTGTACCAGACCGTCATCGACTACCAATTGCACAAGGCCGGCACGCTTGGGCAGTCAGTCCACTGATAGATGGATTCACCTCTAGGCGCGCGGCTCTTTTCAGTCGGCTTGATCCTGTCCCCATCCTTGACTATGTAGTCCAACGCGGTGGTACGTGAACGATGTCCTGTCATCTCGGAATGCCAATCTTGAACACGGTGTGTCGAATCTGGGTAGCCGTTACACGCTCAAGCTTGACGTCTGCTTTGTGGGCCAAGGCGGTCAGCATTCAGCTCAGAGCTGTCGGTGGCATAGGGCGCTTTCGATCTTTGTGAGAGTGGAAGAGTAGGTCTCCTTCGGAGAGCTTACTGGCCCGCGCATACTTGGCGATCACGCCTTGGCAGCTTTCAGGTAGAGGAATGGACTCATCGTGACGTGTCTTTTGCTCCTGGAAAACAGCCTGGTTGCCAACCCATCGCATAAAAACTAGCTCCTATAGCTTCGGCTCAATCAATGCACTCTCCTTCGACGGTTGGTAATTATGTTGGTCGCCCCTGAAACGTAGTGTAATCTGACCCTTTTATAAAATGGAGCACAAAAATGCTTGAACCGCTTTTTAAAGCCCTGCATCACTACAACGACGAGTATCGTGAGCTAATCAATGAAAAGGCAATGCGGCATACGCCAGCACGTGGCGACTTTGTAGATTTTATCCAGTCGTCACTAAAGCTTACAAAACCGGAAGACTGGGGATTTATATGCTCATCCATGGATATAATAAATGACAGCCTGCTAGGGATTGAGCACTTCTGTAAGTATGGCGTTGATGGGCCGACAAAATATGATGATTTCGGCGAAAAATACATCAGGCTTTATGGTGTATTGAATGCAACATATATACAGCAGCAAGCTTTGCTTAATCTCCACAGAATCGCGAATGTGCCTAACATCCGAGAGTTGGAAGGAAGGGTTGCAGCCTTGAAGGTGCGAGAGGCTAGAAACAAACTTGGAGCGCACAGCGTCGACTATTCAAATAGAGAGTCTGGTCAAACTGAAAGCTTCGTTCCGGTTCGTATTACTTTATCAGGAATGCGATGCGACTACTATAACAACACAACCTTGGAGCATACAGAGGTTGATTTAATAGACGCATTGCGCGAGCACTTAACGTTGATGTGTGATATATATGATGGCACATATAGGAAATCGGTGCGGACAATTTATAAATCAAATCAAAACAAGCAGGAAGAACTGCTGGAAAAAATTGACGATGCCCTGATCTTTAGAGATGGAGGCACCGTCTTGAGGAATGAATCAGGCATCAAGGTATTCGTAACATCCTACGAACCAGAACCAGAACCAGAACCAGAACCAGAAAAATAGAAAATCGATCACTCTGGCTTTAAGGAGCTGAGTGATCCGAATCTATCCAGAAGCTCATTCGCCTCTTTGTCGCGGGAAGAATCTTTGGTCGCCTGAAGAAATCCAATCAGGATACCTAAAGCTGCTGATGCAGCCAGGTTAGCCGACAGAGCGACTTCCGCTTTCTTGCCTGGCCCAAATTTGTAGCCGCTCCAGCTATTAGTTTCCTTATTTGACACAATGTAGCGCTTAAGCGAAGAAGCTGAATAATGCATCGCATCATCAGAAAGATGCTTATAAAATAAGTATTGATGCCCAAGCGAAGACATCTCTGCAACTTCTTGCCAGTTCAAGTGGCGGCCTTTATCGCCAGCCAAGATCTCGTCCATGGCCGCAGCAACGTCTTGATCTAGAGAGTAGTTACCTTGCTTCAAGGCTTTGGCTTGGCCGCGCTTGGCAGCAACGTTATCTTTATGGAGCAAGGGGATAAATTTCTCAGGACTTTCTGCTAACGCACCCACGCAAAATGCATTTTCAAAAAGGCATCGTATCAAAATCCTGGCTTCAACAATCATACCTCGCTCGAGGTTTATGAAAACCGATTGAAAATTACTTAAAGACCGCAAAGCCGAAAACATGGCTAGAACTTCTAAGTCCATGGTTCTACCGTGATGCTTTTCAAAGCCAGACACTACAGCTGCCTGCAGAAGTTTATTTATATCCCTCAGCAGTGTAAACCACTCTTCGTTTTCTGAAGTTATGCGTGCGATTGTTTCATCAATGTTTCTGGATATAAAGCCTTGCTCGAAGAAACTTTCGTTCAAAATCGATTGGTCTGTCATTCAAAACATCCTGTAATTGTGATGTGCTCAGAGGTAAACTCTGTCATCGAAGAACTGCTATTGCAGCAGGCCTCCGAGAACGGATGGGGAAGCATCACCGACGGTAAGTGCGAGGACGAGGTCGTTGATGTGAAGCAATTCAACACGAAGGTTGGTGCATCCTGCAACTGATAGGCATCGTTCTACGTGTTTGGTGGACGCTCGACACGCAGAACGCTTTAGGAGGAGCCCTTTCGTTGGCCAGTTCCCCATTTGCCCGACTCCCAGGCAATGAAAAAGCCCTGACCATTTTCAATGTGATTGGCGATCTCATACTCTCGCCAGTCCTGCATCGCCAGGCCATCAATTTCCTGTGGCTCATGCTCGAGTAGCCAAGCCACCGTGTTGATGAGCTGACCATGCGAAAACACGGCTATGTCAGTAGCTGGATGTTTACCAAGTCGGTGAAGGAATGACCGCGCTCTACCTACCAGTTCCTGGAACGACTCTGCGCCCTCACCATCACGGTAGGCGGGGTCTGCTCTTTGCCAGTACGCCTCAACCCAACCACGCCGTTGCGCCAGGGTTGTATCAACACAACGTGCCGGCGCTAGGTACGTGTATTCCTGAATCGGCCAGGTTTCGAAAGCGACAGCAGGGTATCGGGCTGCCGTCACCTGCGCGGTTGCCTGGGCGCGAAGGAACGGCGAAGCAACGATTAGGCCTGGGGCGTTCGTGAAAGACCGGGCGACCATATGGGCTTGCTCCAGCCCTTTTGCTGTGAGGGGGATACTCGCGTGATCCTTGGTGGGCCGGCCTGCGTTCGCAGCACTCTCGCCGTGGCGTACCATCCTCACATTCTTCATCGACTATCTTTCCCTGGTTACGGATTCTGGATCGCACAATGCTGGCACTGAACAGTGCGGGATAGCCATGGTGAAGGGATGTCGATGTATCCTAGCCTCAACCAATCTGCCTGAGATCCTTCGGAATGACTCGACAAAGCTGCCCAGAGCCAACGAAGACTGCTTCGAACTCCTACGAACGCAAGATGGTTCGTCAACGCCCACGGTTTCTAAACCAGGAGACGTTGGACAAGGTTGTCCGGGAGCATCACGCCCACCTGATTGAGCTCGCGAACCGCACACCCGAGAAAGCGGGATCGTCCCGGCAAAATTGGAGAGGGTAATGAAGAAAGATCTCAGCAAAGTGTTGCTGCCTGATGACCCTCTGTACAGCCAGGCCATCGAGGCACTGAAGCGGTATCACCAGGCCCAGGCTGACGGAGTCGTGGGGGCTGAGCTGGAGCTTCTCAGGATGCTGGCAGAGCATGGTTTTCAAGTAGTGACGGATTACCAGCTGCGGGCCTTTGGGCAGTTGACTGAAAAAGACCATTGAGCCGCTGGCCCGACCACGTCCCACCTATCAGCGATTCAAGGCTTCCTGCACGGCGTCGACCATACCTATCCAGTGACGGCCATTGTCGCGAGGGCTGAAGCCCAGCCTCTCGGCGAAAGCTGATGCGTTGGCATTGGCTGACTCGATAGCGAGGTAGCGATAGCCGAATGTTGGAGCCAGCTCCACCAGGCGCTGCACTAGCGCTCGACCATGTCCAGCACGTTCCTTCGTGAAGCCGATCCGAGCCAGGACAAGGCACTCCCTTGGCCAGTAGTCATTTGGCTTCACAAACATGCGGATGTAGATGTCGAACTGCGTGCTCAGGGCTGACACGGTCGCGAAGGTTCGCCAGACCCGCTGTTGGACATACCTGGGCTTATACGTGAACCGCTCCAGGATGAACTCCGCTACATGAGGCTTGAGCTCCTCACAGCGTTCTTCGGCAAAGGCGCGCCATTCTTCTTCACTGGCCCCGAGCGGAGGAAGGGTGGGCATCGTTCTGATCTCGGTCACCGGCTGGAAAATCGAGTGTAGATGCCTTTCAGGAGCTAGCTGTAGCAAACACGGCTAATGCCGGCTCCTGCGAATCTCACATCTTCAAAGAAGCCGCTCCTCAACACGATTTTTTGTGCCCACGATTCAGCCCTTCCTAGAAGGGTAGGTCTTCGCCCTCCGCGAGCTCGAAGACTACTGGTGGCTTCGGTGCTAAGGCTTTGTGAATGCCTAAGAGCCGCTCGACCATTCAGGTTGATGGCTCATATCAGAATCGCAAGCCGAGCACGCAGAGCCAGACGCTGAGGATGGAAGCGCTCGGGCCGCAACCTGGCTCTGATAAGAGGTCGGTTCACGACAGCCCCACCCGAAGGTGAAAAGCAAAAAAGGAATGCTCGATATAATGCCCCCATTTGGGAACATCAAAGCCCTTTTATCCTCATAATGTTCCCAAAAGCGGACATTACGAGAGACGTTGATTTTTAACATTCAAGATCCGGCATTCGCACTACACCGACTGCCGACCTACACTGAGGTTTTTACCTAAACCACAGGTAGCAACCATGTTGACTCTGGGCGGAATTCAACTACGGGGTTTTTTCAGCATTCAAACCGAGGTAGCGGAAAATCTTCCCATTCTTCGCCATTCCGATGATATCGATATTAAACGAAGCATGCTTCAAGTCTTGCAAATGTTCGATGCATATATGACCCTTACCGGCTTCCACCCACATACTATGTGCCTTGACGACTATGCAGGATTTAGAGGCTTTCTATATAAAGTACTACAACTCACTGAAGATGATACAAAGCCCTTAACTTGGCAGCTACTTCAAGACTTTGTTATTGTGGGTTTTCTGGACGAAAAGCAAGCCAACTTAGTTTTAAACATGTCTCAAGCTGAATGCAATGAAAAATATCAAGAGCGAGAGCCTGCCAAATGCCGCTTCCTGCATTACCAATCGCTTTTCCCAACCTCGGATTCGAACGGTTTTGTGTATGTAGATTTCGACTCTATAACGCACCTACTCAGTAAGTCGTCTTTCGATTGTCTAGGTAGGTTGCTTACTGAATACCTTGCGCCGCTTCCTACAGTGCAGGCGGAGATAGATGCCCCACTCATCATTGCCATAGCACAAGGCCTACTTTATCAAAACCCAGGCGTAGACTTGGGTGATATCCACCTTGGCGTTACTAATTCTGCCGACTTCATTGGAGCCGTCCGCACCCATGCTGAATGGCGAATGCACAACGCAGGTTTCTTTCGGGGAGACGTCGCCGAGAACTGGAAGTACCTGTCCGCAGTGCTTACGAATTTTTTCGTAGCCAATAATATCCTACGCCTCAACAAGGATGGCCGCAAAATGCTAAGGCCCTACTGATTCAACGCTGCAATGCAATTTTGCGTTTAGCATCGACTGCTCTGAACAAATATTCGATGGCGTTGCTTTGGAGGCGCAGAGCTTCACGGCACCGCTCTTCGTCGCGATCTGAGCTAGCCGACAATGCCTCAGCCTGCAAGTAATTGATCTCAAACTTGAGGTGGGCAATCATTTTATTAACGAGACACTCGCGCATACTACACCCCTTAATGGTAATTGGTTTACGTCACCCAGTTGCAATGTAATGTGAATCTAACAATGCAGTGTAGCTGCTGTAGACGATTGCGCTCGGCTTTTAGTGATCTCGCCGAAAAAGCTATAGGCCAGGTGCTCCAGCATGTCAGCAGCGCGATGTGCTGAGCCCCACCTCTCCTGCCGGTAGCTGCCCTCTGTAGCTTCCCTGGTAAAGCGAACGGCTGCCCTTGACTCAAGCCGCCCCGTGCTCTGCTGAACCTCGAACGCAGCCCTCAGGAGGGTTCCAAGGCCGGATATCCGCGCACGCAGACCCTGGTCTCAAAGGCTGCAGGATCCTGCCTATGCCGAGGGTTCGGGGCGGGAGCGCCCTTGTGGAGCGGTAAGCGAAATCTGTAATATCACGTTGCTGGCACTCACTGCCGAGTGACCGACCACCATGGAGAAAGGAATGTTCGGCTTCTTGAAGGTAATCGCCACCGCTGGAGGCGGCTTTGCTGCAGTGGGAGCTGCGATGTTCTACTCGATGCACGCCGGTTGGTTTAAGTCTGACTTGCTCAAGGGCCTCCCAAGCGAATCCATCTACAAGCTGTTCCTGTACTCCCTTGCAGCTACTGTATTTTGCTTTTTCTTGCTGATCATTTTGCAGGCATTCAGCAGAAAACCGACGATTTCCGCTACCTCAGATCATAGCTCAACTACGGTTGTCTCCACGGGTCGCGGCAATGTTACTGTACATAAAAAATGAGCCTATTAACGCCAGATATTGAAGCTACGGCATCGAACGGCGGGTTAACAGTAGTCAGCACCGGCAGTGGGCCTGTCACGATAGCCGCAACTTCTGCGGCCATCTCATCTCTGCTCAATCCGTTACTAATGAAAATTGTGTCGACTCATACCCCGTATGATGAGATCCCAGACGTCGAGATAGATTACCCTGAGGTCGATGAAAAAATTGAGTACAACAGGGTCTCGGTGTATTCGGAGTTAATCATTGACAATGTCGGCTACATGGATCTCATTGAAAGCCTTATCTCAACTATCGATGACGAAGATCCTGGCGCACAGAAAAGATTTCTTTACGCTATAAATCAGAAGTATAAAACCGCCAGGCGAGAATTGTTCATGAGGCAGGCTGAGCGACCAGCTTCCCCTGAGCAAAAGCTGAATGTAATACGGCTGGGATCGGATGAGCTTGTAAAGAAGGTCTCCGAGCTTATAGTTGGAACTAACACTGTCTTTCAAGGCGTTGAATCTGAGCTTATAGAATGGGCCGGACAGTTAATAGTTTGCTATGGCTTCATTCACTGTAAGATATTGGAGCCTCCTGCATGATCATTCAGAATACAAGCTCACCGCTTAAAAGCCTTTACATAGTCGGTGGACGCTTACTGATGGTCTTAAAGTCTAGCGAATTTGGCTCCATGAGCCCACTAGCACTTTTCGAAAAATATCAAGATAGATTTGAGCGTGTTTCTTTTGCTTACATTCTGTACGCGCTCGACTGGCTCTACATCACTGGATGTGTAGAGCTAACGAAGCAAGGTGATATTTCTTTATGCAACTGATTAAATTATCTGTATTTGATGGAAGCGAAGAAATACGTACCATCCAATTCAAGGACGGAATTAACATTATTACCAACCTGGGCGAAACTGGGAACCAGATTGGTAAAAGCACATCACTTCGTGCACTAGCATTCTGCTTGGGCGGAAAGTCTGAGCCTCTTTGGAAAGATCCTGACAACAACAAGGTCAACGAAAAGGTTAAAGACTATCTTACCAAAGGCGACGTTAAGTTTGAGTTAACTCTAAGAGTCGCCTCCATTAATCACCAAATCACGCGTGTGCTCTCAAGAAAAATGGGATCCCTACGTGAGAGCATCAAAATCATTAGCACCATTGATGGCGTCGTCTACAAGAGCAATGCTGGCTTCACTCGCGAACTCCCTCGTATATTTGGATATACACGAGAGCAGCCTAGCTTCAACTCAATACGAAGCAAGTTCTTCCGAACGAACAGAACCACAAGCAACAACACGCTTGCGTACCTACACACGTACACTAGCGACAATGATTACGACCTGATTTATGCATATCTGTTTGACTTTGAATTCATTGATTCCGTTCGCCAGATCAACCTAATTGAGCAGCAAATACAACTAGAAGATAATCGTATCCGAACACTTCTCGGCGGCCTCCCTTTGGCGAATCGCCAGGAAGAAATCCAACTAATCGACCTGAAGATTTCTGAACTTCAAATCAAAGAAGATGAGTACGACATATTTGAATCTCAAAGTTATGCCATCGCAGAACTCCGGGAATCCCGAAGAAGCGTGGCAGCATTGACTTCTCGTATCGTCAAGCTTGAAACAAAACTTTATTATAATAACAAAACAATCGAACGATACAAAAATAACTTGGTGGAGCTAAACGTAGGGGAAATTACCTCTCTCTACAATGAGGCCAAGTCGCTAGTTCCAAACCTCAGCAAGACACTTGAAGAAACTATTGAATTCCATAATTCGATAATGAGCCGCAAGGCCGCATACGTCGAAGAAATGTCGGCTGAGACAGCGGATGAACTTGACACTCTGAGAATGAGTTTGGCACGACTCATATCAGATGAACAGAGTAAGGTGAAAGATCTTTCCAGAGACAGCCATGTCAGCGGACTGATCCTGGTCGAAAAGCAAATGCAGGATTTACGGGAGGCTCGAGGCAGGCTTGCTTACGTCATAAGCGAGGTAGAGGTGTCCAACAAGCGAATCAAAGATCTACTCACTACAGTTGACGGCGTAAAGCGGAGTATTGCAGTGCACTACTCTGACTTAAACTCCAAGCTTAAAGTCTTCAATGAAGCATATGTCGACATCACTAAAAGATTATTCGTAACTCATCACAACGAACTGACAGTTTCTGCAGGCCGAGATGGCAAGGCAGATTTCAAGATTACAAACGAAGAACTGAACACTGGCGACGGAGTTCCGAGGGCCGCAGCAATGGCTTTCGACATGTCCTATGTGTACTTCGTGAATAAATTCAAATCCAGGCTTCCTGCTTTTACCGCCCAAGACTATCTTGAAGTTGTAGACGAAGACAAGCTAATAAAATTATTTGATTTTGCCAACGAAAAGAAAATACAAACTATCGCAGCAATTTTAAACGACAAACTTGGTGGCTTTGATAAAAAGTTCCTTGAAGCCAATACCATTCTCGAACTGACCAAAGAAGAAAAATTTTTCAAACTTTAGCGAGACCATCCTTTATAGAAAAGGGACGCAATAGCGCCCCTTGTACATAGATCAGCTGCCTCAGCTATTAATCACCGATACTCCAGCCAGAAGTGATAGGGTAACGCCGGTCACGACCGAAGCCGCGCTCGGTGACACGAGGGCCCACAGCGGCCTGGCGCCGCTTGTATTCGTTCAGGTCGACCAAGCGAATTACCTTCCTCACAACCTCCTGATCGAAGCCCTTCTCGGTAATGGCATCGGCAGACAAGTCCTGCTCGATGTACAAGCGAAGGATCTCATCAAGGACAGGGTATGGAGGCAAGGAATCTTCGTCCTTCTGGTCAGGAGCAAGCTCTGCAGATGGTGGACGATCAATGACGCGCTGCGGAATTACGTAGCCCAGGGTGTTGCGGTATTCGCAGAGGCGGAATACCAAGGTCTTCGGTACGTCCTTCAAGACGTCGTAGCCACCCGCCATATCACCATACAAGGTCGCATAGCCGACCGCCATCTCACTCTTGTTGCCGGTCGTGAGAACGAGATACCGCTTCTTGTTGGAAATGGCCATGAGCATGGTGCCGCGACACCGGGCCTGGAGGTTTTCCTCGGTGGTGTCTTTGCCCAAACCTTCGAACATTGGCGCAAGCGTGGTCAGGAAGGCTTCTACCATGGATGCGATGGGCAGGACGCTGTACTTCACACCCAAGATGTCGGCTTCCTCTTTCGCGTCGTCCTGGCTCATCTGGGCCGTGTAGTGATACGGCATCATCACAGCTTCAACGTTTTCTGCACCCAAGGCATCCACAGCAACAGCGAGCACCAACGCCGAGTCGATGCCACCCGAAAGGCCTAGCACAACACCTTTGAACCCGTTGCGCTGCACATAGTCCTTAACGCCAGCTACCAGTGCCTGGTAGACGCTGGCCTCAATGCTGAGAAGCTCGGTGGTCTGAGCCGGAACGGGCACCAAAACGCCTTCCTTGATCTCAAACTCCGAGACGAAGAGCCCCTCCTCGAAAGCAGGGGCGCGCTGAGTAACCTTTCCGTCGCCATCCACTACGAAGCTGTTGCCGTCGAACACCAGTTCGTCTTGGCCACCAACCTGGTTCACGTAGACCATGGGGATTGAGCATTCGCTGGCACGCGTCGCCAATAGCTCTTCACGTTCAGCCTGCTTTCCACGATGGAACGGCGAGGCATTCAGGGTCAGCATGATCTGGGCACCGGCATCACAAGCCTGCTTGAGCGGCTCGGAGAACCAGATGTCCTCACAGATAGTGATACCGACCGGTACGCCGAAGAGGTTAACTACGCATGGGCCGCTGCCCGGCTCAAAGTACCGCTTCTCATCGAAAACACGATAGTTAGGCAGGCGCTGCTTGTTATAGCGGGCGAGCTCCTTGCCGTCCGAAATCACGGCGCAGCTGTTGTAGCGCGCTCCATCCTCGACCCAAGGGAAGCCGATTACAGTGACGATGCCTTGGACAGCGTCCTTGATATGCTGCAGGGCTTTTTCGATCCGGCTCTGCATGCTGGAGCGAAGGAGCAGATCCTCTGGTGGGTAACCGCAAAGGGTCAGCTCTGGGAAAACGATGACCTGGGCTTTGAGGTCGTCGCGGGCCTTATGAGCGGCTTCGATGACCTTCTCAACGTTGCCGTATACATCCCCGACGCGGATGTTCAGCTGGGCCATTACCACTCTCAAACGTTGCTCCATGGTTCCTCCAGAAATGCCTAGATCGAGATCGGCAAGATGCAACACTGTCCTGACATCTGCGATCAAGGAAGCACCATCTGAAGCTCCATGCTGAGCGCGGGGCTATCGGATTACTGCTAGCCATTACGGCTCATTGAACCTGGGTCAGGACTACCCGGAGGGTCGCGGGCATCTTGCGAACTAGGACATTATGCCCTAACCAAGCTCAGCCCCATCTAGCGAAATCGGAAGAAGGTCTGGGAGAGGGCGCAGTCCAGAATCCCCAGACTGTGCAGATACAGATTCTGCACAAGAGCAAAAATAGTCACTCACTCAGTCACTGCGCTGGATTGGGCACTATTTCGGGGGGAGGAAGGTGATGGGGTTCTTTACCAAGTTCGGTGATGGTGCCTGCGACCTGGCGCCGCTGAGCGGGCTGGTGAAGAACCAGGTGCGGGCGATTGCGCGCAGCTTCGGTGCGCCGGAGTCACTGGTGGAGAAGGTGCCGACTGCGGACCTGGAAGACCTGGCGCCGGGCAAGCCGGACGAAGCCTCCCATGGCGTGACCTACCAGCAGATCGATGCCTTCCTGCATGGGCAGCCGGTTGACCAGGAAGCGTTCGATATCATCGTCGCCACCTACCGCAAGACCCAGCACAAGCGCGAACTGCCGTTCGCCCCTTGATCAGGCTGTAGAAAGACCTGTGGGAGCGGGTTCATCGGGGCGCCGAACCCGCTCCCACAGGATTCACCGTCAGCCTTTGATTACTTGACGACGACCTTGCCCTTCATCATCGAGATGTGGCCCGGGAAGGTGCAGAAGAAGCTGTAGTCGCCACCGGCTTCCAGCTTGGTAGCGTCGAACTTCACCTCGGTCTCCTTCTCAGGAGCACCAATCATCTTGGTGTGAGCGATGATCGCGGCGTTGTCAGCTTTGATGTAGTCCTTTTCCAGACCCTGGCTCATGCCTTCGGTGGCAATGCCCTGCATGTCGGCAGTCTTGCTGATCACCAGGTTATGGCCCATGACGTTCTTCGGCAGGTTGCCGGAGTGGGTCAGTTTGACGGTGAATTCCTTGCAGCTCTTGTCGACGGTGATTTCCTTGGTGTTGTAGGACATCTGGTCGGTGGAGTCGACAGTCACCGAGCACTCGGCTGCGAAGACAGAGGCGCTGGCGAGGGTCAGCAGGGATACCGCTACAGCTTTCGCAAACATCATGAATCTCCTTGGCAGGGTTTTATCAATTGCGAGACTGCCTGAAACCGTTCAGCCCCTTGCTGATATGGGTCAAGGGGCTGTCAAGAGGCCAGCCAGTAGAATTGTTCAATGGATTGTATACAACCAATCTAAGGGCACATCATGCCCTTTTATTGGACGATGGGACAACCTCTCATTTAGGAGCAATACGAAATGACCCTTGGTAGCCTGATGAACAGCCTGCTGGCGGCCTACGCCCATGGAGCGACCGGCGCCATCTGCGAATTCTCCCGACCGGAGTGAAACCAGCCTTGGAACTGTAGGACATGGGCCTTACCCTGTCAGCCTGAGTGACTGGAGATGAGCAATGCCCGTACGTTCCGTTTGTGTGTTCTGCGGCGCCAGCATTGGTGCCAACCCCGCCTACCGTAAAGCAGCCATCGCGCTGGGCCAGGCGATTGCCCGTCGCGGCCTGACCCTGGTCTATGGCGGTGGCGCGGTCGGCCTGATGGGCACCGTCGCCGACGCGGCCATGGCGGCCGGTGGCGAAGTGATCGGGATCATCCCCGAGAGCCTGATGAATGCCGAAATCGGCCACAAGGGCCTCAGCCGCCTGGAAGTGGTCGACGGCATGCACGCGCGCAAGGCACGCATGGCCGAGCTGAGCGATGCCTTCATCGCCCTGCCCGGTGGGCTGGGTACGCTGGAGGAGTTGTTCGAGGTATGGACCTGGGGCCAATTGGGCTATCACGCCAAGCCGCTGGGGCTGCTGGATGTGAACGGCTTCTACGAGAAGTTGGGCGGGTTCCTCGACCATATCGTCGAAGAAGGCTTCGTGCGGCCGCAGCATCGGGCTATGTTGCTGCTGGGGCAGCAGCCTGATGAGCTGCTGGACGGGATGGACAGCTTTGTTGCGCCGGTGGCGCCGAAGTGGGTCGACAAGAAGCCTGACTGAAGCTGAGATTTTTGGGACCGCTTTGCGGTCCATCGCGACACAAGGCCGCTCCTACACCGACCGTGAGCCCCCCGGAATTGGCGGGTTTGCACGGTCAT
The DNA here is from genome assembly GCF_043658375.1 of Pseudomonas sp. PsB. Taxonomy (NCBI): domain Bacteria; kingdom Pseudomonadati; phylum Pseudomonadota; class Gammaproteobacteria; order Pseudomonadales; family Pseudomonadaceae; genus Pseudomonas; species Pseudomonas sp. PsB. The sequence continues at coordinate 783,845 of NZ_JBIGLU010000001.1, read as the reverse complement.
TGTAGGAGCGGCCTTGTGTCGCGATGGGCTGCAAAGCAGCCCCAAGAATCGCCCAGTTAACGCGGGATCACCGGCTGACGCGGCTTCTTGTTGCCCTTGCCACCCTTGGCCGCTTCCTTGCGCTCCTTGGCCGCCTGCTGGTTACGCGCAAACGCTTCGGCCTTGGCTTTTTCACGCTTGTCCCACGGTTTGCTGCCATCACTGCCACGCGGCGGCAGGCCGGTGTGCTGGGTAAGAACCTTCTGCTCCTTGCCCACTTTGTGGCTACCCGCAGGGGTCGAGTTCTTGCGGCGTGCACTCTGGTAGGTATCGGTCTGCGGCTGGTGCAGCGGGATCAGCTGGTGCTTGCCCGGCCCGATCAGGTCGGCGCGGCCCATGCGCTGCAACGCCTCACGCAGCATCGGCCAGCCCTTCGGGTCGTGGTAACGCAAGAACGCCTTGTGCAGGCGGCGCTGCTCCTCGCTCTTGACGATATCCACACCTTCGCTCTTGTAGGTCACCTTGCGCAGCGGGTTCTTGCCCGAGTGGTACATGGCAGTGGCCGAGGCCATCGGCGACGGGTAGAACGCCTGCACCTGGTCGGCACGGAAGCCGTTGCCCTTCAGCCACAGGGCCAGGTTCATCATGTCTTCGTCGGTGGTGCCCGGGTGCGCGGCGATGAAGTACGGGATCAGGTACTGCTCCTTGCCCGCCTCTTTCGAGAACTTCTCGAACATGCGCTTGAAGCGGTCATAGGTGCCGATGCCCGGCTTCATCATCTTGTCCAGCGGGCCACGCTCGGTGTGCTCCGGGGCAATCTTCAGGTAACCGCCGACATGGTGGGTGACCAGTTCCTTGACGTACTCCGGCGACTCCACCGCCAGGTCATAACGCAGGCCAGAGGCAATCAGGATCTTCTTCACACCCGGCAGGGCACGAGCCTTGCGGTACAGCTCGATCAGCGAGCTGTGGTCGGTGTTGAGGTTTTCGCAGATGCCCGGGAATACGCACGACGGCTTGCGGCAGTGCTTCTCGATGTCATGGCTCTTGCAAGCGATGCGGTACATGTTGGCAGTCGGGCCGCCAAGGTCGGAGACCACGCCGGTGAAGCCCGGCACCTTGTCACGCATCTCTTCGATTTCGTGCAGGATCGACTCGTGCGAGCGGTTCTGGATGATGCGGCCTTCGTGCTCGGTGATCGAGCAGAAGGTGCAGCCACCGAAGCAGCCACGCATGATGTTCACCGAGAAACGGATCATCTCGTAGGCCGGGATGCGCTCCTTGCCGTAGGCCGGGTGCGGCACACGGGCATAGGGCATGCCGAACACGTAGTCCATTTCCTCGGTGCTCATGGGGATGGGTGGCGGGTTGAACCACACATCCACTTCGCCATGCTTCTGCACCAGGGCGCGGGCGTTGCCCGGGTTGGTCTCCAGGTGCAGCACCCGGTTGGCATGGGCATAGAGTACCGGGTCGTTACGCACCTTCTCGAACGACGGCAGGCGGATCACCGACTTTTCCCGGGTCATGCTCGGGCTGTCGAGAATCTGCACGACCTTGGCTTCGTTCGGGTCCTCCTGGTCGCCCTTGGCCTGCTCGATGGCACAGGCCTGGGTGTCCTGGGTATTCACGTACGGGTTGATGATCTTGTCGACGCGGCCCGGGCGGTCGATGCGGGTCGAATCGATCTCGTACCAGCCCTGAGGCGTGTCACGACGCACGAAAGCAGTGCCGCGCACATCGGTGATGGTCTCGATCTTCTCGCCGTTGGACAGGCGCTGGGCCACCTCGACCACCGCGCGCTCGGCGTTGCCGAACAGCAGTATGTCGGCGCTGGCGTCGATCAGGATCGAGTGGCGGACCTTGTCCTGCCAGTAGTCGTAGTGGGCGATGCGGCGCAGCGAGGCCTCGATGCCGCCGAGCACGATCGGCACATGCTTGTAGGCTTCCTTGCAGCGCTGGCTGTACACCAGGCTGGCGCGGTCCGGACGGCTGCCGGCCAGGCCACCAGGGGTGTAGGCGTCGTCGGAACGGATCTTCTTGTCCGCGGTGTAGCGGTTGATCATCGAGTCCATGTTGCCCGCGGCCACGCCGAAGAACAGGTTCGGCTCGCCGAGCTTCATGAAGTCGTCTTTCGACTGCCAGTTCGGCTGGGCGATGATGCCCACGCGGAAGCCCTGGGCCTCCAGCAGGCGGCCGATGATGGCCATGCCGAACGACGGGTGGTCGACGTAGGCATCACCGGTCACGATGATGATGTCGCAGGAATCCCAGCCGAGCAGATCCATCTCCTCCCTGCTCATCGGCAGGAAAGGTGCTGGCCCGAAGCATTCGGCCCAGTACTTGGGATAGTCGTAGAGTGGTTTGGCTGCTTGCATGTCAGTGACCGGTTCTGGTGTGCAGGGAAATCGCGGGCGCGGAGGATAGCACAAATTTTGACCAAATCCGACTGGATTCGTGGGGATTGGTGGGGTGGGCGACGGTTGGGGATGGGTCGCCAAGTGCCTGGCTTTGTGTTTGCGGTGGTGCGCCAATCGAGCGCCGCTCGCGCGGCGCTTCGCGGGACAAGCCCGCTCCCACATTTGTTGCAACGTGACCATGCCTGTGAGGCCATGGTTGTCGGTCTTGGCGCATGACTGAAGAAATGCGGGGCGGCAGCCGCGCCAACATGGAGATATCGTCAAACCAACAAAGCGGGCAACCATGGCCCGACAGGCATGGTCACGTCGCAACAAATGTGGGAGCGGGCTTGCCCCGCGAAGCGCCGCGCGGGCGGCGCTCGATATCACAGGCGCAGAAACTGCTACGGCGAACACCTGGAGGCCTTCATGCAAACTGAAGCCAAGCCCTCATTGCTTCATACCCAACTCAGCATCATCCATCAGCCCGGTGATGGTCATAACCCATCAACTCTGACGGTCCCTGCACGGGATGCCGGGTTCGATGCGGAACAGCGGATGGGTACCGTGCTCGCCCTGGTAGAAAGTGGTCTCGCCAACGGTGAACCGGGGTCTTCTGTTGTCATTGTTCAATCCCCTGGAATTTCTCTGATGCCTGGGTCGGCCTCTTCGCGGGCATGCCCGCTCCCACAGGATCACCACAGGCTTCAAGACCTGCACCGTACCTGTGGGAGCGGGCGTGCCCGCGAAAGGGCCCGATCAGGCGACATATCGATGAAGTCTTATCGTAGGCAACTGCCCATGGACTGGGTTGTATTCAAGGAAAGGGGGATCGAGGGGGGATCGAGGACAATCTTGAGCATGGCGTAATCTCGTCTGATTCCGAAAGGACAGCCACAACATCACTTGCATTTGATGTGTGGCGGCGCCTGTCAGATCGAGCGCCACCCGGATACATTTCCAAAAGCTTGGCAGGCAGACAACCATCCGAACTTGTTGAAAGATACAACCTTCCAGCGCCACTCCGCTCCAGGCCCTCTCCAGCCAATCAGGCCCGGCATTTCATCTCCTGCAGAGCGCATGCAAAGTCATATGCATATCTATCCAGGCATCTTCGCCGCCCTGAGCGCAACATTAGTACTGAAAATCGCGACCGTCGTACCTGCCCTGATCCTGGCTGACATTATTGACAACCTGTCCACCTCGGCCTCGCCTCCCCAGCTTTTGCTCGGAGCCTTCATATGCCTTGTCGCATTACAAGCCTCACTGACCCCTTTGCAAGCCTGGTGCCTAGCGCGGCTCTGCCAAGAACGCGTGAAGCAACTATCCATCCGCTGGTGCCGAGCATTGCTGGACAAACGCTTCGAGGCCTATGGACAACTCCATGGAGGAACACTGGTAAAGGTTCTGGATAGAGGAATAACGGCACAAGAGCGGTGGTTAGGTTTTCTGATTGGCTCGGCATGGCCGGTGCTGGCTGAAGCTGTGGTGCTGGTCACGCTGTTCGCATACCTCGGGGCTACCTCGGTATTGATCGGCCTCGTCCCCTTGAGCTTGGCGTATCTGTGGGCAAACGATCGCCTGGTGCGCTGGCGTCGCCCCCAGATCGAGGCAGTCAACTCGCGGGAAGACGAACTGGCGGAACAATGGGTAGATACCTTCGCCAGCGCGTCAACGGTCAAGCTGGAGAAGGCTGAGGATGCAGCAATGATTCCCGTCAACCAGACACTGTCGGGCTATGCCGACTCAGCGGTAGGGGTTGCCTACAGTGGCGGATGGCTTCAAGGACTGCGTACTCTGTTCATTGGCCTGGGCAGTGGTGGTTTGCTCTTGTGGGGTATCCATGATCAATCTCAGGCAACACCGCATTTAAGCCTGGGCGAGCTTGTTGCCCTCTTTACTCTGGTGAGTGGATTGCTCGCAGGCGTTGCACAACTGGCGGAAGCCTGGCGAGTACTCGACCAGTTCCGGCTCGACAAACGCAAGCTCGAACACTGGCTTCAACTCCCTGTGTTCGGCCCGACACTTTCCATAGAGACAGAGCCCCAAAATGAAAACGCAGGGCTTCGCATTACCCCCTGCCAACTCAGCGCTCGAAACGCGCTGCAACTGCAGATCGATGAGCCCTTGGTGCTACGTGCGGGAGAACGGGTCGCGCTGGTTGGGCCCAGCGGGTGTGGTAAGTCGACACTTCTGCATGCGCTGGCAGGAACGGTATTCCAGTTGCGTAGGCATGTTCACTTGCACGGCAGGTGCCTGGCTGCGCTCGACGCTTGTGAGCAGTTCAGCCGTTTACGACTCTGCCCTCAGGATACGCACTTCCTACCCGGCCCACTGCCCCGCGCAGTGCTGTTCGAGCATGCTCATGATCGCGCTCAAATCGAACGATGGCTTGAACGACTGGGCCTGAGCAAAGACTGGTACGAACTTGATCTGGATGCACGCGCAGAATCCATTTCGGGTGGAGAAGCACGCAGGCTGACGTTGCTACGCCTCCTAAATCAGCCAGGCGAATTCAATTTCTTTGACGAACCCACAGCTGGGCTTGATGCCGGATCGGCTGCGCGTACCTGGGATCTGCTGTTCGAAACATTCCGAGGGAGGGGGCTGATATGCGTGACGCATGATCAGAATGCCCTGTCACGTTTTGATCGGGTGATCACCATGAGCGAGGGACGGATAGTCAGCCAAGTGAAAGCAAAGATCGCTCATAACGCTGAGCTAGCCGGCGATCCGCACACCCTGCGGGAGCGGCTTTAGCCGCGAACACCGGCGCAGCCGGTGCCGGCTAACGCGGTGGATTCTTCACGGCTAAAGCCGCTCCCACAGGGTTTCTGCTAACTCAGTGAATCATGCGCAACTTCATGAAACGGGCGTTACTCGTCATCGTCGAAGTTGTACATACCCGGCGCAAGGTTCTCGAAGCGGGTGTACTTGCCGATAAACGCCAGGCGCACAAAGCCGATGGGGCCGTTACGCTGCTTACCGATGATGATTTCCGCCACGTCTTTGTGCTCGGTCTCGGGGTGGTACACCTCGTCGCGGCACACAAACATGATCACGTCGGGGTCCTACTCGATTGCGCCGGATTCACGCTAGTCGGAGTTCACCGGGCGTTCGTTCGCATGTTACTCAGCGAGTGATTCAGCGTTGTCGATTTTATCTCCCTAGCATTTTTGTCAGTACCACGACGCCACTTTTTGAAATATGGTTAATATGAAGACTCCGCTACCAACGGTAACGAGCGAGGGTAAAAATGCGCCTATTTTATTGCAATAACGCCTTATCCCATATTCTGCACACCTCCACAAGCGATTCCATTTTCAGAGCCCAAGCAATCAACCTATCGATAAAAGATACTCAAAACACCCAACGACTCATAGGCGTTGACTTATTTAATTCCACATCCTTGGTAATGTGTTTGGGGTATTTTGTACCTTGCCATCTTAGCGCGTTTGGATTCAGCCCCCCCTCTGACATTGGATGGGGTTTTAAAGGCGAACGGGAAGACTCGATCAGCAACGGCTACCTACTCGGAAATGGCCGTAGGCTTTATAGTCCTTCACTAATGCGATTCACAAGCCCAGACGCTCTAAGCCCGTTTTCGAAAGGCGGCCTTAACCACTATGCATTCGCCTTAAACGACCCGATCAACAATAGTGACCCAAGTGGTGAATTCACTATCAACCCAAGAAATTTCTTAATCAAGCTTTTCACGAAGAAAATTTATAAAGGCAGTATAGCGTGGCAACACGACGGCTTAACCGCTTATTCTGGACCACCGCGAAAAGACGGAAAGCTCAGCACACTTTACATCAGCGGCCACGGAGACTCTGGCTATGTCATAGGAGACCAGTACAAATACTCAGCATCAAACCTTTATGCCAGACTTGAGCAAGAAGGGATTAAAATGAAATCCAGACAAACGCATTTCCTAACTTGCAATTCCGCCGCCCCCGAAAGCCCTCAAGGTCGGTCCCTGGCTGAAGATATGGCCGAACTAACCGGCGCCCAATCCTCTGGCTACCATAAGGGCGTCAACGTCTATGGTGTGGCTGACAAAAACGGACAGTATGTAGATCGCCTGCTCAGAATACCCTTATTTGATTATTTCTATGGAGTGACATCAACGAAAACGAGGCAGGGCAATATTCGAAACCCCCAAAAAGCAAAAGAGCCCTGAAACTGGCGTTGATAACTTGCGGATTGTCAGCCAGATAGAAACAGGCTCCGCAGTCGTTTGAAGTTTGAAAGACGACGCGACTCCTGGAGCGACCTTATGTCACGAAGCGGCCGCAGTCAGGCGACAGAGCACTTCTAAGGCTTTGCGTTCGATCGTTACACAAAGCCTCCTTCCTACGTAGGGCAATGGCTTATTCATCATCATCGAAGTTGTACATACCCGGCGCCAGGTTCTCGAAGCGGGTGTACTTGCCGATAAACGCCAGGCGCACGAAGCCAATGGGGCCGTTACGCTGTTTACCGATGATGATTTCCGCCACGCCCTTGTGCTCGGTCTCGGGGTGGTACACCTCGTCGCGGTACACGAACATGATCACGTCGGCGTCCTGCTCGATCGCACCGGATTCACGCAAGTCGGAGTTCACTGGGCGTTTGTTCGGGCGCTGTTCCAGGGAGCGGTTCAGCTGCGACAGGGCGATGACCGGGCAGTTGAATTCCTTGGCCAGGGCCTTGAGCGAGCGGGAGATCTCGGAAATTTCGTTGGTCCGGTTGTCGCCGGCCGAACCCGGGATCTGCATCAGCTGCAGGTAGTCGACCATGATCATGGCGATTTCGCCATGCTCACGGGCCAGGCGGCGGGTACGGGCGCGCATTTCCGAGGGGCTGATGCCGGCGGTATCGTCGATGAACAGCTTGCGGTCGTTGAGCAGGTTCACCGCCGAGGTCAGGCGCGGCCAGTCGTCGTCGTCCAGCTGGCCGGAACGCACCTTGGTCTGGTCGATACGGCCCAGGGACGAAAGCATACGCATGATCAGCGATTCACCTGGCATCTCGAGGGAGAACACCAGCACCGCCTTGTCGGTACGCAGTACGGCGTTTTCCACCAGGTTCATGGCGAAGGTGGTCTTACCCATCGACGGACGGCCCGCGACGATGATCAGGTCGGCTGGCTGCAGGCCGCTGGTCTTCTCGTCGAGGTCGGTGAAGCCGGTGGACACGCCGGTGATGTCACTGTCGGAGTTGAACAGCGTGTCGATGCGGTCGATGGCCATGGTCAACAGTTCGTTGACCCCCACCGGGCCGCCGGTTTTCGGGCGGGCCTCGGCGATCTGGAAGATCTGCCGCTCGGCGTCGTCGAGAATCTCTTCGGCGTTGCGCCCTTGCGGGTTGAACGCGTTGTCGGCGATATCGGTACTGATGCTGATCAGCTGGCGCAGGGTGGCGCGCTCGCGAATGATCGCGGCGTAGGCCTTGATGTTGGCTACCGACGGGGTGTTCTTGGCCAGCTCGGCCAGGTACGCCAACCCACCGACTTGCGAAGAAAGGCCTTCCTTGTCCAACTGCTCGTGCAGGGTCACCACGTCGAATGGCTGGTTGGCGTCGGCCAACTTGTGCACGGCACGGAAGATCAGGCGGTGGTCATGCCGGTAGAAGTCGCCATCCGATACCTGGTCCAGCACCCGCTCCCAGGCATTGTTGTCCAGCATCAGGCCACCGAGCACGGCCTGTTCGGCCTCGATGGAATGCGGCGGCACCTTCAGGGCTGCGGTTTGCAGGTCTAGCTGTTCGGAGGTGGTGATCTCGTTCATGGCCACGAAAGAATTCTGGAGGATGAAAAAGACAAAGGGCACGGCCTGTCGAAAACAGGACCGTGCCCGATGTTAACCGCCTGACCCACAAGGAGCCAGCCAGTCAGCGCAGCTTAGGCAGCTACGACGACCACGCGTACGGTGGCTTCAACGTCGCTGTGCAGGTGCACGGCTACGTCGTATTCGCCAACCTGACGGATGGTGCCGTTCGGCAGACGAACTTCAGCCTTGGCCACTTCAACGCCGGAGGCGGTCAGGGCGTCAGCGATGTCGTGGGTGCCGATCGAACCGAACAGCTTGCCTTCGTCGCCAGCGGTGGCAGTGATGGTCACTTCCAGCTCGGCCAGTTGGGCAGCGCGGCTTTCAGCCGAAGCTTTCTTGTCAGCAGCTGCTTTTTCCAGCTCGGCGCGACGCTCTTCGAACGCAGCCAGGTTGGCGGCGTTGGCAACGGTGGCCTTGCCGAATGGCAGCAGGAAGTTACGGCCGTAACCAGCCTTAACTTTTACTTTGTCGCCCAGGTTGCCCAGGTTAGCGACTTTTTCCAGCAGGATCAGTTCCATTTGGTAAAACCTCTTAACTTTTAACCTTCACCGTTCGCGGAGTCATTCCCCTTGGGGGACTTGCGACCGCGAAAATCAATCAGGCTGTCGACAATGGCCAAAACCACCAGCAACGGATAAATCAGCTGCATGATCAGCGGCAACGTCACGTACATGCCCACCAGCCAGAAACCGGCCAGTCGCCCCTGCGCCACCAGCCCGTGCATCAAGGCGATGCCGGCCAGCACCAGTACCAGGCTCGACGCCGATGCCAGGACGATGAACTGCGGCCCGATGAACGGGGCCACCACCATCACTGCCACCAAGACCGCCATGGTCTGTTTCGGCAACCTCAGCGCGCGAAACTCGCGACCGAAGCCTCCAGGGTTGTACAACGCTGCCTGCCAGTAGCGCGCCAGCACCAGGGCCAGCACACTGAACAATTGCACCGTCACTGCTGTGGAAGCGACCAGCACAGGGCGGATCAGCTCACCGGAGAGCACCGGTTGCCCCTCGATTTTCGGCATGGCTTCGGCAAACGCCTTGGCCAGCACATCGAAGGTTTGCGCCAGCGCCAGATCGAGCACGAGGCTGAAAGCCACGGCGAACACGGCACTGACCAGCAAAACCCGGCTCCAGGGATGCTCGGCGCGCAACAGCGCAGCCAGGCCCAGGGCACCCGCGATCACCAGAAAGGTGATGGGATCGCCCATGACCCACACGGCCAGCCCGGCCAGCAGGCCGCCGGCGATGACCGTTGTAGCATCCTTGAACCCACGCCGCAGCAGCACAAGGCTGCCGGCAGCGGCACTCAACCAGAACAGCAGCGGCAGTACCGCGCTGATGACCACCACCAGGGTGGCCTGCACACGACCGCGCATGATGAAACTTGCTAACGCTCGCATGCTAATCCCTTACTGCTTGTCGACGACCCGGTCTCAGCGGCCGTGGCTGTCGGTGTAGGGCAGCAGGGCCAGGAAGCGGGCGCGCTTGATAGCGGTAGCCAGCTGACGCTGATAACGAGCTTTGGTACCGGTGATACGGCTTGGAACGATCTTGCCGGTTTCGGATACGTAAGCTTTCAGGGTGTTGAGATCTTTGAAGTCGATCTCTTTCACGTCTTCAGCAGTGAAGCGGCAGAATTTACGACGACGGAAGAAACGTGCCATTTAATAGGCTCCTCTAAAGGTCCGTGGATTACTCGTCAGCGTTATCGCTGGAGTCGCTGTCATTGCTGTCGTCGCCGTCGGCGGATTCAGCATGCTCAGGACGCTCACGACGCTCACGGCGCTCGCTGCGGTTTTCTTCAGCCTTCAGCATCTCGGACTGGCCGGTAACGGCTTCGTCGCGACGGATGACCAGGTTACGGATAACGGCATCGTTGTAGCGGAAGTTGTCTTCCAGCTCGGCCAGGGCCTTGCCGGTGCACTCAACGTTCAGCATCACGTAGTGAGCCTTGTGAACATTGTTGATTGCGTAGGCCAGTTGACGACGGCCCCAGTCTTCCAGGCGGTGGATCTTGCCACCATCTTCTTCGATCAGCTTGGTGTAACGCTCAACCATGCCGCCGACTTGCTCGCTCTGGTCCGGGTGAACCAGGAAGATGATTTCGTAATGACGCATGAATGCTCCTTACGGGTTAGTAGTCTGCCAGCGAATCTGGTCAGACAAGGAGTGAATGACACTGTATGTCTTGCACGGAGGGGAGGCACATGCGCGCCTGCCAGCTCGGCAAGGGGCGCAATTGTAGAGAAGGCGAGGCGTACAAGCAAGGTGATTGGTGAATATTTGAACAGCCTGAAACACATTACAGACTGCCGGCCCTTTCGCGGGTAAACCCGCTCCCACAGATACCCCACAGGGCTTAGGCCTTGTGCGATCCCTGTGGGAGCGGGTTTACCCGCGAAGAGGCCGGTACAGGCTGAAGATCAGCGCTTGGCCTGACGCTGACGCACAGCCTCGAACAGGCACACGCCAGTCGCCACCGACACGTTCAGGCTGCTGACACTACCGCCCATCGGCAACTTCACCAGGAAATCGCAATGCTCGCGGGTCAGCCGGCGCATGCCCTTGCCTTCCGCGCCCATGATCATCACCAGCGGCCCGGTCAGGTCCTGCTGGTAGATTTCCTGCTCGGCCTCGCCGGCGGTACCTACCACCCACAGGCCACGCTGCTGCAGTTTTTCCAGGGTGCGCGCCAGGTTGGTCACGGCCACCAGCGGGATCACCTCCGCAGCGCCACAAGCCACCTTGCGCACGACCGGCGTCAGGGTTGCGGACTTGTCCTTGGGCACCACCACTGCCGTGGCACCGGCGGCATCGGCGGTACGCAGGCAGGCGCCAAGGTTGTGCGGGTCGGTCACTCCATCCAGCACGAGGATCAGCGGTGGTGTTTCGGTGCGCTCGAGCAACTCCTCCAGCATCAACTCGCCCCAGACCTGGCTCGGGCTCACCTCGGCGACCACACCCTGATGCACGCCCTCTACCCAGGCATCCATCTCACGGCGCTCGGCCTGGCCGACCGCCACGCGATTTTCCGCGGCCAGCGCCAGCAGCGCCTGCAGGCGTGGCTCGCTACGCCCTTCCGACAGCCAGATCTGCTTGACCCGCTTCGGATGGTGCTGCAGCAATGCCTGCACGGCGTGCACGCCGTAGATCTTTTCCAGCTGACTCATGACTTGCTCTTGCTCTTGCGTGGCGCGCCGGACTTCGACGGGCCTTTACGGTGCTTGGTCGGCTTGCCGGATGCCTTGCCACCCTTGTCCGACTTGCTGCTGGCATGGCCGCCACTGCGCGCCTCGCTCATCAGCGCCTTCTTCATTTCGCGGCTCTTGCGTACTTCGGCGTTACGCTGCACAGCGTCTTTCGGGAAGTACGCCTCGGCGGTCTCGCTCTTGCGGCTGCGCGGCTTCGGCGTGGCCTTGGCCTCGACCGGGGCCTGCTCGGCCTGGCCGGCAGCCGGTGCGGCGCCACGTTGCTTGCGGCCGATCGGGGCGGCGAGGGTCTTTTCCGACACTTCGAAGTCGATCTTGCGCTCGTCGAGGTCGACGCGCATGACCTTGACCTCGATCGTGTCGCCCAGGCGGAAGCTGCGCCCGGTACGCTCGCCAGACAGGCGGTGGTGCACCGGGTCGAAGTGGTAGTAGTCGCCCGGCAGCGCACTGACGTGCACCAGGCCTTCCACATAGATATCGGTCAGCTCGACGAACAGGCCGAAACCGGTCACCGCGGTGATCACACCCGGGAAAGTCTCGCCCACGCGGTCCTTCATGAACTCGCACTTGAGCCAGTTGACCACGTCACGGGTGGCTTCGTCGGCCCGGCGCTCGGTCATCGAGCACTGCTCGCCAAGCTGCTCGAGGGTGTTCTCGTCGTACGGGTAGATGCGCGCCTTGGGGATGCTCATGGCGCCGGCACGCTTGACGTGCGGGGTTTCGACCCTGGAACGGATGATGCTGCGGATGGCGCGGTGCACCAGCAGGTCCGGGTAGCGACGGATCGGCGAGGTGAAGTGGGTGTACGCCTCGTAGTTCAGGCCGAAGTGGCCGTTGTTGTCGGTGCTGTACACCGCCTGGCTCAACGAGCGCAGCATCACGGTCTGGATCAGGTGGAAGTCCGGGCGCCCGGCGATGCTCGCCAGCAGTGCCTGGTAATCCTTCGGCGACGGGTCCTTGCCCTTGTGCAGGGTCAGGCCCAGTTCGCCCAGGAAGGCGCGCAGCTTTTCCAGACGCTCCGGCGGCGGGCCGTCGTGCACGCGGTACAGGGCCGGCACGCCATGCTTCTGCAGAAATTCGGCGGTGGCCACGTTGGCCGCCAGCATGCATTCCTCGATCAGCTTGTGGGCGTCGTTGCGCACGGTCGGGCGGATTTCCGCGATCTTGCGCTCGTCACCGAAGATGATGCGGGTTTCCTGGGTCTCGAAGTCGATCGCGCCACGGGTGTGACGGGCCTCCACCAGCACCTTGTACAGGTTGTACAGGTTCTTCAGGTCCGGCACGACTGCCTTGTACTCCTCGCGCAGCGCCTTGCCCTCACGGGTGCGGGAGTGCTCGAGCATGCTGCTGACCTTGTTGTAGGTCAGGCGGGCGTGGGAGTGGATGACGCCTTCGTAGAACTGGTAGTCGACCATCTGGCCGGCTTTGTTCATGGTCATTTCGCAGACCATGGCCAGGCGATCGACATGCGGGTTCAGCGAGCACAGTCCGTTGGACAGCTCTTCGGGGAGCATCGGTACCACGCGCTCGGGGAAGTACACCGAGTTGCCGCGCTGCTGGGCCTCGACGTCCAGGGCCGAACCCAGGCGCACGTAGCTGGACACATCGGCAATGGCCACATACAGGCGCCAGCCACCGGAGAACAGGCGCAGCTTGCCCAGCGGCTCGCAATAGACGGCGTCGTCGAAGTCACGGGCGTCCTCGCCGTCGATGGTGACGAACGGCAGGTGGCGCAGGTCGACGCGCTTCTCCTTGTCCTTCTCTTCGACTTCGGAGCGGAACTTGCGCGCTTCCTTGATCACGTCTTTGGGCCAGACATGCGGGATATCGTAGCTGCGCAGGGCAACGTCGATTTCCATGCCCGGCGCCATGTAGTTGCCGATGACCTCGACCACATCGCCTTGCGGCTGGAAGCGCGGGGTCGGCCAGTGGGTGATCTTGATCTCGACGAACTGGCCGATCTTGGCACCGCCGTTGCGCCCGGCGGTGACCAGCACTTCCTGCTGGATCTTTGGGTTGTCCGGGGTCACGTAGCCGATACCGCCTTCTTCGAAGTAACGGCCGACCACGCTTTCGTGGGCACGGGAGATGATTTCGACCAGCACGCCTTCACGGCGGCCACGGCGGTCGACGCCAGATACGCGGGCCAGGCCGCGGTCGCCGTCGAACACCAGGCGCATTTGCGACGGGCTGAGGAACAGGTCTTCGCTGCCGTCGTCCGGAATAAGGAAGCCGAAGCCGTCGCGGTGACCGGAGACGCGGCCGCAGATCAGGTCCAGCTTGTCTACCGGGGCATAAGTGCCGCGCCGGGTATAGATAAGCTGGCCATCGCGCTCCATTGCACGCAGGCGGCGGCGCAGGGCTTCGATCTGGTCTTCGTCGTAAAGACCGAACTCGGCCGCCAGCTCCTCGCGTGCGGCCGGTTCGCCACGGTCGGCGAGGCGCTGCAGGATCAGCTCACGGCTGGGAATGGGGTTGTCGTATTTTTCCGCTTCGCGAGCGGCCTCGGGATCGAGGGATTGCCAATCGGCCATCAGAAGGGGTTCACCTTGGGGTATATAGATATGAATTCTGGCATAGGCGTATTGAAACCGGAAATGTCAGCCTTGGACAGCCCCACCGGCGCCTCCGGCGAGCAGGAATAGGCCTGCGGAATCAACAAGTTGAATTTTTTGAAATTTTTTTTGCTTGGGGGGTTTACAGCCCCCCGGACCGTCCGTATAGTGCGCACCACAACGACGGACAACCCCGAAGTTGTAGTAGAGATGAGCGGCGCTGTAAAGCATCAAGTAATCTCGAATGTGTGCCCAGGTGGCGGAATTGGTAGACGCGCTGGTTTCAGGTATCAGTGGCTTAACGGCCGTGGAAGTTCGAGTCTTCTCCTGGGCACCAAATATTTTCAAGTAACAGATGACCAAGGATCTGTTACTACTGTGTGAAAGCGAACGATAGTCGCCTTCTCCAGATGATGTAAAGCTTTGCCCAGGTGGCGGAATTGGTAGACGCGCTGGTTTCAGGTATCAGTGACTTAACGGTCGTGGAAGTTCGAGTCTTCTCCTGGGCACCATACAAAAACCCACTAGCTTGCTAGTGGGTTTTTTCTTGCCTGCGATTTTTGTATCCCTCCTCTTTCGGTCATAGGTGCAAACCTTTGCCGGCCTCTTCGCGGCTAAAGCCGCTCCCACAGGTATTTCACTCCCCTCAAGACCTGTGATGCCCCTGCGGGAGCGGGTTTACCCGCGAAGAGGCCAGCACAGCCAACACACCTTCAGCCTCTTGCACCATGGTCTGACCATGAATTTCTCGTCACCCGGCCACTTGAGAAACGATTTCGTTTACCATTGTTTCCAAATATGTAGCCGTAAGCGAGGAAGTACCCGCATGACGATCCGCCCGCAACCGCTGATGCGTACCTTGGCCGCCGCCGTGCTGAGCCTGGCCATCGGCGCTCCGGCCGCCATGGCAGACGCACCGGTCACCCTGACCATGTACAACGGTCAGCACAAGGAAATCGGCGAGGCCATCGCCAAGGCCTACGAGGCCAAGACCGGCATCCACATCGATATCCGCAAGGGCAGCAGCAACCAGCTGGCCAGCCAGATCATCGAGGAAGGCGAGCGCTCGCCGGCCGACATCATCTATACCGAAGAGTCCCCTCCCCTGAACAACCTGGGCGAACTGGGCCTGTTGGCGAAGATCGACGACGCCACCGCGAACATGGTGCCCAAGGAGTACGTTGGCGCCAACGGCACCTGGATGGGCATCACCGCCCGTACGCGCATCGTCGTGTTCAACCCGAAGAAGGTCGACGAGAAAGACCTGCCGACCACAGTGATGGACTTTGCCAACCCCGAGTGGGAAGGCCGCGTCGGCTATGTGCCCACCAGCGGCGCCTTCCAGGAACAGGCCGTAGCCATGCTGAAGATGCACGGGCGAGAAGCCACCGAAGAATGGCTGACCGGCCTGAAGGCATTCGGCAAGACCTACACCAACAACATGGTCGCCCTCAAAGCCGTGGAAAAAGGCGAAGTGGCTGCGGTACTGGTGAACAACTACTACTGGTATGCGCTGGAGCGCGAGCGCGGCAAGCTGGACACCAAGCTCTACTACCTGGCCGATGGCGATGCCGGCAACCTGGTCACCATTTCCGGCGCAGCCGTGGTCAAGGCCAGCAAGCACCCGAAAGAAGCCCAGGCCCTGCTCAACTGGATGGCCAGCGAAGAAGGCCAGCGCGTGATCACCCAGACCACCGCCGAGTACCCGCTGCACAAAGGCATGGTCTCCGACCGTGGCCTGAAGCCGTTCGAAGACCTGCGCCCACCGAAGATCTCACCAGCCGACCTGGGCAATGCCGAGGAAGCGATCGAGCTTGAGCGCGAGGTCGGCCTGCTCTGATGACTGCCGCCCTGTCCGAGCCGGTGCCGGTACGCTTCGTACCGCGCCGCAAGCGCCCCTCTGTCTGGGTGGTGCTGCCTGTGCTGTTCCTGGTAGCGATGAGCTTGCTGCCCTTGCTGTACGTTGCCATGAAAGCCTGGGAGGCTGGCTGGCGCGAAGCCTTGCACCTGCTGTGGCGGCCGTTTGTCTGGGGGCTGATGCGCAACACCCTGATGCTGATGGTCGGGGTGACGCTGACCTGCATGGTGGTCGGCCTGGCCCTGGCCTGGCTGCTTGAGCGCAGCAACCTGGCCGGCCGTCGGCTGTGGGGCGTGGTGCTGTGCCTGCCGTTCGCCGTGCCGTCGTTCGTCAGCAGCTTCACCTGGGTGTCGCTGAGCTCGGACTTCGAAGGGCTGGGCGGGGCGATCATGGTCATGGCCCTGTCCAAGTACCCACTGGTGTTCCTGCCGGTAGCCGCGACCCTGCGCAACCTCGATACCTCGCTGGAGGAATCGGCACGTACGCTGGGCTGCAGCCGCTGGGGCGTATTCATCAAGGTCACCCTGCCGCTGCTATGGCCATCGATGCTGGGCGGCGCGCTGCTGATCGCCCTGCACATGCTGGTGGAGTTCGGCGCCTTGTCGATCCTCGGCTTGCAAACCTTCACCACGGCGATTTACCAGCAGTTCGAACTGGAGTTCAGCAATGCCAACGCGGCCATGCTGTCCGCCGTACTGTTGGCGATGTGCCTGGTGATGCTGTGGCTTGAACTGCGGGTACGTGGCAAGGCCCGTCACGTGCGCATCGGCCAGGGTGTGGCGCGGCGAGCACAACCGGTGCGGCTGCGTGGCTGGGCAGTGCTGGCGCAACTGTTCTGCGTAGGCCTGGCGGTGTTGGGCAGCGGTATTCCGCTGGCCATGCTCGGCTACTGGTTGAGCGTGGGTTCATCGGCGGCATTCCCTGTGGCAGCCATTTCCAAGGCGCTGTTCACCTCGTTGTCGGTGTCGCTGGGGGGGGCCGGTTTCTGCGTGTTGCTAGCCCTGCCAATCAGCTTCCTGGTGGTGCGCTACAAGGGCCGCCTGGCAATCTGGGCCGAGCGCCTGCCATACCTGTTGCACGCCCTGCCCGGCCTGGTGATTGCCCTGACCCTGGTATTCTTCGCCCTGCATTACGTGCCGGCGCTGTACCAGACCACGGCACTGTTGCTGCTGGCCTATGCGCTACTGTTCCTGCCGCTGGCGCAGTCGCCGGTGCGCACCGCACTGAACAAGGCTTCACCTACCCTGGAGGAAGCGGCACGGACCTTGGGCGCGAGCAGCTTTGCCGCGTTCTGCCGGGTGACCCTGCCGATCATCTTCCCGGCCATGGCGGCAGCCTTTGCCCTGGTGTTCCTGGATGCCATGAAGGAACTGACAGCTACCTTGCTGCTCAGCCCGACCGGCATGACCACCCTGGCCACCGAGGTGTGGGCGCACACGGCCAACGTCGAGTTCGCGGCGGCAGCTCCTTATGCGGCGTTGCTGATCGTAGTGTCGGGGTTGCCGGTGTATCTGCTGACTACGCGGATGTATCTGAACAAGGCGTAACCTTCGCGGACTTGCCCGCTCCCACAGATACCGCGCAGCCCTGCTGCCCACAGAGGTAAGGGCCCTGTGTCGCGATCGATGTGGGAGCGGGCATGCCCGCGAACACCGGCGAAGCCGGTGCCATCCACCGTGTCGCCTGCTTCGCGGGCACGCCCGCTCCCACAATGATCGGGTCAGGCTCTGAATTGGCCCAGGCTGGCACGCAGCTGTGCCGCCAGGTCATCCAGCACCTTGCTGCTGGCGGTGGTCTGCATCACCACCTCGGCCGAGCGTTCGGCCTGGGCGTGTATGGTTTCCACCCGTCCGCGCACTGCCTGCGCCCCGCTCGCCTGCTGCTCGGCCGCCCGGGTGGCCAGGCCGATGGCCGCGTGCACCTGCTCCACCGCTGCCTGCACCGACTGCTGGCGGCGCTCGTTGTCACGCAGCACCAGCAGCCCTTCGCTGGCCTTGAGCCCGGCCTGGCTGATGGTGGCCACGGCCTCCTTGGCCCCCTTCTGCAGCGCGGCGATATGCGCCTGGATATCTCCCGTGGAACTTTGCGTCTTGCTCGCCAACGCCCGCACCTCATCGGCCACCACGGCAAACCCGCGCCCGGTTTCGCCAGCACGGGCAGCTTCGATGGCCGCGTTCAAGGCCAGCAGGTTGGTCTGCTCGGCGATGCCGTGGATAACCGTCAGCACCACTTCGATCTGCTCGCTCTGCTTGGCCAGGCGCTCGATCACCTGGGAGCCGGCCTCCACCTGCCCGGCCAGGTTTTCGATCAAACCGGCTAGCTGGGTCGATGTGCGGCTGTTTTCGTCAGTTGCCTGGCGGATATCCACCACCTGCTGCAGGGCTGCCTGCATCGCGTGGCTTTCAGCCTGGGCCTCGTCGGCCATGCTCGACAGGTCGCGCAGGCTGGCCGCCACTTCGTCGCGTTGCAGTGCAGCGGCAGCATCGGCACCGGCATTGCGCTGGGCCATCGCGCCAATCTCAACGCCGGTGCGCTGCGCCACCTCGCCCGCCTCGCGCACGATGGGTTGCAGCTTGTCGACAAAGCGGTTCACCGCCGAAGCCATGTCGCCAATTTCGTCGCGGCTGTCGAGGGGCACACGCTTGGTCAGGTCGCCTTCGCCAGCCGCCAGGTCATCGAGGGCGGTAATCAGCAGGCGCAGCTTGCTCAGCACTCGGCGACCAAGTACCACAGCCACCACCACCAGCACACCCAGGCCGACCAGCATCAGGCCCAGGCCGATACGCCAGCGCAGTTCGGCGGCAGCATCACGCACGGTCTGTGCGGTATTGGCCTGCATCGCGACTGCGCTGCCCTGCGCCTTTTCCAGGCGCTCGCGCAAGGTCTTGCCACTGTCGGCTGCAGCACCGACCAGGCTGTCGCCGACCAGTTGCTCGCCGCTGGCGATCAGGGCGGCGAAGCGCTGGTCGAGGGCCTTGAGCTCCTGGTCGATGCCGGCGGTGGAAACGCCCATCACCACCTTGCCGATTTCTGCACCGTTGGGGTTGATCGAGGCCTCGACGAAGTACACCGCCGGGTCGCGCCGGGCCGCGTCGATCACCTTGTCCAGCGCACGTTCGCCCTGGCCCTTGTCCATCAATGCCTGGTTGATCGGGTTTTGCCGGTTCAGGTAGCGAGTCAGGTGCTGGCCCTGGGCGTCGTCGTAGACCACGAACAGCACGTTAGGGTTGCGCTGCGCACGCCGAGCGAAGTCGGAGAGCACCGGCACGTCGTTGTCCCATATCGCCCGCGGTGCGACCGACGCCAGCAGCTCGGCCATATCGTTGGCAGAGTCCTTGAGGTTCTTTTCCAACGTGCTGCGCAGCTGCTGCTGCTCGCTTTGCAGGCGCGCCGACAAACCTGCGCTAAGGCGCTGGCGGGTGCTGCTGGAGAGGCCGTCGAGGCCTGAGCGCACGTCTTGCCCGGCTTGCTCCAGCTCACTGGCGAGCTGGCGGCTGTCATTGCCCAGGCGTTCGCCCAGGTCGGCTTCCAAGGCGGTGACCGTGCTTCGGGTAAGCGCAACGGCGACCAGCACCTGCACCAAAAGAGCGATACCAAGGGCAACAAACACAGGCCGCAAAAGGCGGCTTCGTAACAGTGAGAGGATGGCAGACACGGTGTAACCCTCGTGTTTTCTGGCGCCACTATTTTGATGGCATCTTCAGAAACTTCTTACAGCAAGGGTTGTGCCGGGGTCAGCAGGGATAAGTGCCAAGGTTCAGCAATGGGTATTCCTGCACTGGCCTCTTCGCGGGCTTGCCCGCTCCCACAGGTACTCCACATGTCTTGTGGTGTAACTGTGGGAGCTGGCTTGCCGGCGATAGGGCCGGGACAGGCATACCCCACAAATGAAAACGCCGCAGCCCCTTTCAGGGCCACGGCGTCAGATCAGCCTGGAAGGCAGATCAGGCGAACGGATGACGCAGAACGATGGTCTCGTTGCGGTCCGGGCCGGTGGAGATGATGTCGATCGGCGCGCCGATCAGCTCTTCGATGCGCTTGATGTAGGCGCGAGCGTTGGCTGGCAGTTCTTCCAGGGTTTTCACGCCCAGGGTCGACTCGCTCCAGCCTGGCATCTCTTCGTACACCGGCTCCAGGCCGATGTAGCTGTCGGCATCGGAAGGCGCTTCGATGACGGCACCGTTCTCGTTCTTGTAGCCAACGCAGATGTTGATGGTTTCCAGGCCATCCAGTACGTCCAGCTTGGTCAGGCAGATGCCCGAGATGCTGTTGACGTCGATGGCGCGACGCAGGATCACGGCATCGAACCAACCGCAACGGCGCGCACGGCCGGTGGTGGAGCCGAACTCATGACCACGCTTGGCCAGGGTAGCGCCAGTCTCGTCGAACAGTTCGGTCGGGAACGGACCGGAACCTACGCGAGTGGTGTAGGCCTTGGTGATACCCAGGATGTAGTCCAGGTACATCGGGCCAACGCCAGAACCGGTGGAGATACCGCCAGCAGTGGTGTTGGAGCTGGTGACGTACGGGTAGGTACCGTGGTCGATGTCCAGCAGCGAGCCCTGAGCACCTTCGAACATGATGTCCTTGCCGGCGCGACGCAGGTTGTGCAGCTCGGCGGTGACGTCGAGCATCATCGGCTTGAGCTGTTCGGCGTAGGCCATGCATTCGTCCAGGGTCTGCTGGAAGTCGATGGCCGGCTCTTTGTAGTAGTTCACCAGCTGGAAGTTGTGGTAGTCCAGCAGCTCGCCCAGCTTGGCAGCGAAACGCTCGCGGTGGAACAGGTCGCCCACGCGCAGGCCGCGGCGTGCGACCTTGTCTTCGTAGGCTGGGCCGATACCACGGCCGGTGGTGCCGATCTTGGCTTCGCCACGGGCTTTTTCACGGGCCTGGTCCAGGGCAACGTGGTACGACAGGATCAGCGGCGCAGCCGGGCTGATGCGCAGGCGCTCGCGCACCGGTACACCCTTCTCTTCCAGCTTGGTGATTTCACGCATCAGGGCATCCGGGGCAACGACCACACCGTTGCCGATCAGGCACTGTACGCCTTCACGCAGGATACCGGACGGAATCAGGTGCAGAACGGTCTTTTCACCGTTGATCACCAGGGTGTGACCCGCGTTGTGGCCACCCTGGTAGCGCACTACGGCGGCAGCATGTTCGGTCAGCAGATCGACGATCTTGCCTTTGCCCTCATCACCCCACTGGGTGCCCAGGACGACGACATTCTTACCCATTACATTGGTCCTCATTCACGCAAACTTGGTTGCCGGCCTACTGCCGGCGCAGAAACTCACTGGGCCAGCGGCAGAACCTGCCAGCGCCCGTCTTGCTGAATCAATTGCCGATCACAATCCGCCTCGAGAGCAGCACTCAACGGCTGGCCAGGCAGGGCCTGGACCACACGCTGGCCCTCGTTGCGCAACTGGCAGACTTGCTGCCAGAGGGCCGCGTCGCCACTGTCCGGCATCCAGATGCCGCCAGTTGGCAATACGACCTCCGCTCGCCCCAGTGTGACCAGGGTCTTCAAATCCGTGGAGAAACCGGTGGCCGGGCGGGCCCGGCCGAAATCGGCGCCGATGTCGTCATAGCGCCCGCCCTGGGCGATCGATTGACCTTCGCCCGGCACGAACACGGCGAACACCACGCCAGTGTGGTAGTGGTAACCGCGCAGCTCGCCGAGGTCGAAGTACAGCGGCAGGTCCGGGAAGCGCGACGCCAGGCGATCGGCGATCGCCAGCAGGTCGTCCAGCGCCGCCAGCACGCTGGCCGGGGCACGGCCCAGGCGCACGCGGGCTTCGGCCAGCACTTCGCGGCCACCGCACAGCTCGACCAGCGCGCGCAGCATGTTGCCCAGGTCCTTCGGCAGGTCGGCGGTCAGCACCTGAACTTCATCCACGGCCTTGCGCTGCAGGGCGTCGAATAGCTGCTGCTCGACCGCGCCGGACAGGCCGGCAGCACGGGCCAGGCCGCGGTAGATACCGACGTGGCCGAGGTCCATGTGCACATCCGGCACATCGGTCAGTTGCAGCGTGGCGAGCATCAGGCTGATGACTTCGACATCGCTGGTGGGGCTGGCGTCGCCGTACAGCTCGGCACCCAGCTGGATCGGGCTGCGCGAGGTGGACAGGGCACGCGGCTGGGCGTGCAGCACGCTGCCGGCATAGCACAGGCGGCTCGGGCCTTCACGGCGCAGGGTGTGGGCGTCGATACGTGCCACCTGCGGGGTGAAGTCGGCGCGGAAGCCCATCAGGCGGCCGGACTGCGGGTCCACCACCTTGAAGGTGCGCTGATCCAGGTCCTGGCCGGCGCCGGTGAGCAGCGACTCCAGGTACTCGATATGCGGGGTGACGACCAGTTCGTAGCCCCAACTCTGGAACAGGTCCAACACCTGGCGGCGCGCGATCTCGATACGCGCAGCCTCAGGTGGCAGTACTTCCTCGATGCCATCTGGCAGCAGCCAGCGGTCTACCGTTGCCATTACGCCATTTCCCCTCTGGTCCGGGCGGCTTGCCAGCAGGCTAGCCGTCAGTAAAGCCGGTATCGCGCACAGCAGCGGGCAGCACTGATCCCAGCGCAGCCACCGTACCCGACACCCTCGAATTGCCTTGCGACCTGACCAAACCGTCAACTGGCGGTTTGCCAATCAACCTTGCAGACGCAAAAAAGCCGGGAAATTTCCCGGCTGCCTCATCATACACCCCTTTTCATTCAGGATGCACCCCGCCTGGTGTTTTAGCTGCCAGGCGGGGCGCCGCTGCATGAAAATCAGGGCCTGAGCATCACGGCCTGCTCTTGTCCAGGAAGCGGAAGAACTCGTTCTTCGGGTCCAGGACCAGCACGTCGCTCTTGCTCGAGAAGCTCTCGCGGTACGCCTGCAGGCTACGGTAGAACGCATAGAAATCAGCGTCCTGGGTGTAGGCCTTGGCGTAGATGGCGGCCGCCTGGGCGTCGCCGTCACCGCGGGTTTCCTCTGCTTCGCGATAGGCCTCAGCCAGCAATACGCGGCGCTGACGGTCGGCATCGGCACGGATACCTTCAGCCAGCTCGTTACCCTTGGCGCGGTGCTCACGGGCTTCACGCTCACGCTCGGTGCTCATGCGGTCGAACACGCTGCGGTTGACTTCCTTCGGCAGGTCGATGGCCTTGACGCGCACGTCGACCACCTCGATACCCAGCTCCTTGGCGGCCATGCGGTTCAGCGAAGCAGTGATGTCAGCCATCAGCGCGTCACGTTCACCGGAAACCACTTCGTGCAGGGTACGTTTACCGAACTGGTCACGCAGGCCGCTTTCCAGACGACGCGACAGACGCTCGTCGGCGATCTGCTTCATGCCGGACGTGGCGGTGTAGAAGCGTTCGGCGTCCTTGACGCGCCACTTGGCGTAGGCGTCGACCATCACCGCTTTCTTCTCCAGGGTCAGGAACCGCTGGGTCGGGGCGTCGAGGGTCATCAGGCGGGCGTCGAACTTGCGCACCTGGTTCACGTACGGAATCTTCACGTGCATGCCCGGCTGGACATCCGCCTGGACCACCTTACCGAAGCGCAGCAGTACCGCACGTTCGGTCTGGGACACGATGTAGAAGCTGTTCCAGGCCACGATGGCCAGGACCACGGCGGCGATCAGGGCGATCAGCGATCTGTTGCTCATCAGCGGCTCTCCCTAGTGCGCAGCGGCTGCTGTTGCTGTTGCAGGTCCTGCGCCGCACGCGCGGCCGCATCGTTGACCGATGGCGACACACTGGCGGTCGGCGCGGACGGGTTGCGGCTGCCTTCGACCATCTTGTCCAGCGGCAGGTAGAGCAGGTTGTTCTGCCCGTCCTTGGTCGCCACCATGACCTTGCTCGAATTGCTGTAGACCTCTTGCATGGTCTCCAGGTACAGACGCTGACGGGTCACATCAGGTGCCTTGCGGTACTCGGCGACCAGCTTGGTGAAGCGGTCGGCCTCACCCTTGGCGCGGGCGATGAC
Organism: Pseudomonas sp. PsB; assembly: GCF_043658375.1. Classification (NCBI taxonomy): domain Bacteria; kingdom Pseudomonadati; phylum Pseudomonadota; class Gammaproteobacteria; order Pseudomonadales; family Pseudomonadaceae; genus Pseudomonas; species Pseudomonas sp. PsB. Next base: position 760,058 of record NZ_JBIGLU010000001.1, on the reverse strand, counting down.
TTCGTCGCGGTAACCGTTGGCGTCCTCGATGATGCGCTGGGCCTGACCACGGGCTTCCGGCACCACGCCATTGGCGTAGGACTCGGCCTGGTTGCGGGCACGCTGCTCGTCTTCGCGGGCACGGATCACGTCGTCGAAGGCTTCCTGCACTTCACGCGGGGCTGCCGCGCTCTGCACGTTGACCTGGGTAACACTGATACCGGTGCGGTAGGTGTCGAGGAAGCGCTGCAGGCGTTCGCGGATATCCACGGCCATCTGCTCGCGGCCTTCGGTCAGCACCTGGTCCATCGAGGTGGAACCCACCACGTGGCGCAGGGCACTGTCGGTCGCGTGCTGCAGGCTGACCTCAGGCTGGTCGACGTTGAGCACGAAGTCCTGCAGGTTGCTGATCTTGTACTGGACGGTCAGCGGTACCTCGACGATGTTCTCGTCTTCGGTCAGCATCTGGCCCTGCTTGGTGTAGGCACGCTCGCGCGTGACGTTCTCCATGTACTTGCGATCGATCGGCGGGAAGTAGATGTTCAGGCCGGGACCGACCGTCTCATAGTACTTGCCGAAGCGCAGCACCACGGCCTGCTCCTGCTCGTCGACCACGTACACGGCGCTGTACAGCCAGATAGCAGCCAGCACCGCCAGGCCGATGCCCAGTAGGCCCAGGCCACCGCCCTTGCCGACATTGCGGTCACCGCCGCCACGTTTCTTGCCACTGCCGAACATGCCGTTCAGGCTGTCCTGCAATTTGCGGAAGGCCTCGTCCAGGTCCGGTGGACCTTTCTTGTCACCACCGCCGCCACCGCCATTCCGGCGACCGCCCCAGGGATCCTGATTGTTCGAGTTGCCACCCGGCTCGTTCCAAGCCATAGCGCTCTCCATCTGATAAAGCAAAGACGCGCCCACGGCGCGCCGTCCAATGCTACAGAATGCCTGTCACTGCTGCCCGGCGACCTCGACGAGCATTTATTGCAAAGTGTGTTGCTCGACAAACACTTGCGGCTCCATGCCTTCGCGGCTGACCAGGCGATTCAGTTCGACCATGGGCAGTCGCACGCTCAGCAGGCTGCGCCCTTCTTCATCATGCTCTTCACTCTGCACGGCACCCAGGGCAAAGAATTGCGCGCGCAAGCGGGCAAAACGCTGCTCCAGACACAGGGTACCGACAAACAGATCATCCCCCAGCAACTCGGCAATCGCCTGGCCGACCAGCTCCAGGCCACGCCCATCGCGTGCCGATACCCAGACCCGTTCCGGCTTGCCATCGGCATTGCGCTGGATCTGCGGCTCGACATCTTCGAGCAGGTCGAGTTTGTTATACACCTCGAGGATCGGCAACCCTTCGGCACCAATCTCGCCCAACACCGCCAGCACCTGCTCGATCTGCTCCATGCGCTCCGGCTCATGGGCGTCGATCACATGCAGCAACAAGTCGGAGTTGCTCGACTCTTCGAGCGTAGCCCGAAATGCCTCGACCAGCTTGTGCGGCAGGTGGCGAATGAAGCCCACGGTGTCGGCCAGCACGATCGGCCCCAGGTCGTTCAGCTCGAGCCGGCGCAGGGTCGGGTCGAGCGTGGCGAACAGCTGGTCCGCGGCATACACCTCGGATTCGGTCAGGGCGTTGAACAGCGTGGACTTGCCGGCGTTGGTATAACCCACCAGCGATACCGACGGGATGTCCGCACGCTTGCGCCCGCGCCGCGCCTGCTCGCGCTGGCTGCGCACCTTCTCCAGGCGTGATTTGATCTGGCGAATGCGCACCCGCAACAGGCGGCGGTCGGTTTCCAGCTGGGTTTCACCCGGGCCACGCAGGCCGATACCACCCTTCTGTCGCTCAAGGTGGGTCCAGCCGCGCACCAGCCGCGTGCTCATGTGCTCGAGCTGGGCCAGTTCGACCTGCAGCTTGCCTTCATGGGTACGCGCCCGTTGGGCGAAGATATCGAGGATCAGCCCGGTACGGTCGAGCACACGACACTCGAACACACGTTCGAGGTTGCGCTCCTGACTGGGCGTGAGGGTGTGATTGAAAATCACCAGGTCTACCTGTTCGGCATGGACCAGGTCGTGCAACTCTTCGACCTTGCCACTGCCAATCAGGTATTTGGCGGAAGGCTGATGCCTTGCCACCGTGACCAGCGAGACGATGTCGGCACCGGCCGACAATGCCAGCTCCTGGAACTCCTGCGGGTCTTCGCGCGCCTCAGGGTTCTGACCTTCCAAGTGAACGAGCAACGCCCGCTCACCACCACCGTGGCGCTCAAAGAACAATGCAGGCTCCTATCAGGCGTTGCCTGGCTCGCTGTCGCCGTGTTCGGAATCGGACGGGCTTGGCAGACGAACCGGACGGGCAGGAACCACGGTCGAGATGGCGTGCTTGTAGACCATCTGGCTGACGGTGTTCTTCAGCAGTACCACGAACTGGTCGAAGGACTCGATCGAACCCTGCAGTTTGATGCCGTTGACCAGGTAGATGGATACCGGGACCTTTTCTTTTCTCAAGGTGTTCAAGTAAGGGTCTTGTAGCGAATGCCCTTTTGACATATGCCGCACTCCTGTAAGGATAAATAATAGAAAATCAAGAAAATCGATAAATTAGGCCGCCCCTTCGCAAGAATAGACGGCAATCAGCAGGGACTCAGCTCAATATGGAGATGGCCCCAAGGTATTTCAAGGTGCGGGACAGATTGTCGCAGGCCAGGCTGTCAAGCCAGTGTACTTCGGGCCAGCCACGCAACCAGGTGAACTGCCGCTTGGCCAGCTGCCTGGTGGCAATGATACCGCGTTCACGCATCTCATTCTCAGTCAGCTTGCCGTCCAGGTAATCCCAGACCTGCCGATACCCCACTGCCCGTATAGACGGCAGCCCGGCGTGCAAGTCACTTCTGGCTCGCAGCGATCGGACCTCATCGACGAAGCCCTGTTCCAGCATCTGTGAAAATCGTAACGCAATTCGCTGATGCAAAATGTGACGATCTGTAGGAGCAATCGCCAAACTCGCGACAGTATAGGGCAAATGTCCGCCAGCGCCTGCGTCTGCGCCGCGACTTTCCGCGAATTGACGCTGTCGATGTGCCGTCATGCTCTCGCCACTCACCCGGTACACCTCCAACGCCCGGATCAACCGCTGCGGGTCGTTGGGGTGGATGCGCGCCGCCGACTCAGGGTCAACCTCGGCCAACTGGCGGTGCAACTCGGCCAGGCCCAGCGCCTCGGCCTGGGCTTCCAGCTCGGCACGCACCGCGGCATCGGCCGCCGGCATGTCGGCCAGGCCATCGATCAACGCCTTGTAATAGAGCATGGTGCCGCCCACCAGCAGCGGGATCTTGCCGCGCGCGGTGATCTCGGCCATGGCCTCCAGGGCATCGGCACGGAACTGCGCAGCCGAATAGCTCTCGGCCGGGTCGCGAATGTCGATCAGCCGGTGCGGGTGAGCGGCGAGGATTTCTTTCGACGGCTTGGCCGAACCGATGTCCATGCCGCGGTAGACCAGCGCCGAATCGACGCTGATCAGCTCGCACGGCAGTACTTTGGTCAGCTCGATGGCCAGGTCGGTCTTGCCGGCCGCCGTCGGGCCCATCAGGAATATTGCAGGGGGCTTGCCGCTCATTTCATCGACCGCGCAGGAAGAGTTTGTCCAGGTCATCCAGACCCATCTGGGTCCAGGTGGGGCGACCATGGTTGCACTGGCCGCTGCGCTCGGTGTTTTCCATGTCACGCAGCAGGGCGTTCATCTCGGGGATCGCCAGGCGCCGGTTGGCGCGCACGGCGCCGTGGCAGGCCATGGTGCCGAGCAGCTCGTTGAGGTGCGCCTGGATACGGTCGCTGGTGCCGTATTCCATCAGGTCGGCGAGTACATCCTGCACCAGGCGGTTGGCCTCGGCCTGCTTGAGCAAAGCCGGGATCTGGCGGATGGCCAGGGTCTCGGGGCCCAGCCGCTGCAGTTCGAAGCCCAGCCGCTGGAACCACTGCGCGTGCTCTTCGGCGCAGTCTGCTTCGCGCTGGCTCAAGGCAAGGGTCTCGGGCACCAGCAGCGGCTGGCCGCTGAGGCCTTCGCTGGCCATGGCTACCTTCAGGCGCTCGTACATGATGCGCTCATGGGCCGCATGCATGTCTACCAGCACCAGGCCGATGGCGTTCTCTGCCAGGATATAGATGCCCTTGAGCTGCGCCAGCGCGTAGCCCAGCGGGGGAATGTCACCCTGGCTTTCGGGCAACGCCGTCGGCGCCGCGCCTTCATCCAGCGGTTTGTAAAACTCGCGATAAACCGCCTGTGCCTCGGCGGCTGGTAGCGGCTGCGAGGGGCGCGGGGTGTACTGGTACTGGTAACCCGCGCCACTGCCGCCACTGGAAAACGACTGCTGCGGGGCACGCGGCTGCTCGAGCACCGGCGAGGCCAGGCGCATTTCGCCCTGGGGGCCGAACTCACCGGCCTGCTGGCCCGTGGGGCGGACCACTTCGGGCACGGCAGCAGGCGCCGCCAACTGGTCTTCCGGGCGCACATCGGCCAGGGCGCGATGCAGGGTGCCATACAGGAAGTCGTGCACCGAGCGCCCCTCGCGGAAACGCACTTCGTGCTTGGTCGGGTGCACGTTGACGTCGACGCCGTTGGGCTCCAGCTCCAGGAACAGCACGAAGGTCGGGTGCCGACCATTGAACAGCACATCGCGGTAGGCCTGGCGCACGGCGTGGGCGACCAGCTTGTCGCGCACCGCACGGCCGTTGACGAAGAAATACTGCAGGTCTGCCTGGCTGCGCGAGAAGGTCGGCAGGCCGACCCAGCCCCACAGGCGCAGGCCATTGCGCTCCACGTCGATCGGCAGCGCCTGCTCCATGAAACCCGGGCCGCAGATGGCACCCACCCGCCGCGCACGGGCGGTTTCATCGTGGGCCTCGTGTAGGCTGAGGATGCTCTTGCCGTTGTGGCGCAGGTGGAAGCCGACATCGAAGCGCGCCAGCGCCAGGCGCCGTATCACTTCCTGCAGGTGATCGAATTCGGTTTTCTCGGCCTTGAGGAACTTGCGCCGGGCCGGGGTATTGAAGAACAGGTCGCGCACTTCCACCGAAGTACCCACCGGGTGCGCCGCCGGCTGCACCCGCGGGGTCATGTCGCGGCCTTCGGTTTCCACCTGCCAGGCCTCGGTAGCGCTGGCGGTACGCGAGGTCAGGGTCAGGCGCGCCACCGAGCTGATAGAGGCCAGGGCCTCACCACGGAAGCCCAGGCTCAATACCCCTTCCAGGTCTTCCAGCTCGCGGATCTTGCTGGTGGCGTGACGGGCCAGGGCCAGCGGCAGGTCGTCGGCGGAAATGCCGCTGCCATCGTCACGCACCCGCAGCAGCTTGACGCCGCCCTGCTCCACTTCCACGTCGATACGCCGCGCGCCGGAGTCCAGGCTGTTCTCAAGCAACTCCTTGGCGACAGAGGCCGGCCGCTCGACAACCTCACCCGCGGCAATCTGGTTGGCCAGCCGCGGGCTGAGCAGCTGGATGCGCGAACCGCCACTCATTGCGAGGCCAACGTGGTAGCGGGGATATCGAGGCGCTGGCCGACCTTCAGCTCATCGGTCTTGAGGCTGTTGGTGCTGCGCAGGCTGGTCACGCTGACCTGGTAGCGCACGGCAAGCATCGCCAGGGTCTCGCCAGGGCGTACCGTGTGCTCACGCGGGCCAGCGGCGATCTTGCCGGTGTCGCGCAGCCAGGCGATGTAGGTGCCAGGCGGCGGGTTCTGCTGGAAGTACTGGCGCACACCGGTGTGGATCGAACGGGCCAGGGCCTGCTGATGGCTGGCGGTGGCCAGCTTGGCGGCTTCGTTGTTGTTCGAGATGAACCCGGTTTCAACGAGGATCGACGGAATATCCGGCGACTTCAGCACCATGAAGCCGGCCTGTTCCACCCGCTGCTTGTGCAGCGAGGTAATGCGGCCCATGTTGCCCAGCACCTTCTGCCCCACATTGAGGCTGGAGCTGAGCGTGGCGGTCATCGACAGGTCGAGCAGCACGCCGGCCAGCATGCGGTCCTTGTCGTCGAGGCTGACGTTACCGGCACCACCGATCAGGTCGGAACGGTTTTCCGTGTCGGCCAGCCAGCGCGCGGTCTCGGAGGTAGCGCCGCGGTCGGACAGGGCGAACACCGAGGCGCCAAAGGCGGCGCGGGACGGCGCGGCGTCGGCGTGGATCGAGATGAACAGGTCGGCGCCCTTCTTGCGAGCGATTTCCGTGCGCTTGCGCAGCGGGATGAAGTAGTCGCCGGTACGGGTCAGCTCGGCCCGGAAGCCTTTTTCGCTGTTGATCTGGCGCTGCAGTTCCTTGGCGATCTGCAGCACGATGTCTTTTTCATGCTGGCCACGCGAGCCGGACGCACCCGGGTCTTCGCCGCCGTGACCGGCGTCGATGGCAACCACGATGTCACGCTTGCCGTTGGGAACCGGCGGCAGCTTGATGGCAGGCTGGGCCGGGGTCACCGGCACTGCCGGCGTGGTTGCAGGCGTTGGTGCCGGAGTCGGGGCCGGCGCCGGCGCGCTGGCCGCAATGGCGTCAGCCTCCTGGTCGTACAGGTCGACCACCAGGCGGTTGCCGTACTGGGCGTTGGGCGCCAGGGTGAAGCTTTTTGGGGTGACCGACTTTTTCAGGTCGACCACCACGCGCAGGTCGGTCGGGGTGCGCTGAGCCGAACGCACGCTGCTGATCGGCGTATTGGAGGTAGCCACGTTCAGTGGCGCGGCCAAGGTCGCGCCATTGATGTCGATAACCAGGCGATCAGGTGCGCTCAGGGTGAAGACGCTGTGCTGCACGGGGCCAGACAGGTCGAAGACCAGCCGCGTGTTGTCTGGCGCGCGCCACAGGCGCATGCTCTTGACTTGAGTGACGGCCAGAGCGTCAACGGTCACCGTTGTCAGCAGCAGCCCAACGATGGCGACCAGTGCGCGTATGCGCATACCTACCCCACTTACTGTTTATAGTGTTCGGCCAGTGCCACGCACCAGGCCTCGCCGCGAGCCCCCTGCGGCGAAAGGATCAGCGAGCGTCCGCCCGCTTGGGGGCTTATGGTAATGGTCAGGTCGGGCTTTGGCAAAACGCCCGCACCCTTTTGTGGCCACTCGAACAGGCACAGCGGGTCGCCCTCGAAATAGTCACGAATGCCCATGAACTCCAGCTCTTCCGGATCGACCAGGCGATACAGGTCGAAATGGAACGCCCGCACCTCACCGATCTCGTAAGGCTCGACCACGGTGAAGGTCGGGCTTTTCACTGCACCAGTATGGCCCAGGCCACGAATCAGGCCACGCGACAGCGTGGTTTTGCCCGCGCCCAGGTCACCTTCCAGAAAAATCACGCCGTGACCGCCGGTCACCCCGGCCAGTTGTGCGCCGAATTCGACCGTGGCCGCTTCATCGGCCAGAAACAGGTTTAAGCCAGACACGCAGAATGCTCCTCCAACAACTCACGAATGACCGGCGCCAGATCGCTGGCAGCCAGGCCTCTACCTTTAACGCCCAGACGCTCGCCGGCACAGGCGTGCAGCCATACCCCCAGCCCCGCGGCATGCCAGGCATCCAGGCCCTGGGCCAGCAGCGCCGCCAATACACCGGTCAGCACATCGCCCAGGCCGGCACCGGCCATGGCCGGGTGGCCACGTTCGCACAGCAGCAGCTGCCCGGCTGGGTCGGCCACCAGAGTGCCGGCCCCCTTGAGCACGCAGACGCTGTTGTAACGGCGCGCCAGCTTGCGTGCGGCGCCCGCGCGGTCCGCCTGCACAGCCTCGGTGGAAATGCCCAGCAGCCGCGCCGCCTCCCCGGGGTGCGGGGTAAGAATACTGCCACTGGGCAGGGCCAGCGGGGTGCGCGCCAGCAAATTCAGGGCATCGGCGTCCCACACCTGCGGGCGCTCGGCATTGGCCACCGCCGACAGCAGGCTGCGGCCCCAGGCTGCCTGGCCCAGGCCAGGGCCGACCACCAGCACCGAAGCGCGCTCCAGCACGCCCATCAGCTGGTTGGCCGAAGTGGCGCCCAGGCACATGACCTCGGGCAGGCGCGCCAGGCTGGCGGCCACATGCTCGGGCCGGGTCGCCACGCTGACCAGCCCCGCGCCACAGCGCAGGGCGGCCTCGGCACTGAGCAGCACGGCGCCGCCGGTACCGAGGTCACCACCGACCACCAGTACATGGCCGAAGTCGCCTTTATGGGCATGCGCATGCCGTGCCGGCAGGTGCGCCACAGTCACGCTGCTGAGCAATTGAGGGGTATGGCCGGGGTGTTTGTTCTGCGGCATGGGGTCAAAGGCTCCAATGTCTGGCAGAATTATACGCACCTGAGCCCGTATTGCCTTGCCCATCCATGTCCGCCTGTACGCCTGACCTCGCCCAACTGGCCCAATCGATCAAGATTTGGGGCCAAGAACTCGGTTTTGCCCATGTCGGCATCGCCGGGGTCGACCTTGGCGAACACGAACACCACCTGCAGCGCTGGCTCGACGCCGGCTACCAGGGCGAGATGGATTACCTGGGCGCCCACGGCAGCAAGCGCGCGCACCCCGAGCAACTGATCCCCGGCACTGTACGCGTGGTATCGCTGCGCATGGACTACCTGCCCGGCGACACGCAGATGGCGCAGCGCCTGGCACAGCCGGAAAAAGCCTACGTATCGCGCTACGCCCTGGGCCGGGATTACCACAAGCTGGTGCGCAAGCGCGTGCAGTTCCTGGCCGATCGCATTCAGGAGGCCATCGGGCCATTCGGCTACCGCGCCTTCGTCGACAGCGCTCCGGTGCTGGAAAAGGCCCTGGCCGAGCAGGCCGGGCTGGGCTGGATCGGCAAGAACACCCTGCTGCTCAACCGCAAGGCGGGCAGCTACTTCTTCCTCGCCGAGCTGTTCGTCGACCTGCCGCTGCCGGTGGACGAAGCCACCACCAGCGAACACTGCGGGCGCTGCCAGGCCTGCCTGGACATCTGCCCGACCCAGGCTTTCGTCGGGCCGTATGTGCTGGATGCACGGCGCTGCATCTCCTACCTGACCATCGAATTGCGGGGGCCGATCCCCGTCGAGTTGCGTTCGAAGATGGGCAACCGGGTGTTCGGTTGCGATGACTGCCAGATCGTCTGCCCGTGGAACCGCTTTGCCAGGCACAGCCAGGAACAGGACTTCCAGCCACGGCACGGGCTGGAGAATGCCGAGCTGGCGGAGATGTTCCTGTGGGATGAAAGGACCTTCCTGCGCAAGACCGAAGGCGGGCCATTGCGCCGGGCCGGGTATGAGCGCTGGTTGCGCAACCTGGCGGTGGGGCTTGGCAATGCGCCTTCGACGATCCCGGTGATCGAAGCGCTGAAGGCGCGGCGCGAGGATGCCTCGGAGCTGGTGAGGGAGCATGTGGAGTGGGCGCTGGCGCAGCACGGCATTCAATAGCGGTAGCCCCAGAGCCTGCGCAATCCTTGTAGGAGCGGGCGTGCCCGCGAACACCGGCGGAGCCGGTGCCATACACCGCGTTGGCCGCTTCGCGGGCACGCCCGCTCCCACAAGGAAGGTGACACGCTCTCGAATATTGTTCCCTGCGCGACAGCGCAGCCCCAAGGGCTGGGCAATCTCCCACAGGGGCCATGTTGTGCCGGAACTGCGTTACTGCTGGTCGTTGTAGTGGAACTTGGGCATTTCCCAATGGAACCGAATCGCCAGCAACCGCACCAGGAACCCGCCAAACAAGGTCAGTAACATCGCCTGTTCCGCCGGCACCTTGAAATACACGCAGCCCAGGTAGAACCAAGCCGCGGCAAACGACACGCTGGCGTACAGCTCGCGGCGGAACACCAGGGGAATGTCGTTACAGAAGATATCCCGCAAGATCCCGCCAAATACCCCGGTGATCACCCCGCTGATCGACGCCACCAGCATGCCCTGCCCCATCTCCAGTGCGGTCATGCAGCCGATCAGGGTAAAGGCCACCAGCCCCAGGGCATCGAGCACCAGGAACAGCGAGCGCAGGCGGCGCATCATCGGTGCGATGAAGATGGTCAGCAGCGCCGCACAACTGGTCAGCACCAGGTACTCCGGGTGCTTCACCCAGGTCAGCGGGTAATGCCCGAGCAGCACGTCACGCACCGAGCCGCCACCCAGGGCGGTGACGCAGGCGATCAGCACCACGCCGAACCAGTCCATGCCGCGGCGGCCAGCAGACAACGCGCCGGTCATGGCTTCGGCGGTGATGGCGATGAGGTAGAGCATCAACAACATGGTGCGGGGTCCGTGCGGGCGGGCGAGAAGGCGCGCAGTCTAACCAGTTGCCCATGGCACCAAAAGAGGGCGCAGATACAATATCTGCGCCTTTTCGGCTCACACCTTGATGAAGTGCTCGCGATAGTGGCGCAGTTCGGCGATGGATTCGCGGATGTCGTCCAGCGCCAGGTGGGTGTTGCCCTTCTTGAAGCTGTCACGCACATCAGGCGCCCAGCGTGCAGCCAGCTCCTTCAGGGTCGAGACATCCAGGTTGCGGTAGTGGAAGTAGTTTTCCAGGTTGCGCATGTGCCGGTAGAGGAAGCGGCGGTCCTGGCAGATGCTGTTGCCGCAGATCGGCGACTTGCCTTTCGGTACCCACTGCTCGAGGAAGGCAATGGTCTGCGCCTCGGCTGCGGCCATGTCGACCTTGCTCTCGCGTACGCGCTGGGTCAGGCCCGAAGCGCCATGGGTGCGGGTGTTCCACTCGTCCATGCGCGCCAGCACTTCGTCACTGTGGTGGATGGCGATCACCGGCCCTTCGGCCAGGGTGTTCAGTTCGCTGTCGGTGACGATGGTGGCCATCTCGATGATGACGTCGCTGTCCGGATCCAGGCCAGTCATTTCCAAATCGATCCAGATCAGGTTCTGTGGGTTTTGCATGCGGGGGCTCCTCGTATAGGCCGTCATAGTAGCGTAGTGGCCAAGGCACGCCCATTCACGGCGCGAAGGTAAGCCAAATGGTCCGGCGCCTGGCGTGCTAAACTGCCTGCCGTTTTCAACCTGCCCCCACGCACGGAATCTTCATGGCCAAACGCCAGCTCAATCGCCGCCAGAACTGGCGCATCGAAAAAATCCAGAACGAGCGCGCCGCGCGTGCGGCCAAACGCGAACAGCACGTGCTGCAGGAGCTGGAGGGTGGCGACCTGGGGCCGGAGCAACTGGGCCTGGTGATTGCGCACTTCGGTGTGCAGGTAGAAGTGGAAGCCCAGGACGGCGAAGCCGCAGGCCAGGTGTTCCGCTGCCACTTGCGCGCCAACCTGCCGGCGTTGGTTACCGGCGACCGCGTGGTATGGCGCTCGGGCAACCAGGGCATTGGCGTGATCGTCGCGCAGATGCCGCGCAGTACCGAGCTGTGCCGGCCAAACAACCACGGCCAGCTGAAACCGGTGGCGGCCAACGTCGACCTTATCGTGATCGTCTTCGCCCCCGCGCCCGAGCCGCACCCCAACCTCATCGACCGTTATCTGGTGGCGGCGGAGCACGCCGGCATTCGCCCGCTGCTGCTGCTGAACAAGGCTGACCTGATCAACGACGAGAACGGCCCGGGCCTGCATGCGCTGCTGGAGGTTTACCGCGAGCTGGGCTACCCGCTGCTGGAGGTCTCGGCCCACCAGGGTGACGGCATGCAACGCCTGCAACAGATGCTCGACGGCCACATCAGCGTGTTTGTCGGCCAGTCAGGGGTGGGCAAGTCGTCGTTGGTCAACAGCTTGCTGCCGGACGCTGGCACCCGTGTCGGCGACCTGTCGGAGTGGTCTGGCCAGGGCACCCACACCACCACCACCGCGCGGTTGTACCACTTCCCCAATGGTGGCGACCTGATCGACTCGCCGGGCATCCGCGAGTTCGGCCTGGGTCATGTCAGCCGCAGTGATGTGGAGGATGGTTTCATCGAGTTCCGCGACCTGTTCGGCACCTGCCGCTTCCGCGACTGCAAGCATGATCGCGAACCGGGCTGTGCGCTGCTCAAGGCGCTGGACGAGGGGCGTATCAAGCAGCAACGGATGAACAGCTACCGCTCTATCATTGCCAGTTTGCCGGAAGACGCTTACTAACCCCTGTGGGCGCGAGGTTCAGCTGCAGCACACGCCTGTAGGAGCGGCCTTGTGTCGCGATAGGGCCGCAGAGCGGCCCCAGCAATCTTTGCCAAAATGCAGAGATCCGGGGGCCGCCTTGCGGCCCTATCGCGACACAAGGCCGCTCCTACAAGGACCGTGCAGGGCGCCCCAAGAACCTACTGGTCCTTGGCCTCATCCATCTTCAGTGTCCCCTCTTCGAAGATGTTCAGCTTCTGGCGCAGTTCACGCGGCTGCATGGGGGCCTGCCCGGCCTCCCCTGGCGCCGCCGGTGCCGCAGCGGCCGGCGGCGCAGGCTCGGCAGCCGATGCTTCCGGCGCGCCCTGTTCGCCTTCGATATTGCGCTGGGCCTTTTTGGTCAGCACGATGATGTCGATGCGGCGGTTGACCGGGTTGAACGGGTCCTTGCGATCGAACAGCGACGACGAGGCATAACCCACCACCCGCGCCACCTGGTCATCCGGGTAGCCGCCGGCCACGAGTGCACGGCGCGCGGCGTTGGCGCGGTTGGCAGACAGTTCCCAGTTGCCGAACTCGCCACTGCCGGCATAAGGCTTGGCGTCGGTGTGGCCACTGATGCTGATCTTGTTCGGCACCGCCTTGATGGTGTCGGCCATGGCCAGCAGGATGTCCTCGAAGTACGGCTGCAGGCGCGCGCTGCCAATGTCGAACATCGGCCGGTTCTCGGCGTCCATGATCTGGATGCGCAGGCCGTCCTGGGTGATCTCGAACAGGATCTGGTCCTTGAACTTCTGCAGCTGCGGGTTCTCTTCCACCTTGTTCTGCAGTTCCTGCAGCAGCAACTCCAGGCGCTCACGCTCGACCTGCTCGGCCATGGTCTCCACCTGGTCCTTGTCCAGCTGGATGCTGGTATCAGGCGTCGGCTCCGACTTGGCTTCGGGGTTGATGGTCTTTTCCGGTGCCAGCTGAGGCGAGCCGCCCAGGTCGATGACGTAGGGCGTTCCGCTTTCCGAGAAGCCGATCGGGTCCTTGAAGTAGCCGGCAATGGCGATCTTCTGTTCCGGTGTGGCCGTGGACAACAGCCACAGCACCAGGAAGAACGCCATCATCGCCGTGGCGAAGTCGGCGAAGGCGATTTTCCAGGCGCCGCCGTGATGGCCGCCGCCAAAGCGCTTGACGCGCTTGACGATGATGGGCTGATTGTTCTCCATGACTCAGCGACCGCGAACCGCTTGTTCCAGTTCGGCGAAGCTTGGGCGGTGCTTGGGGTACAGCACCTTGCGCCCGAACTCGACCGCCAGCGAAGCCTTGATCGATTCGTAGAGGTTCAGCTCTTCCTTGGCATCGTGTTCCAGGCACTTGGCCAACGGGCCGAAGAAGCCGTAGGCCGCCAGAATACCGAAGAAGGTACCCACCAGTGCCGCACCCACATGGAGGCCGATGGAGGCCTGGTCACCGTCGCCGAGCGAGGCCATGGTCACCACGATACCCAGTACCGCCGCAACGATACCGAAGCCGGGCATGCCGTCGGCGATGCCGGTCACCGCATGGGACGGGTGCTCCAGTTCTTCCTTCATGCTCAGCAGCTCCATGTCGAACAGGCCCTCGAGTTCGTGCGGGGCCATGTTGCCGGTGGACATGATGCGCAGGTAATCGCAAACGAACGCGGTCATGCGTTCATCGGCCAGCACCGTCGGGTACTTGGCGAAGATCGGGCTGGCGGCGGCATCCTCGATGTCGGCCTCGATGGCCATCATGCCTTCGCGCCGGCTCTTGTTGAGGATCTCGTACACCAGGCCCAGCACTTCCAGGTAGAAGGCATGAGTGAAGCGCGAGCCGAACATCTTCATCGACTTCTTGATGACGTGCATGGTCATGTGGCCAGGGTTGGCCTGCAGGAATGCACCAAAGGCCGCACCGCCGATGATCAGTACTTCGAACGGCTGGATCAGCGCCGCGATCTTGCCGTGGGAAAGCACGTATCCGCCGAGCACGCTCGCGAATACGACGATGATGCCGATAATTTTAGCCATAGGTTCAAAGCACTTGCTGTCGTGGTCAGGGGAAGAGACGGGAGCTTTAAAACTCTTCTTCTACTTATCGGCAGAACTGCGCCAGACTATAGCCACTCAATGCGAAAAGCCAGTTCGGACTGATGTCAAAATGCCAATTGAAACCAAGGTGCCCGCTCAGGCTCCACGTACGCTAGAGGCCTGGGTAAAGCTGCTCGAGAGTGTTCGCATCCCCGTGCCGAAGCACAGCTACGACCGGGTCATGGCCGCCATCCACGATAACCGCCGCTCGCTGCGCGATATCGCCGAACTGATGCAGGATAGCCCGGCACTGGTGCTGTCGGTGATGCGCGAAGCCAATCACCCCACCAATGCCAGCCTGGCAGAGCCTGCCGAAAGCCTGGAAGTCGCCCTCAACCGCCTGGGCCTGGAGCGCAGCGAACAGCTGCTCAAACGCCTGCCAGCTGTGCCCGTCGAAGAAATCCCACCGGTACTGTGCCAGTTCCAGCTGATCAGCCAGCACGCCTCGCAGCAGGCCAGCGGCCTGTTCGCCAGCCGCCTGGCACGGCTGTGGCAGGAAATCCACTGGGGCAGCCTGTTGTTCCTGTCGCCGCTCTGGCCGCTGGCGCTGGCCTACCCCAAGCTGCTCGATACCTGGGAGCTGCGGGTTATCCACAAGGGCGAAGACGCCGCCCATGTCGAGGAAGAACTGTTTGGCGTGCGCATCATGGAGCTTTGCCAGACCATGGCGGAGTACTGGCGCCTGCCACAATGGGTGACCCAGGGTTACCGCCTGTTGCTGGAAGAACGCGAACAACTGGCCCAGGTGCTCAGTATCGCCCGCGACCCGGACCTGCTCAGCCAGCAACACCGCCTGGACGCCGAGCCAGGCCTGCGCCGCTGGTTCAACCAGCCGGCCAACACCGTGCTGCTGGCCAACAACCTGGCCCTGGCGGCACAGGTGGGCTGGGACAACCCGCACCTGCTGCGCTGGCAGCTGTTGACCGCACTGTACCTGCAGACCTCGCTGGAAGACGTGCAGCAGCAGGTGCACCAGCAGGCTGCGGCCAGCGCCCGCCGCCATGCCCAGCATGCCCTGTTCCACCCGGCCGAAGCGCTGATCTGGCCCTGGCACCAGCGCCGCCCGCACCCAGACATGCTGGCTCCGCCACCGCCCACCAGCGACGAACTGGCGCGCTGGCGCAAGCTGTGCCAGGACCTTCTGGTCCAGCCCAGCCCGTTCACCAACAGCGTGCACCTGGCCACGCAGGTTATCGAGGCCCTTCTGGCCTCTGGCATGCAGCGGATCCTGCTGCTGAGCCTGGACAAGGCCAAAGACGAGCTGCGCGTGCAGCAGATGGCCGGCCTGCCCAAGGAAGCCGGGGCGCTGGTACTGCCGGTGGCGCAGAACAAACTGCTGCAAAAGCTGCTGGCCAAGGCCGGGCAATTGCGTATCACCCCGGAAAACCACAGCCAGTTCTCGGCCCTGCTGCCGGCCCCGCTGCGTGCCTTGTTCCGCAGCGAGCACGTGCTGCTGCGCTCGCTGGCGGTGACGGACCAGGTGCTGATGCTGATGGTGGCTGACCAGGGCTGCCGGCCGCTGACCGATATCAGCGTGCAAGCCTTCGGCAAGACCGCACAGTGCACCGAACGGGCGCTGTCGGTGTTTGCCAACCGCAAGGCCTGAGCCTTGCGCTACAATCGCCCCTCTTTCCACACTGGAGACCGTGGATGACTGACTTTTCCGGCCTGCCCCTGGTGATCGAAGCCGCGGACCTGCTGCCGCGCCTGGATTCGCCACAGCTGATCCTGGTCGACCTGAGCAGCGCCAACCGCTATGTCAGCGGGCATATCCCCGGCGCACGCTTCGTCGAAGGCAAGCGTACCCAGCTCGGCCAGCCCCCCGCCCCCGGCCTGCTGCCGGCCCTGGGCGAGCTGGAAAAACTGTTCAGCGAACTCGGCCACCGCGACGATGCCGTGTATGTGGTGTATGACGATGAGGGCGGCGGCTGGGCCGGGCGCTTCATCTGGCTGCTCGACGTGATCGGCCACAAGCGTTACCACTACCTCAATGGCGGCATCCAGGCCTGGCCCGCCGACAAGCTCTCCACAGAAGTGCCCGCCAGCGGCAACACGCCGGTGCACCTGCGCATCGACAGTTCGCCCACCGCCACCCGCGAGTACCTGCAAAGCCGCCTGGGCGCCGACGACCTGGTCATCTGGGACGCCCGTGGCCCGCAGGAATTCAGCGGCGAGAAAGTGCTGGCAGCCAAGGGCGGCCACATCCCCGGCGCGATCAACTTCGAGTGGACCGCCGGCATGGACCTCAACGACCACCTGCGCATTCGCCAGGACATCGCCGAAGTCCTGCAGAAACTGGGCATCACCCCCGACAAGGAAGTGATCACCCACTGCCAGACCCACCGCCGCTCCGGTTTCACCTACCTGGTGGCCAAGGCCCTCGGCTACCCGCGCGTCAAGGCCTACGCCGGCTCGTGGAGCGAATGGGGCAACCACCCGGACACGCCTGTAGAAGTCTAAGGAACCTGCATGAAATCCCGTTTGTTCATCATCAGCCAGTACCTGCTGCCGCACCACCTGCTGTCGCGGCTGGCCGGCTGCATCGCCGAGTGCCGCGTGCGCTGGTTCAAGAACGCCTTCACCGCCTGGTTCGCCAAGCGTTACCAGGTCAACATGAGCGAAGCGCTGGTCGAGGACCTGAGCGCCTACGAGCACTTCAATGCATTCTTCACCCGCGCCCTGAAGCCGGGTGCCCGCCCGCTGGACGAGACCCCGGGCGCCATCCTGTGCCCGGCCGACGGTGCCGTCAGCCAGCTTGGCCCGATCGAGCACGGCCGCATCTTCCAGGCCAAGGGCCACGGTTTCAGCGCGCAGGAGCTGCTGGGCGGTGACCCGGCCATGGCCGCGCCGTTCATGGGCGGCGAGTTCGCCACCATCTACCTGTCGCCCAAGGATTACCACCGCGTGCACATGCCGCTGGCCGGTACCCTGCGTGAAATGGTCTACGTGCCGGGCCGCCTGTTCTCGGTCAACCAGACCACCGCAGAGAACGTCCCCGAGCTGTTCGCCCGCAACGAGCGTGTGGTCTGCCTGTTCGATACCGAGCGCGGGCCGATGGCCGTGGTGCTGGTTGGCGCGATGATCGTCGCTTCGATCGAAACCGTGTGGGCCGGGCTGGTGACGCCACCCAAGCGTGAACTGAAGACCTTCCGCTACGACGAAGCCAGCCGCGCGCCGATCCACCTGGAGAAAGGCGCCGAACTGGGCCGTTTCAAGCTTGGGTCGACTGCTATCGTGCTGTTCGGGCCGGAGCAGGTGAAGTGGGCGGAGAACCTGGGTGCTGGTTCCGCGGTGCGCATGGGGCAGCAGTTGGCGGTGCCTGTGCAGGCTTGATTCGAGCAGTATGAAAAGGCCCTGCACTGCAGGGCCTTTTTATTGGGGCCGCTGTGCGGCCCTTCGCGGGCACGCCCGCTCCCACAGGGTAAGCGCAGCTCTCTCTGTGGGAGCGGGCGTGCCCGCGAAGGGCTGCGAAGCAGCCCCCAAATTTGCAGATCAGCCGCGCGCGTCGCGGTCCCGCAGGCCCAGCAGATACAACACCCCATCCAGCCCCAGGGTAGAAATCGCCTGCTTGGCCGACTGGCGCACCAGCGGCTTGGCGCGGAACGCCACGCCCAGGCCGGCCAGCGACAGCATCGGCAGGTCGTTGGCACCATCACCCACGGCAATGGTCTGCTCCAGCTGCAAGCCTTCTTCGCTGGCCAGCTTCTGCAGCAGCTCGGCCTTGCGCTGGGCATCGACGATCGGTTCCACAGCCACGCCGGTCACCTTGCCATCGACCACTTCCAGCTCGTTGGCGAACACATAGTCGATGCCCAGGCGCGCCTGCACCTGGCGGGCAAAGTAAGTGAAGCCACCGGACAGGATCGCCGTCTTGTAACCCAGGCGCTTGAGCTCGGCAAACAGGTTCTCGGCACCCTCGGTCAGGCGCAGCGACGCACCGATCTCGTCCAGCACGCCCACATCCAGGCCTTTGAGCAGCGCCATGCGCTCCTTGAAGCTGGCGCGGAAGTCCAGCTCGCCACGCATCGCGCGCTCGGTGATCGCGGCCACCTGCTCACCCACGCCAGCGGCCTTGGCCAGTTCGTCGATGACTTCGGCTTCGATCAGCGTCGAGTCCATGTCGAATACCGCCAGGCGGCGGTTGCGGCGGAACAGGTCGTCCTTCTGGAAGGCGATGTCGATGCTCAGCTCTTCAGCCAAGGCGAAGAAGTCGGCACGCAGCGCCTGGGCATCGCTCGGCACGCCGCGCACGGAAATCTCGATGGCCGCCTTGCCCTTGTCGGTCTCGGCATCCAGCGCCACACGGGCCGACAGGCGCTCGATGCGCTCGATGGTCAGGCCGTACTGGCTGATCACCGCACTCACCCGCTGCAGCTGCTCGGGGGTGATCTTGCGGCTGAGCAAGGTGACGATGTGGCGCGCCTCGCCGTGGCCATCGGCCCAGTGCTGGTAGTCCGCCTCGGAAATCGGCGTGTAGCGGGCCTGCAGGTTCAGTTCGTGGGCCTTGGCCTGCACGCTCTGCAGCAGGGAGGTGGCCACTTCGTTGTCCGGGATATCGACCAGGATGCCGAACGACAAGGTACCGTGCATGACTGCCAGGCCAATGTCGAGGATGCTCACACCGCCCTGCAGCAGGACGCCGGTGATAGCCGCAGTGAGACCGGGACGGTCCTCACCGGTGATGTTGATCAGGACGATTTCGCGCACAACCTGGCTCCGACTTCGATGAAAAATGCGCATTCTACCGATTTTCCGTGACCGTCGGGCGCCAACGATACTTTGCCGACAAAACCCGGCTCGCTATACTGCCCCACACTTTCATGCCATTAAGAGCCGAGCTCAGTGAACCGGCCCACGCCCGTCAAAGCAGACAACTTCTTCCTGATGATCTATCGCGCCCTGAGTCAACGTCGCGTGCCGCTGGCACTGCGCATCGCCTGCACCAACATTTTCCTGGTGGCGCTGGCATTGGTGATCTACGCCTGCGTGATGGGCCTGCAGTTCAAGCAGGCCATGCACGAGCAGGCCGATGCCCTGGGTCAGAGCCTGACCACCCAGACCGCCACCTCGGCGACCGAGCTGCTGGTGGCCAACGACATCCTCAGCCTCAACGTGCTGCTCGGCAACCTGGTGAAAAACCCACTGGTGGCCCATGCAGCGATCTACAGCGTGGACAACCGTATCCTCGCCGAGGCCGGCCAGCGCCCGCGCAATAGCCTGCTGGGCGAGGCCGAAGGCCTGTACCAGACCAAGATCACCTTCCAGGACGTGACCGCCGGGCAACTGCGCATCAGCCTGGACATGAGCCAGTTCCAGCAGCCGATGCTGATCAGCCTGCAGAGCATGGGCATCCTTGCCGCCATCCTGCTGGTGCTGGCACTGACCCTGAGCCTGCGCCAGGGCCGCTTCATCACCCTGCCGCTGCTGCAGCTGCGGGTGTGGCTGCGCGACCCGCAACCCTATACCCCGGCCACCGACCGCCAGGACGAGATCGGCGACATCGCCCGCCAGCTGCACGCGCGCCTGGCCCCGCCGCCGCCACCTGAGCCGGAGCCCGAAGAAGAGGACGACGAGCAGTTCGACGACCTGCACGACGCCGCCCCGGCAGCCAAGGCCGCGCCGCGCGCCAAGCTGGCCGCCCAGGCGGACGAGGATGACGATGAAGCCTTCGCCGGCCTGCTGGACGACGAAAGCGCGCCCAAGGCCGCCGTGGTCGAATCCGACGAGCCGCAGTACAGCGCCGTGCTTGCCGTGCAACTGGGTTCGCAGGAGCAGCTGCGTCGCCTGCCGCGCACGCGCCTGACCGAACTGACCGAGCGCTACCGTGATTGCCTGGAGCACGCCGCCTCGCTCTACGACGGCGAAACCCACACACTCAACGACGGCAGCACCCTGGTGCTGTTCCACAGCCGCGACTGCGGCGAGGACTACCTGACCAACGCCATCTGCTGCGGCGAGCTGTTGCGCGCCCTGGGCCATGCCCTGCAGATCGAGGTGGCGGACAGCGGCATCACCCTGCAGCTGCAACTGGGCCTGGCCCTGGGCAACGACCTGCAAGGGCTGGAGCTGGTAGACCTGCTGATGGCCGAAAAGGCCCAGGACGCCCTGGCGCTGTCGCAGCACAGCCGCAACCTGTTGCTGGTGGAGCGGCAGATCAGCGATGACACGCTGATTCGCCAGCGCGCCCGCATTCGCCCGATTGCCAGCCCCGAGGGCGCCTGCTGCGTGGAGCGCCTGATGGAGCCCTACCCGTCGATGCTGGAGCGGCAGTTGGCGCGGATGCACGAACGCCGGGCCTGATACCGGGCTGGCCTCTTCGCGGGTAAACCCGCTCCCACAGGGGCCTGCGCCAACCTGTGGGAGCGGGTTTACCCGCGAAGAGGCCAGCACAGACAGTACAAAAACAGCAGATACGAAAAAGCCCGCATCGTTGCGGGCTTTTTCGTATCTGGCAGTTGGATCAGAACCGGTAGACTTCCATATCGGTTCGAATCGGCGCAGCCATCGGGATCTTGGATTTCTCCGGCGTCTTTTTCACCTGCACCGGAGCAGCCGGCTTTTTTGGCGACTCTTCGGCAATCGCCGGCTGGTTGGCCAGCGGCTTGACCGCAGTGCTCAGCTGTTCGGCCAGCTTCTGCAGCAACTGGCCCTGGGCCTGTACCTGCGACGCCTCGCTGCCCGCGTGTGGCTGCTCGAGGTGAACGATGCGATTGTCACGCACATGACCACGGCGGTCCAACAAGCGCCACTGGGCATCCAGGACGGCCGGCTGGTCCTTGCCCGAGTCCAGGCGAGTAATCGACAGCAGTACTTGTACATCGGGGTTGAAACCGGTCGCCGCCGGGGCCAGCACCACGCGCTGGCTGTCCAGGCGCCAGGCGAGTTGGCGCACCAACAGCTGGTCGATATCCGACGAAAGGCTGCCGGCCCAACGACCGTCGGTCGCCGAACTCAGGCTGCCATCGGCCTGACGTTGCAGGAAGGTTTCACGTTGCAGGTAATCGGCAACCGATACCGGGCCGAGCACCACGGCCATGCCCGCACTCTGCGAAGGCTGGCCAGGATCACCACTGTCGAGCTGGTACAGGGCAACCGGCTGGTGCATGGTGCACCCGCCAAGGCCCAGCAGGCCAGTCATCAACAGCGCAAATGGAAGGCGCAGAAATTTCATCATCCCATCCAGGCGGTCGCCAAAAGGCCAACCGCAGTGATACACATAGATTCAAACGGGCACACGGCCACGCCGGCACCGCAAGGGCCATATCATCCGCGAAATAACCGTCCGACTCCAGCATTTCTGCCCGGAACGACGCTGAAATTGCCGTTCCAGACATTTCAACCGGTTACGCCGGCACTTCCACCTGCAACCCATCGACCCGCTGGAACCCGCGTGGCAGCTTGCTGCCGCGCCGTCCGCGCTCGCCCTTGTAATGCTCCAGGTCGTCCGCTTTCAGAGATAGGGTACGCTTGCCGGCTTGCAATACAAGTGTCGCGCCATCGGCAATCACAGCCAGATCGGTAACAAATTCTTCACGGCTGGCTACCCGGTCGCCCGGCACCCCGATGATCTTGTTGCCCTTGCCTTTGCCCAGCTGAGGCAGGTCGCTGACCTTGAACACCAGCAGACGGCCTTCGGTGGTCACCGCCGCCAGCCAGTCCTGCTCGCGGTTGGCCACCGGGCGCGGGGTCATGACCTTGGCACCGTTGGGCAGGCTGAGCAAGCCCTTGCCGGCCTTGTTCTTGGCCTGCAGGTCTTCACCCTTGACCACGAAGCCATAGCCGGCGTCCGAAGCCACCACGTACAGCGCATCGTCGTCCGGCAACAGCACGCACTCGAAGGTGGCCCCCGGTGGTGGCGTCAGGCGACCGGTCAGCGGTTCACCCTGACCACGCGCCGACGGCAGGCTGTGAGCGGCCAGCGAGTAGCTGCGGCCAGTGGAGTCGATGAGCACGGCAAACTGGTTGGAGCGCCCGGCGGCGGCGGCCTTGAAGCCATCGCCGGCCTTGTACGACAGGCCGGTGGCATCGATGTCGTGGCCCTTGGCGCAGCGCACCCAGCCCTTCTCAGACAGCACCACGGTGACCGGCTCGGTCGGCATCAGTTCGTTTTCCGACAGCGCCTTGGCCTCGGCACGCTCGACGATCGGCGAGCGGCGGTCGTCGCCATAGTTTTCGGCATCCTTGATCAGCTCGCTGCGTACCAGTTTGCGCAGCTTGGCATCGCTGCCCAGCAGGGCGAGCAGTTTGGCCTGCTCTTTCAGCAATTCATCCTGCTCGCCGCGGATCTTCATCTCTTCCAGGCGCGCCAGCTGCCGCAGGCGGGTCTCGAGGATGTAGTCGGCCTGGATTTCGGTCAGGTCGAAACGGGCGATCAGGGCTTGCTTGGGCTGGTCCTCGGTACGGATGATGTGGATAACTTCATCCAGGTTGAGGAACGCGGTCAGCAAACCTTCCAACAAGTGCAGGCGCTTCTCCACCTTGTCCAGGCGGTGCTGCAGGCGGCGACGGACGGTAGTGGTACGGAACTCCAGCCACTCCAGCAGCAGCGCTCGCAGGTTCTTAAGCTGTGGCCTGCCGTCCAGGCCGATGATGTTGACGTTGACCCGGTAGCTGCTTTCCAGGTCGGTGGTGGCAAACAGGTGCTGCATCAGTTCATCGGCATCCACGCGGTTGGAGCGCGGGATGATGACGATGCGGCACGGGTTCTCGTGGTCCGACTCGTCACGCAGGTCGGCGACCATCGGCAGCTTCTTGGCCTGCATCTGCGCGGCGATCTGCTCCAGCACCTTGGCCCCGGAGACCTGGTGCGGCAGCGCGGTGACGACGATGTCGCCATCCTCGACGCGGTACACGGCGCGCATGCGGATGGAGCCGCGGCCGCTTTCGTACATCTTCAGGATTTCTGCCCGCGGCGTGACGATCTCGGCCTCGGTCGGGTAGTCCGGCCCCTGAATGTGCTCGCACAGCTGCTCGATGGTGGCCTTGGGCTCGTCGAGCAGGCGCACGCAGGCCGTGGCCACTTCACGCAGGTTGTGCGGCGGCACGTCGGTGGCCATGCCCACAGCGATACCAGTGGTGCCGTTGAGCAGGATGTTGGGCAGGCGCGCCGGCAGCACGGCGGGCTCCTGCAGGGTGCCGTCGAAGTTGGGCACCCAGTCCACGGTGCCCTGGCCGACTTCGCTGAGCAGCACTTCGGCGTAGCGCGAAAGACG
Organism: Pseudomonas sp. PsB; assembly: GCF_043658375.1. NCBI lineage: Bacteria > Pseudomonadati > Pseudomonadota > Gammaproteobacteria > Pseudomonadales > Pseudomonadaceae > Pseudomonas > Pseudomonas sp. PsB. The sequence continues at coordinate 736,747 of NZ_JBIGLU010000001.1, read as the reverse complement.
CGCTTCGGTATAACGCATGGCAGCGAACGACTTCGGATCGTCCGGCGCACCCCAGTTGCCCTGGCCGTCGACCAGGGTATAGCGGTAGCTGAACGGCTGCGCCATCAGCACCATGGCCTCGTAGCAGGCCGAGTCGCCGTGGGGGTGGAACTTGCCGAGCACGTCACCGACGGTACGCGCCGACTTCTTGTGCTTGGCATCGGCATCGAGCCCCAACTCGCTCATGGCGTAGACGATGCGTCGCTGCACCGGCTTCAGACCATCGCCGATGTGCGGCAGGGCGCGGTCCATGATCACGTACATGGAGTAGTTGAGGTAGGCCTGTTCGGTGAAGTCAGCCAGCGAGCGGCGTTCCACGCCGTCCAGGCTGAGTTCCAGTGAGTCGCTCATGCGGGCCTCGTCATTTCAGGTTCTGGCGCAGCAGCATGGTGCCGCCGCGCTGGGTAAATTCAAGTTGTTTCAGGGCACTCATGCCCAGCAATACGGTCTGCCCATCCAGGCCCGGCACCACGATGGCGCGCACGTCCTGCAGGCGGATATCCCCCAGTTGCAGGCTGGCCAGGCGCGTGCGGTAGCCTTCGGTACGGCCGTTGGCGGTACTGAGCTGCACCGGGCTGCCACGCTCCAGGCCCAACTCGCGGCCCAGCGCCTCGGGGATGGCCACGTCGGTGGCACCGGTGTCGAGCATGAAATGCACCACCTGGCCGTTGATTGCGCCATCCATCACGAAGTGGCCCTGGCCGTTGCCCAGCAGGCGCACCTCGATAAAGCCTTCGCCATGCGACGACTGCACCTGGGCATTGGGGTTGCGCTGGCTGTCTTCCCATTGGCCGAAGAAACGCGTGGCAAGGAACAGCGCCGCCGCCCAGGCGACGATCATCAATACCTTGCCAGCCCGCTTGCCCGGTGCCTGGCTCATGGCTTGGCGCTCCATCCGCCTTCCGGCGCATCGAAGCGCCAGACGATCGGGCGTGCCTCGCCATCGGCGCGGGCGCCGTTGTTGTTGTCCACACCGATCCAGGCGCCCTTGGCATCGATCACCAGGGCCTCGGCCAGGCCGAACGGCTGTTGATAGCGGCGCGACTCGACCAGGGCATCGGCAGCGAACGACCAGCAGCGCTCGACCTTGCCACTGTCAGTATCCCGACGGCAGACCCGGTAGGCGTTGCGTTCGAGGGTGAACAGCTTGCCTTCGAACCAGGCAAGGTCAGCGAAGTCGCGCGACAGTGCCTGGGCATTGGGCATCTGCGCCGGCTGCATTTCGACGCCAGCCTCGCTCAGCAGCACGCAACTGCGGCCGCAGGTCCACACCGATTGCTGGCGCTCGATGGCCACCAGGCCCCGCCGCTCGCGCTCGGCGGCCAGCCACAGGCGGTCGCCCGCCGGGTTGATCGCCAGGCCTTCGAACAAGGCGTTGAAGTTCAGCAGCATGCCGCTGGCACGGGCCTGACGAACCATGGCCGGGTCGATCTTCAACCAGTCCGCTTCGCCTTCCAGCGGCAGTTGCAGCACCGCGGCATGCGCCTCGCTGACCAGGTACAGGTTACCCGCCTGGTCACAGCTGATGCCTTCGAAATCCAGCTCGCCGCCACGAATATACGACGCCGCCCAGTTGCGCGACTTCAGACCCCACGGCAGGCCACTTTCCGGCACCGCTGGCGGGGTGAAGGTGAGCGGCTGCGCGCGCCAGGTCGGGTTTTGCTGGTCGAAGCGGTAGATACGGTCGTCGTCGCGGTCGGACACGCCCCACAGCCCGCCCCGGCATTCCACCAGGCCAGACAGGTTGCCACCGCGCATGCCTTCGATCGGGTGCTCGGCGCTCAGCTTCAACTCTGGCCAGTTGCCCGCCAGGCTCGGCAGGGCAACCAGCGCCAGACAGGCAGCCAGAAGCCGCCGAATCAAACCATGACCTCGGCCAGGTTACCCTTGGTTTCCAGCCAGCTCTTGCGGTCACCCGCGCGCTTCTTGGCCAGCAGTTTGTCCATCAGCTCGCAGGTGGCCTGCACATCGTCCAGGGTCAGCTGCACCAGGCGCCGGGTGTTCGGGTCCATGGTGGTCTCGCGCAGCTGTGGCGGGTTCATCTCGCCCAGGCCCTTGAAGCGGGTTACCTGTGGCTTGCCGCGTTTCTTCTCGGCCACCAGGCGATCGAGGATACCGTCGCGCTCGGCCTCGTCGAGGGCGTAGTAGATTTCCTTGCCCAGGTCGATGCGGTACAGCGGCGGCATGGCCACGTACACATGCCCGGCCTCGACCAGCGCGCGGAAGTGCTGGACGAACAGCGCGCACAGCAGCGTGGCGATGTGCAGGCCGTCGGAGTCGGCGTCGGCAAGGATGCAGATCTTGCCGTAGCGCAGCTGCGCAAGGTCAGTGGCCCCCGGGTCGACGCCAATGGCCACGGCGATGTTGTGCACTTCCTGGCTGGCCAGGACTTCGCCACCGTCCACTTCCCAGGTGTTGAGGATCTTGCCGCGCAGCGGCAGGATCGCCTGGAATTCCTTGTCGCGTGCCTGCTTGGCCGAGCCACCGGCCGAGTCACCCTCGACCAGGAACAGTTCGGCGCGCATCGGATCCTGGCCGGCGCAATCGGCCAGTTTGCCGGGGAGTGCCGGGCCCTGGGTGATGCGTTTGCGTTCGACCTTCTTGCTGGCCTTCAGGCGGCGCCCGGCGTTGCTGATGGCCAGCTCCGCCAGTTGCATGCCCAGCTCTGGGTGGGCGTTGAGCCACAGGCTGAAGGCATCCTTGACCACGCCGGAAACGAAGGCCGCCGCCTCGCGCGACGACAGGCGCTCCTTGGTCTGCCCGGAGAACTGCGGGTCCTGCATCTTCATCGACAGCACGAAGGTGATGCGTTCCCAGACGTCTTCCGGCGCCAGCTTCACGCCGCGCGGCAGCAGGTTGCGGAACTCGCAGAACTCGCGCATGGCATCCAGCAGGCCCTGGCGCAGGCCGTTGACGTGGGTGCCGCCCTGGGCGGTAGGGATCAGGTTGACGTAGCTTTCCTGGATGCTGTCGCCGCCTTCTGGCAGCCACAGCAAGGCCCAGTCCACCGCCTCCTTGTTACCGGCCAGGCTGCCGCAGAACGGCTCGTCGGGCAGGCGCTGGAACTCGTTTACCGAGTCCACCAGGTATGAGCGCAGGCCGTCCTCGTAGTGCCATTCGACCTTCTCGCCGCTGGCCTTGTCCTCGAAGCTGACCAGCAGGCCCGGGCACAGCACGGCCTTGGCCTTGAGCACGTGCTTGAGGCGGCTGATGGAGAACTTCGGCGAATCGAAGTACTTGGGGTCGGGGCTGAAGTACACGCTGGTACCGGTGTTGCGCTTGCCGACCGAGCCGACCACTTCCAGCTCGCTGGCCTTGAAGCCATCGGCGAAGGTCATCTGGTATTCGTTGCCGTCACGTTTGACGCGCACGCGCACCTGGGTCGACAGGGCGTTGACTACCGAGATGCCCACGCCGTGAAGGCCACCGGAGAACTGGTAGTTCTTGTTGGAGAACTTGCCGCCGGCGTGCAGTTTGGTGAGGATCAGCTCGACCCCGGAAACGCCCTCTTCCGGGTGGATGTCCACCGGCATGCCGCGACCATCGTCGCTGACTTCCAGCGAGTGGTCGGCATGGAGGATGACCTGCACCGAACGGGCGTGACCGGCCAGGGCTTCGTCGACACTGTTGTCGATGACTTCCTGGGCCAGGTGGTTGGGGCGGCTGGTATCGGTGTACATGCCCGGCCGCTTGCGGACCGGGTCAAGGCCCGAGAGGACTTCGATGGCGTCTGCGTTATAGGCGCTAGCGCTGGGAGTGGCCATAGGGTCTCGTCGTCAGTCTGGTGAATGCAAAAAAGTCAAAATACAGAAAAATCGAGCGCTGCGTACTGCCCACGGGCAATGCCGGCGAAGGCCAGCAGTGCCGGCAGGCGCTCGGCGAAGCCCTGGAAGCTGTGGTCGCCACCGGCCTGGATGCGCAGGGCACAAGCACGGTAATAGCGCTCGGCGTGGCGATAGTCCAGGGTTTCATCGGCGGTCTGCAACCACACTTGATAGCGGCTGGCGTCCACCGGCGCTGGTACTTCCAGTTCGGCCAGGGCCTGCACATGATCGTGGGTCAGCTCCCAGGCTTCGCCGGTGTAGTGATTGTGCTGGGTGCCCAGGTAGCCGTCGAAATGCTTGTGCGGTGTTACCGCCGGGTTCACCAGCAGGGCCTTGAGGCCGTGGCGCTCGGCCAGACAGGTGGCATAGTAGCCGCCGAGCGAACTGCCCACCAGCAGTGGCGCGCCCAGCTCGGCGATGGCCGCTTCGAGCTGGGCGATGGCCTGCCGTGGGTGGTGGTGCAAGGCGGGCACCCGCAGTTGGGCCGACAGGCCCAGTTGCTGCATCACGGCCTCGAGTTGGCGCGCCTTGGTCGAAAGTGGCGAGCTGTTGAAGCCATGGATATAGAGGATGGAACCCGACATGCTGCCCCCGGAATCTGTGGCTTCGCGCCCGGTGATATGGGCGCAGGGACGCGCAGTGTAGCGCGTTCGCCGGGTTTTGACGCAGTGTCACGGGTTTCGCAACAATTTCTTCACCGAAGTCGCAACCACAGTTCCCTGTAGGAGCGGCCTTGTGTCGCGATGGGGCGCGAAGCGGCCCCAGGGTTTCAGCTGCGCCACAAATATTGCCGGGGCCGCTCTGCGGCCCATCGCGACACAAGGCCGCTCCTACAATTGAGCGCGTCTGCAGCCGCAGCTCAATAACCAGGGCTATCGAAGTCGAGCTTCACCTGGAAATCCAGTGCCCGCTCTACCCCGGTCTCCAACCGCCCGTCGGCGTGCAGGCGCAGCCAGCGGTATCCAGGCTGCTCCTCGCTCACTTGAAAATCCTCGCTACGCGCCGCGAACTGGATACAGGTCGACGGAGTGGCCAGCAGGCGCAGGCCGCCACGCACTTCATCCCATTCCTGGTGCACATGCCCCCACAGCAGCGCCCGCACCTGTGGATAACCCTCGACGATATCGAACAGCGCCTGGGCGTTGCGCAAGCCGATCGGCGCGATCCAGGCACAGCCGATATCCACCGGCTGATGGTGGAAGCACACCAGGCAATGCCGTTCACCCGCCTCTCGCAAGGCCGTTTCCAGCACTGCCAGCTGGTCATCCTCCAACAGCCCGTGCGTCGCCCCGGGTACGGCCGTGTTGAGCATGACGATGCGCCACGCACCGATATCGGTCACCGCCTGTACCAGCTCCGGCGCCACTTGCGCCATGACTCGGGCCTCGTCATGGTTGCCAGGCAACCAGCGGGTGGGCACGGCAAACGGTGCGGTCAGCTCACGGAATGCTTCATAGGACGCCACGCTGGCGTCCTGGGACAGGTCACCAGTGCACAGCAGCAGGTCGACTAGCGGTTGCTCCCGTCGCACCTGGGCCACTACATGGCGCAGGCTGTCACGGGTATTGAGGCCCAGCATGCTGCCGGCCGGGTCGGCGAACAGGTGGGCATCGGTCAGTTGCACCACATGCACGGGGCGCGATTGGTCTGGCTGCGGCAACGGCCGTCTCCTCGAACGGATTCAGCGCGAATTATGGCTGCACAACGGGTGCGAGCAAACACCCACGAACGACCTGCGTCACACTTCAGCGAACGCTCGCCAGTTCGTGACCACAAGCCAGGCAGTGGCTCAGCCATTCACCGAGGAACAGGTTGAGCTGGGCCTTTTCGTCCGGCTGGTGCATGGCCTCGTTCGGATACGGGTAGATGCTGCGCAGGCGCCGGGTGTGTTCGGCACTGACCACTTCGGCCATGCGCGCATCGTGGTACACCTGCACTTCCAGGTGCGGCACCGGCAACCACGGCAGGCTGTGCTCCTGGCGCACGTGCAGGGTGGTGGTGTACGGGCAGGCCAGCACCACGTCGAGCACCAGCACGCCAAGCATCTGGTCGCCCTGGGTCATGCCGATGCGGCGCGAGCTCTGGGTGGTGCGCATGTCGGGCAACAGGCGCATCAGCCGGGCGTAGTTGGCCTCGCAGGCTGCCTGCAGCCCGACCAGATCGACCCGATAACGCTCGCGCAGCAGGTTCACTTCCACATACCTCGTACTTCGTCACGGTTCAGCGCCAGCCATTGCAGGCCGATGATGGTCGCCGCGTTGCAGATGCGCCCGTCGCGCACCGCCTGCATGGCATCCTCGAACGACCACACGCGCACGCGAATGTCCTCGCCCTCTTCTTCCAGGCCATGCAGGCCGCCCGCCCCTTCGCTGCTGCAACGGCCGAGGAACAGGTGAACGTATTCGTCACTGCCGCCGGGCGACGGGAAGTAACGGGTCATCGGCCACAGGGCGCTGAAGGTCAGGCCGGCTTCTTCTTCGGCTTCGCGATGGGCCACTTCCTCGGGTTGCTCGTCCTTGTCGATCAGCCCGGCCACCATCTCGATCAGCCAGGGGTTGTCGACCTTGTCCAGTGCACCAACGCGGAACTGCTCGATCAGCACCACTTCATCGCGCAACGGGTCGTACGGCAGCACGCACACCGCATCATGGCGCACGAACAGTTCGCGGCTGATCTCGCGGCCCATGCCCCCGACAAACAACTCGTGGCGCAGGCGTAGCTTGTCGAGCTTGTAAAAACCCTGGAAGCAGTTGGCCCGCTCGATGATTTCGAAGCCCTTGGGCACTGAGTTCAACGCGTCTGACATGGAAATCCTCATTACCTCGAATACCGCATCGCGCCATCCTACTCTGCACGCCTGCCGGTTTCATCCCTTTCCGGCAACCGTTCGCGCACTCGGGACAGCGCGCCTTCTCTCTGTTAGCTTAGTGGCGAACTGAAGGCCGCGCAGACGGTCAAAGGCCGACTTTTCCCTGTTCTGCAAGGATCCTCATGACACTTGTCAAACTGACTTCCGTGGCTGTGCTGGCCCTGGCCCTGGGTGCCTGCCAAAGCCTGTTCACGCCCAACTACCGGGCGCCGCTCGAGGTCAAGCGTGATGCCTGGGAGCATGTCAAACCCGGCTGCAGCGAAAGCGACTGCCCGCTGGTGAACATCGACATGATCCACTTCCCGGCCTTGCCCAAGCTCGATGGCATTGTCGAGAAACGCCTGCTGCAACTGACCGAAGACAACCAGCGCGGCAACGCACCGACCAGCCTGCAAGCCTACGAGCAGCAGTACCTGGCCAGTGCCGACAAGCGCAACAGCAGCTACCTGCAGGCCAAGGTACGCGAGCAGCATGACGGACTGGTGATCATCGAACTGTCCAGCTACCTGGACAGCGGCGGCGCCCATGGCATGCCCGGGCGTGGTTTCATCAACTATTCGCGCAAGCTGGACAAGGTGCTGACCCTGCAGGACATGCTGGTGCCTGGCCAGGAAGACACCTTCTGGAAAACCGTCGAGGAGTCGCACCGCGCCTGGCTGATCAGCGTAGGCATGGACAAGGACGCCGAGTTCATCAAGACCTGGCCGTTCAAGCAGTCGCCGCACGTCGCCCTGACGTACGGCGCGGTGGTGGTCAAGTACGAGGTCTATTCCATCGCGCCCTACTCCATGGGCCACGTGGAGTTGAAGATCCCGTACCCACGCCTGAATGGCGTGCTCAAGCCCGAGCTGTTTCCCGGCCGCGGCTGAAGCTCAACAGCCCGTGCAGTAGCCCTGCCAGCAGCAATGCCGGCAGGGTCGCACCCAGGTCCGGCGCTTGCGCGGCGATCAGATGGTACGCGGCAACGCCCACCGCCCAGGCCAGCAGTGCCTGCCAGTGCAAGCCATGCACCTGTGCCGGCAAGCGGCGGCGACGGATCACGTAATGGTCCATCAATACCACACCGAACAACGGTGCAAACACCGAGCCGATCAGCAGCAGGAAGTTCTCGTACTGTGCCAGTGGCGCCAGCAAGGCGATCAGCGTGCACAGCACGCCAATGGCCAGCGCCAGGTGCTCGACCTTCAGGCGCACCAGCACACCGGTGGAAACGGCTGCCGAGTGAATGTCGGCAAAAGCCTTTTCCGACTCGTCCAGCAGAATCAGCAGCAGTGGAATGCCCATGCCGGCGCCCGCGAGGGCCAGCAGCAGGGCGTTGGCTTCGCCACTGCCGGCGAAGGCCAAGGTGTAGCCCACGCCCAGGCTCATCAGCCAGGTGTTGCCGATGAAGTAGCCCACCACCGTACCGCCGAATACATGTTTGCCGTTACGGGCAAAACGCGAGTAATCCGCGATCAGCGGCAACCAGGACAGCGGCATGGCGATGGCGATGTCGAAGCCCACGGCCAGCGACATCGAACCGTCACCGGCACGGTCCCACAGTGCCGCCAGGTCGGCCTTGGCGAACAGGTTCCAGGTCAGCCACAGGCAAGCGCCCAGCAGCAGCCAGATGCCCCAGGTGCGCAGCACCTTGCGCACGAACGCCAGCGGCCCACCGACCGCGAGCAGAGTGGCCAGGGCGCCGAAGCACAGGGTCCAGAGCATAGGGCTGTTCCAGGCGCTGGCTTCGCCGAACGCCCGCGCGCCCAGCAGGCTGGCGGCATCGCGCATGACGATGATCTCGAACGCGCCCCAGCCCACCAGTTGCAGCAGGTTGAGCATCGCCGGCAAACGCGCACCATGGCCACCCAGGCTCAGTTTCAGGGTGCCCATGGCCGACAGGCCGGTATCGCTGCCGATGACACCGGCAGCCCCCAGCAGCAGCACACCCACACCGGTGCCCAGGGCGATAGCCAGCACCGCGCCGGCAAGGCCCAGGCCAGGGGCCAGCATGGCGCCGACCTGCAGCACCATCAGGCCGATGCCGAGGGAGAACCATAGCGAGAACAGGTCGCGGGCGCCGAAGATGCGCTGGGCGGTGGGGACCGGGTGGTCGGGGGAGAATTGGCTGGGGGTGGTCATGCTTTGACACTCGGCAAGGTATTGGATTGGACGCGGTCGCTGTAGGAGCGGCCTTGTGTCGCGAAAGGGCCGCAAAGCGGCCCCAGGTTTTCAGCTTCGCGGCTGAAATTGCCGGGGCCGCTTCGCGGCCCATCGCGACACAAGGCCGCTCCTACAGGGGTCAGCGCTGCGACTTAGACTTTGTGATACAGCTGGCTGCCTTCCTGGCGGAACCGCTCGGCCTGCTCACGCATGCCTTGCTCGACCGTCACATCCACGGTTTCGATCTTGGCGGCGTATTCACGCACTTCCTGGGTGATCTTCATCGAGCAGAACTTCGGCCCGCACATCGAGCAGAAGTGCGCGACCTTGGCCGATTCCTTTGGCAGGGTCTCGTCGTGGTAGGCACGGGCAGTGTCCGGGTCCAGGCCGAGGTTGAACTGGTCTTCCCAACGGAACTCGAAGCGTGCCTTGGACAAGGCGTTGTCACGAATCTGCGCACCCGGGTGGCCCTTGGCAAGGTCGGCGGCATGAGCGGCGATCTTGTAGGTGATGATGCCGGTCTTCACATCATCCTTGTTCGGCAGGCCCAGGTGCTCCTTGGGCGTGACGTAGCAGAGCATGGCGCAACCGAACCAGCCGATCATCGCCGCACCAATGCCCGAGGTGATGTGGTCGTAGCCAGGAGCGATATCGGTGGTCAGCGGGCCGAGGGTGTAGAACGGCGCCTCGTCGCAGCACTCCAGCTGCTTGTCCATGTTCTCCTTGATCAGCTGCATCGGCACGTGGCCGGGGCCTTCGATCATGCACTGCACGTCGTGCTTCCAGGCGATCTTGGTCAGCTCGCCAAGGGTTTCCAGCTCACCGAACTGCGCGGCATCGTTGGCGTCGGCAATCGAGCCGGGGCGCAGGCCGTCGCCCAGCGAGAAGCTGACGTCGTAGGCCTTCATGATTTCGCAGATTTCGTCGAAGTGGGTGTACAGGAAGTTTTCCTTGTGGTGCGCCAGGCACCACTTGGCCATGATCGAGCCACCACGGCTGACGATACCGGTGACGCGCTTGGCGGTCAGCGGCACATAGCGCAGCAGCACACCAGCGTGGATGGTGAAGTAGTCCACACCTTGCTCGGCCTGCTCGATCAGGGTGTCGCGGAACAGCTCCCAGGTCAGGTCTTCGGCCACGCCGTTGACCTTTTCCAGGGCCTGGTAGATCGGCACGGTACCAATCGGCACCGGCGAGTTGCGGATGATCCACTCACGGGTTTCGTGAATGTGCTTGCCGGTGGACAGGTCCATGACCGTGTCCGAACCCCAGCGGATGCCCCAGGTCAACTTGGCCACTTCTTCCTCGATCGAGGAACCCAGGGCGCTGTTGCCGATGTTGCCGTTGATCTTCACCAGGAAATTGCGGCCGATGATCATCGGCTCCACTTCCGGGTGGTTGATGTTGGCCGGGATGATCGCGCGGCCACGGGCGATTTCCTGGCGAACGAACTCGGGGGTGATTTCTTTCGGAATGTTGGCCCCGAAGCTGTGGCCGGCGTGCTGCTCGTCGAGCAGGCCGGCGGCGCGTGCCTCTTGCAGCTTCATGTTTTCGCGGATGGCCACGTATTCCATCTCGGCGGTGATGATGCCCTGGCGGGCATAGTGCATCTGCGAGACGTTGGCGCCCGCCTTGGCACGGCGCGGGTTGCGCACGTGGGCGAAACGCAGCTTGGCCAGTTCGGCATCGTTCAGGCGCTGCTGGCCGAAGTCGGAGCTCAGGCCAGCCAGGCGCTCGGTGTCACCGCGTGCCTCGATCCACGCCGAACGCACGTCGGCCAGGCCCTTGCGTACGTCGATGACAACGTTGGGGTCGGTGTACGGGCCGGAAGTATCGTAGACCAGCACCGGGGCATTGGACTCGCCACCGAAATCGGTCGGGGTGTCGTCCAGGCTGATTTCACGCATGGGCACGCGGATGTCCGGGCGTGAGCCTTCGACATACACCTTGCGCGAACGCGGGAACGGTTGCACGGACTGCTGATCGACTTGTGCCGATTCGCTGAGGTTGATCGCTTTTTCTTGTTTGGTCATCACAGGCTCTCCAGACGGCTTCCTAGCAGTGGAATGTCGGGGTGAACCTGAAAGGCGCGGACGCACCCTTGATGAGTGCAGTGCCGGATATGGGGGTGCCTGAAGCTGCATGCAGCTGCGACATTCCCGGACCTGGCACAAGAGGCTCCCCGGGAAGGTGAGCAATCTTGTTCCCTACGCAGGCGCTAACCTGATCAGGTTCAACGGGATCCGCAACTTTGCGATCTCAGCCTTTGCTTCAAGGCACCCCGACAAGAACATGCGCAGTCTAGACTGGAGTGGTCGGCAAAGCCAAGCAGGTAAATGCGCGGATGATGAAAGGCACCCCGAGCGATTGTTGCCGGGTGCGCATGGCACTACACTGGCCCGTCGCTCGATACTCAACAGTTCAGTAATTCAATTTCGTACAAGGATTGCCTCTATGCTGCGCAAACTCTCACTGGCAATAGCCGTGTCTTGTGCGTCCAACGGAGTGGTCTGGGCAGCGGACGTGCCCACTACAGTGAAAACCGACCTGGTCAGCGTCTATCAGGAAGCGGTCGACAACAATGCTGACCTGGCTGCGGCCCGCGCCGATTACGGCGCCCGCCGTGAAGTGGTACCGCAGGCTCGCGCCGGGTTGCTGCCCAACCTTTCGGCCGGTGCCGAAATGCTGAACACCCGCACCAAGCTGGACGAACCATCAGCCACCAGCAACCGCAGCGGCAATACCTGGAGCGCGACCCTGGCGCAGCCTATCTTCCGCGCTGACCGCTGGTTCCAGTTGCAGGCGGCCGAGGCGGTCAACGAACAGGCAGCGCTGGAGCTGTCGGCGACCGAACAGAACCTGATCCTGCAAACCGCGCAGAATTACTTCGCCGTGCTCCGTGCCCAGGACAACCTGGCTGCGACCAAGGCCGAGGAAGCTGCCTTCAAGCGCCAGCTGGACCAGTCCAACGAACGATTCGACGTCGGCCTCTCCGACAAGACCGACGTGCTGCAATCCCAGGCCAGCTACGACACGGCCCGGGCCAACCGGATCATTGCCGAGCGCCAGGTACAGGATGCCTTCGAGGCCCTGGTGACCCTGACCAACCGGGAATACACGTCGATTCAAGGCGTGGTTCATACCTTGCCGGTGCAGGTCCCTACGCCCAACGACGCCAAGGCCTGGGTCGAAACCGCCGGGCGCCAGAACCTCAACCTGCTGGCCACCAACCACGCGGTCGTCGCTGCCGAGGAAACCCTGCGCCAGCGCAAGGCCGGCCACGCGCCGACCCTGGACGCAGTTGCCAAGTACCAGAAGGGTGACAACGACAACTTCGGTTTCACCAACCCCGCGCCGGCCCCCGTTTCGCGCTATAGCGGCGACGTCGAGCAGACCAGCATCGGCCTGCAGTTGAACATCCCGATCTACAGCGGCGGCCTGACCAGTTCGCAGGTGCGCGAGGCCTACCAGCGCCTGAGCCAGAGCGAGCAGCAGCGTGAAAGCCTGCGCCGCCAGGTGGTGGAAAACACCCGCAACCTGCACCGCGCGGTAAACACCGACGTGGAACAGGTGCAAGCGCGCAAGCAGTCGATCATCTCCAACCAGAGCGCGCTGGAAGCCACCGAGATCGGCTACCAGGTGGGTACCCGCAATATCGTCGACGTGCTTGACGCCCAACGTCAGCTGTACACCTCGGTGCGCGACTACAACAACAGCCGCTACGACTACATCCTCGACAACCTGAGCCTGAAACAGGCGGCCGGCACCTTGAGCCCGCAGGACCTGCAGGACCTCAAGCGGTACCTGAAGCCAGACTACAACCCGGACAAGGACTTCCTGCCGCCGGACCTGGCGGCTGCAGCGGCGAAGAACTTCGAGCGTCGCCCCTGAAAGTGCTGGACCAAGGCCGCTCCTACAAGGACCGCACCATTGCTGACATCTGTTTAGAACTCAGCTGATGAGTTTGCCCAGGCCATCGAGCAAGCGCTGCAATGCGCCCTCGTTGGCCCGCATTACCGCCCTGCCCGCCTCGCCCATGCGCTGTGCATCCTGCGGCAACTCGACCAGCCGCCGCACCGCTTCGGCCAGCCCGTCGGCATCGTCCACCTGCTGCAACGCCCCCGCCTCGCGCAGCATCGCGCTGATTTCGAGGAAGTTGAACACATGCGGCCCCATCAGTACCGGCAAGGCCAGCGCCGCGGGCTCCAGCGGGTTGTGCCCGCCGGTCGCCACCAGGCTGCCACCGACGAAGGCAATGTCGGCCAGGGCATAGAGGAACAGCAGTTCGCCCATGGTATCGCCGAGCAATACGCGAGTCTGCGCATCAACCGGCGTGCCGGCAGAGCGCCGCACGGTGGTGAACTGTTCGCTGCACAGCGTATGCACCGCTGCGAATCGCTCGGGGTGGCGCGGCACCAGGATCAGCAGGGCATCGCCATGCACCTGCAACAACTGCCGATGTGCCTGCAGGATCAACGCATCTTCACCTTCGTGGGTGCTGGCGGCGATCCACACCGGGCGCTGTTCGGCCCCCCATTGTTCACGCAATGCCTTGGCACGCGGCAACAGTTGCTCATCGATCTTCAGGTCGAACTTGATCGAACCGGTGACCTGCACGCACTCCGGACGCGCGCCCAGGTCACGGAAGCGCTGGGCCTCGGTTTCGGTCTGCACGGCAATCAGGCTCATCTCGGCCAGCATCGGCCGGGTCAGCCTGGCAAAGCGCCCATAGCCACGGGCCGAGCGCTCAGACAAGCGTGCGTTGGCCAGCGCTACTGGAATGCCGCGCTTCGCACACTGGTGAATGTGGTTGGGCCACAGCTCGGTTTCCATGATGATGCCCAGCTTCGGCTGCACATGGTCGAGAAAACGCCCTGCCGCCCAAGGCAGGTCGTAGGGCAGGTAGCAATGCTGCACGCGAGGTTCGTCAGCGAACATGGCGCGAATGCGCTCTGAACCGGTCGGGGTCATGCAGGTAAGCGTGATCGGCAATTCCGGGTAGGCCTTGAGCAAGGCGCGCACCATCGGTGCCGCCGCAATGCTCTCGCCCACCGACACGGCGTGCACCCAGATGCCGCCCCGGCGCATGGCCGGCAGCCTGAAAGCAAAGCGCTCGCCGATGCGTTGGCCATAGGCCGGCGCCTTGCGCGCGCGCAGGTACAGGCGCAGCGCAACCAGCGGCAGGCCCAGGTGAAACAACAAGGTATAGAGAGTTCTGTTCATGGCCGCGGAGTTTACCCGATCGCGCGCAGGTGCACCGCAAAGCGCTCGGCCAGCCACTGCGCGGCAGGCCCCAGTGGCTCGTCGCGGCGCCAGGCCAGTTCCACCACCAAGGCCGGTGGCCGCCACTCGCTGTCCAGTTCGACCATGTGCGCCTGGTAGGTCGGGTACTGCACCACGTGCCGCGGCAGCCAGGCCCAGCCCAGGCCGCGCATCAGCAGTTCGGCCATGGCATAGAAGCTGTCGGCGCGCCACACCTGCGGGCTGATCGCTTCGCCGCCGGGGTAGCCGCTTTGCTGCGGGGCAATCAGCAATTGTCGGTGGCGCGCCAGTTGCTGCCGGGTAACCCGGCCTTCGCCGGCGAGCGGGTGGCCGACCGCGCACACCGTGACCATTTCCACACTGCCCAGGGCGCGCCGCTCCAGCGAGGCCGGGATGCTCTCGTGGTGGAAGAACAGGCCAAGATCAGCGCGCCGCTCCACCAGCTTGCGCGCCACATCGCCCTGGGCACCGCTGGCCAGTTGCACCTCCAGGAACGGGTAGCGGCTGGCCAGCTCGTCGAGGCTGTCGATGACCGGCTGGTAGGGCATGGCTTCGTCCTGGGCGACCCGCAACAAGGCCTCCTGCCCGCGCATCAGCGCCAACGCACGGCCATCCAGGCGCTCGCACTGGCGCAACAGTTCGCGGGCATCTTCCAGCAGGGCGCTGCCGTTCTCGGTCAGCTTGGGCTGCCGGCCACTGCTGCGCTCGAACAAGGTGACCCCCAGGTCGGTTTCGAGCAAAGCGATCGAGCTGCTGATCGCCGACTGGGCCTTGCGCTGCTCGCGGGCCACGGCAGAGAACGAGCGCAGTTCCGCAACGCGCAGGAAGGTACGCAACTGTTCAAGGTTCCACTGCTCGGCCATCGACCTATCTCCAATAGTGATAGGTAATGACTTTACCCCATCCAGGTTACGTCTAGAATGCCCGACCAGTTACCGGAGGATCCCGCCATGAATGCCTACACCTACCTCGCCATCGCCATCTGCGCCGAAGTCATCGCCACCGCTTCCATGAAAGCGGTGAAAGGCTTGAGCACGCCCGTGCCGTTGCTGCTGATGGTGGTTGGCTATGGTATTGCGTTCTGGATGCTGACCCTGGTGGTGCGCAGCATTCCGGTGGGGATCGCCTATGCCATCTGGTCGGGGCTGGGGATTGTGTTGATCAGTGTGGCGGCGCTGGTGATCTATGGGCAGAAGCTGGATGTGCCTGCGATGCTGGGGATGGCCATGATTGTGGGTGGGGTGGTGGTGATTCAGCTGTTTTCGAAGACTGCTGGGCATTGATGTTTGCCTGATGGATTTTGGGGCCGCTTCGCGGCCCTATCGCGACACAAGGCCGCTCCTACAGGGACCGAGGCATGCGCGGGGCCTGTAGGAGCGGCCTTGTGTCGCGATAGGGCTGCGCAGCAGCCCCAGGAACGCAAAGCCCACATCGGCCCGACCCTGTATACTTGCCAGCTGTCCCAGTCTTCGAGGTACCGCCATGCCATCCGCCATTTCCACTGACGTGCTGATCGTCGGCGCCGGGGTCGCAGGCCTCTGGCTAAATGCCCGCCTGCGCCGGCTGGGCTACTCGACAGTACTGGTGGAACGCGCCAGCCTTGGCGGCGAGCAGACCATCAAGTCCCAGGGCATCATCCATGGCGGCACCAAGTACGCCCTGCACGGTGCCCTGACAGGCGCCTCGGAAGCCATCGCCGACATGCCGCGACGCTGGCGCGAAGCGCTCAGCGGCAGCGGCGAGCTGGACCTGACCCGCACCCGCCTGCTGTCCGACGCCCACTACCTGTGGTCACCAGGCACCCTGGCCGGCAACCTAACCAGCTTCTTCGCCAGCAAGGCCGTGCGCGGCCGGGTCGACCAGGTGAAGGGCGAGCAACTGCCGCCGGCGCTGCAGGACCGCGCCTTCAAGGGCAAGGTCTATCGCCTGGCCGAACTGGTCATCGACGTACCCAGCCTGCTGGCCAACCTGGCCGAACTGGCAGGCGACAGCCTGCTGGCCGGTGAGCGCATCGAGCCACTGCGCGAGGGCGACGACCTGGTCGGCCTGCGCGTCGACGAGCGCGACATCCGCGCTCAGCGCATCGTGCTCAGCGCCGGCGCCGGCACCGAAGAGCTGCTGCATGCCCTGGGCCTGAACCAGCCAGCCATGCAGACACGCCCGCTACATATGGTGATGGCCAAGGGTGCCAACCTGAAACCGCTTTACGCCCATTGCCTGGGTGGCGGGCCAAAGCCACGGGTGACGGTTACCACCCACCCCGCCGCCGATGGCCAGTGGGTCTGGTACCTGGGCGGCGACCTGGCCGAAGCCGAAGGCGTTGCCCGCGAGCCGGCTGCGCAAATCGCCGCGGCACAGAAAGAGATCGCCAGCCTGCTGCCATGGGTCGACCAGAGCCAGGTGCGCTGGGCCACCCTGCGGGTCAACCGTGCGGAACCGGCGCAATCGGGCCTGGTACGCCCGGACAACGCCTTCCTCGCCGACCAGCAACGCCTGCTGGTGGGCTGGCCGACCAAGCTGGCCCTGGCACCGGACTTCAGCGACCGGGTCATCAGCCACCTGGAGCGCGACGGTATCCGCCCACAGGCACAGGCCGACCTGGCCGACCTGCCACGCCCACCGCTGGGCGTACCGGCCTGGGAGCAACTGCTGCCATGAGCCTGCCGACCCTTCACGACTTCCATCGCCCCTTGGGCAGCACCGGCTTCAAGGTTTCGCCGCTGGGCCTGGGCACGGTCAAGCTGGGCCGCGACCAGGGCGTGAAGTACCCCACCGGCTTTACCATCCCCGGCGATGACGAAGCCCGCCTGCTGCTGGCCCAGGCCCGCGAGCTGGGCATCAACCTGATCGACACCGCCCCGGCCTACGGCCGCAGCGAAGAGCGCCTGGGCCCGCTGCTGCGCGGCCAGCGCGATGAATGGGTGATCGTCAGCAAGGTTGGCGAAGAATTCGACAATGGCCAATCGCACTTCGATTTCAGCGCCGCCCACACCCGCCGCTCGGTGGAGCGCAGCCTGCGGCGCCTGGAAACCGACCGCATCGAGCTGGTGCTGGTGCATTCCGACGGCAACGACCTGGCGATCCTGGAACAGCAGGAGGTCTACCAGACCCTTGCCGAGCTCAAGCAGGAGGGCAAAATCCTCGGCTTCGGCCTGTCCGGCAAGACCGTCGCCGGCGGCCTGAAGGCGCTGGAGCAAGGCGACTGCGCCATGGTCACCTACAACCTCAACGAACAGGCAGAACGCCCGGTGCTGGACTACGCTGCCGAACACGGCAAGGCCATCCTGGTGAAGAAGGCCCTGGCCAGCGGGCATATCTGCCTGGCCCCGGGCGTTGACCCGGTGCAGGCCAGCTTCGAGCTGCTGTTCGCCCACCCGGGCGTCAGCAGTGCTATCGTCGGCACCATCAATCCGTTGCACCTGGCCCACAATGTGGCCACCGTCGCCCGTATCCTGGGCCAGCATTGAGTTGCCCCAGGCCCTCGGGCCTGGACTGACCCGACGCAAGGAGGAGCCTCGTGGCGCGAACGCTGATCCGCAAGAACCCGAGCAACTTCAAGACACTGCCGCTGCATGTCGAGGCCACGCCCGAAGGGCTGATCTACCAGAGCATCGGCATGCCGCTGAACTTTGCCCAGATCCAACAACGGCGCAAGGCCATCCAGTTGCCCGACGTGCAGCGCTTCGTGATCGAACTGGCCAACCTGGGCGTGTCGGTGCGGCTGACCCTGCATTGGCAGAACCGCGATTATTGGGTGCTGGTACGTCAGCGCCGGCAAGACCGTGGCGATGTGGTGCTGAAACTGATTTCCGGCTATGTGCCGGCGCAGGAGCTGAACCTGCCATTGCACACGGCCGTGCAGGAAGTGGCCGAGGAATGCCTGCTGGAAACCCCGGAAGGCTGGCTGGGCGGGCGCTTCAACGACACCTGGTTGCCGGTGCCCTACGCTGCCGCCCTGCACTACCGCGAAACGCCGCACTTTGTGCTGGCCCCGGAGTCCGGTGCCGCGCGCCCGGTGCACTGCGGCAAGCTGATGCTGCTGGAACGGCCACGGGCGTATGTGCACCTGCCCACCGCCTCGCTGCAACTGATCTACGACATGCGCCTGCAGGTACCCCGGGACGCCAAGAAGCTCAGCCTGTTCCACGTTGATGAGCGGCTGGAGGGCGACCAACTGGTGGCGCGGCTAAACCGCAAACGGCCAGACCTGTACCTGATGCCACTGAAGGACGGCCAGCCACTGGCTGAGCTGTATACCGTGAAGAAGGATGAACTGGTGCCGGCGAGCACACGCGGGCTGTACCTGGCCGAAAGTTTTGCCCGGCAGGAAGGCTGGGTGGTCACGGACGAGCGGGTGCGCTGGAAGGATTGGGTGAAGCAGCAGGGGTTGGTGGAGAACAAGCCGGTGCGGGCATCGCACCTGCAGCGGTTTGGCGACAAGGCGCGGGAACTGCTGGAGCGGGCGCGTACTTCACTGCACAAATAAGATTCCGAGGCCTGCGCCGCCCCTGTAGGAGCAGCCTTGTGCTGCGAAGAGGCCGGTAGAGCCAAAGAAATACTTTTGCCCTACCGGCCTCTTCGCAGCACAAGGCTGCTCCTACAGGTAATGAGGCAGCCTCAGAGGTTCGATCAGTTCTTGCGAATCTTCTCGACGATCGCAGTGGTCGAGCTGTTCTCGACCAGCCCCAGCACCTTCACGGTACCGCCATAGGCCTTGACGATATCGGCACCCACCACCTGGTCGATGCCATAGTCGCCACCCTTGACCAGCACGTCCGGCTTGACCTGGCTCAGCAGGTTCTCCGGCGTGCCCTCGGGGAAGCTGATGACCCAGTCCACTGCCCCCAGCCCGGCCAGTACGGCCATGCGCCGGTCGACGCTGTTGATCGGCCGGCCCGGCCCTTTCAGGCGGCTGACCGAGGCATCGTCGTTGACCGCGACGATCAGGCGATCGCCCTGGGCCCGCGCCTGTTCCAGGTAGGTGACATGCCCGGCATGCAGGATGTCGAAGCAGCCGTTGGTGAAGACGATCTTCTCTTTGTGTGCCCGCGCGTCGTCGATGGCCAGCAGCAGTTGCTCCAGGCCCAGCACGCCGCGCTCGGAGCCTTCCTCACGCTGGATCGCCCGGCGCAGCTCGGGGGCGCTGATCGCAGCCGTACCCAGCTTGCCGACCACGATGCCCGCCGCCAGGTTGGCCAGGGCCACGGCGTGGGGCAGGTCCTCGCCGGCAGCGATGGCCGCGGCGAGGGTGGAGATGACGGTATCACCGGCACCGGTCACATCGAACACTTCACGCGCCCGCGCCGGCAGGTGCAGCGCCGGCTGGCCGACGCGCAGCAGGGTCATGCCGTGCTCGCCACGGGTCACCAGCAAGGCGCCAAGGTCCAGGTCCTGCAGCAGCTGCAGGCCCTTGGCGACCAGCTCGGCCTCATCGACGCAACGGCCGACGATGGTCTCGAACTCGCTGAGGTTGGGGGTGATCAGGCTAGCGCCACGGTAGATGGAAAAGTCCTTGCCCTTGGGGTCGGCCAGCACCGGAATGCCCTTGGCCCGCGCCGCCTGGATCAGGCTCTGGTGGTTTTTCAGTGCGCCCTTGCCGTAGTCGGACAGGACCAGCACCTTGACGCCCTCGAGCAGGCTGTCGACCTCTGCGCCCAGCGACAGCGGGTCGGTGGCGAACGGTTCTTCGAAATCGATGCGCAGCAACTGCTGGTGACGGCTCATGACCCGCAGCTTGACGATGGTCGGCTGGTGCGCGATGCGCTGGAACACCGAGCGCACGCCTGCAGCCTGCAGGCTGTTGGCCAGGCTGTCGGCGGCCTCGTCCTGGCCGGTGACGCCAATCAGCGAAGCCGGCGCGCCCAGGGCGGCGATGTTCAAGGCAACGTTGGCCGCGCCGCCGGGGCGATCCTCGATCTGATCGACCTTGACCACCGGGACTGGCGCTTCAGGCGAGATACGCGAAGTACCGCCATGCCAGTAGCGGTCGAGCATGACATCGCCGACCACCAGTACCGGGGCTTGATCGAAACGCGGCATGGACAACTTCATGGGCAACCCATATGGAAATAATGAACAGGGGCAGGATATTAGCACAGGGTAGACGACGGCTTTATGGCCAGATCACCCCAGGAAAATTCCCGTGACAATCGGGGCCGCGATGGCCCCGATCAACGAGGGGTCAGGTGATATCGGCCTTGGCCGGCTCATCCAGGCCCATGGCATGCAGGCGGGCATAATGGCCATTGGCCGCGAGCAGCTCGGCATGGGTGCCGCGCTCGACCAGCCGGCCCTGGTCCATGACCAGGATCTGGTCGGCCTTCTCGATGGTCGACAGGCGGTGGGCGATCACCAGCGTGGTACGGCCCTGCATCACATGGTCCAGGGCAGCCTGGATATGCCGCTCGGACTCGGTATCCAGCGCCGAGGTGGCTTCGTCGAGGATCAGCAGCGGCGCATTCTTCAGCAGTGCCCGGGCGATGGCCAGGCGCTGGCGCTGGCCGCCGGAGAGCAGCACGCCGTTTTCACCCACTTCGGTATCGAAGCCTTTTGGCAGCCGGTCGACGAACTCCTTGGCGTAGGCATCGGCCGCAGCGGCTTCGATGTCGGCGCGCGGGGCGCCGGCCAGGTCGCCATAGGCGATGTTGTTGGCCACGGTATCGTTGAACAGGGTGACATGCTGGGTCACCTGCGAAACGTGACGACGCAGGTTGCGCAGGCGATAGTTCTCGATTTCCACGCCATCGAGCAGGATCTGCCCCTGGTCGTGGTGATAGAAGCGCGGGATCAGCGCCGCCAGGGTCGACTTGCCGCTGCCGGAGCGGCCGACCAGGGCAATCATCTGGCCCGGCTCGGCCACGAAGCTGATATCGCTCAGCACCTCACGCTCGGTACCCGGGTAGGTGAAGCTCAGGTTGCGCACTTCCAGGCGCCCTTCCACCCGCTCCTTCTCGACGGTGCCGCTGTCCACTTCAGGCGCTTCGTCCAGCTGCTCGAAGATGCTCTCGGCACCGGCCAGGCCCTTCTGGATGGTCGAGCTGACTTCCGAAAGCTGACGAATCGGCTTGGGCAACAGGCCGGCGGCGGTGATGTAAGCCACCAGGTCACCGGCAGTGGAATCACCGCGCAGGAACAACACCAGGAACATCAGCGCGGCCATGGCGGTGTAGATCACCAGTTGCAGCATCGGCGTGTACAGCGAGCCGGTCTTGGTCATTTGCAGCTGCTTGTCGGTGTTGCTCTGGCTGGCCTTGCCGAAACGCTGCTCTTCGTAGGCCTCGCCGCCAAAGCTGCGCACCACGCGGTAGCCCTGGATGGTTTCCGAGGCAACGTGGGTGACGTCGCCCATGGCCACCTGGATCTTCTTGCTCTGCTTGCGGAATTTCTTGCTGGCGACGCTGACCATCACTGCAATCACCGGCAGGATCGCGACCATCACCAAGGTCAGGTGCCAGTTCATCCACAGCAGGTAGCCGAACAGGAACACCACGGTAAGGCCTTCGCGGATCACCACCTTGATCGCATCGGTGGCGGCACCGGTGACCATGGTCACGTTGAAGGTAATGCGCGAGATCAGGTGCCCGGAGTTGTGGTTGTCGAAGTAGCGGTTAGGCAGCACCAGCAGCTTGTTGAACAGTTCCACACGCAGGTCGTGCACCAGGCACAGGGAAACCTTGGCCAGGAAGTAGTTGCCGAGGAACGAGCCCAGGCCCTGCCACGCGGCGATCAGGATGATCAGCAGCGGTACAGCCTGCAGCAGTTGCAGGTCGCGCAGGTAGGGGACGTTGGGGAACAACACCGCTTCGGGGTTGCTCAGCCCATCGACGAAATATTTCAGGATCCCGGCCAGCATCGGCTGGGTCGAGGCAAAGATCACGAAACCGATGATGCTCAGCAGGAAAATGCCGACATAGGGTTTCACATAGCTCAGCAGCCGGAAGTAGATCTTCAGGCTGGAGGTGTGTTCCGCCGGTCGCGGTGTTTCGGCCATTATCAAGCTCGCTGTTCAGGTTGAACCGGAAATTTTACCACAGGCATCATTTTCGGCACGCCCCCATGGCAGCAACATGGCCAGGCCCACGGGCAGCCAGCTGATGAACCATTCGGCACGTGGCGTACCGGTAAGGCTGGCGGCATCGAACTGCATGGCCAGGGTGGAGTACACCCAGAAACCAAGCAGGATCTTGCCGAACAGCGTGCCGCGTGCGCGGACGATTTCGCCCAGGGTGTACAGCCACACCATGACCCACAGCAGCATGCCGGGCAGGCCCATCTCCACTGCGATGTGAGTGAACATGTTGTGGGTATGGTCGAAGTGCTTGCCCACTGCACTCACATCGTAGGCAGCGCCCAGGCCAAGGCCGGTCCAGGGATGCGCGGCGATCATGTCGACCACGGCATGGAAGATTTCCGGCCGGTAGGACGAACCGCGCTGGGCGATCAGGTCGTACACGAGATAGAAGGCCAGGCCGGTGGCGATGGCCGCCAGCACGGCAAACACCCGGCTGTGGCGGTCACGGAACCACAGCGGGGCCAGGATCACGGTGAGCACCAGGGCCAGGATTGCCCCACGGCTCTGGCTGAGCATGGCAAACAACCCCAGGCACGCCAGCGCTGCCAGCCACAACAACTGCAGGCCACGTTGCCGCGGCGGCTCGTAAAGCAGGAAGAGCACGGCCGCACCGATGACGTAGGCGCCCAGGATCGGGTGCGATACCTCGCCGATGCCCTCCAGGCGGGCCAGCAAGGGCATGCCCAGCACGCCGTAGAAATGGATGACCGAGACCAGCGCGGCAACGGCCAGCAAGGCGCTACCGGCCAGCAGCAGCTGACGAATGCGGGCCTGGCCAAGCTGGCCCAGCAGCGGGAACGCCAGCAGGAATACCAGGATGTAGAGCAGGCGCTTGGCCTCGCGCCCCGGGTTTTCTGCGGCCGACCAGACCAGGCTGAGCCCGCTCCAGGCCAGCAGCAACAACACACTCCCCCACAAGGCCGGCTGACGCCGCCAGGCCTGCACTATTACTTGCCTTGCGGACCACGCCATTACCAGCGTCGGCAACCACAGGAACAGCACCAGGCCTTGCTGATAGACCTTGTTGCTCGGTGCCAGGGCAATCGCTGCCAGGAACCAGACCAGACCAAACCCCAACCAGGCTTGCGCCCAGTTTTTTTGATACAACATCCTTTCCCCCGATGAATCAAAGACACCATCCAATGGTGCTACAACATTATTTTCGGCATTATTGCCGGTCATTCTGTTTGCCCGACGACAAGGCTCTATTCATGCAATGCTCCCGGCTCCCCCAGGTCGACTTCGATCAGCTGACACAAGGCGCACAGGTGCTTGAGGCAGATAGCCATGGCGCCAAAGTCTACCTGCTCGCGGATGGTAATTTCCTCAAGGTTTTTCGTAGGAAGCGGCTGATTTCATCTGCACTGCTGCGCCCGTACTCGCAGCGCTTCGTCGACAACGCCGCACGCCTTGCACAACTGGGCATCCCCACCCTGGAGGTGATCAGCCAGCACAAGCTCGACCTGCCAGGGCGTACCGCCGTGCTGTACCGCCCGCTGCCAGGGCGCACCTTGCTGCAGATGTCGCGCGATGAGGGTTTCAGCTGGGACACCTACCTGCCGCGCCTGATCGAACTGATCCGCCAGCTGCATCGCAGCGGCGTGTACTTCCGCTCGTTGCACCTGGGTAATGTGGTAGTCACCCCCGACCAGCAACTGGGCCTGATCGACGTGGCCGACATGCGCTTCCTGCGCCCGCCGCTGTCGGCGCGCATGATTCGGCGCAATGTGCAGCATATGGTGCGCTACATCGAGCGGGAGAACCTGGGCGACCGCTTCCCCCTTGCCGCTTTCGAGTCAGCCCTGCTAGCGCGTTGAGCGTCAACTGCGCAGCAGGCTCTGCGAACCGTTGCAGAATGCCTGCCAGGCCTGCTCCGGGGCCAGCGCCTGGCGCTGCCGCGCGGCTACCGCCGGGGCACTGAGCGACGCACAACGCTCGATCGCCTCGGCCCAGGCATTTTCATTGGTAACGGGCAGGTAGCCACCGGTGTCCTGCAACTGCTCACGGAACACCTGCAGGTCGCTGCACACCACCGGCACATCGGCCATGACCGCCTCCTGCACCACCAGCCCCAGGCCTTCGGAGCGCGAAGGCACCAATAGCCAGTCGAATGCCCGGTACAGCTGCTGCAGGTCGTCTCGGTGACCACTCAGGTGAACACGACCAGCCAGGCCAAGCGCATCGATACGAGCCTGCAGCACCGCACGCAGAGGGCCTTCGCCGATGATTGCCAACTGCAGGTCCGACTGGCGCGCACTGGCCTTGGCGAACGCCTCGATCAGCATCTCGAAACCTTTGCTCTCCACCAGCCGCCCGACCGCGCCCAGCATCACCCCTGCTACCTGTGGCAACTGCAGGGCCTGCCTGGCTGCGTCCCGACTCAACAACGGTTCGGCGAAAGCCAGTGGATCAAGGGCCATGCGCAAGGTCTGCACCGGCCTGCCCAGGTCGTGTTCGAGTGACGTGGCAAGTGTCTGCGAAACGGCGGCGATGCTCAGCCGCTCGGCCGGGAACATGCGCAGCAGGCGAACATCGCTGGCACTCAGGCGCGTCTTGCCGTGGAACAGCACCTTGGCACGCACCTGCGGAACCTGCTGCAACAACGGCAACACCAACCGCGCCACACCGACACCGTCGAGCAGCACGACTTCAGCCTGGGCCTCGTTCAGCGCCTTGCGCAAGCGCATGCGCAACCATGGGCGCAAAAGGCGCCAGAAGTGCCGCCCTTTCAGCGCCCGTGACGGCATATGCCACTCCCGGGTCGAGCCAAGCCCACAGCAGAGCCCGCTACCCAGCAGCAGCCAGTTACTGATCCGGGCATCGGCACCCGCATGCGACAGCACCTGCCGATGCACCTTGTGGATGGACATGTACGGCGTTCCACCCGCCCACATCATATTGACGATGTTCATGGGCCCTCTCCCGCTCATGTCAGGTGGGACACTTCATTGAACAAAAATGGTGATTCCCATGCCAATCACGGCACCCGCCACCAGCGTCAATGCCAACTTTATCCGATCACGTTTACGACGTTTGGCCTTGCGCTCCACTTCGATGGGCAAGGTCACGTGATTACCAAATCCAGTGTGCAATACTGCATCACCCTCCAAGGTGACCGCTGTCAGGTTTAACTCAGCATAGCGCCGGGAAAGTGCCTTCTCTCCAGCATAGGCGGCAAATGGCGCGCAACGCTGGTAATCGCTCAAACGACGCAGCCCGGGGTTGAGCGAAAACGCCTGCCACTCGGCCTTGTCGGACAGCAGCGGGTAGCAAGGCACCCCGGCGATCACCTGGCGATCACCCAGGTGGATGTAAGGGCTGTGAACGGCCAGGTCATGGGCATGGCTGCGCAGCCACACCTGCAACAGGTCGGGGCTGACCTCCAGGATGGCCCGGGAGTCTTCGACGAAGCCCTGGCGATAGAAGTGCCAGTCGTCCTCGCAGTGAAAGATGTAGGGCGTCTTGACGTGGCTGTAGGCCAGGTCGATAGACGGCAGCTGGCCCAGCTTGGGCCGGTTGACGAACACCTTGCAGTGCGGTTTCCAGTGCTCAGGCACAGCGGCATGCACGGCATCGTCACCGGAGTCTTCGGTGATGAATACTTCGCGAATGGGCGCGGTATTGTAGCGATCGAAACTCTCAAGGGTATCTTTGAGCAGATCGAACCGCCCACAACTGGTCACGACGAGCGTGACGTCACTCTCATTTGAAAAGCGCACCGGACTCCCTCCGCATTGCGACTATCGACTTTCAACGCCCGCTCCGCAGGCGCGAAAATTCTTTTGTTAGATGCCCAGCTTCAGGCGCAGCCGCTGCCATGCAGACAACGGCGGATGGGGCCTGAGCGCCGGGCGCATGTGGTCGACGATGCTACGTCCAACTGCGCCGAAACTGAAACGGGAAACCGCCAGGTGGCGGCCATTTTCTGCAATCTGCCGGGCAAGTTCAGGTTCCGCACGCAAGTGGCGGAGCTTTTCCTGGAGGGTCGGGATGCTGTCATAGAACACCACGTTGTGCATGTCCTGCAGGCCCAGCGCGCGGTTCTCTTCCTCGCCCTGGTCATACGCCAGCAACACACAGCCACAGGCCATGGCTTCGAAGTTCTTGATCATGTATTCGCCCATGCCGACGTCGGCACTGACGAAGAAGCGGATCCGGTTGAGCGTGTTGCAGTAGTCCTCACCCGACTTGGTACGGGTCACTACCAGGTTCTCGACTCGGCCCAGCTCGTCCAGCAATGCCTTGCGGCCGCTGTAGGCCACGCTGTTGGTGCTGCCGACGAAGGCCAGTTCGATGTCGCGCTCACGCCCCTGGTCGGCCAGCAACTGCTCGTCGTAGCCCTTGGGCACGAACACGGCGTCGAAACCTTCCTGGCGCAGGCGCTCGCTGACCATGTAGCCGGAGCTGATCACCCGCGCCCAGGGCAGCTTGCGGTAATGGGCGCTGAACTTGCCGGTGTATTTGCACGGGATGTAGTTCTGGTAGGCATCGTGCTCGAGGATGACCAGGTTCGGCACGGTACGGATGAACGCCGCCTGGCGGATTTCCTGCTTGAAACGCAGGAAGAAGACAATGCGGTCATAGCGCTCGACCTGCACTTCACGCTTGAAATAGCGGCGCAGGTTGCGCTGGTCTTCGCTGGTCAGCCAGCGCAGGTCGCACTCGCAGTTGGCCGCGACGCCATCGTACAGGCGGTCGAGAATCGCCCGCTGTTCCTTCTGCACCAGAAATAGGACTTTCATTGGGTTCCTTGGGCGCTCTGCGCCATCGCGGTCAACCATGGGGCGCGGCTACAGCTCACGCCGCCAGAACAGTTCATGTCGGCGCACGGCCTTGCGGAAGAATTCGTTCTCGCCGTAAGGCGACGGCCGCCGCCCGGCCAGCCAGCGCTGCAACAAGCGGCGCAGGCGGCGCTTGAACGGCGCCGGCGGCTGCAGGTCGTGCATCATGCCCAGGGCCATGGCCTTGTCGCGCTGGGTTGCCAGGTCCAGTACCAGGCTGCAAGGTGCCCACGCCTGGGCAGCGCTCAGCTGCGGTGGCAAGGCCACGCCATCACCACTGTCGCCCATCGGCCAGCGGTCGTTGTCGTGCAGGTGGTTGGCGTAGCACAGCAGGGTTTGCGGCTGCCAGGCCAGGCCTTGCAAGGCTTCCAGCACCGCTGCCTGGGCACATATGTGGTCGGGGTGCGGGTCTAGCTGCGGGTGCGGCATCACCAGCACCTCTGGCCTGGCCATTTCCAGCAAGGCCCGCAGGTCGGCCAGCAGGTTGCGCCAGGTCGGCGCGCCATCGCCGTCGGCCGGCAGCGGGAACGGGTTGAAGCGGCGGAATACGCGAATGTCGGCGAGGTCGGCCTCACGGGACGCGGCCGGCTGGTCTGGCGCAGCCTGCATGGCAGGCAGCTGCAGGCAGAAGTAGCCCAGCTGCACGCAACGCGATTCCGCCACACCGGCCCAGCGCGGCACGGCGATACTGTCCCAGGCACGCAGGCGGCCCTTCAGGCGCGCGGCTTCGGCCTTTGCCAGGCCCATCTGCTGATAGTGTTCGGCCTCGATCTCACCGGCGGTCAGGGTCACTACCCAGGTTTCGTCGGCCTGGCTGTAGAGACCGTATGCGGCCAGTTCGGCATCATCGGCATGCGGCGCGATCACCATCACCCGGCGCCGTTGCAGCTCGACCGCCGGGGTTATCCACAAGCGCGGCTGGCCCGACAGCCGGCAATGCCGGCCACGCAGGCGCAACGCGCCAGCCTGCAGAGGTGCGGCGAGGCCGGTGAGGTTGAGGAAGCGCACGCCATCGACGCCGCGCTCGAAGGTTTGCCGATCGGCCTGCTCGCCAGCCATCAGCTCGACCTGCGGGTCGAGGATGCGCCCCAGCCAGCTGCTTTTTACCCGCAGCTCGAGGACCAGGGTTTCGTTGCCCTGCAGTGCGCAGTCAGCCTTCAGCAGGCCGCCGTTCAGGCTGGCAGGAGCCTCCCGGGTCTGCTCGCCGAAGTCGTAGGCGTAGTCCTCGCCTGGCGCATAGAACAGGTGGTCGGCAAACCAGGCTTCATGGGCCGCCCACAGCAGCGGCAACAGCAGCAGTGGCAACCACCACCAGCTGAACACACCTACGGCCACCAGCGCGACCAGGCCCGCCAGCAGGCCCAGGCGCTTGTTGCGCCGGTGGCGCTTGAGCAGCTGCTGCTTGCGACTCACGCCTGATACACCGGCACGGGGTTGCACCAGCGGTCCTTGTACTCGCGGTCGGCACGGCCGAACGAGAACCGCAGCGGCTTGTTGCGCGCACGAGCGTCTTCCCAGGCGGCCTGGGTATTGAGGAAGCTCAGCACGCTGCCGGGGCTGAAGGCCTTGGTTTCAGGGTCGACACCGCCATTGATGTACTCGACGCTGATCCATTCCGGCGCTTCGACACGGTAAACCAGCTGGATGGCTATCGGCTTGCCGTCCAACAGCAGCACCGAGCCGATCAGCAGCTCGCGCAGGCGTTCCAGCACCTCGGCCATGCGCTCGGCACCGGTGGCAGGGAAGCCCCAGCGGCGCAGGAACAGGTCGCAGTACATGCTGGCGATTTCCTGCGCGCTGAAGTCGCTGATCGGGCGCACCACACCGCCCGCCTCTTCCAGCAGGCGCAGCTCACGCCGCTGGTTGTAGCGGAACTTCTTCGACAGGTCTTCGTGGGCGCGGGCCATGGCCAACTGTTCCTTCTGCGCCTTGAGGCCGCTGAAGCGCCCCTGGTTCAGTTCGGACAGGTAGCGCGCGGCATGGCGCAACGGTGCAGCGGCATCGGCCGCCGCCGGCAGGATGATCTCGGCGTTGCCCAGGTCGAACAGGGCCTTTTTGCCGGCACGCTTGAGCACATCCTTGGACAGCGCAAGGTGGCGCCCCCAGGTGGGGATGGCGGCCTTCAGTTCGCCGCCCTGGTGCCAGCCCAGGTAACGCACCGGGATCTGTGCCAGGTCCGCCAGCTGCTCGACCACCAAAGGATGGGTGGCGACACTGCCACCAAAGCGGGCCCATGCCTCGGCGTAGGCCTTGGCGTCGATAACTTGCCAACCGCGTTCGCGGAAGGCCTGGATACGGTTGAGCATCAGGCCTGCCCCACCAACGCACGGACTTGCGGCAACTGCCAGAAGGCCTCGCGCACCGCCTGGTCGGAGAAGCGTTCACGCAGGCGCTGCAGCATGTGCTCGGCACAGGCCTGGCGCTGCTGCCCATCGAGCACAGCCATGTGCTTCAGGCCCTGGGCCAGTTGCCCGGCATCGCCCAGCGGGAACAGCACGCCAACACCCTCGACCACTTCGCGGGCACCGCCACAGGCCGTGGCCAGTACCGGCACACCGGCGACCATGGCTTCGAGCAGGACCATGCCGAACGGCTCATGGTCGGAGCTCAGTGCGAATACATCGAACGCCTGGAAGTAACGGCGCGCATCCGGCACCTGGCCAAGGAAGTCCACTTGCCCGGCAATGCCCAGCTCGGCGGCCAGGGCCTTGAGCCTGGCTTCCAGGCGCCCCTTGCCAAGGATTGCCAGGCGGGCGCCCGCCGGCAGCCCCGGTAGCGCTTCGGCAAAGCCACGCAGCAGGGTGGCCTGGTCCTTGTCCGGGTGCAGGCGCCCGACGTTACCGACAATCCACGCCTGCGCATCCAGGCCCAAGGCCTGGCGGGCCTCGGCGCGTGGCACCAGGGCCGCTTGCAGGGCATCGATGTCGATGCGGTTGTACAAGGTCTGGATACGCTCTGCCGGCCACTGCGGCAGACAGCGGCGCATGTCGTCACGCACTGCATCCGACACGCCCAGCAAGCTCAGGCGCTTGCCGAACAGGTTGGCGAAGATGCGTCGCCCCTTGCGCTCGTAATCACCGAAAGCATGGTGCACGCCGATCACCGGCAAGCTGGTGCCCAGCAACGCCACGTAGATCGGCTTGAAACGATGGGCAATGCAGAAGGCGAAATTGCGCTCGGCCGCGATCCGCCGCAATGCACGGATGGCGCCGAGTTTCAGGCCGCGCACGGCCTTGGAGCTGAACTCCAGGAACAGCACCTCGTCCGACGCGCAGCCAGCCGCTACCTGCGGGTCGGCGGCGCCGGTGAGGAACACCGTGGTGACCTGGTAACCACGCCCCTGGAACAGGCTGGCGTACTGACGGGCGCAGTCCAGGAACGGCCCGTCATAGCCATGGCAGAACTGCAGGATGCGCGGTTCAGAGCGGCTGGTCATACGGGGCCGCGCCGTCCTTCACAACCAGGATGTCTTCCATGATCAGGTACTGCAGGTCCGAGCCGAAGAACATGTTCAAGGCGTCGGTCGGCGAGCAGATCATCGGTTCACCACGGCGGTTCAGCGAGGTGTTCAGCGACACGCCGTTGCCGGTCAGGTCTTCCAGCGCCTTCATCATGTCGTAGTAGCGCGGGTTGTACTCGCGCTTGAGCACCTGGGCACGCGAAGTGCCATCCTCGTGGACCACTTCCGGCACGCGGGTCTTCCACTCTTCAGCCACTTCGAAGGTAAAGGTCATGAATGGCGCCGGGTGGTCGACCTTGATCATTTGCGGGGCGACGGTGTCGAGCATCGACGGGCAGAAAAGTCTCCAGCGTTCGCGGAACTTGATCTGCTCGTTGATGCGGTCGGCTACGCCCGGCACGCTCGGGCAACCGATGATCGAACGGCCGCCCAGGGCACGAGGGCCGAACTCCATGCGGCCCTGGAACCAGGCCACCGGATTGCCGTCGACCATGATTTTGGCGATGCGCTGTGGCATGTCGTCGAGTTTTCGCCACTTCGGCGCGTTCGGGTGACGGGCACAGGCGGCAATCACATCTTCGTTGGAGTACGAAGGGCCGAGGTAGACGTGTTCCATCTTCTCGACCGGCACGCCACGGGCGTGGGAAACGTAGGCGGCAGCACCCACGGCGGTACCGGCGTCACCGGAGGCCGGCTGCACGAACAGCTCTTTCAGGTCTGGGCGGGCGATGATCTTCTGGTTGAGCTTGACGTTCAGCGCGCAACCGCCGGCAAAGGCCAGCTTGCCGGTTTCACGCAGGACGTCGCCCAGGTAGTGATCGATCATCTGCAGGGCGATCTTCTCGAACAGTGCCTGCATGCTGGCCGCGTAATGGATGTACGGCTCGTCGGCGATGTCGCCTTCACGCTTGGGGCCCAGCCATTCGATCAGCTTCGGCGAGAAGTAGAAGCCCTTGCCCTTCTCTTTATAGCGGCGCAGGCCAATGACGTTGGCGTATTCGGTGTTGATCACCAGCTCGCCGTTTTCGAAGCTGGCCAGGCGCGAGAAGTCATACTTGCTCGCGTCGCCATACGGCGCCATGCCCATGACCTTGAACTCGCCATCGAGCATCTCGAAGCCGAGGAATTCGGTGATTGCGCCGTACAGACCGCCCAGCGAGTCAGGGTCGAAGAATTCCTTGATCTTGTGGATCTTGCCGTTTTCGCCGTAGCCAAAGAAGGTGGTGGCGTATTCGCCCTTGCCGTCAATGCCGAGGATTGCGGTTTTTTCCTTGAAGCCCGAGCAGTGGTAGGCACTGGAGGCGTGGGCCAGGTGGTGCTCGACCGGTTCGATCTTGACCTTTTTCGGGTCGAAGCCCAATTGCTCCAGGCACCAGACGATCTTCTTGCGGTAGCGCTTGTAGCGACGATTGCCCATCAGGATGGCGTCGAGGGCGCGGTCCGGGGCGTACCAGTAGCGCTTGGCATAGTGCCAGCGCGCCTTGCCGAACAGGCTGATCGGGGCGAACGGGATGGCTACCACGTCGACGTCGGATGGCTTGATGCCTGCCTGTTCCAGGCAGAACTTCGCCGACTCGTAGGGCATGCGGTTCTTCGCATGCTTGTCACGCACGAAGCGCTCTTCTTCGGCGGCGGCAATCAGTTTGCCGTCAATGTACAAGGCCGCGGAAGGGTCATGGCTAAGGGCGCCGGACAGGCCAAGAATCGTCAATGCCAAGGGATTAGCCTCTTCATTCGGTAGAAATGCGCCAGCGGCCCTCTTGGGCGGGTGGCGGCTAAAGGGCGGGATTATAACGCAAACATCAGGAACTGCGCGGTCGTTGTAGGAGCGGCCTTGTGTCGCGAAAGGGCCGTGCAGCGGCCCCAGGCTTTCAGCTTCGCAGCAGAAATTGCCGGGGCCGCTTTGCGACCCTTTCGCGACACAAGGCCGCTCCTACAAGGGATCGCAGCGCAGCTTATTCAGCGATCAGCCAGTCCATGCGGAAGCTGCCGGCGGTTTGCGCCAGCTCTTTGGCCAGCCATGGCAGCAGCTCCTTGAGCTCTTCTTCCAACCCCCACGGCGGATTGGCGATGGCCAGACCGGAGCCGTTGAGCCCCTGCGGGCTGTCCTGGTGGTGCACATACAGCTCGACCCGCAGCAGTTTCGGTGCGCCGGTGCTGGTCAGGTCCTGGTAGAAGCGGGTCAGCGAGCGCTGGTCCTTGATCGGGTACCAGATGGCCGCGACGGTCTGGCGCATGCGACTGATCGCCTCTTTCATGGCGGTAGTGCAGCGCTTGAGCTCGTCAGCCTGCTCGAACGGCGGGTCGATCAGCATGATCGCGCGCTTTTCCTGCACGGGCAGCAAGGCCCGCGGCACATGCCAGCCTTCGCCCAGGTGCACGACCACGCGTGGGTCTTTCTTCATGTTCTCTTTGAGTAGCGGCCCGTCCTCGGGATGCTTCTCGTTGAGCAGGGCGCGGTCCTGCTGGCGCATCAGGCGGCGGGCCAGCTCGGGCGAACCGGGGTAGTAGCGCAGCTCGCCATCGGCATTCAGGCGCTTGATGATACGCAGATAGTCGTCGGCCATGGCCGGCAGGTCATCGCGATTCCACAGGCGTGCGACACCTTCCAGGTACTCGCCGGTGCGGGTTGCCTGGTCGCCCTGCAGGTCGTAAAGACCGAGCCCTGCATGGGTATCGATATAGGCGAACGGCTGCTCCTTGCGCGACATCAGGGCGATGAGGCGGGTCAGCACGATATGTTTGAGGACGTCGGCGTGGTTGCCGGCGTGGAAGGCGTGACGATAGTTCATGGCAACTCCTGCGGGGGTGGCAAGTTTACCTTGCCTTGCAGGCGGAGTCAGGCCTGGCTGCTGATCGGCGACGGCATCTTCGCGGGTAAACCCGCTCCCACAGGCACCTCACAGAATTTGAGTTCTGTGCAATCCCTGTGGGAGCGGGTTCACCCGCGAAGCAGGCGCCGCCGCCTCAACGGGTATTACTTGTCAGCGTGATACGCCGCATCAGCAGTCTCGAAACGCTTGACCATTGCCTGCGACGGG
Organism: Pseudomonas sp. PsB; assembly: GCF_043658375.1. Lineage (NCBI taxonomy): Bacteria > Pseudomonadati > Pseudomonadota > Gammaproteobacteria > Pseudomonadales > Pseudomonadaceae > Pseudomonas > Pseudomonas sp. PsB. The sequence goes on along the minus strand of NZ_JBIGLU010000001.1, from coordinate 703,258 downwards.
CTGCCCAGCTTGCTCACCACGAAGATGGCGATGCTGGCGAACAGGAAGCCCGGGATGATTTCGTACAGCCCGAGGGTGTCGAAGTTCTTCCACAGGATCACGGTCAGTGCACCCACCACGATACCGGCCAGTGCGCCGTTACGGGTCATGCCTTTCCACAGTACCGAAATCAGTACCACCGGACCAAAGGCAGCACCGAAGCCGGCCCAGGCGTAAGCCACCAGGCCCAGCACGCGGTTTTCCGGGTTGGAGGCCATGGCGATGGCGATCAGGGCGACGGCCAGCACCATCAGGCGGCCGACCCACACCAGCTCGACCTGCGAAGCGTTCTTGCGCAGGAACGCTTTGTAGAAGTCTTCGGTCAGGGCGCTGGAGCAAACCAGCAGCTGGCAGCTCAGGGTACTCATCACCGCAGCCAGGATGGCCGACAGCAGCACACCGGCGATCCACGGGTTGAACAGGATCTTGGCCAGTTCGATGAACACCCGCTCGTGGTTCTCGCTGACCGGGCCTGCCAGGTCAGGATGCGCCGAGAAGTAGGCGATGCCGAAGAAGCCCACGGCACAGGTACCGACCAGGCAAAGGATCATCCAGGTCATGGAGATACGACGGGCGTTGGCGATCGACTTCACCGAGTCGGCGGCCATGAAACGCGCCAGGATGTGCGGCTGGCCGAAGTAGCCCAGCCCCCAGCCCATCAGCGAGATGATGCCGATGAAGGTGGCGCCCTTGAACATGTCGAAGTGGGCCGGGTTGACCGCATCGATGGCAGCGAAGGTGGTATCGAAGCCGCCAGTGGAGATCAGCACGATCACCGGAGTGAGGATCAGCGCAAAGATCATCAGCGAAGCCTGCACGGTATCGGTCCAGCTCACCGCCAGGAAACCACCGATGAAGGTGTAGGCGATGGTCGCAGCAGCACCGGCCCACAGGGCGGTTTCGTACGGCATGCCGAAGGTGCTCTCGAACAGACGGGCACCGGCAACGATGCCGGAGGCGCAGTAGATGGTGAAGAACACCAGGATCACGATGGCCGAGATGATCCGCAGCAGGCCGCTGTTGTCTTCGAAGCGGCTGGAGAAGTAGTCCGGCAGGGTCAGCGCATCGCCGTTGTGCTCGGTCTGCACGCGCAGACGACCAGCGACGAACAACCAGTTCAGGTAGGCGCCGACGGTCAGGCCGATGGCAATCCAGGCTTCGGACAAGCCGGAGAAGTAGATGGCGCCCGGCAGGCCCATCAGCAGCCAGCCACTCATGTCGGAAGCGCCGGCGGAAAGCGCGGTGACCACGCTACCCAGGCTGCGACCGCCGAGGATGTAGTCGGAAAGGTTATTGGTGGAGCGATAGGCGGCGAAGCCGATCAGCACCATTGCCGCGATATAGACCACGAAAGTGATCGTTAGTGGATTGCCCATGCGTGTGCCCTGGCGTTTGTTTTTATGTCATGCACAACCGCAGCCATGGCGGTTGCACCCAGGCGGCGAATCCTATGCAACAACGCAAAGGGGGTGCAACCATTTTTCATTTGCAAGTTGCACCTTCTCGTGCTTTTTTGGAAAAATCTGATTTTTTGCTCCTTTTGGGAGCAACAACCTCGCTTTTCAGAATAAAACGCACCGAAAACGACCCTTTTCCGGGCATGGAAATCACGGTCAGACGAGTTGCACCTTTTCCATGAAAAATTCGGGTTGCACCTGGTTGCACCCGACTTGTCCTACAGCTACTCTTGGCGCCAGCTTAGGCCACAACCGTGGCAATAACGAGGATAAGAAATGGCGACGACCACCCTTGGGGTCAAACTCGATGACCCGACCCGTGAGCGACTCAAGGCAGCTGCGCAGTCGATTGACCGCACCCCGCACTGGTTGATCAAGCAAGCGATCTTCAACTACCTGGAGAAGCTCGAGGGTGGTGCCACCCTGACCGAACTCAACGGCCATGCCAGCAACCTGGCCGACGACGCCGGTGAGGTCCAGCCCGACCACAGCCACCAGTGCTTCCTCGAGTTCGCCGAGAGCATCCTGCCGCAGTCGGTACTGCGCTCGGCGATCACCGCCGCCTACCGTCGCCCCGAGCAGGAAGTGGTACCGATGCTGCTGGAGCAGGCGCGCCTGAGCGCTCCGCTGGCCGAAGCGACCAACAAGATGGCCGCCGGCATCGCCGAAAAACTGCGTAACCAGAAGAGCGCTGGCGGTCGTGCCGGCATCGTTCAGGGCCTGTTGCAGGAATTCTCGCTGTCGTCCCAGGAAGGCGTGGCACTGATGTGCCTGGCCGAAGCCCTGCTGCGCATCCCCGACAAGGGCACCCGTGACGCGCTGATCCGCGACAAGATCAGCACCGGCAACTGGCAGCCGCACCTGGGCAACAGCCCGTCGCTGTTCGTCAACGCCGCCACCTGGGGCCTGCTGCTGACCGGCAAGCTGGTATCTACCCACAACGAATCCGGCCTCACCTCCTCGCTCACCCGCATCATCGGCAAGAGCGGCGAGCCGATGATCCGCAAGGGCGTCGACATGGCCATGCGCCTGATGGGCGAGCAGTTCGTCACCGGCGAAACCATCGCCGAAGCCCTGGCCAATGCCAGCCGCTTCGAGTCCAAGGGCTTCCGCTATTCCTACGACATGCTCGGCGAAGCCGCACTGACCGAGCACGACGCACAGAAGTACCTGGCGTCCTACGAGCAGGCCATCCACTCGATCGGCAAGGCCTCTCATGGCCGTGGCATCTATGAAGGCCCGGGCATCTCGATCAAGCTGTCGGCGCTGCACCCGCGCTACAGCCGCGCCCAGTACGAGCGCGTGATGGAAGAGCTGTACCCGCGCCTGCTGTCGCTGACCCTGCTGGCCAAGCAGTACGACATCGGCCTGAACATCGACGCCGAAGAAGCCGACCGCCTGGAGCTGTCGCTCGACCTGCTCGAGCGCCTGTGCTTCGAGCCTTCGCTGGCCGGCTGGAACGGTATCGGCTTCGTTATCCAGGCCTACCAGAAGCGCTGCCCGTATGTGATCGACTATGTCATCGACCTGGCCAAGCGCAGCCGCCACCGCCTGATGATCCGCCTGGTGAAAGGCGCCTACTGGGACAGCGAAATCAAGCGCGCCCAGGTCGAAGGCCTGGAAGGCTACCCGGTCTACACCCGCAAGGTGTACACCGACGTGTCCTACGTCGCCTGCGCCCGCAAGCTGCTGGCCGTGCCAGAAGCCATCTACCCGCAGTTCGCCACCCACAACGCCCACACCCTGTCGGCCATCTACCACATAGCCGGTCAGAACTATTACCCGGGCCAGTACGAGTTCCAGTGCCTGCACGGCATGGGCGAGCCACTGTACGAGCAGGTGGTCGGCAAGATTTCCGAAGGCAAGCTGAACCGTCCGTGCCGCGTCTATGCACCGGTCGGCACCCACGAAACGCTGCTGGCCTACCTGGTGCGTCGCCTGCTGGAAAACGGCGCCAACACCTCGTTCGTCAACCGCATCGCCGACCACTCGATCTCCATCCAGGAACTGGTCGCCGACCCGGTCGCCAGCATCGAGCGCATGGGCACCCAGGAAGGCAGCATCGGCCTGCCGCACCCACGCATCCCGCTGCCGCGTGAACTGTATGGCAGCGAGCGGGCCAACTCGGCCGGCATCGACATGGCCAACGAACACCGCCTGGCATCGCTGTCCTGCGCCATGCTGGCCACCGCTCACAACGACTGGAAAGCCACGCCACTGCTGGCCTGCGCCGCCAGCGAAAGCGCAGCCGCACCGGTGCTGAACCCGGCGGACCACCGCGACGTGGTCGGCCATGTTCAGGAAGCCACGGTCGCCGACGTCGACAACGCCATCCAGTGCGCACTGAATGCAGCACCGATCTGGCAGGCCACTCCGCCGGCCGAGCGCGCTGCCATTCTGGAGCGCACCGCCGACCTGATGGAGGCCGAAATCCAGCCGCTGATGGGCCTGCTCATCCGCGAAGCGGGCAAGACCTTCGCCAACGCCATCGCCGAAGTGCGTGAAGCCGTGGACTTCCTGCGCTACTACGCGGTGCAGGCACGCAACGACTTCAGCAACGACGCCCACCGCCCGCTGGGCCCGGTGGTGTGCATCAGCCCATGGAACTTCCCGCTGGCGATCTTCACCGGCCAGGTAGCCGCAGCGCTCGCAGCCGGCAACCCGGTGCTGGCCAAGCCGGCCGAGCAAACCCCGCTGATCGCTGCCCAGGCCGTGCGCCTGCTGCTGGAAGCCGGCATCCCTGAAGGCGTGCTGCAACTGCTGCCAGGCCGCGGTGAAACCGTCGGTGCCGGCCTGGTGGGTGACGAGCGCGTCAAGGGCGTGATGTTCACCGGTTCCACCGAAGTGGCCCGCCTGCTGCAGCGCAACGTCGCCGGCCGCCTGGACAACCAGGGCCGCCCGATCCCGCTGATCGCCGAAACCGGTGGCCAGAACGCGATGATCGTCGACTCCTCGGCACTGACCGAGCAGGTAGTGATCGATGTGGTGTCCTCGGCCTTCGACAGCGCCGGCCAGCGTTGCTCAGCACTGCGCGTGCTGTGCCTGCAGGAAGACTCCGCCGACCGCGTGATCGAAATGCTCAAGGGCGCCATGGCCGAAAGCCGCCTGGGCTGCCCGGACCGCCTGGCCGTAGACATTGGCCCGGTGATCGACGCCGAAGCCAAGGCCGGCATCGAGAAGCACATCCAGGGCATGCGCGAGAAAGGTCGCTCGGTCTACCAGGTGGCCATTGCCGATGCTGCCGAGCTCAAGCGCGGCACCTTCGTCATGCCGACCCTGATCGAGCTGGAAAGCTTCGACGAGCTCAAGCGTGAAATCTTCGGCCCGGTGCTGCACGTGGTGCGCTACAACCGCCGCAACCTGGACCAGCTGATCGAGCAGATCAACAACTCCGGCTATGGCCTGACCCTCGGCGTGCACACCCGCATCGACGAGACCATCGCCAAGGTCGTGGAAACTGCCAACGCCGGCAACATGTACGTCAACCGCAACATCGTCGGTGCAGTGGTCGGCGTGCAGCCGTTCGGTGGTGAAGGCCTGTCCGGCACCGGCCCGAAAGCCGGCGGCCCGCTGTACCTGTACCGCCTGCTGTCGACCCGCCCGGCCGACGCGATTGGCCGCCACTTCCAGCAGCAGGACGGCGAAGGCAAGCCTGACCGCGCCCTGCACGAACAGCTGATCAAGCCACTGCATGGCCTGAAGGCCTGGGCCGAGAGCAACCAGCTGGCCGACCTGGCCGCGCTGTGCAGCCAGTTCGCCAGCCAGTCGCAGAGCGGCATCGCCCGCCTGTTGCCAGGCCCGACCGGCGAGCGCAACAGCTACACCATCCTGCCACGTGAGCACGTGCTGTGCCTGGCCGACAACGAAGCCGACCTGCTGGCGCAGTTCGCCGCAGTGCTGGCCGTTGGCAGCTCGGCGGTATGGGCGGACGGCGAGCCGGGCAAAGCCCTGCGTGCCCGCCTGCCGCGAGAGCTGCAGGCCAAGGTCAAGCTGGTGGCGGACTGGAACAAGGATGAAGTGGCATTCGACGCCGTGATCCACCATGGCGACTCGGACCAGCTGCGCGGCGTGTGCCAGCAGGTGGCCAAGCGTGCCGGGGCGATCGTGGGTGTGCACGGGCTGTCCAGCGGCGACCACCAGATTGCGCTGGAGCGCCTGGTGATCGAGCGGGCAGTGAGTGTGAACACTGCTGCTGCCGGTGGTAATGCCAGCCTGATGACCATTGGCTAACGCTGAGGGTTGTTAACGAAAAAGGAGAGCTTCGGCTCTCCTTTTTTTTATGGGGGCTGGGGTTGGGCTGACAGGTGTTCATTCAACCTGAAGCCAAACCCTCATTGCCCCCTGATAATTCTCGAGTGCCTGGCCGGGCCTATTCGCGGGCGCGCCCGCTCCCACAGGATCACCACAAGCTTCATGACTTGCACCGTACCTGTGGGAGCGGGCATGCCCGCGAAAGGGCCGGCTCAGGCGACACATCATTAAGCCTCAGTGCGAAGTTCGCGACCTAGATTAGGATCTTCGAGTGAATCTGCGTTCAGGGGTGAATCAGGAACTATCACCACCTGCTGTCAAGCAAGAGGGTGGCAGCGGTGCATGGGTAGAGAAATCCAAAAAACCCGGTGCACGCCGTTACCCGCGCTTTCGCCAGAGCCACAATAGGCACCAGCCTTTCCCTGCCTCCGAAGTCAGCATCAGCCCAATCCACACCGAGTTACTGATACTGGAAGCCAGCATCGGCAACAACAGGAGTATGGATATCGAAGGAACGATAAAAAAGATGCGAAAGGGGATCTGCACCATCGCCAAGTAGACAGCCAACCGGCAGCGCATAAGAAACAACGCGCAGGTCGCTATCAACGAAAGCTGCAGAACCAGGCCTAGCCAGACGATTAGCTCTAGCCCTCCTCCCCAGACCTGCATGTTGCTCAATGCATCCTTGAAATCCGTCCAGAAAGGTATGGCACCTCGCTCCGTACTGCGGAAGACATAAAAGCAGATGTAGAACGCGTCCATGCCTCCCCAAAACAGGAAAGCGATCGCATGCCAGCTCAAGTTCGAGTTCTTCAATATGCTCCCTCTTCGAACCACGCCGGAATACCGAGCTTCGTAGGGGCGGCCTTTCGCCGCGAAAGGGCCGCAAAGCGGCCCCGGAAAATTCTGCTGCGACGCTGCTCAAACCATGGACGAAAGTGTGACCAAAGCAAACAGCTGCGTTGCTGTAATTACGGCAGCCAGCAGCATCCACAACCAATTGGCCAGCGTGAAACGGCTGTTGGCCACCCCTGCCTCATCCCCCGCGCTGAAATTGGCGCCTTTCTGCATGGGCACCAGAATGACCAACCAAGCTGCTTGAATGACTACACCCGCAAAATACGCCGCCCACAACTGATCATCCAGAATCACACTGGCAGCCACCCAGGCAGCACACATACCGTAGTAGCCCAGCGTGAGCCCCAGAATGGACCAAGGGTAGGTTCTGCCTGACTCGCGAATATGATCATTCACCCTTCTCAATAACGGGTAGATGAAGAACACTGCAAGAGCGCTTCGCCAGAATGGGCTGACCTTTTCTCCTGTCCTCACTCCATGCAGCTTCCAGCTCTGATAAAAGCAATACAGCCAGTAAAAACCAAGGGTGAAGAAGGTCATTAGGCCAAACTTCAGGGGCGAGACTACGAAGAAGGGAAATTGCTTGCCCTCGAAATCATTCAAGTCGTTCTTGTGGACATCACTCATCAGAAAAGCCTCATTGCGAACACCAAAGCACGCATTCAAGGCCAAATGGCATTCGATCCGCAGTAGTCCAGTTCCGCTCTGACTTGTAGGAAACGTCTCTACATTTTCCTGCGCCTGTTCCGGCCCTTTCGCGGGTAAACCCGCTCCTACAGGTGCAGCGTTGATGGCTGCGGCTGCGCAGTACTTGTGGGAGCGGGTTTACCCGCGAAAGGGCCCGAACAGGCAAAACAACAACTGCCCCCGCGTGAGCTGTGCGACCAACCACCAGACATCCCGGTGTTCTCAACCCATATCACCCAAACCTATTAACCTGTCCCCCACCCCACCACCCTCCTACACTCGCAGCATCCCGCCTCAGGACCGCGATCATGCCCGAGACCCTGCTCAGCCCCCGCAACCTCGCCTTCGAACTCTACGAAGTCCTCGACGCCGAGGCCCTGACCCAACGCCCGCGCTTCGCCGAGCACAGCCGCGAAACCTTCGATGCGGCGCTATCAACTGCCCGTACCATCGCCGAGAAGTTCTTCACCCCGCACAACCGCAAGGCCGACGAAAACGAGCCGCGCTACGTGGATGGCCGCGCCGAACTGATCCCCGAAGTGAAACCCGCCGTCGACGCCTTTCTCGAAGCCGGCTTCCTCAACGCCAACCGCGACTTCGAAGTCGGCGGCATGCAGCTGCCGAGCCTGGTCTCGCAGGCCTGCTTCGCCCACTTCCAGGCCGCCAACGCCGGCACCACGGCCTACCCGTTCCTGACCATGGGCGCGGCCAACCTGATCGAGAGTTTCGGCAGCGATGAACAGAAACGCCTGTATCTGCAGCCGATGATCGAAGGCCGCTACTTCGGCACCATGGCCCTGACCGAACCCCACGCTGGCTCGTCGCTGGCCGATATCCGCACCCGCGCTGAACCCGCCGGTGACGGAAGCTACCGGCTCAAGGGCAACAAGATTTTCATCTCCGGCGGTGATCACGAGTTGTCGGAAAACATCGTGCACATGGTGCTGGCCAAGCTGCCGGATGCTCCGCCCGGCGTGAAGGGCATCTCGCTGTTCATCGTGCCCAAGTATCTGGTCAGCGAAGATGGCAGCCGTGGCCCGCGTAACGATGTGCTGCTGGCCGGGCTGTTCCACAAGATGGGCTGGCGCGGTACCACCTCCACCGCGCTGAACTTCGGCGACAACGGCCGGTGCGTCGGCTACCTGGTCGGCCAGCCGCACCAGGGCCTGGCCTGCATGTTCCAGATGATGAACGAGGCACGCATCGGTGTCGGCATGGGCGCGGTGATGCTCGGCTACGCCGGCTACCTGTATTCGCTGGATTACGCCCGCCAGCGCCCGCAGGGCAGGCTGCCGGACAACAAGGACCCGCACAGCCCGGCAGTGCCGATCATCGAACACACTGATGTAAAACGCATGCTGCTGGCACAGAAGGCCTACGTGGAGGGCGCCTTCGACCTGGGCCTGTATGCCGCGCGCCTGTTCGACGACACCCAGACTGCCAGCGACGGCAGCGCCCGCAAGCAGGCGCAGGAGCTGCTCGACCTGCTGACCCCGATCGTCAAGTCCTGGCCCTCGGCCTTCTGCCTCAAGGCCAATGAACTGGCGATCCAGATCCTCGGCGGCCACGGCTACACCCGCGAATACCCGGTGGAGCAGTACTACCGCGACAACCGCCTGAACCCGATCCACGAGGGTACCGAGGGTATCCAGTCGCTCGACCTGCTCGGCCGCAAACTGGCGCAGAACAATGGTGCCGGCCTCAAACAGCTGATCCGCCTGATCGCCGCCACCGGCGAAAGCGCCAGCCACCACCCGAACCTCGACCCACTGCGCCAGCCGCTGGAGCAACTGGTCAACCGCCTGCAAGGTGTGACCCTGACCTTGCTTGGCGACCTGGCCGAAGGCAAGGTCGCCGGTACCCTGGCCAACTCCGCCCTGTACCTCAAGGCCTTCGGCCACTGCGTGATCGGCTGGCGCTGGCTGGAGCAGGCGATTCATGCCGAGCTTGGCCTGCTCAAGGGCAACCCTGCCGACCGCGACTTCTACCTCGGCAAGCTACAGGCCGCGCGTTATTTCCTGACCTGGGAAGTACCGGGCTGCCATAATGAGCTGACATTGCTCGGGGCGCGCGACGACACCTGCCTCGCCATGCAAGAGGAGTGGTTCTAGACAGCACCTGTGAAGAATCACTGAGTACACTTGGCGGGCGATGCCGAGCTGCGGGGGTTGCGAGCAATAGCGATTCCTGCAGCGACTACCGCAATGCCCAGGTAGGCTGTCCAATGAATCGCGTCGCCGAACATCAACGCAGCCCATAACAATGTCACTGGCGGTTCCAGATAAACCAGCGCCGACACGCGGGTCGCGGTCAGCTTGGTCAGCAATATCCACAGGCTCAAATAGGCGATGAACGTTGAGAACAGTGTCAGCCAGGCGACAGCCACCCAGGCCTGGGTGCTGGCAGGCACTTCGATCAAGCCCAACGGCAAGCCTGTAGCGGTGAGCAACACCAGCGTCGCGGTCGATTGCAGAAACAGTGGCATCAGCAAACCGTCCTTGCTGTGGTCTGTCTCCAGAACCGATTGCCGTCGCTGGTAAAGCGTGGCGATGGACAGCGTGATGGCAGCGATCAGCGGCAGAGCGTACAGCCAGAATTCAAGCCGGGCTGTCGACAGGCTGTACTCACCCAGAATGACTACGCTGACGCCCGCAAACCCAAGCACAAGCCCCAGCCACTCCTGCCGGCCACTGCGTTCACCGTGGTCCCTGCTGCTCATCGATGCCGTGATCAATGGCTGCAAGGCGCAAATGATGGCAGCAATACCCGCCGGCAGGCCGCCGCGGATGGCGATGTAAACGCTGACCAGGTAGGCAAACTGGGCCAGAAAACCGATCACGGCGTTGTAACGTATCTGCGCCCACGACAGTACACGCAGTCGGTGCAAGACAAAGGGCAACAGGCAGATGCAGACCAGCAAAAAGCGCCAGAACAGCAGGTTTATTGCACCAGCGTCCTCCGTGCCCAGCCGGGCGCCAATGAAGCCCGAACTCCAGGAAAGGACAAAAATGACTTGCAGCAGGATCAGGTATGGCGCACTACTTGGCATATTCACGCCCCTATGTGATGCAATTCCTCGAACGTAATCGGCTGGATGCCTATACGTGCGTATTGTCGAACAGCTGATCGCTGCAGGGCCCAGCGCAACCCCAACCAGTTGGGGATGGTCGCGGGAATGCCGTCGTCGGAGGCTAGGTGCCAGAAGCGGTTGGAGTCGTCACCGAAGTAAGGGCAATGGAAGGACAACACCAGTGACATGCGCCGCCCGCTGAGCACCGGGCGAACGCCGTGGAACAGGCGGCTGCCATAGATGAACAAGGCATCGCCGGGCTCGTCCAGGCGTGCGGTTTCGAAGGTGCGGTAATCCAGAGCATCAAAGGTATCGACAGTACCGTTGTGGAACAGGAACTCGCCACCGCTGTAATCGGCAGGCCCCGACAGCACGATGTTCAGCACATAATTGGTGCCGTCCGTATGCCACATACCCAGTTGCTGCTGTTGCTCGACAGGCTTGGGGTAGTAGTAGTTGATCTGCGAGCGGGCATTGAGCAGGGGGTAAGGCACGAGCGGCACGCCAGCGATGCGCGAGATGGCCAGCAGGAATGAGCGACTGCACATCATGTCGTTGATGAACGACGACAGCCCCGTCACCCCTCGTGTGCGCCGGGAAATGATCCAGTCGCTGTCGCCCGCCCCTTCCTCCAGGCGGGCGCAGATGTCTTGCAAGGCCGCGACGCCCTCGAGCGTGAACAACCGATGGACGACAGCGACCCCCGTGATGGCATCTACCGCAACTTTCGAGTGTGGGCTTTGGCTATAACCCAGTTCCCCCAGCGTTCGGGTGTCCGTGACGGTGGGCCCTTGTCGTCGAAGCAGATCATCCCGCCAGGCAACCTGCTCGCCCAGGCAGATCGACGAAGCTCGCGGCGTGCGCTTCAACGTTGACTTGAGCGCCAGCTTCACGCGGCCTACGCCGCGCTCGAACAAGGGTAAGGTATCTGAGTGGTTCATGAAGTGTCAGTCCCTGTTGGTGGTCGCTACTGGAGGTACTTCGCGATTTGATAGCGCACCGAGCCGTCCCCACTGGCGAACTCGTCTACCACACTGCAGTTGCAGTGCCGGGCTCTGATGCGACGGAACTGTTCGGGCGTGTATTTGAGGCAGATGTTGGTCAGCAGGTACCCATGTTGCCGCAGGCGCTGCACAGGCTGCAGGGTCACGGCCACATGGACGCATTCATCCAGAATTCGTAAAGGCACGAGGATGGCTTCGTGCTCGCCCGACGGGGTAAAGCCTTGTTGCAGCGCAACCATTCGGGAAAACTGCAGCATGTTGGGGTTGGCGTAGAACTCAAGAATGGGCCGCTCCAGGCCTTCTTCGTAGACCTGCATTTCCGAAAGAATGTAGGTGGTCTCACCGGCAAGGTTACGGATCAGTCTACCCGTGCTCACGGGCAGCTCATTACCCTCCTGAAAACCAAGCAGTGTGATCAGGGTGAGCTCTTGATCATGACGCAAAGCTTCATGAGTAACGGTACGATAATCAGCGGCGATGTAATTGAAGCTGCCTTCGGCTTGCACGATGGGGCGCACAGCATCGCTCATCGCGGGTTCCGAGGTCTGGTTGATATCGATGGCGGTGTAGCGGATAGAGCTTGAAGTCTGGGCTATTCGCTTCAGCAAGCAAGTGCTCTTGATCGGCTCGGGGCCCAGCTCGACGTAGTGCAGTCGGCGCCCACTGCTCAGCGCCGCCAACCGCTCGGCAACACTGCCGATGACACTTTTGAGCGCACCCTGCCCCCGTGCGTCGGCACAAAGCCCGTCCTCGCCCACGCCTTGTTCATTCAAGGCGCGCATGAGCAAAAATATTTCGTGGTTAAAACGATTCCCGCCTTCGGGGTGGAGCTCAGGCTGGTCCAGGGTCGAGTACTTCTCATGGTTCTCGACAGTCCATAGCCGCGAGTTCTGGTACGAGGGGGTGCGCACGAGTGCATCTACAACGAAGTCGTTCAGGCTCATCCGTATCATTCCTTTGCAATTTCGGGGGTAGCTATGCCTTGCCCACACAGTAAGAGGGGGTATAAAGCCTGTACAGTTGATTAAATCGAAGCGCTGGTTCGATCCGGCTAAATCAGGTGGTTCAATGGGGAAAGGCCTCGACATCAACGTACTCAGAACCTTCCAGGCAGTAGCCCGGCTGGGCCGCTTCAAGGATGCCGCCGACTATGTCCATCGCAGCCCATCGGCGGTGACGACGCAAATACAGAAGCTGGAGGAACAGATCGGGCAGCAGCTGTTTGCTCGCAGCAACCAATCAGTAGAACTGACCCCGGCGGGTCGACACCTGCTGGTTGAAGCGACACGTTTTCTGATGGCCCATGACAGGCTGCTGGCTACGTTGTCGCCCCAGCAGATGACCGGCAAGGTCCGCCTTGGGGTACCAGACGGATATGCAGCCAGCCTCATGAGCGATTTCCTGCCAGTTTTCGTAGCCAGTAATCCGAAGCTGGAACTGGAGGCCGTAGCGCGGTCCAGCGCAGAGCTCATCGAGCTGTTTGCGCGACAGCGCCTGGACTTGGCAGTGGCGGTCAGCAGTGAGGCCTGTGAACAAGGGGAGTGGCTTCGCTCGACCAGACCTCGCTGGGCTGCGGCCCCTGGTTTCCACTACGACCCTGGCCGCCCCTTGCCGCTGGCACTGCAACTGAAGGGCTGTCCGTACAGGGAGGCAGCCTTGCAGGCACTGAAGGTACACGGCATTGCGTACCGTATCCTGCTGGAAAGCGCCAACTGGCATGCGGTACTAGCCTGCATGAGGAGCGGCCTGGCAGTCGGTATTGTCGAGGGGCTGGACAGTGGTGATACATCACTTGCGTACGTGGAAGGCATGGGCTTCCCCGCGCTCGCCGAGCATCACGTCTACCTGCTCACGGACACCACTCACCATGTTGCGTCGCATCTGAACGAAATGTTGAAGGCCACCATCCGCAAGGATGGACCTGCAACACCAGGCCCTTGCTGACCGCACTTTATTTCCTGACCTGGGAAGTACCTGGCTGCCATAATGAGCTGGCATTGCTCGAGGCACGCGACGACACTTGCCTCACCATGCAGGACGAGTGGTTCTAAGGGGGAGCCACCGTGTACACGGAGGCTTCCACATGTTCGATACCAGCGCCCTGCTGCGCCAGCGCTTTGCCGCGCTGCGTAGTACGGCCGAGTTGTTTTCCCTGCGCCATGTGAAACAGTCGCACCAGGCTCTGTCGGTTCGCCGCAACGTCGCGGAACCACCCTTCTTCAGCCAGGACGAGGGCGCCATGCTCACCGTGCGGGTGAATGGCGTGGAAGCCTATGCCGCCACCGCCGACCTGTCCCAGGCCGGCCTGCAGCGTGCCCTGGAGCACGCCGAGGCACTGGCCCGCCAGATCGCCCGGTACAACCTGCTGGACCTGCGCGAGCAACCGGTGACCAGCGCACGCCACGACCACATTTCGCCCAACTTCGACCAACCCGTGCCCAACCTCGCCGACTGCCTCGGCCTGCTCGCTGCCGAATCGGCCAGCGTGCCCAAGGACAGCCGCCTGGTGGACTGGCAGGCCAGCCTGGGCCTGAGCCTGGTCGAGCAGACCTACCTGAACTCGGCCGGCGCCGAGCTGCGCCACGCCCAGCGCTTCCTGTTCCCGGGCCTGGGCGTGACCGCCAGCGATGGCCAGGACAGCCAGAGCCGCAGCCTGGGCCGCGACAACTTCGGCCAGCAGGGCGGCTTCGAGATCATCGAGCGCTGTGGCCTGGTCGGGGCTGCCCGCCGGGTGGCCGACGAGGCGCTGCAGCTGCTACTGGCACCGAACACCCCCAGCGGCCCGCGCGACCTGCTGTTGATGCCGGACCAGATGATGCTGCAGATTCACGAATCCATCGGCCACCCGCTGGAGATGGACCGCATTCTCGGCGACGAGCGCAATTACGCCGGCACCAGCTTCGTCAAGGCCGGTGACTTCGGCCACCTGCAGTACGGCTCCGCGCTGCTCAACGTGACCTTCGACCCGACCATCGGCGAAGAGCTGGCCAGCTACAGCTTCGATGATGACGGCACCCCGGCCAGCAAGCAGTTCCTGATCCGCGATGGCCTGCTGCTGCGCCCGCTGGGTGGTGCGCTGTCGCAGTTCCGCTCCGGCCTCGACGGCGTGGCCAACAGCCGCGCCTGCGGCTGGAACCGTGCGCCGATCGACCGCATGGCCAACCTCAACATCGAACCGGGCGACCAGAGCCTGGATCAGCTGGTGAAGGGCATCGAGCACGGCATCCTGATGCGCACCAACCGTTCCTGGTCCATCGACGATGCGCGCAACAAGTTCCAGTTCGGCTGTGAATGGGGGCAGTTGATCGAAAACGGCGAGCTCAAGGGCATCGTCAAGAACCCCAACTACCGCGGCATCTCCGCGCAGTTCTGGCGCAACCTGGCGGCGGTCGGCGACAGCAGTACCTTCCAGGTGCTGGGCACGCCCAACTGCGGCAAGGGCGAACCCAACCAGGTGGTGCGGGTCGGCCACGCCTCGCCGGCCTGCGTGTTCCGCCAGATCGACGTATTCGGAGGAGACGCCTGATGAAACACGCTTTCGAAACCCTGGTCGGGGATGTACGCAAAGCCCTGCAGACGGGCGAACAGTTCACCCTCGGCTACAGCGCCGAACAGTCGCAATTCGTGCGTTTCAACCATGCCAAGGTGCGCCAGGCCGGCACCGTGAACCAGGCCGGCGCGCAACTGCGGCTGATCCGCGATGGCCGCCAGGCAGAGCAACAGGTGACCTTGAGTGGTGACACGCAACTGGATAGCCAGCGCCTGGTCACGGCCCTGGAGCAACTGCGCCAGACCTTGCCACTGCTGGCGGTCGATCCGTACCTGCGCCTGGATGAAAGCGCCTGGCACAGCCACAGCCAGCAGGAGCAGCCGCTGCCCGAGCTGAGCGATGTGCTGACCTTGCTCGAGCGCGAAGCCGGCGACCTGGACCTTGTCGGCATCTACGCCGCCGGCCCCATCTGCCGGGGCTTCGCCAGCTCGTTCGGGGCCTTCGGCTGGCACCAGGCCAACAGCTTCAACTTCGACTGGAGCCTGTTCCACGAAAACGGCGAGGCGGTGAAGGCCAATTATGCCGGGCAAGTGTGGAGCGCCGACGACTTCACTGCACGCCTGAGCCAGGCGCGGGAGCAGCTGGGTTTCCTTGGCCGCCCTGCCGTCACGCTGAAACCTGGCAGCTACCGTGCCTACCTGGCCCCGGCGGCCATGGACGAAATAGCCGGCATGCTGTGCTGGGGCGGCTTTTCCGCACAGGCCCTGGCCACTGGCAACAGCGCCCTGCAGCGCCTGTACAACGGCGATGCGCGGCTGAGCCCGCTGGTGAGCTTCACCGAGCAGGTCAGCGGTTCGCTGAGCCCGGCGTTTTCCGATGAAGGCTCGCCGCGCCTGGATGTGCCGTTGATCCAGCAAGGCGAGGCCCGGCAGCGATTGATCAGTGCGCGCAGTGCGGCCGAGTTCGAGCTGCTGGCCAATGGCGCCGATAGTTACGAGTCGCCGTGTGCGCTGAGCCTGGCAGCAGGTAGCCTGCCGAGCGAGCAGATCCTGGAGCGGCTCGGTACCGGGCTGTACATCAGCAACCTGTGGTACCTGAACTATTCCGACTTGCCGGCGGCACGCATGACCGGGCTGACCCGCTTCGCTACCTTCTGGGTGGAGAACGGGCAGATCCAGGGCCCGGTGAGCACCATGCGCTTCGATGACAGCCTGTACAGCTTGCTAGGTAGCCAACTGGAGGACCTGACAAGCGAGCGCGAGATGATTCTGTCGACCAGTACCTATGGACAGCGCAGTACCGGGTCGAGTCATTTGCCGGGGGCACTGGTCAAAGGCCTGACCCTGACATTGTGACTGGACTTACCGGCCCTTTCGCGGCTAAAGCCGCTCCCACAGGATCTCCACTGCCCTTGAGTGTGGTGATATCCCTGTGGGAGCGGGTTCACCCGCGAAGAGGCCGGCACTGACAAACGAGGAAGTCATGCCCGAACGCACCCCGCTGGACCCTGTCACCGCCCGCTGGATCCCTTGGGTGGTGGCCATCGCCTTCTTCATGCAGTCCCTGGACGGCACCATCCTCAACACTGCACTGCCAGCCATGGCCCGCTCGCTGGCCGAAGACCCGCTGCGCATGCAGGGCGTGATCATCGCCTACATGCTCACCGTGGCCCTGCTGATCCCCGCCTCAGGCTGGATCGCCGACCGCTTCGGCACCAAGCGCATCTTCTTCAGCGCCATCCTGCTGTTCAGCTTCGGCTCGCTGCTGTGCGCCGCCGCCAACAGCCTCGGTTTCCTGATCTTTGCCCGTGTCGTGCAAGGGCTGGGCGGTGCGCTGATGCTGCCGGTCGGTCGGCTGGTGGTCCTGCGCGCCTACCCGCGCACCGAGCTGGTGCGCATCATGAGCTTCATCACCATCCCCGGCCTGCTCGGGCCGCTACTGGGCCCTACGGTTGGCGGCTGGTTGGTGGAAATACTGAGCTGGCACTGGATCTTCCTGCTCAACCTGCCGGTCGGCCTGATCGGCTGCTACGCCGTGTGGAAGTTCATCCCCGACCTGCGCGGCGCCGAGCGCACCTCGTTCGACGGCCCCGGGTTCCTGCTGTTTGGCGCAGCGATGGTATTGATCACCATCGCCATGGAAGGCCTGGGCGAACTGCACCTGCCGCACCTGCGGGTAATGTTGCTGCTGTTCGCCGGCATGGCCTGCCTGGCGGCCTACTGGCTGCGCGCCGGGCGCGACCCGGAGCCGCTGTTCTCGCCCAGCCTGTTCCGCGTGCGCACCTTTGCCATCGGTATCCTCGGCAACCTGTTCGCCCGCCTGGGCAGCGGCGCCCTGCCGTTCCTGGTGCCGTTGCTGCTGCAAGTGGCGCTGGGCTATTCGCCGGCCCAGGCCGGCATGAGCATGATCCCGCTGGCGGCTGCGGCGATGCTGGCCAAGTCCATCGCCCGGCCACTGATCGAACGCTTTGGCTACCGCATCATCCTCACCGGCAACACCCTGCTGCTGGGCCTGCTGCTGGCCAGCCTCGGTCTGGTCGACGAACAGACGCCCTATGCCGTGCTGCTGATTCAGCTGGGCCTGCTCGGCGCGGTCAACTCGATGCAATTCACCGCGATGAACACGGTAACCCTGATCGACCTCGACGACGCCAGCGCCAGCAGCGGCAACAGCCTGCTGTCGGTGGTCGCGCAGCTGGCCCTGAGCCTGGGCGTGGCGTGTGCGGGTGCATTGCTCGGCGGCTTTACCGCAGCCGGCAGCGCCGACGGCGTGGAAACCACCTTGGGCGCATTCCAGCTGACCTTCGTCACCATCGGCGTGATGGCCATGCTGGCGGCGGCGATCTTCCTGCAACTGTCGCCGACGGACGGAAGGCGTGCCCGTCGTCCGGAACAACACATGGAGTCGTAGGGCGAATGGCCACGAGGCTGGTAGACTGTGCGGCATTTTTCGCTTCGCAACGCAGGCCCGCCTCGTGACCACCGAATCCACCGCCTTTGCCACCTTGCCGCTGTCCACTGCCATGCTGGCCAACCTGGACGCCCTCGGCTATGCCTCGATGACACCAATCCAGGCCCAGAGCCTGCCGGTCATCCTCAAGGGCCAGGACCTGATCGCCCAGGCCAAGACCGGCAGCGGCAAGACCGCCGCCTTCGGCATCGGCCTGCTCAACCCGATCAACCCGCGCTACTTCGGTTGCCAGGCGCTGGTGCTGTGCCCCACCCGCGAGCTCGCCGACCAGGTGGCCAAGGAGCTGCGCCGCCTGGCCCGCGCCGAGGACAACATCAAGATCCTGACCCTGTGCGGCGGCGTTTCGCTGGGCCCGCAGATCGCTTCGCTGGAGCACGGCGCACACATCATCGTCGGCACCCCAGGGCGCATCCAGCAGCACCTGGACAAGGGCACCCTGGTGCTCGACGGGCTGAACACCCTGGTGCTGGACGAAGCCGACCGCATGCTCGACATGGGCTTCTTCGATGCCATCGCCAGCATCATCGGCAAGACCCCGTCGCGCCGCCAGACCCTGCTGTTCTCGGCCACCTACCCGGCCGGCATCAAGCAACTGGCCGCCGACTTCATGCGCAACCCGCAACAGGTCAAGGTCGAGAGCCTGCACGCCGACAACCAGATCGAGCAGCGCTTCATCGAGATCGACCCGCAACAGCGCCTCGAGGCCGTCACCCGCGTGCTCGGCCACTACCGGCCGCAGTCCTGCGTGGCGTTCTGCTTCACCAAGCAGCAGTGCGAGGATGTGGTCGCCCACCTGACCGCCAAGGGCATCGTTGCCCAGGCCCTGCATGGCGACCTGGAGCAGCGCGACCGCGACCAGGTGCTGACCATGTTCGCCAACCGCAGCAGCTCGGTGCTGGTGGCTACCGATGTGGCCGCGCGCGGCCTGGACATCGATGGCCTGGACATGGTCATCAACGTCGAACTGGCACGTGATGCGGAAATCCATGTGCACCGTGTGGGCCGTACCGGCCGTGCCGGCGAGAAAGGTATTGCGGTCAGCCTGGTGGCACCGGCCGAAGGCCACCGCGCCCAGGCCATCGAAGACCTGCAGAAGAGCCCGCTGCGCTGGGACCAGCTGGACAGCCTGAAGCACAAGGGTGGCGAGCCGCTGCTGCCGCTGATGAGCACCCTGTGCATCGCCGCCGGGCGCAAGGACAAGCTGCGCCCCGGTGACATCCTCGGGGCGCTGACCGGTGATGCCGGCATCCCCGGCAAGCAGGTGGGCAAGATTGCGATCTTCGATTTCCAGGCGTTCGTGGCCGTGGAGCGACCGCTGGCCAAGCAGGCCATGCAGCGCCTGAACAGCGGCAAGATCAAGGGGCGCTCCCTGAAAGTCCGTATCGTCTGACCTAATTTTGGGGCCGCGTTGCGGCCCTTTCGCGACACAAGGCCGCTCCTACAGGGGATCGCAAACTCCTGTAGGAGCGGCCTTGTGTCGCGAAAGGGCTGCAAAGCAGCCCCCAGCAATCCTGAAGAGGTAACACCGTGCACTCCACCGACGTGATCATCCTCGGCGCCGGCGCCGCCGGCCTGATGTGCGCCCAGCTCAGCGCCCGCCGTGGCCGCCGGGTACTGGTGCTCGACCACGCCAACAAACCGGGCAAGAAGATCCTCATGTCCGGCGGCGGCCGCTGCAACTTCACCAACATGTATACCGAGCCGGGCAACTTCCTCTCGCAGAATGCACACTTCTGCAAGTCGGCCCTGGCCCGCTACACCCAGTGGGACTTCATCGAGCTGGTGTGCAAGCATGGCGTGGCCTACCACGAGAAGAAGCTCGGCCAGCTGTTCTGCGACAACAAGGCCAGTGACATCCTCGACATGCTGCTGGCCGAATGCGATGAGGCCGGCGCCGAGATCCGCATGCACATCAGCATCGAGCAGATCGAGAAGACCGAAGGCGGCTACCTGCTGCAGACCAGCGGCGGCCAGTTCGCCTGCCAGTCGCTGGTGATCGCCACCGGCGGCCTGTCGATCCCGACCCTGGGTGCCACCGGCTTCGGCTACCAGGTGGCCCGCCAGTTCGGCCACACCCTGCTGCCGACCCGCGCCGGGCTGGTGCCGTTCACCATCACCGAGCCCCAACTGAAGGCACTGTGCACCGAGTTGTCCGGCACCTCGCTGGATTGCACAGCCAGCTGCAACGGCACCAGCTTCCGCGAGAACCTGCTGTTTACCCACCGCGGCCTCAGCGGCCCGGCGATATTGCAGATCTCGTCGTTCTGGGAGGCCGGCGACACGGTCGAGATCAACCTGCTGCCCGACCGTGATGCACTGACCTGGCTGCAACAGATGCAGGCCGAACGCGCCAACGCCGAGCTGAAGACCGTGCTGGGTGAGGTGTTTACCCGCAAGCTGGCCAACCTGCTGGCCGAGCAGTGGTTCGAGTCCAGGCCGATGAAGCAGTACACCCCGGCGGAACTGGCACAGATCGCCGAAAAGCTGGCGAACTGGCAAGTGGTGCCGGCCGGCACCGAGGGCTACCGCACTGCTGAAGTGACCCTGGGTGGCGTGGATACCCGCGAGGTGTCGTCCAAGACCATGGAATCGCTGAAGAGCCCCGGGTTGTATTTCATTGGTGAAGTGCTGGATGTGACTGGCCATTTGGGCGGTTTCAATTTCCAGTGGGCCTGGGCCTCCGCCAACGCCGCGGCGCAGTTCGTGTAGAGTAGAATCCATTCAGCAGCACGGAACGCTTCTTGCTGGCCCGTGCTCAGTGTCGGAATTTGGGCCGCTTCGCGCCCCGGTAACCGTCTCTGAAAGGTATTTCTCTGATCACTGCCTAGCAGGCCATCATGTCATCGAGCTCGTTCCGTCAGTCACTGCGTCGCCTGTGGGGTCAAGACAAGTTCAGCTACAGCATCCGGGTCACCATCGCCCTCACCGGCAGCCTGGCCCTGTGCTGGTACCAGAACGAAATGGCCCTGCTGATTCCGCTGTTCCTCGGCATCATCGCCAGCGCCCTGGCCGAAACCGATGACAGCTGGCAGGGTCGCCTCAGCGCCCTGGCCGTCACCCTGGTGTGTTTTGCCATCGCCGCACTGGCGGTCGAACTGCTGTTCCCCTACCCGTGGGTATTCGTCATTGCCCTGGCCTTGGCGGCCTTCGGCCTGACCATGCTCGGTGCCCTGGGCGAGCGCTATGGGGCCATCGCTTCAGCGACCCTGATCACTGCGGTGTACACCATGATCGGCGTGGACCAGCGCGGCGGCCAGGTCACCGACTTCTGGCACGAACCACTGCTGCTCGTGGCAGGTGCAGCCTGGTACGGGCTGCTGTCGGTGCTGTGGCAAGCGCTGTTTTCCAACCAGCCGGTGCAGCAGAGCCTGGCCAAGCTGTTTTTCGAGCTGGGCAGCTACCTCAAGCTCAAGGCCAGCCTGTTCGAACCCGTCCGCACCCTTGACGTCGAAGCCCGGCGCCTGGAGCTGGCCCAGCAGAACGGCAAGGTGGTGGCGGCGCTCAACGCGGCCAAGGAAATCATCCTGCACCGAGTGGGCAACAGCCAACCGAACTCCAAAGTCAGCCGCTACCTCAAGCTGTACTTCCTGGCCCAGGACATCCATGAACGGGTCAGTGCCTCGCACTATCCCTACAACGCCCTGACCGAGGCTTTTTTCCACAGCGACGTGATGTTCCGCTGCCAGCGCCTGCTGCGCAAGCAGGGCTCGTCCTGCCAGGAGCTGGCCCGCTCGATCCGCCTGCGCCAGCCGTTCGTGCTGGCCAGCGGTTATCCCGAAGCCCTCGAAGACCTCAACGCCTCGCTGGAACACCTGCGCATGCAGAACAACCCGGCCTGGCGTAGCCTGCTTCGCTCGCTGCGCGCGCTGGCGGCCAACCTGGCGACGCTCGACCGCCTGCTCAGCGCCGCCAGCAACCCGGACAGCCTTGCCGACACCAGCGATAGCAGCCTGCTCGACCGCTCGCCACGCTCGCTGAAGGATGTGTGGACCCGCCTGCGCACCCAATTGACGCCGACTTCGCTGCTGTTCCGCCATGCCCTGCGCCTGCCGCTGGCGCTGTCGATCGGCTATGGCATGGTGCACCTGATCCACCCCACCCAAGGCTACTGGATCATCCTTACCACGCTGTTCGTGTGCCAGCCCAACTACGGTGCGACCCGGCGCAAGCTGGTGCAGCGGATAGCCGGCACCGCCGTCGGCCTGACGGTGGGCTGGGCATTGTTCGACCTGTTCCCCAACCCGGTCATCCAGTCGTTGTTCGCCGTGGTCGCCGGGGTGGTGTTCTTCGTCAACCGCACCACCCGCTACACCTTGGCCACGGCCGCGATCACCCTGATGGTGCTGTTCTGCTTCAACCAGATCGGCGATGGCTATGGCCTGTTCCTGCCGCGCCTGTTCGATACCCTGGTCGGCAGCCTGATCGCCATCCTCGCGGTGTTCCTGTTCCTCCCCGACTGGCAGGGGCGGCGGCTGAACAAGGCGCTGGCCAATACCCTGGCCTGCGCCAGCGTGTACCTGCGGCAGATCATGCAGCAGTATGCCCACGGCAAGCGCGATGACCTGGCCTACCGCCTGGCCCGGCGCAACGCCCACAACGCCGACGCGGCGCTGTCCACCACCCTGGCCAACATGCTGATGGAGCCGGGGCATTTCCGGAAGGAGGCCGACGTCGGCTTCCGCTTCCTGGTGCTGTCGCATACCTTGCTCAGCTACCTCTCGGGGCTGGGCGCGCACCGCGACACCGCCTTGCCGGCGGAGGTGCAGGAGCAGTTGATCGACGGTGCCGGACAAAGCCTGGCCAGCAGCCTGGACGAGATTGCCAACGGCCTGGCCGCGCGGCTGCCGGTGGCGATTCACAGTGATGCCGAAGAAGCGCTGGCCAATGCCTTGGAGCAGATGCCGGAAGAGCTGGATGAGCACCAGCGGCTGGTGCAGACGCAGTTGGCGTTGATCTGCCGGCAGCTGGGGCCGCTGCGGACCTTGGCAGCGCATTTGATCAAGGAAGGTGCACCGGCCTGAATGCATTGTTACCTGCTCTGGCCTCTTCGCGGGCACGCCCGCTCCCACAGGAACATCACAAACCTCAGGTCCCGTGAGATATCTGTGGGAGCGGGCATGCCCGCGAAGAGGCCAGAACAGGCGATAAAGATCAGAAGCCATGCTGGCGCATGAGCCGCGCATAGCTGCCATCCGCCTTCATCGCCGCTATCGCCTGCTCGAACCGCTCGACGATCCGCTCATGCTCCGGGTTTTTCAGGCTGACCAGGATATGCAGGGTGTTCTCCCCCAACGGCGGCTCCACCAGCATCACCCCATCGCGCACCTCCGGCAGTTCGCGCTGCAAGTTGTAACGGGCCACGTACTCGTCTTCCACCGCCAGGTCCACCCGCCCCGCCGCCAGCATGCGTACCGCAGAGGGAAAGTTGCGCACCGCCACCTTGTGCAGGCGGGTGTCGCGGTCGAACTCGGGGGAATAGGCGTAATCACGCACCACAGCGATGCTGTAGGGGTACAGGTCTGACTGGCGCTTGTAGCGAAACGCCTCGCCCTTGCGTTGCAACAGGCGAATGCGGTTGACCAGGTAGGCTTTGGAAAACTGCCCGATGCTGGCGCGCGAGTCGTTGTACCAGGCGTTGATCAGCACGTCGTAACGCCCCTCGCTCACCCCCAGCAGGGCACGCGCCCACGGTGCCTCTTCGACCCCACTGGTGTAGCCGGCCCGGGCCAGCGCCGTGGTGACGATGCTGGTCGCCAGGCCACCGCCCGGCATGCTGGCATCGGTGAACGGCGGCCAGTTGTCGGCCACCAGGCGCAGCTTTTCGTGACCCGGGGCGGGTGTTGCAAGCATCATTGCCAGCAACCCCAGAACACAAAGCAGTGGCCGCATGCTCACGTCCTTTCGCAATGGAGGGCACACACTGTCGACGAGATTACACAAAGCCGTTGCCGAGGGCAGCGGCCAATAATGTCATTTAGCCTCTATTTTGGCCGTGGCACATACATCATGCGATGATCGACGGCCCACTCAAGGAGTTCGCGCCAATGTCCATCGACTGGCTCTGCAAGCACCACACCGATCTCAGCAAGGACCAGCTCTACGCCATTCTGCAATTACGCACTGAAGTGTTCGTGGTCGAGCAGCGCTGCGCCTACCAGGAAGTCGATGGCCAGGACCTGACCGGCGATACCCTGCACCTGATGGGCTGGCAGGATGACAAGCTGGTGGCCTACCTGCGCCTGCTCGACCCACAATCCCAGGGTGGGGATGTGGTGATCGGGCGGGTGGCGACTGCACCTGCGGCGCGCGAGCTGAAGCTGGGGCATACCTTGCTGCTCAAGGGGTTGGAGGCAGCGGAGCATTGCTGGCCGGGGGTGCCGGTCTATCTGTCGGCGCAGGCGCATTTGCAGGGGTTCTATACCCGGCATGGGTTCGCGGTGGTGGGCGAGGAATATCTTGAGGATGACATTCCGCATATCGGGATGCGCAAGGGTTGAGATCGCCGGGGGTGCTTCGCCCCCCTTTCGCGACACAAGGCCGCTCCTACAAGGGAACGCGATTACCTGTAGCAGCCCCCAGTGGATCAGGGATACCCCAGCACTTCGCGAACCTGCCGCAGGTGCCGGATGATCCACTGCTTGTCGATCGCCCCCCAGTCATGAATGCGGTAATGCCCGGCGTGGTTGCGCGCGCCTTCCTGCTGTTCGAACTCGCAGACGATATCCAGGTCGGCCAGCGCCGCAATGGTGTCCTGGGCGGTGCGCCGGGGCATTCCGGTGGCCTCCATCAGGGCCGGCACGCTGGTCGCGGTCTGGCTGTCGATCAGCCAGGCCACGTACAGGCGGCGGTAGAAGCTGCTCTTGGTCTTGCTCACTTCCATGCTGCGTGGTCCTTAACAGTTGCCCGGCAGCTCCCGATAGGTCAGGTAGACGCGCAGGTCGAATTCCAGTTGGTGGTAGTCCGGCTCTATGTGCTGGCAGAGCTGGTAGAACGCCTTGTTGTGGTCGCGCTCGCGCAGGTGTGCCAGTTCGTGCACCACGATCATGCGCAAGAATTGCGGCGCGGCCTCCTTGAACAGCGAGGCAATGCGGATTTCCTTCTTCGCCTTGAGCTTGCCGCCCTGCACCCTTGATATCGCCGTATTCAGGCCCAGGGCCCGATGGGTCAGGTCGAGACGATTGTCGAACAGCACCTTGTCCAGGTTCGGCGCGCTGCGCAGGTACTGCTGGCGCAAATCCTGGGCATAGCCGTACAACGCCTTGTCGTTCTGCACGTCATGGCGGTCGGGGTAGCGGCGCTGCAGGTACTCGCCCAGGCGGTCACTGTCGATCATCTCCCGCACCTGCTGCTGCAGGTGCGGGGGGTAGGCTTGCAAGTATCGTAATACGGTCATGGCGCTGCATTCGGTGAAACGAATGCCGATTCTAGCCAATCATGGCCCCGGCCAGGAGAAAATCACCGGGAAGCTGCTGGCATCCGTGGCGGTCATCGGGTATGCCACCAGGAACCCCTGCACGTACTCACAGCCATTGGCCTTGAGCCAGGCCGCCTGGGCCGGGGTTTCAACCCCCTCGGCGATCACCGTGATGCTGTAGTCGGCGCACAGGCCGATGACGCTGCGCACCAGCGCGGCATCCACCGCCGAGTCGGGCAGGCGCGCGACCAGGTGGCGGTCGAGCTTGAGGGTATCGATCGGCAGGTCGCGCAACATGCGCAACGAGCAGTCGCCCGCACCAAAGTCATCCAGCGCCACCCGCACACCCAGCTCGAGCAAGCGGTGTATCTGTTTCACCGCCGCATCGATGTTGTACATCAGCGAGGTTTCCGCCACCTCCACTTCCAGCTGCGCCGGGTCCAGCTGGTAAAGCTGGATGACCCGGTGCAGTTCGTCGACCAGGCTTGGCATGGCGAACTGCGCACGGCTCAGGCTGATACCCAGCACCAGGTCCGCCGGGAAATGCTGGCACCAGGCCTGGCGCTGAGCCGCGCCCTGGCGGTAGATCCAGCTGGCCAGGCGGTTGATCAGACGCGCCTCTTCCAGCAACGGGATGAACAGCCCCGGCGGCACGTCGCCGACACTGGGATGCTGCCAACGCAGCAAGGCCTCGAAGCCACGCAGGTGGCCATCGTTGAAGCCAACCTGCGGCTGGTAAACCAGAGTGAAGTCTTGCTGCTCCACGGCCGTGCGTACGCTGTCCTCCAGCATCAGCCGCGAACGCGCCCGGCCGTTGAGCTCCTGATCGTAGAAGCGATACTGCTGGCGCCCCGCCTGCTTGGCCGCGTACATCGCCGCATCGGCCGCACGCAAGAGGCCTTCGACATTGGCGCCGCAATCCGGATAGGTGGCGATACCGATGCTCACCCCAAGGCTCACATCCAGCCCTTCCACCTGGTGGCTGATGGAAATACGTTCCAGCAACCGCTCGGCATAGCGCCCGGCCTGCTCCGGGTAAGGCAGGCTGTCGAACAGTGCGGTGAACTCGTCCCCGCCCATGCGCGCCAGCAGCGCTTCACTGCCCAGGCAATCCTTGAGCTGTTCGGCTACCCAGTGGAGCACCCGGTCGCCCGCGTCGTGGCCAAGCGAGTCGTTGATGCGCTTGAAGCCATCCAGGTCCATGTACATCAGCGCCTGCGCCTTGTCCGAACGCTCGTTGCGCAGCAGCGCCCCTTCGGCGGCCTGGTAGAACCCGCGGCGGTTGAGCAGGCCGGTAAGCGGGTCGGTGACGGCCTGGTACTCCAGCTGCTGGTGCAGGTTGCGCACCACCGACATGTCCAGCACGGTGACCACCATGGCCTGCTGCTCGGCCGGCAGTGGCGCACAGGACAACGCCACCGGCACCAGCTCGCCGCCAAGGGTGCGCAGCTGGGCATCGTGCACGCGGAAGATACGCCGCCCCAGGTAGGCTTGGTAGAAATCCGATTCGTTCCACAGGCTGGCACTGGTCAGTTGCACCAGGTCGAGCAGATGGGCGCCCTGCAACTGCTGCACCGGCGCTGACAACAAACGGGAAATGGCCGGGTTGGCAAAGCTGATGATGCCTTGGGCATCCACCACCAGAATGCCCTCGGCGGCGTTCTCCAGGATCGATGCGTTGAAGGCCCTGGCCGCTTCCAGCTCGCGGGTCAGCCGCTGCAGCATGCGCCGGTTGCGCTGCTGGTCGAGCAGGGCCTGGACCTTGGGCTTGAGGATTTGCGGGTCGAACGGTTTGAACATGTAGTCCACGGCGCCGCTGGCGTAGCCCTTGAGCACGGCCGCTTCGGACTGTTCGTTGGCGGTGAGGAAAATGATCGGGGTCAGCCGGGTACGCTGGCTGCCGCGCATCAGCCGGGCGACTTCGAAGCCGTCCATCTCCGGCATCTGTACATCCAGCAGGACCAGGTCGACATCGTGCTCGAGCAACGCGCTCAGGGCTTCCATCCCCGAGTTTGCCGTCAGCACCTGCCAATCCTGACGGGCCAGCAATGCCCGCATGCTGATGAGGTTTTCGGGGTAATCGTCTACCACCAGAAGAACCGAGCTGCCATCCAGTGGCTGAGGTTGGGGGTGAGGGTGAGCGCCATCCATGCTGCTTCTCTATTATGTGACCGACTTCAAGATACGGTTGGATCCACTAGTACTCTAGACCTGAGCGGATAACACGCAATGCAATCAGAACGCTATCAGTGCCTCAACTATACGGTAGCCGACTAACGGTCGCTTTGCCGGCACAGGCATAAGGTTCTAACACCCAAAAATGAAAAAACCCGCATTTCTGCGGGTTTCTTGTGTTGCCAGTGCAATCAGTTGACCTTGGCGGCCAGCTCACCTTTCAGGTAGCGCTGGTACATGCCTTCCAGGGAGATCGGCTTGATCTTCGAGGCATTGCCAGCGGTGCCGAAGGCTTCGTAACGGGCGATGCACACGTCACGCATGGCCTTGACGGTTTCACCGAAGAACTTGCGCGGGTCGAACTCGCTCGGGTTCTGCGCCATCAGGCGGCGCATGGCACCGGTGGAAGCCAGACGCAGGTCGGTGTCGATGTTGACCTTGCGCACGCCGTACTTGATACCTTCGACGATTTCCTCGACCGGTACACCGTAGGTTTCCTTGATGTCGCCGCCGTACTGGTTGATGATCGCCAGCCACTCTTGCGGTACCGAGGACGAACCGTGCATCACCAGGTGGGTGTTGGGGATGCGCTTGTGGATTTCCTTGATGCGGTCGATGGCCAGCACGTCACCGGTTGGTGGCTTGGTGAACTTGTAGGCACCGTGGCTGGTACCGATGGCGATCGCCAGGGCGTCGACCTGGGTCTTCTTGACGAAGTCGGCAGCCTCTTCCGGGTCGGTCAGCATCTGGCTGTGGTCCAGCACACCTTCGGCACCGATGCCGTCCTCTTCACCGGCCATGCCGGTTTCCAGCGAACCCAGGCAGCCCAGCTCGCCTTCTACCGAAACGCCGCAGGCGTGGGCCATAGCAACGGTCTGCTGGGTAACGCGGACGTTGTACTCGTAGTCGGTCGGGGTCTTGCCGTCTTCACCCAGCGAGCCGTCCATCATCACCGAGCTGAAGCCCAGCTGGATCGAGCGCTGGCAGACGTCAGGGCTGGTGCCGTGGTCCTGGTGCATGCACACCGGGATATGCGGGAATTCTTCGATGGCCGCCAGGATCAGGTGACGCAGGAACGGGGCACCGGCGTATTTGCGGGCACCGGCCGAAGCCTGGACGATCACCGGGGAGTCGGTCTTGTCGGCCGCTTCCATGATGGCGCGCATCTGCTCGAGGTTGTTGACGTTGAAAGCTGGTACGCCGTAACCGAACTCGGCGGCGTGGTCCAGCATCTGGCGCATGCTAATGAGTGCCATTGTGTATCTCTCTCCCGACAAGCGTCGTTTGTTTCGTGCAAGCCTGCCGCAGGGGCGGTTGCTGTTCAAGTAGTGTGGGCCACCCTCGCGGCCCGGCCAGTCACGGTGCCTTGCAGCCCCGCCCAATCAGATCGTTGGTTGCCACCCAGTACACCAGGCCTTCTTCGCCCTTGGTATGGAAGGCCAGCATGCCATCGCTGTACAGCGCACCCGAGGCACCCGGCTCGGCCTTGAGCCGGTAGACCTGGTCTCCGCCACCAAGGCGCACATCGACCTGGTCGCGCTGCGCATCGGCGAAGCGCCACAGCACTTCAGCCTGGGTGTCGCAGACCCAACGGGTCCAGTCGTCTGCCGGGGCGGGTTGCGCCGGCTTCAGCAACGAGCATCCTGCCAGTGTCGCCAGGGCCGTCACGGCCAAAAGCGCTTTCATTAAATATCCTCTAGATGACCACGCAGCGGTCGCTTGGTTGCCCGGCCCGACGAAATGCCGGGTTCAAGGGCAACCCGGCGCCTTGCGCTGGTGGTCTTCGTCGTACTTTTCCAGGCCTTCCGGGCCCACGCGCTTGCTGATGACCGGCACGGTCTCGGCCTGCCACTCGGACTGGTAGCAACCGCCCTTGGGCGGCTGCGCCGGGTCGGCATCCGAGGCCGGGCTGCCGGCGCATGCGCTCAGCAGGCCAGCCAGCATCATCACAGGCAATTGCTTGACCATCAGGCCGCTCCCTTTGCCAAGCGCCGACGTCATCAGGCCTTGGCCCGCTCTTCCAGGATTGCCACGGCCGGCAGGACCTTGCCCTCGACGAACTCGAGGAAGGCGCCACCACCGGTAGAAATGTAGGAGATATCGGCGCCAACGCCATATTTGTCGATGGCTGCCAGGGTGTCACCGCCACCGGCGATGGAGAACGCGGCGCTGTCGGCGATGGCCTTGGCCAGCACCTTGGTGCCGTTGCCGAACTGGTCGAATTCGAACACGCCGACCGGGCCGTTCCACAGGATGGTCTTCGACGACTTCAGCAGCTCGGCGAAATTGGCTGCGGTTTGCGGGCCGATGTCCAGGATCATGTCGTCAGCGGCAACGTCGGCAATGGCCTTGACGGTGGCTTCGGCGCTCTCGGCGAACTCTTTGGCAACCACCACGTCGACCGGCAGAGGCACGCTGACCTTGGCGGCGATGGCCTTGGCGGTGTCGACCAGGTCAGGCTCGTACAGCGACTTGCCCACCGGGTGGCCGGCTGCGGCCAGGAAGGTGTTGGCAATGCCGCCACCGACGATCAGCTGGTCGCAGACCGAGCTCAGGCTGTTCAGCACATCCAGCTTGGTGGAGACCTTGGAGCCGGCAACGATGGCCGCCATCGGCTTGGCCGGGGCCTTCAGGGCCTTGCCCAGGGCATCCAGCTCGGCTGCCAGCAGCGGGCCGGCAGCAGCGACCTTGGCGAACTTGGCAACGCCATGGGTCGAACCTTCGGCACGGTGGGCAGTACCGAAAGCGTCCATGACGAACACGTCGCACAGGGCGGCGTATTTCTGCGCCAGCTCGTCGGCGTTCTTCTTCTCGCCCTTGTTGAAGCGCACGTTCTCGAACAGTACCAGGTCACCAGCCTTGACTTCGACACCGTCCAGGTAGTCGGCAACCAGCGGTACGTCGCGGCCCAGGGCCTTGCTCAGGTAGTCGGCGACCGGCTTGAGGCTGTTCTCGGCAGAGAACTCGCCCTCGGTCGGGCGGCCCAGGTGCGAGCAGACCATTACCGCCGCGCCCTTCTCCAGGGCCAGCTTGATGGTCGGCAGCGCTGCCAGGATACGCGCGTCGCTGGCTACCACACCGTCCTTCACAGGCACGTTGAGGTCTTCGCGGATCAATACGCGCTTACCTTGCAGGTCGAGGTCGGTCATCTTCAACACGGTCATGAATGCAGTCCTTCAGGGCTGTTTGTTGCGGGTTGGGTGGACGACGTGCAGATAGTGTTCGGCAACGTCGAGCATACGGTTGGCGAACCCCCATTCGTTGTCGAACCAGGCCAGCAGGTTCACCAGGCGAGGGCCGGAAACACGGGTCTGGCTGGCATCGACGATCGCCGAATGCGGGTCATGGTTGAAATCACAGCTGGCGTGGGGCAACTCGGTGTAGGCCAGCAAGCCTTTCAGCGGGCCTTCCAGCGCCGCCTCGCGCAGCACCCGGTTGACTTCGGCCGCGCTGGTATCGCGGGCGGTCTGCAGGGTGATGTCCAGGCACGAGACGTTGACGGTCGGTACGCGTACCGCTTTGGCCTGGATTCGCCCGGCAAGTTCCGGAAGCAGGCGCTCGATGCCACGCGCCAGACCAGTGGACACCGGGATCACCGACTGGAAGGCCGAGCGCGTGCGGCGCAGGTCTTCGTGGTGGTAGGCGTCGATCACCGGCTGGTCGTTCATCGCCGAGTGGATGGTGGTGATCTGCACGTACTCGATGCCGAATGCCTGGTCCAGCACGCGCAGCAGCGGCACGCCGCAGTTGGTGGTGCACGATGCATTGGACACCAGGCGCTCGTTGCCGGTCAGGCAGGCCTGGTTGACGCCGTAGACCACCGTGGCATCGACGTCGGCCTCGCTGGCCATTGGCTGCGAGAACAGCACCCGCGGCGCGCCGGCGTCGAGGAAACGCTGGCCATCGGCGCGGGTGTGGTAGGCGCCGGAGCACTCCAGCACCAGGTCGATGTCCAGGGCGGCCCAGTCGATGCCTTCGGGGGTGGCACTGCGCATCACCTTCACGCAGTCGCCATTGATATGCAGACAGTCGCCATCGACCTTCACCTCACCGGGGAAACGCCCGTGGGTGGAGTCGAAGCGTGTCAGGTATTCCAGGCTGGCCTGGTCGGCCAGGTCGTTCAGCGCGACGATCTCGAAACCGGCCTTTGCCCCCCGCTCGAACAGCGCGCGCAGGACACAGCGGCCGATACGGCCATAACCGTTGAGTGCAACTTTGTAGGGACGCAGGTGGGGCATTCGTTGGCTCGCTAACGCATGATGGCTGTTGGGGCCGCGTTGCGGCCCATCGCGACACAAGGCCGCTCCTACAAGGAGCTGCATGCGCAGTACCCTGTAGGAGCGGCCTTGTGTCGCGATGGAGGGCGAAGCCCTCCCCCTTGCACGACCTGGAGGGCGTCACTGCCCTCCATTGATTCATCAGTCTTCCAGCAGCTCTTCGGCAGTACCGAGGATGTTCTCCAGGGTGAAACCGAACTCTTCGAACAGTGCCGAAGCCGGCGCCGACTCACCGTAAGTGGTCATGCCGATGATACGACCTTCCAGGCCGACGTACTTGTACCAGAAGTCGGCGTGAGCGGCTTCGATGGCGATACGCGCACCTACTTCCAGCGGCAGCACGGACTGCTTGTAGGCAGCGTCCTGGGCATCGAACACGCTGGTGCACGGCATGGAAACCACGCGCACCTTGCGGCCTTGTTCGGTCAGCTTGGCGTGTGCCTGAACAGCCAGGCCCACTTCGGAACCGGTGGCGATCAGGATCAGCTCAGGCTCGCCGGCGCAGTCCTTGAGCACGTAGCCGCCGCGGCTGATGTCGGCGATCTGCTGGGCGTCGCGGTCCTGGTGCTGCAGGTTCTGGCGCGAGAAGATCAGCGCCGAAGGGCCGTCCTTGCGCTCCAGGGCGTTTTTCCAGGACACGGCGGATTCCACCGCGTCGGCTGGGCGCCAGGTGTCCAGGTTCGGCGTGCTGCGCAGGCTGGTCAGCTGCTCGATCGGCTGGTGAGTCGGGCCGTCTTCGCCCAGGCCGATGGAGTCGTGGGTGTAGACGTGGATCACGCGCTGCTTCATCAGCGCCGACATGCGCACGGCGTTACGGGCGTATTCCATGAACATCAGGAAGGTCGCGCCGTAAGGCACCAGGCCACCGTGCAGGGCAACGCCGTTCATGATGGCGGTCATGCCGAACTCGCGCACGCCGTAGAACACGTAGTTGCCGCTGGCGTCGTTGGCTTCGACACCCTTGCAGCCCTTCCACAGGGTCAGGTTGGAACCGGCCAGGTCGGCCGAACCGCCGAGGAACTCTGGCAGCAGCGGGCCGAAGGCGTTCAGGGCGTTCTGGCTGGCCTTGCGGCTGGCGATGGTTTCGCCCTTGGCGGCCACTTCGTTGATGTAGGCCTGGGCCTTCTCGCTGAAGTCGGCCGGCAGCTCGCCGCTATCACGGCGCTTGAACTCGGCAGCCAGCTCCGGGTAGGCCTTGGCGTAGGCGTCGAAGCGCTGGTTCCAGTCGGCTTCGGCCTTGGCACCGGCAGCCTTGGCGTCCCACTCGGCGTAGATCTCGGCCGGGATTTCGAACGGGCCGTGGTTCCAGTTCAGTTCCTTGCGGGCCAGGGCGATTTCGTCGTTGCCCAGCGGTGCGCCGTGGCAGTCTTCCTTGCCCTGCTTGTTCGGCGAGCCGAAACCGATGATGGTCTTGCAGCAGATCAGGGTCGGGCGATCGCTCTTGCGGGCGGTCTCGATGGCGGTCTTGATCTCGTCGGCGTCATGGCCGTCGACGTTGCGGATCACCTGCCAGTTGTACGCTTCGAAGCGCGCCGGGGTGTTGTCGGTGAACCAGCCGTGCACTTCGCCGTCGATGGAAATGCCGTTGTCGTCATAGAAGGCGATCAGCTTGTTCAGGCCCAAGGTGCCGGCCAGCGAGGCGACTTCGTGGGAGATACCTTCCATCATGCAGCCGTCGCCGAGGAACACGTAGGTGTTGTGGTCGACGATGTTGTGGCCGTCACGGTTGAACTGGGCAGCGAGCACTTTTTCGGCCAGGGCGAAGCCCACGGCGTTGGCGATACCCTGGCCGAGCGGGCCGGTGGTGGTCTCGACGCCTGGGGTGTAGCCGTATTCCGGGTGGCCCGGGGTGCGGCTGTGCAGCTGGCGGAAGCCTTTGATGTCATCGATGGTGACGTCGTAGCCGGTCAGGTGCAGCAGCGAGTAGATCAGCATCGAACCGTGGCCGTTGGACAGCACGAAGCGGTCACGGTCGGCGAAACTCGGGTTGCTCGGGTTGTGCTTCAGATAGTCGCGCCAAAGCACTTCGGCGATATCCGCCATGCCCATGGGGGCACCTGGGTGGCCGCTGTTGGCCTTTTGCACGGCATCCATGCTGAGGGCACGAATGGCGTTGGCACGTTCACGACGGCTGGGCATCGCTGATCTCCTGGGGGGCTTGAATAGGTGGTGTCACGAAAAAAGGCGGCCATTTTCGCCCACTGGGGGGGCTTGGGGCAATGACGTATGGTCGCAGTCGGGGGATTTTCCTCTGATTGGCACTGATTTCGGGTAAAAATCCGGGGAACGGTGCTGGCTTCTTCGCGGGCTCGCCCGCTCCCACAGGTTCGGCACAGCTCCCAAGCCCCGTGATGAATCTGTGGGAGCGGGCGAGCCCGCGAAGAGGCCAGCAATGGCAGCCTCGCCCTCCGCCCATCAGCCAATATCAAAACTTTTTGATATTGCCCTTGCTAGGGCAACGATGCCTGTCTAGACTGCCGCACCATGAACCTCCGTGCGCAATCGATCCCCGAGCAACGCGAAGCATTGGCAGCCCTGTGCAAAGCCAGTGGCGACGAGTTGCGTCTGAACGTATTGCGCGCCCTGGCCAACGACTCGTTCGGCGTGCTGGAGCTGGCGCAGATCTTCGATGTGGGCCAGTCGGGCATGAGCCACCACCTGAAGGTACTGGCCCAGGCCGAGCTGGTGGCGACCCGCCGCGAGGGCAATGCCATCTTCTACCGCCGCGCCCTGCCCGACAGCCTGCGCCTGGGCGGTCGGCTGCACGCGGCGCTGCTCGAAGAAGTGGACGACCTGGCCCTGCCGCCTGACGTGCAGGCGCGCATCGCCCAGGTGCAGCAACGCCGCGCAGCCACCAGCCAGGACTTCTTCCTGCGCGTGGAAGAGAAATTCCGCGCCCAGCAAGACCTGATCGCCGGCCTGCCGCAGTACCGCGAAAGCCTGCTGGCGCTGCTGGACAAACTGAATTTCGACCCGGCCGCCAGCGCCCTGGAGGTCGGCCCCGGTGACGGTGGCTTCCTGCCCGACCTGGCCCGGCGCTTCGCCCAGGTCACCGCCCTGGACAACAGCCCGACCATGCTCGAACTGGCGCGTCAGGTGTGCCAGCGCGAAGGGCTCGACAACGTGAACCTGCAGTTGGCCGATGCACTGGGTGCAACGGATGTGGCCGCCGACTGCGTTGTGCTGAACATGGTGCTGCACCATTTCAGCGACCCGGCCCTGGCCTTGCGCCAGCTGGCCAAACGGGTGAAGGCAGGCGGTAGCCTGCTGGTAACCGAACTGTGCAGCCATGACCAGGGGTGGGCGCGCGAAGCCTGCGGCGACCTATGGCTTGGCTTCGAACAGGACGACCTGGCCCGTTGGGCCAACGCCGCCGGGCTGGCCCCCGGGGACAGCCTGTACGTGGGCTTGCGTAACGGTTTCCAGATTCAGGTCCGCCATTTCCAGCGGACGGCTGGCGACATACAACATCGGTAAATTTCAGGAACCTTCGAGATGAGCGAATACTCCCTTTTCACCTCCGAGTCCGTGTCCGAAGGGCATCCGGACAAGATCGCCGACCAGATTTCGGACGCCGTCCTTGATGCCATCATCGCCCAGGACAAATACGCCCGCGTAGCCTGCGAAACCCTGGTCAAGACCGGTGTCGCCATCATCGCCGGCGAAGTCACCACCTCCGCCTGGGTCGACCTGGAAGAGCTGGTGCGCAAGGTCATCATCGACATCGGCTACAACAGCTCCGACGTCGGTTTCGACGGCGCCACCTGCGCCGTGATGAACATCATCGGCAAGCAGTCGGTGGACATCGCCCAGGGCGTCGACCGCTCCCGCCCGGAAGACCAGGGCGCCGGTGACCAGGGCCTGATGTTCGGCTACGCCAGCAACGAGACCGACGTGCTGATGCCGGCACCGATCTGCTTCTCGCACCGTCTGGTCGAGCGCCAGGCCGAAGCGCGCAAATCGAAGCTGCTGCCATGGCTGCGCCCGGACGCCAAGTCGCAGGTCACCTGCCGTTACGAAAATGGCAAGGTGGTCGGTATCGACGCCGTGGTGCTGTCGACCCAGCACAACCCTGAGGTTTCGCAGAAAGACCTGCAGGAAGCCGTGATGGAGCTGATCGTCAAGCACACCCTGCCTGCCGAACTGCTGCACAAGGGCACCCAGTACCACATCAACCCGACCGGCAACTTCATCATCGGTGGCCCGGTGGGTGACTGCGGCCTGACCGGGCGCAAGATCATCGTCGACTCCTACGGCGGCATGGCCCGCCATGGTGGTGGCGCGTTCTCCGGCAAGGACCCGTCCAAGGTCGACCGTTCCGCCGCCTACGCCGGCCGCTACGTGGCCAAGAACATCGTCGCCGCCGGCCTGGCCGAGCGTTGCGAGATCCAGGTGTCGTACGCCATCGGCGTGGCCCAGCCGACCTCCATCTCGATCAACACCTTCGGTACCGGCAAGGTCTCCGACGACAAGATCATCCAGCTGGTGCGCGAGTGCTTCGACCTGCGCCCTTACGCCATCACCACCATGCTCGACCTGCTGCACCCGATGTACCAGGAAACCGCTGCCTACGGCCACTTCGGCCGTACCCCGCAGCAGAAGACGGTCGGCGACGACACCTTCACCACCTTCACCTGGGAGCGCACTGACCGCGCCCAGTCGCTGCGTGACGCTGCCGGCCTGTAAGTTTCCTACGGCGCTGGACGAAAGCCCCTGCCGAGCAATCGGCAGGGGCTTTTTTGTGACATATGGGCTGACAAACGCTGCATGGCGACCCGCACGCTACCTGCCTAGGCTGAGGGCTCCCACCCGCCATGCAAGGATGCTGGCCATGCCGCTCATGCTGCTTTTCGCCCTAGTGTTGACGTTGAATGCTCCCCTGGCCCGTGCCGCCACATGCCCCACCTGGAACCCGCAACAAGTCGAGGCTGAAGTAAGCCGACTGCGCGCCACGCTTGCCCGCTGGGACGACCATTATCATCGTCAGGGCATCGCACTGGTGGCCGATGAACTGTACGACCAGAGCCGCCAGCGCCTGGCACACCTGCAGCAATGCTTTGGCATCGCGACCACCCCGTCCCCGCTGACCAGCGCTGGCGGGCCAATCCCGCATCCGGTGCCACATACCGGCGTCGACAAGCTGGCCGACCGCCTGGCTGTAGAACGCTGGCTGGCCGGCAAGGCCGACGTCTGGGTGCAGCCAAAGGTCGATGGCGTAGCGGTATCCCTCATCTACCGACAGGGCCGGCTGGTGCAGTTGATCAGCCGGGGGGACGGCGTGCAGGGGCACGACTGGAGCCGCCACATCCCCCTGCTCGACGCAATCAACCGGCAGCTGCCCCAGACCATCGACCTGCAACTGCAGGGCGAACTTTACCTGCGCCTGGATGCGCATGTGCAAGCCCAGGCAGGCAGCGCCAACGCCCGAGGGACGGTAGCCGGGCTGCTGGCTCGCAAGCAGCTGGCCCATGAGCAAGGCGAGCGCATCGGCCTGTTCGTGTGGGACTGGCCACAAGGCCCCGAGCAGCAGGCCGAACGCCTCGCGAAGCTGGCGGAACTGGGCTTTGCGCACAGCCAGGATTACAGCGTCGCCATAGAATCAGCGGACGATGCCGCGCACTGGCGTGAGTACTGGTACCGCTCACCCCTGCCCTTCGCCACCGATGGCGTGGTGTTGCGCCAAGGCGTCCGGCCGCCGGCCGAGCGCTGGCAGGCCAAGGCACCCTACTGGATCGCGGCGTGGAAGCACCCGTACACGCAGGCCCTGGCCGAAGTGCGCGAAGTACGCTTCCGCGTTGGCCGCACAGGCAGGGTCACGCCAGTGTTGCACGTGCTGCCAGTTACCCTGGATGACCGGCGAATCACCCAGGTGAGCCTGGGCTCGCTGGCTCGCTGGCTCAAGCTCGACATCCGCCCCGGTGACCAAGTGGCCGTCAGCCTTGCCGGGCTGACCATCCCGCGCCTGGAGCAAGTGGTGCACCGCGCCGCCGAGCGCCAACCGGTAACCGCACCAGCGCCCGGCCAACATCATGCCCACAGTTGCTGGCAGGCAAGCGAAGGCTGCGAGGACCAGTTCATTGCCCGCCTCACCTGGCTCAGCGGCAAGCAGGGGCTGGCCCTGCCGCGCACCGGCCCCGGCACCTGGCGCCGACTGGTGGCTGCCGGGCTGGTGACCTCCATGACGGACTGGCTGCATCTGGATGCCGAGCGCCTGGGCCAGGTAGCGGGTATCAGTGACGCAACGGCTGCGCAGTTGCTGGGCAGTTTCGAGCAAGCCCGCTCACGGCCCTTTGCCCAGTGGCTGCGCGGGCTGGGCGCACCCACGCCCACCGGCATGCAGATGACAGGCGACTGGCTGGAGCTTGCTGCTCGCACAAACCTTGAATGGCAAGGCATGCCCGGTATCGGCGAAAAGCGCGGGCAACAGCTTGCAGGATTTTTTGCGACCACCGAGGTTCAAGCCATTGCAACGCAGCTGGCCAAGGCCGGGATCGACGGATTCCGGATCGACAGGCAAAGCATCGAGCAATGATTATTTACCAATTTACCCGTAGGAAAATCCCGAGATTAAGCCGGAAAACCGCAACAAGGGTTTCTAAATGGGCAAAACCAAG
This sequence comes from Pseudomonas sp. PsB, assembly GCF_043658375.1. NCBI lineage: Bacteria > Pseudomonadati > Pseudomonadota > Gammaproteobacteria > Pseudomonadales > Pseudomonadaceae > Pseudomonas > Pseudomonas sp. PsB. Next base: position 664,952 of record NZ_JBIGLU010000001.1, on the reverse strand, counting down.
GCAGGATTTCCCCCAACTTTTGCTGCCCCGCCCCGTCAAGGAGGCTTTTCATGAAACGTATTTCGACCCTTTTCCTGCTCGCGACACTGGGCCTGGCCGCTGGCGCCGTACAAGCCGCCCAGCCGGATGCCGGCCTGACCGGTTGCGCCGCCAAGCGTAGCGCCATCGAGAACCAGTTGAAGATTGCCCGTGACCACGGCAACAACGATCAGGCCGCGGGGCTTGAAGAGGCACTGCGAGGGGTCGACAACTGCACCGATGCCGGCCTGCGCAAGGAACGTGAGCAGAAGGTGCTCGACGCCCGTCACGAAGTGGCGCAGCGGGAAAGGGACTTGAAGAAAGCCGAGAAGAAAGGCGATTCGGAGAAGATCAACAAGCGCAAGGACAAGCTGGCAGAGTCGCGCAAGGAACTGCAGGAAGCGGTGGAAGATCTGGATCGCTGAGGCCCCGACCGGGCAAACGCGATCATTGTAGGAGCGGCCTTGTGTCGCGATGGGCCGCAAAGCGGCCCCGGCGATTTGTGCATCAGCTGAAATCCTGGGGCCGCTGCGCAGCCCTATCGCGACACAAGGCCGCTCCTACACAGGGCAATGCAGTCCATCAATGGTTGCGGAATTCCGTATGACAGGCCTTGCAAGCCGCTTCGACCTTGTCCATCGGCGCCTTCAGCTGCGCAGCGTCCAGAGGCTGGCCGCGGGTGACATCGACCAGTTCGCCAGTGACGCCTTCCAGCTGCCGGGCCAGGTCATGAAAGCGTGCCTGACGTTCCCATACCTCGGCTCGCGCGCTACTGTCGCCATCATCACGCGCCTGTGGGAAGTGCTGCCAGGGCTGGTGCGAAAGGTTGTCCAGCTTCAGCGCACCGTCGGCAAACTTCACCCCGTCGAACGGCAACCGCCCACGCAACATGCCGCCCAGGTCTTCGCTGGTCTTGAGCATGTCCTTGAAGATCACCTTGCGCTTGCCCAGCGGGGAGTTCGGGTCAACCCGGTCACAACCACCCAGGGCCAGTGCTGCCAGCAGAACAACGGTCAATCGCTTCAACATCACGGTCACTTCGGCCTACGCAAATGGGCGGCCAGTATCGCTGCCCAGCGGCCAAAGACCAATAGCCACATAAAAAACAGGGGCGAATATCCGTGTTCACCCATGACAGGAACGTACTCATGAAATCTGCCCTGCGCCATCTGGCCTGGACACTCCCGGCGCTGGCCCTGCTGGCCGGCTGCAACGGTGGCGAAAGCGCCAAACCTGAGCCCCATGCCATCGCCACCTACGCCAATGCCACCTGGCAGGACCTGCCTGCCGTCAGCGACAGCGACCTGGTGGCGGGCTTCCAGGCCTGGCGCAACGGCTGTGAAAAGCTCAAGCGCGACACCGTCTGGGCCAGCACCTGCGAAGCAGCCGCCAGCGTGCCCGACAATGCCTTGCAAGTGCGCGCCTTCCTGCAACAGAACCTGCAGGTATACGGCCTGCGTTCGGCCGAAAACAATGCCAACGGCCTGATCACCGGTTACTACGAACCGGTCTACCCTGGCAGCCTGAGCCAATCGGCAACCAACCACGTGGCGGTCTACGGCATCCCCGACGACATGATCGTGGTCGACCTGGCCAGCGTGTACCCCGAACTCAAGGGCAAGCGCCTGCGCGGTCGCCTCGATGGCCGGGTGCTAAAGCCTTACGACACCGCCGAGGTGATCAACCGTGACGGCGTCAAGGCACCGGTGCTGGCCTGGCTGACCGACCCGATGGACCTGCAGTTCCTGCAGATCCAGGGTTCCGGCCGGGTACAACTGGAAGATGGCCGCCAACTGCGCCTGGGTTACGCCGACCAGAACGGCCACCCCTACCGGCCGATCGGGCGCTGGCTGGTGGAACAAGGCCAGTTGAAGAAGGAAGAAGTGAGCATGGGCGCCATTCATGCCTGGGCCCAGGCCAACCCGCAGCGGGTGCCGGAACTGCTCGCCAGCAACCCCAGCTATGTGTTCTTCAGCACCCGCCCGGACAGCAACGAAGGGCCGCGAGGCTCGCTGAACGTGCCGCTGACCGCTGGCTACAGCGTGGCCATCGACCGCAAGGTGATTCCGCTGGGCAGCTTGCTGTGGCTGTCCACCACTCGCCCGGACGGTACGCCGGTGGTACGCCCGGTGGGGGCTCAGGATACCGGTGGGGCAATTACCGGCGAGGTGCGCGCGGACCTGTTCTGGGGCACCGGGCCGCAAGCCGGAGAACTGGCCGGCAACATGAAGCAGCAGGGGCAGATCTGGATGCTGTGGCCCAAGGGCAAGCCGCTGCCTGAGGTGCCAAAAGTGCCTTGATCGGTGCTTGGATTCTTCGCGGGTAAACCCGCTCCCACAGGATCATCTCAGCTCTCAAGAGCGGTGATGTCCCTGTGGGAGCGGGTTCACTCGCGAAGAAGGCGACGCGCTCTCAGATGGAAACCACGAAGAAGGCCACGATCATCGCCATCCCGGCAAACCACACCAGCGATCGCAGCATGGCCCAGTCGGCCAGGTAACAGATGATGTAGAGCAGCCGGCTGGTGATGTACATCACCCCCAGCACATCCTGGGTCACCTGCTCGGCATTGCCGACGATATCCGCCACCAGCACCGCCGCGGCAAATGCCGGGAAGGCCTCGAAACTGTTCTGCTGGGCAGCATGCGCGCGCCGCGGCAACCCGGACAGGGTATCCAGGAAGGCGCGCGGGTCGTGGTTGTCGCGCAAGCGGAAGCGGCCACTACCGACTTTGGCGATCAACGCACACAGTGGTGGCAAGAACAGCGCGATCAGGATGCACCACAGGGCAACAGTCATGGACAGGACTCCTTGTTCAGTCTTCGGGTCAAAGCTTCATTACCAGCATGCCGGCCAACACCAGCCCGCAAGCTAGGAGTCTCGGTCCGCCAAAAGGTTCTTTCAGGTAGCGCATGCCCAGCAGCACCACCAGGATCACGCTCAACTCCCGCAACGCCGCCGCTTCGGCCACTGACCCCAGGTGCATGGCCCATAGCACCAGCGCGTAACTGAGCAATACACACAGCCCCACTGCCAGCCCCAGGCGCCACTGCAGGCGCCAGAACAACACGAACGGCGCACGCCGTGCCACGCTGGCCAGCAACGGGAAGGGCCAGGCACTGAGCAAGGTCAGCCACACCAGGTAATCCCAGGGCTTGCCCCACAAGCGCACGGCCTGGCCGTCGAACCAGGTGTAGCAACCAATGCACAGGCCGATCAGGGCAACCACCGGCAGCATCGACCAGGGCAGCCGGTCACCGCCACCGCCCTGCCACAACAGGCAGGCCATGCCACAGGGGATCAGCAGGATGCCGATGATCTGCTGCTGGCTCAGCGATTCGCCGGCAAAGGCCAGGGTCAGCCCCAGCACCACCAGCGGCGACAGCCCGCGCATCAGAGGATAGACCAGCCCCAGGTCGCCCACGCGGTAGGCCTGGATCAACAGGAAGCGGTACAGCTGCTCGGCCAGCGCCGACGCCAGCAGCCAGGGCCAGATGTTCGCCGGCGGTACCTCGACGAAGGGCACCGCCAGCACCGCGAAGGCCAACGCCACCGTATCCATGCTGGCGATCACCAGCAGGCGCTCGCCGCTGAATTTGATCAGGGTATTCCAGGTCGCATGCAGCAGGGCAGCGACCAACACCAGGGAAGTTGCCAGCACGCGAAATCGTCCTTGCCTTCGAGTCAGATTCGTTTGCAGCACTATACCTTGGGTAAAAGGTACGACTAAGGAAAAAGACTACAAACTCTGTGGAAGTTTCGTTACGCCTTGCAAGCCGGGGCTTGCCCCAAAACGCAATACACTCATCGCTCGCTGTGCCGCATGGAAACGCGTGATACCTCAAGGCGGCTACCCAAACGGAAACACACTCGCTTACGAAACGCGATTGACGCTTCAGGCTTTGCAGGATTAGGATCGCCGTAACGCATGGGGTTACCCGTGCCTACCTTCCGAGGCCCGCGATGCGCAAGCATGCGGGCTTTCGTGTTTCTGGGCCAAGGACACCCAGAAATCATGACGCATTATGTGGCCTACCTCGACGAATTCGGCCATGTCGGGCAATACATCTCGCGCACTCATACCCAATTCAAGACCAGTCCAGTGTTCGGGCTGGGTGGGGTGCTACTACCTGCAGAAGAAGTACGGGAGTTCGCCATCTTCTTCTATCAGCTGAAATGCCAGTTACTTGCCTGGGACATAAACCATGAAAACCCCAGAAGCCTCCCTCCCTATCAATGGGAAAAGAAGGGCTCAAAGTTATTCACGACACGTAACGTCACACAATATCGATCATTGAGACAGGCAACGTTTCGCCTGCTCAACCACATAGGAAAGATTGGTGGGTATGTCATTTATGCGGGTGAACACAAGACCGGCCCGGCCAGGCAGCACGACGCGACCAAGACATTCAGACGCCAACTGCTGCATGCGGTGAGAACGATCGATCGTTACTGCACGCAGTCCCGCTCAACCTTCATGCTCCTGCTGGATGAACAGCGTGCTGGCAACGAGTGGCGCGAGCAAAATGTAGAAGCCTGCACCCTGGCAATGTTCGAGGACCCCGCAGAAAAATGTCGGAGCCTGATAGAGCCGCCGCTGCAGGGCGAAAGCCACCTCTTCCAGACCCTGCAATGCGCAGACTGGATCTGCGGCCTTGTAGGTCGCTTGATGGCAATGGCTGTCTCGCCCGAGGAATATCCCGACTGGGAGCCTTTCGACAGGTATTTCTCGACACGAATCGCCGAGGTCGCCCTACCGGGCTCCGGCTTGCAGCACCAACCAGTCGAGCCAGAAAGCCACGAGTGCTCGACAGCAAGAACCGAAGCATGAAAAAAACCGGTGGAAACCTCACAACAGAAACGCGGTCTACCTACACAGTCAAATAGTGTGTCCCGAACCCCGCGCCAGGTCATCAAAGAACTGCCCGAGCCATTCGGGTTACGACTTGGAAGCCATTGTTACAGGATTCGGGATGCTTGAACTAGTTGCCGCGTTTATCTGCCTTACCACCCTCCTCACCTATGTAAATTACCGTTTCATCGGCCTGCCCCCTGCCATCGGCGTGATGGTCACGGCGCTGCTGTTTTCCCTGATGCTGCAGGGCTTGAGCCTGATCGGCTTCCCTGGCCTGGAAGCGCGCGTCGAAGGGCTGATGAACCAGATCGACTTCAACGACCTGCTGATGCACTGGATGCTGGCGTTCCTGCTGTTCGCCGGCGCCTTGCACGTCAACCTCTCCGACCTGCGCAGCTACCGCTGGCCCATCGGCCTGCTGGCCACCGTCGGCGTACTGATTGCCACCGTGGTCATCGGCTACCTGTCGCACTGGGTGTTCGCCCTGTTCGGCTGGCAGGTGCCGCTGATCTACTGTCTGCTGTTCGGTGCGCTGATCTCGCCCACCGACCCGATTGCCGTGCTGGGCGCGCTACGTACAGCCAATGCCTCCAAACCGCTGAAAACCACTATCGTCGGCGAGTCGCTGTTCAACGACGGCACTGCGGTGGTGGTGTTCACCGTGTTGCTGGGCATCATCCAGCTGGGCGAGACGCCGAGCATGACCGACACCGCGATCCTGTTCGCCCGCGAGGCCATCGGCGGCGTGGTGTTCGGCGGCCTGATCGGCTACGCCACCTACCGCATGATCAAGAGCGTCGAGCAATATCAGGTGGAAGTGATGCTGACCCTGGCGCTGGTCATTGGCGGCTCGGCGATGTGCTACGAGCTGCACGTTTCGGCGCCGATCGCCATGGTGGTGGCCGGGCTGATCATCGGCAACCTGGGGCGCAACCTGGCAATGAACGACATGACCCGTCGCTACATGGACGGCTTCTGGGAACTGATCGACGACATGCTCAACGCGCTGCTGTTCGCGTTGATCGGCCTGGAACTGTTGCTGCTGCCATTCAACTGGATGCACCTGGCGGCCGGCAGCGTGCTGGCGCTGGCGGTGCTGCTGTCGCGGCTGCTGACCGTGGCCCCGGCGATCGTGCTGCTGCGGCGCTGGCGCCCGGTGCCCAAGGGCACGGTACGGGTGCTGACCTGGGGTGGCCTGCGCGGTGGGGTGTCGGTTGCCCTGGCACTGTCGCTGCCACTGGGCGAGGAACGTGACCTGCTGCTGTCGATCACCTACATCGTGGTGCTGTCGTCGATCCTGGTGCAGGGGTTGAGCATCGGGCGGGTGGTGCGCAAGGTCAGCGTCCAGCCTTGAGAATGCAGGGGCCGCTTTGCGACCCATCGCGACACAAGGCCGCTCCTACAGGAGATTGCATTCCCCTGTAGGAGCGGCCTTGTGTCGCGATGGGCTGCAAAGCAGCCCCAGAATGTTCATTCCACTGCAGAATCCGGGAACTGGTCCTGGATGTACTTGATCTCGGTCCGCCCATGCGCCGCCGGCAACCCATCCTCGCCAAGGTTGACGAAGACCATCTTGTCGACCGTGAGGATGGCCTTGCGGGTGATCTTGTTGCGCACTTCGCACTTGAGGGTGATCGAGGTGCGGCCGAACTCGGTGGCGGTGATGCCCAGCTCGATGATGTCGCCCTGGCGCGAGGCACTGACGAAGTTGATTTCCGATATGTACTTGGTCACCACGCGCTGGTTGCCCAGCTGGACGATGGCGTAGATCGCCGCCTCTTCGTCGATCCAGCGCAACAGGCTGCCACCGAACAAAGTGCCGTTTGGGTTGAGGTCTTCGGGTTTAACCCACTTGCGGGTATGAAAGTTCATCTGTACTCCTGACCTGCTTGGCTAACGTGTAGCAATGATGGCAGAGCGGCCGCTGTCGCTCCATTGAACATCGACTATCGTCGCGATTAATCGACAGAAAACCTTGGGCAAGCCGACGGGCGCGGCTATAATCTCCGCCGCTTCACATGGCCGCCCACAGCGGCGCCATGCCCGCCACCCGTCCGAGGGGCGCTGCAGCAGGCTAGGCCTGTCAGGCTCGGATGGGGCGTTGCTCGCTCTCGCGGGCGCTTAACGCACAACGGCGCCCATTCGCACACTACGAATGGAGGCTCTCATGAGCGCTGCAAACATGCCTGCTGGTTTTACCGATTACAAAGTCGCCGACATCTCCCTGGCCGCCTGGGGTCGTCGCGAAACCATCATCGCCGAATCGGAAATGCCTGCACTGATGGGCCTGCGTCGCAAGTACCTGGCCGAGCAACCGCTCAAGGGTGCGAAGATCCTGGGCTGCATCCACATGACCATCCAGACCGCCGTGCTGATCGAAACCCTGGTTGCCCTGGGTGCCGAAGTGCGCTGGTCGTCCTGCAACATCTTCTCCACCCAGGACCAGGCCGCCGCGTCCATCGCCGCCGCCGGTATCCCGGTGTTCGCCTGGAAAGGTGAAACCGAGCAAGAGTACGAGTGGTGCCTGGAGCAGACCATCCTCAAGGATGGCCAGCCATGGGACGCCAACATGGTCCTCGACGACGGTGGCGACCTGACCGAGCTGCTGCACAAGAAGTACCCGCAAGTGCTGGAGCGCGTTCACGGCGTGACCGAAGAGACCACCACCGGCGTGCACCGCCTGCTGGACATGCTGGCCAAGGGCGAGCTGAAAGTCCCGGCGATCAACGTCAACGACTCGGTTACCAAGAGCAAGAACGACAACAAGTACGGCTGCCGTCACAGCCTGAACGACGCCATCAAGCGTGGTACCGACCACCTGCTGTCGGGCAAGCAGGCCCTGGTGATCGGCTACGGTGACGTGGGCAAGGGCTCGGCCCAGTCCCTGCGTCAGGAAGGCATGATCGTCAAGGTCACCGAAGTCGACCCGATCTGCGCCATGCAGGCCTGCATGGACGGTTTCGAAGTGGTTTCGCCGTTCATCGACGGTATCAACAACGGCACCGAAGCCAGCATCGACAAAGCCCTGCTGGGCAAGATCGACCTGATCGTGACCACCACCGGTAACGTCAACGTCTGCGACGCCAACATGCTCAAGGCGCTGAAGAAGCGTGCCGTGGTGTGCAACATCGGCCACTTCGACAACGAGATCGACACCGCCTTCATGCGCAAGAACTGGGCCTGGGAAGAGGTCAAGCCGCAGGTGCACAAGATCCACCGCACCGGCGCTGGCAGCTTCGACCCGCAGAACGACGACTACCTGATCCTGCTGGCCGAAGGCCGCCTGGTAAACCTGGGTAACGCCACTGGCCACCCAAGCCGCATCATGGACGGTTCGTTCGCCAACCAGGTACTGGCGCAGATCTTCCTGTTCGAGCAGAAGTTCGCCGACCTGTCGGCCGAGAAGAAAGCCGAGCGCCTGACCGTTGAAGTACTGCCGAAGAAGCTCGACGAAGAAGTGGCCCTGGAAATGGTCCGCGGCTTCGGCGGCGTGGTGACCCAGCTGACCAAGCAGCAGGCCGACTACATCGGTGTCACCGTCGAAGGCCCGTTCAAGCCGCACGCCTACCGCTACTAAGCGGCAGCTTGAAGCTTCAAGCGGCAATCAAAGGCAGACCATGCCGTTGCCGCTTGCAGCTCAAGCATAAAGGATCTTGAACGATGCCCAAGCCAGGCCGGCCATAACCGATCTGGCTTTTACTTGCAGCCTGCCGCTTGAAGCTTGCTGCCAGAGGAACGCCTGATGTCCCAGGAACGCCGTTACAGTTTCGAGTTCTTCCCGACCAAGACCGATGCCGGTCACGAAAAGCTGATGGGCGTCGCCCGCCAGCTGGCCGCCTACAACCCGGACTTCTTCTCCTGCACCTACGGTGCCGGTGGCTCGACCCGCGACCGCACGCTGAACACCGTGCTGCAGCTGGAAAGCGAAGTGAAGGTACCTGCCGCACCGCACCTGTCGTGCGTAGGCGACACCAAGGCCGAACTGCGTGCCCTGCTGGCCGAATACAAGGCTGCAGGCATCAAGCGCATCGTCGCCCTGCGTGGCGACCTGCCATCGGGCATGGGCATGGCCAGTGGCGAACTGCGCTACGCCAGCGACCTGGTCGAATTCATTCGCCAGGAAACCGCCGATCACTTCCACCTGGAAGTGGCCGCCTACCCGGAGATGCACCCCCAGGCCCGCAACTTCGAGGCTGACCTGGCCAACTTCGTGCACAAGGTCAAGGCCGGTGCCGACAGCGCCATCACCCAGTACTTCTTCAACGCCGACAGCTACTTCTACTTCGTCGAGCGCGCGCAGAAGCTGGGCGTGGACATCCCGGTGGTACCCGGCATCATGCCGATCACCAACTACAGCAAGCTGGCGCGCTTCTCCGACGCCTGTGGCGCCGAGATCCCGCGCTGGATCCGCAAGCAGCTGGAAGCCTATGCCGACGACACCGCCAGCATCCAGGCATTCGGCGAAGAAGTGATCACCCGCATGTGCGAACAGCTGCTGCAAGGCGGCGCACCGGGCCTGCACTTCTACACCTTGAACCAGGCCGAGCCGAGCCTGGCGATCTGGAACAATCTGAAGCTGCCGCGCTGAAATTTTTTGCAAAATCTGTTTAAGATTTGATTAAGGCTTTGGTCATAGACTAAAGCCTTATTCATTTTCCGGTTACACAGGTCTTGCCTGCCATGCAGCCCCTCCAGCCATCGCGTCCACAGCTCGTCTACCTGGCTTTTGGCCCGGCAACCTACCATCAGGAAGCCTGCTTCAGCATCATCAGCGCCCTCGCCCATCTGGGCACAGGCGAAGCCATGGACATTCAGGTCTACACCGACAACCCGCAGCCCTATGCCGGCCTGCCGGTCACCGTACACCTGCTGGACGAAGCCACGCGTCAGGCATGGAACGCCCCTCACGGTTATCACTTTCGCAGCAAGCATGTGCTGTTGCGTCAGGTGCTGCAGCAACACCCGCTGGCAGTGCTGATCGACACCGACACCTTCTTCCGCAAGTCGCCGCTGGAGCTGTTCGCCCGAGTGGCCCCAGGCCGCCTGCTGTGCAATGCCATCGGTGCGCGCTACGGCAGCAACCAGAAGTGCCTGCTGTACAAGAACCTGCTGGCCATCCTCGAGTCCAGGGGCCTGGCCGATTGCCAGATGCCACTGGTCAACTCGGGGGTGATCGGCCTCAGCGCCGAAGACGCCGGCACCCTGGACCGCTCCATCGCCATGATGGACGAGTTCCACCCCCTGGCTCGCGAGGCTTATACCCTCGAGGAGTTCTGCCTGGCGGTGGCAGCCTACCGCACGCTGGAGCTGGCCGAATGCACAGATGTCATCCACCACTACTGGAGCCGAAAGGCGCAGTTCCGCGCCAAGATCCAGGCCTGGCTGCGCAAGCACGGCCATGACCCGCTGAGCCACGCGGCGCTGGCCGACGTGTCCCTGGTCAATGACCAGCTGCCACGGCCGCCGGCCCTGCAACGCTTGGGCTACAAGGCGCTGAGCATGACCCTGCCCAGCCATGAGCGCCAGTTCGCCCGCGAGCTGCTGTATGGCTGCTACCCCTACCCCAATGAGTTCGACCGCGCCTGCGCGCCGGCCTGGTGGGACAAGGCCCTGGAAAACCTCAACGCCCGCCATGGCCAGGTGGAGCCCGAGCAACTGCGCCAGTGCCTGCGTCACCCGGGGTTGCGCCTGTCACTGGGCGAGCGGCGCAAGGATATCGAGGCGCATCTGCTGAGGTCATCCCACACTTGAGTGAACCTGTGTCGGCCTCTTCGCGGGTAAACCCGCTCCCACAGGATCTCTGCTGGCTTGCAGGCTTGTGCTGTACTTGTGGGAGCGGGTTTACCCGCGAAGAGGCCAGCACAGGAGAACATCATCCTCACTGGCCTTGAACAGGCCGAGCGCGTAATCTCCGGCCATGCCACACGTCGCCCGTCTGTTCTGGATCCTGTTGCTCGCCTGCCTGAGCCCGCTGGCCCTGGGCGAGCGCCTGCGCCTGGTGACCGACGACTGGGCACCCTATGCGTACCAGCACGACGGCCAGCCGCGCGGCATCGACTACGAAGTCACCACCCAGGTGTTCGAACGCCTTGGCGTCGAGGTGGAGTGGGAGTTCCTGCCATGGAAGCGCTGCCTGGCAATGATCGAGCAGGGCTTGGCCGACGGCATCATGGACATCTTCCAGACCGAGTCGCGCCAGCCCTACCTGGTGTACGCCCCCGAGCCCATGTCGGAGGTCGAGTTCGTCCTGTTCCAGGCCCGCGCACGTCCCCATGCCGTCAAGGCGCTGGATGACCTTGCCGGCCTCACCGTCGGCACCTCACCCGGCTACGCCTATGGTGCCGCGTTCAACGAGGCCGTACATTTCAGGCGCGAAGCCGCGCCTACCCATGAAGCCAACTTCGGCAAACTGATGCTGGGCCGCATCGACCTGGCAATCACCGACCGCAGGGTCGGCCATTACCTGCTGCGGCATCTGGGCCTGCAACAGCAGGTCGAGGAGCTGCCGCTGGTGATCAGCCGCCAGGCGCAGTACCTGGGGCTGGCGCGCAAGCCGGGGCGGGAGGCACTGGCCCAGGCCTTCGCCGTGGAGCTGCGGCGCTTCAAGCAGGAACCGGCCTATGCAGCGATCAGCAGCCGCTACACAGGCGACATCGGAAACATTCTCAACGCCGTTGAGCAGCAGGAAAGCAGCACAGCGCGATAGCTCTGTTATACTCGGGCCTTCCCGCCCGGCTCACGCCCGGACGCTCGGCCTCGCAACAGGCATCCCGATCGGCATCGACGCGCCTTCGCGTCCACCCTCCGCTAACCGGATGTGCAGTGAAAGCCCAGCTGGACCGGACGCGATCGCATCCCACCGATGCCCGTCGCGCCAGGCAGAACATCCCAAACGGGCCCAGCCCACACGAGAACAGGATTGCCCATGTCCTTTGCTTCCCTCGGTCTCTCCGAGGCTCTTGTCCGCGCTATCGAGGCTGCGGGCTATACCCAGCCGACCCCCGTGCAACAGCGGGCGATTCCCGCCGTGTTGCAAGGCCGCGACCTGATGGTCGCCGCACAGACAGGTACTGGTAAAACCGGCGGTTTCGCCCTGCCGATCCTCGAGCGCCTGTTCCCGGCCGGCCACCCCGACAAGTCGCAGCGCCATGGCCCGCGCCAACCTCGCGTGCTGGTCCTGACCCCGACCCGCGAACTGGCAGCCCAGGTGCATGACAGCTTCAAGGTCTATGCCCGTGACCTGCCACTGGTCAGCGCCTGCATTTTCGGCGGCGTCGGCATGAACCCGCAGATCCAGGCCATTGCCAAGGGTGTGGACGTGCTGGTCGCCTGCCCGGGCCGCCTGCTCGACCTGGCCGGCCAAGGCAAGGTTGACCTGGCCCACGTGGAAATCCTGGTGCTCGACGAAGCCGACCGCATGCTCGACATGGGCTTCATCCATGACGTCAAGAAAGTCCTCGCCCGTCTGCCGGCCAAGCGCCAGAACCTGTTGTTCTCGGCCACCTTCTCCAAGGACATCACCGACCTCGCCGACAAGCTCCTGCACAACCCGGAGCGTATCGAGGTCACCCCGCCGAACACTACCGTCGAGCGTATCGAGCAGCGCGTCTACCGCCTGCCCGCCAGCCACAAGCGCGCACTGCTGGCGCACCTGATCACCCAGGGTGCCTGGGAACAGGTACTGGTGTTCACCCGCACCAAGCACGGCGCCAACCGCCTGGCCGAGTACCTGGAAAAGCACGGCCTGACCGCCGCCGCGATCCACGGCAACAAGAGCCAGAACGCCCGCACCAAGGCTCTGGCCGACTTCAAGGCCAACAGCGTGCGCGTGCTGGTCGCCACCGACATCGCCGCCCGTGGCCTGGACATCGACCAGTTGCCACACGTGGTCAACTTCGAGCTGCCGAACGTCGAGGAAGACTACGTCCACCGTATCGGCCGTACCGGCCGTGCCGGGCGTTCGGGCGAGGCCATTTCCATGGTCGCGCCGGATGAAGAGAAGCTGCTCAAGAGCATCGAGCGGGTGACCAGGCAGAAGATCCCGGACGGCGACCTGATGGGCTTCGACGCCAGCCAGGTAGAGGCCGAAAAGCCTGAAGTACGCGAACGCCAGCAGAACAACGGCCGTGGTGGCCGCAACCAGCAGGCCCGCGGCGAAGGCGGCAAAGACGCCAACGGCGGCCGCAAGGACAAGGGCAAGGATAAAGGCAAGGCCAAGCAACAGGCCGCTGACAAGCCGGCCGACAAGGAAAAGAGCGGCGACAAGCAACAGCAGCAACGTAAGCAGCGTGACAAGAAGCCGCGCCAGCAGCAACAGCAGGCCAGCAACAGCAACGTGCCGAAAGTGCCTGTCGACCGCGATCCGGAAGAGTTCCTGGACGACGATATCGACAACTTCGGCAACCGTGCCGACTATGTCAGCCCGTACCAGGGCAAGAACCAGGGCCGCAATCGCCGCCCGGGTGGCAATGCCGGCCAAGGTCAGGGCCAGGGTAATGGCCAGCGCAGCAACGCCGGTGGCCAGGGTCGCAATAGCGGCCAGCCGCGCAGCGGCGGCGAGAAACGTCCGGCCCGCGCCAACAATGGTGGCGGCGCCCGTCGTGATGGTGGTGGCCGTGGTCGCCCGGCCCGTGACGATGCTGCCCGGCAGGAACCGGCCGTGCGCAACCCGCGCCAGCCGGAAAAACAGCCAGTGATCATCCGCAAGGAATCCAAGCTCGACCGTTATCCGACGCCAGAGCAGCTGGATGACCTGCCGAGCCGCCCGCGCGGTGAGCGCCCGGCGCTGCTGACCCGCAAGGGCTGACAGAAGCACCGAGGGGGCTGCTTCGCAGCCCTATCGCGACACAAGGCCGCTCCTACAGGGTTACGTAATTCCCTGTAGGAGCGGCCTTGTGTCGCGATAGGGACGCAAAGCGGCCCCCTCAGTTTTCAGCAGGTAAGAATTACTTCTGCTTCACACCTTCAACACTGATATCCAAGTCCAGGGTCTGCGAGGTAGCGCCCGGGCCCTTGATGCCGAAGTCGTTCAGGTTCAGCGTGGTGGTGGCGTTGAAACCAGCGCGCTCGCCGCCCCATGGGTCCTTGCCTTCACCGTTGAAGGTGGCCTTGAAGGTGACCGGCTTGGTCACACCGTGCATGGTCAGGTCGCCAGTCACGTCAGCAGTCTTGTCGCCAGTCGACTTGACGCTGGTGGAGACGAACTTGGCTTCCGGGTACTTCTTCACATCGAGGAAGTCGGCGCTGGCAATGTGCTTGTCACGCTCGGCGTGGTTCGACCACAGGCTGGCGGTTTTCAGGTCGACGTTGATCTTGCTGGCTTCAGGCTTGGCGCTGTCCCAGGTGAAGTTGCCGTCGAAATCCTTGAAGGTACCGTGAATGAAGCTGTAGCCCAGGTGGCTGATCTTCCAGTCAACGAACGCGTGCTGGCCTTCCTTGTCGATCTTGTACTCGGCAGCCATGGCCTGGCCGGCGGAGAGCAGAGCGGTACCGAGCGCCAGAGCGGCAAAAGTCTTTTTCAACATCCTTACTTCCTTCCTATGCAATTGAGGTTGAGAGTCAAGCTTTGCGGCCCAGCATGCGGGTCAGGGTCGCGTCACGGTCGATGAAATGGTGCTTGAGCGCTGCCAAGCCATGCAGCACGGCAAAAATCACCAAGCCCCAGGCCAGCCAGAGATGAATCACGCCAGCCAGGTCTGCCTGGTCGGGCAGGTCGCTGACCAGTGCCGGCACTTCGAACAGGCCGAACACCGGAATGCCGACACCGTCGGCGGTAGAAATCAGGTAACCGGCAATCATTACCGCGAACAGCCCCAGGTACAGGGCCAGGTGGCCCAACTTGGCTGCCAGGCGGGTAAGTGCGCCGTGGTTGGCCGGTGCCGGTGGTGGCGGGCTGATGAAGCGCCAGACCACCCGCAGCAGCATCACCGCCAGCAGCACCAGGCCGATGCTCTTGTGCAGGTCCGGGCCGGCCTTGCGCCAAGGGCTGTAGTAGTCGAGGCCGACCATCCACAGGCCCAGGCCGAACAGGCCGAAGACTGCCAGAGCCACGCCCCAGTGCAGGACGATGCTGACCACGCCGTAGCGAGAAGATGAATTGCGCAGTTGCATGTTGACGTGTTTCCCCGTGAAAGCTATGCACAGACTAACGCGTAACGCATCGAATAAAAGCGTAAAAAATTGCTTTGGATTATCGAGAAATCCGATATGTATTCTGTAAGCTTCCCATTAAGGAAACATTAACGATAGTTGGGTAATCAGCGGTTGCCAGTGCCGGCCCTTTCGCGGGTAAACCCGCTCCCACAGGGTCGGCGCAGTTCCTGATACCTGTGCCGGACCTGTGGGAGCGGGTTTACCCGCGAAAGGGCCGGCACTGTCAATAAATCAACCGGCCTTGGCTTGGGTATTGGCTACAGCTTTCTTGGCCGGTTCGGACTTGGCAGTCGTCTTTTTGGTCTGGGCTGGCTTGTGCGCCGGTGCGCGCTTGGCAGGTGCAGCCTTGGTAGCAGCAGGCTTGGCCGCCGCTTCCTTGACCACAGGCGCTGGCGCAACCGGGGCCGGCGCAGCTTGCGGGGCTGGCGCAGGTGCCGGCGCCACTTCCTCGGCCTTGGCAATCGGCTCGGCCTTCACCTCAGGCTTGTCCGCCCCGCCAAACAGGCGCTTGAAGAAGCCCGGCTTGTCCTGCTTGGCCTCATCGACCGGCTTCGGCTCGGCCTTGACCGGGGCCTTGTCAGCCTTGTCGCCCTTGTCGGAAGAACCACCGAACAGGTTGGAGAAGAACCCGCCCTTGCTCTCCTTGGCCGCCACGGCGCCTGCAGCTGCTGCCGCCGCCACCGGTGCCGCCTTGGCCGGGTCGAACGACTTGCCGGCCAGCAGGTCCTGCACCTGGCTGGCCGCGCGCTGGCCACTGCGCAGGGCGCCTTCCAGGGTGCCTGGGTAGAGGGCGTCGGTATGCTCACCGGCAAAGGTGATGCGCTGCACCGGGCGCTCCCACAGGCGCCAGTACTTGCTGATCTGGCCCGGGCCATAGGCCAGGTAGGCGCCGCCGGTACCGGCGTCGGTGCTGTAGCGCTTGACCTCGTAGCCGGTGAACGAGCCACGGGCCTGTGGGTAGAACGCATGCAGGCGGATCAGTACCTGATCGACCATCTGCTTGTCGCCGAACGCCTGCAGCAGACGAGCGTTGTCGCCCGACAGGTTGATCACCACGTTGGCGCCACCCTTGAGCGCGGGTTCGATCCACAGCATGCCCAAGCCTGCGTTACTGAAGATTTCGCCCGACATGCGCGCGCGGCTTTCCCACACCGGCTTCTTGAACTTGAGCATCAGCTGGTCGCGCCAGCCATAGTTGGTGCCCTTCAACGCCGCCAGGTGCTGGCTGTCCAGGCCCGGGGTCATCTGGATCTTGGCCAAGGCGCGCAGGGGCACGGCCATGACCAGGTAATCCGCCTGGTAGCCGACGCTGCCGACCTTGACCGTGACACCATCCTTGTCCTGAACGATGGAGGTCACAGGCGAACTGGTCTTGATGGTCTTCAGTTGCTTGACGAAGGCCTGGGCCAGCACCGGGCTGCCGCCGGGCAGCCGCGCGGCACGCAGATCACGGTCGCTGACGCCACGATACACGCGGTTCTGCTGGGCAAAGTACAGCAGCGACAGGCGCGATGGCTCATCGTAGCGGGTACGGATCTGCTGGTTGACCAGCTGACGGGCGGTGGTCGGCAGTTGCAGCTTGTCCAGCCAGGTGGAGACGTTGATCTGGTCGAGGGCGAACAGCGTGCTGTTGGCTTGCGGGTTCAGCGGGTCATCGATCGAACGGGCCAGGTCATCGAGGGTTTTCTCGTAACGTTTGAGCGCATCGGCTGTAGCCGGCTGCTTGGTGGCCAGGTCGGTGGCGCTGAAATACTCGCCGTCGATCAGGTAACCGGGGGTACGCACGAACTCCGGTGCCGGCAGTGTTTCAAGTTTGAAACGGTCGAGGTACTGGTTGAGCACCGGCTGCGCCTTGGCATTGCCGATCCACTCGCTGGTGGCCAGGCCCGATCGCCCGCCCATGCCCGCCTTGGCTTCCAGCAGCGTCACCTGCCAGCCTTTGTTCTGCAGCTCGTAGGCAGCCGTCAGGCCCGCCAGGCCGCCACCCACGACGATCGCCGAAGGTGTCTTGTCCTTTGCCAGCGCGGCGCCGCTGGAAACACCAATCAATACCAACGCGCACAGGCGCACCCAAGCAGCAGCCATGTCGGCGAACTCCGAGTCAGGGGGTTACAGAAACGGGGAGAGGCAGGAATGCCCCGGGAGAGATGCGTTAAGAATACGTCAGGTCCGCCGACCCTGCCAGCGCAGTGACATCAAGTCCTTTTCGCCACTGACATTTTTGCCTGCAGCGATTCCACGCGGTGGCAAGCGCAGCTGGCAACCCGATGAACAGCAGCGGTTGTCCTGCCCTGCGGCATTGCTTAGGCTTACGCGGTCGAACCAAGCCGCAAAGCCAGGAGAAGTGCCCATGGGCCTCAATGATCAGTGGATGCAACGCGACCTCAAGGTCCTGTGGCACCCCTGCACCCAGATGAAAGACCACGAGCAGCTGCCGCTGATCCCGATCAGGCGCGGCGAAGGCGTGTGGCTGGAAGACTTCGAAGGCAAGCGCTACCTGGATGCGGTGAGCAGCTGGTGGGTCAACGTGTTTGGCCACGCCAACCCGCGTATCAACCAGCGCATCAAGGACCAGGTCGACCAGCTGGAGCACGTGATCCTGGCCGGTTTCAGCCACCAGCCGGTGATCGAGCTGTCCGAGCGCCTTGTAGCCATGACCCCCGCCGGCCTCGACCGGGTGTTCTATGCCGACAACGGTTCGTCGTGCATCGAAGTGGCGCTGAAGATGAGCTTCCACTACTGGCAGAACGTCGGCAAACCGGGCAAGAAGCGCTTCGTCACCCTGACCAACAGCTACCACGGCGAAACCATCGCCGCCATGTCGGTCGGTGATGTGCCGCTGTTTACCGAAACCTACAAGGCGCTGCTGCTCGACACCCTCAAGGTGCCCAGCCCCGACTGCTACCTGCGCCCCGAGGGCACGAGCTGGGAAGAGCACTCGCGCACCATGTTCCAGGCCATGGAACAGACCCTGGCCGAGCACCACGCCTCGATCAGCGCGGTGATCGTCGAACCGCTGATCCAGGGTGCCGGCGGCATGCGCATGTACCACCCGGTGTACCTCAAGCTGCTGCGCGAGGCCTGCGACCGCTACGACGTGCACCTGATCCACGACGAAATCGCCGTGGGCTTCGGCCGCACCGGCACCATGTTCGCCTGTGAACAGGCCGGCATTCGCCCGGACTTCCTGTGCCTGTCCAAGGCCCTGACCGGCGGTTACCTGCCGCTGGCCGCCTGCCTGACCACCGACAAGGTGTACCAGGCGTTCTACGACGACTACCCGACCCTGCGCGCGTTCCTCCACTCGCACAGCTACACCGGCAACCCGCTGGCCTGCGCCGCGGCGCTGGCGACTCTGGACATCTTCGAGCAGGACAACGTGATCGAGGGCAACAAGGCCCTGGCCACCCGCATGGCCAGCGCCACCGCGCACCTGGCCGACCACGCGCATGTGGCCGAGATTCGCCAGACCGGCATGGCCCTGGCCATCGAGATGGTCCAGGACAAGGCCGGCAAGGTTGCCTACCCGTGGCAAGAGCGCCGTGGCCTGAAAGTGTTCGAGCATGCCCTGACGCGTGGCGCCCTGCTGCGCCCGCTGGGCAGCGTGGTGTACTTCCTGCCGCCGTATGTGATTACGCCAGAGCAGATCGACTTCCTGGCGGAAGTGGCCAGCGAAGGCATCGACATTGCCACCCGCGATAGCGTCAGCGTGGCCGTACCGGCCAACTTCCACCCCGACTTCCGCGACCCGGGCTAAGCCCGGAAGCCCGCCGCGTACTCTGTGGGAGCGGGTTCACCCGCGAATGCAAGAGTGGAGTCACCGCCGCATTCGCGGGTGAACCCGCTCCCACAGGGACCACCTTCTCCCTTTAGCTTGAGCTCAACCATGAGACTGTCCCGCTTTTTCATCGACGCCCCCCTGAGCCTTGGCGAGCATGACCTGCCCGAAGCCCAGGCCCACTACATCGGCCGCGTACTGCGCATGGCCCCCGGCGACGCCGTGCAGCTGTTCGACGGCAGTGGCCAGGAATACCGCGGCCAGTTGCTCGAAGTGGGCAAGAAAACCGTGCGCGTCAGCCTGGATCAGGCCCTCGCCGGCCAGGCCGATTCACCACTGCACGTGCACCTCGGCCAAGGCCTGTCCCGTGGCGAGCGCATGGACTGGGCAATCCAGAAAGCCACCGAACTGGGCGCCAACGAAATCACCCCGATCGTCAGCGAACGCTGCGAAGTGCGGCTGAAGGACGAACGCGCCGACAAGCGCCTGGCCCACTGGCGCCAAGTGGCGATCAGCGCCTGCGAACAATGCGGCCGCTCGACCTTGCCGGTCATCCACCCGCCTGTGACCCTGGCCGAGTGGCTGAACACTGCCAAGGCCGACCTGAAACTGGTCCTGCACCCGGTGGCCGAACCGCTCACCAGCCATGCCAAGCCTGCCACCCTGGCCTTCCTGATCGGCCCCGAAGGCGGCCTGAGCGAAGCGGAGGTCGACCAGGCCAAGGCTGCCGGTTTCCACGCCGCACGCCTGGGCCCACGCGTGCTGCGCACCGAAACCGCACCGGTGGTGGCACTGTCGGTGGCACAGCAACTGTGGGGCGACTTTTAACTAGCGCACGTAGAACGACACCGCCACGAAGTGCATGAGGCTGCCGGCGATCACGAACAGGTGCCAGATGCCATGCCAGTGGCGGAAGCGGCTGTCGAAGGCGAAGAAGATGATGCCGACGGTGTAGAACACCCCGCCGGCGGCCAGCCAGGCAAAGCCTGCGCTGCCGAGCGAGTGCAGCAATGGCTTGACCGCCACCAGCACGATCCAGCCCATCACCGCATAGATGATGATCGACAGGATGCGCGCCTCGGAGCGCGGCTTGATCTCCTGCAGCATGCCGATCACCGCCAGCCCCCAGACCACCCCGAACAGGCTCCAGCCCCAGGGGCCGCGCAGGCTGACCAGGCAGAAAGGCGTGTAGCTGCCCGCGATCAGCAGGTAGATCGACAGGTGATCGAGCTTGCGCATGATCACCTTCGCCCGCCCGCGAGTGCTGTGGTACAGGGTAGAAATGCTGTACAGCAACAGCAAGGTGCTGCCGTAGATGGAGAAACTGACGATCTTCCACGGGTCGCCCTGCAGGCCCGCGACCACGATCAGCCAGATGGCACCGATACAGGCCAGGACGGCACCGACCAGGTGGGTCCAGGCGTTGAAGCGTTCACCGTAGTACATGCAAATACAGACCTCCTGAGGTGGGCTGGGTTCCTGATGTGATGCTGATGGCCTCTTCGCGGGCATGCCCGCTCCCACAGGTTATCTACTTGCCTTGAAGTGTATGTTTTTCCTGTGGGAGCGGGCGCGCCCGCGAAAGGGCCCTGTGCGTTGCATCCTACCCAAGCTCAGGTTGCAGTTCCGCGTCACGCACCAGCCGTTCCAGCCCGGGCAGGTCCGGCACCCGTGCCACCTGCTCACCCACCTGTACCGCCGCCAGCTCCAGGCGGCCCAGCGCCACATCCACGTAGTTCAGCTGGCTGTCGAGCTTGCACGAGCGCGGTATGTCCTGCAGCAACAACGCCAGGTAGCGCAGGCCGGTATCACCCAGGGCATTGAGCACCACCACGCGGGCCCGCTCGCCGCAGGGGGTCTCGCCACCGCACGCGGCTTCGAAGCCGATCAGCGGCAGGCGCTGCTGGCGCCAGTCGATCCAGCCCAGGTGCCAGGCCGGCTCGCCGCGTTGGCACACCAGGTTGCGCTGGCCACTCAGTTCGGCCACCGCCACGTTGGGCAACACCAGGGTACGGTCGCCCAACGGCAGCAAAAGCCCGGTCAGGCTGCTGCGCTGGCCGGCGATCAGTTCAAGCATGGGTCTGGCTCCAGTGGGCAATGCTCTGCAACAGGACCGACTCCTGGTACGGCTTGCCCAGGTATTCGTTGACGCCGATGGCCGTGGCACGGTCGCGGTGCTTCTGCCCGGTGCGCGAGGTGATCATGATGATCGGCAAGTCTTTCAAGCGCTCGTCACGGCGGATGCGTGTGGCCACCTCGAAGCCGTCCATGCGCGGCATCTCGATGTCCAGCAGCAACACATCGGGGCGGTGTTCTTCCAGCAGTGCCATGGCATCGACCCCGTCCTTGGCCGTCAGCACACTCATGCCGTGGCGCTCCAGCAGGCGGCTGGTGACCTTGCGCACGGTCACCGAATCGTCCACCACCATTACCAGCAACGCCCGCCGTGGCGCCGGGCCGAACACCTGGCGCCGGGCCGCACCGCCACCCGGCAGGCGCGCCAGGCGCCGCTGCTGGCCACGCAACTGGCCCAGCAGGTCGAGAATCAGTACCACCCGCCCGTCGCCCAGCAGCGTCGCCCCCGACAACCCGGCAACCGCGGCAAACTGCGGCCCCAGGCTCTTCACCACGATCTCGCGGCTGGGCGACAGGCTGTCGGCCTGGATGGCGAACGACTGCTCCTGGGAATGCACCAGCAGCACCGGTAGCGGTACGCTCTGCCCGAGCAATGCCGGGCGCGGCATGCCCTGCAGCAGCTCACCCAGGTAGCGCAGCTCGTATTCGTGGCCGGCGTACACATAACGCGGGGCGTCCAGCTGGTAGCACGCCGCCAGTTCGGCCGGCGGCACGCGAACGATGCCCTCGATGGTGTTCAGCGGAATGGCGTACTGCTCTTCGCCCAGGTGCACCATCAGCGCACGGTTGACCGACACGGTGAACGGCAGGCGGATCAGGAAGCGCGCGCCCTTGCCCTGGGCCGACTCGATACTCATCGAGCCACCCAGTTGCTTGACCTCTTCGTGTACCACGTCCATGCCCAGGCCACGCCCGGAAATCTGGGTGATCTTCTCGGCAGTGGAAAAGCCCGGGCGCAGGATGAACTGGAGGATCTCGTGATCGCTCAATTGCGCCTGCGGGTCCAGCAGGCCGCGCTTGATGGCCTTGCGGCGCACCGCTTCCAGTGGCACGCCGGCACCGTCGTCGGTCATTTCGATAACGATGTCCGCGCCTTCGTGCAGCAGATTCAGGTGAATGGTGCCCTGCTCCGGCTTGCCGGCGGCCAGGCGCATTTCGCGGCTTTCCAGGCCATGGTCGACGGCGTTGCGCAGCATGTGCTCCAGCGGCGCCACCATACGTTCGAGCACGCTGCGGTCCAGTTCGCCCTCGGCATTGCCCACCACCAGCTCCACCTGCTTGCCCAATTCGCTGGCCACCTGCCGTACCACGCGCTGCAAGCGTGGCACCAGGCGCTCGAAGGGCACCATCAGGGTCGCGGTCAGGCCTTCCTGCAACTGGCTGTTCACCCGCGCCTGCTGCTGCAGCAGGCTGTAGGCCTCCTGGGCGCGCTGTGCCAGGGTTTCCTTGAGGTCGAGCAAGTCCGAGGCAGACTCGAACAGGGCCCGCGACAGCTGCTGCAGTTGCGAGTGGCGGTCCATTTCCAGCGGGTCGAAGTCGTCATAGGCATCGCCTTCGAACTGCTGCCGGCTGGACATCCGCCCTTGGGTCTCGATATCCAGGCGCAGCAACTGGTCGCGCATGCGTTCGAGGGTGGTTTCCATCTCGTTGAGGGTGAACTGCGCATCGTTTACCTGCTGCTCGATGCGCCCACGGATGATCGAGTGCTCACCGGCCAGGTTGCCCAGCTCGTCGAGCAACTCGGCATCGACCTTGACCATGTCGCCAGGTGCCCGCTCCGGTGCCACCGCCGGCGCCTCACTGGTCGCGGCCTCGACTGGCCCCTGGCCAGCGGCGCTGTCGGCCAGGGCCGAGAAGCTGAAGTTGCGGATGTAGTCGATCAGCGCGGTGGCGGCATGCAACGGCTGCCCCAGGCGCACGGCATCGAGCATGTGCGCCAGGCGGTCATGGCAGTTCTGCAGCAAGGCGAACAGTGGCGCGCTCGGCGGCATACGGCCAGCGGCCAGCAGCTCGTAGAGAAACTCCAGCTCGTGGGCCAGGTCGCCGATCGGCGCAATTTCGACCATGCGTGCCACACCCTTGAGGGTGTGCAGGTCGCGCATCAGGTTGTCCACCTCGACGCTGTTGCGCGGGTCGGCCTGCCAGCGCGCCAGGGCTGCGGCGGCACTCTCGACGATGTCCGAGCTTTCTTCAAGGAAGACTTCCAGCAGCTCTTCGCCTGGGCTTTCCGGCTCTTCGACCAGCGGCTCGGCCACAGCCGGCAGCAAAGGGTTGTGCGCCGCCCCCAGGCCAAGGGTGTCGGCCAGGTCCATGTCCGGGTGCAACGGCGTGACCGTGTCGATGCCCACCAGGCCAGTGGCCTCCGGTGCCAGAGCCTGGCCCAGCAGGTTACGCAGGCTGTCGACCAGCTCCGGCCTTGGCGGGATGTCCTGCCCCGCCGCCACTTCGTCGAGCATGTCCAGCAGGGCTTCATGGGCCCGCTGCACGTGGGCGAAGAAGCGCGCATCGGCGGGCAGGCTGCCCTCCTCCACGGCACCGTACAGGTCGAGCAAGGCCTCGCACACATCATCCATCTGCCACAGGTCGGCCAAGTGTGCGGCATGGCCCAGGGTGGTCAGTTCGTCAAGCAGGGTGTCCAGCGCATCGCGCTGGCCGGGCTGTTCCTGCCAGCGCGACAGCAACGACTCGGCATCCAGCAGGATATCCATGGCCTGGGCCAGGAAACTGGCGATCAACTGCGGGTCGCGCTTGCTGCGCCGCGCATGCTGCGGGTCGTCATGCAAGCTGGCCAGGTGCGCGTCCACCGCCTGGCCAACCTGCTCGATCAGCTCCGCGGCACCGGGGATGGCCGCCAGCGGCGTGCTGTCGAGTTGCGCCAGGCCAAGGTGGAACAGCGAGCGAGCAGCTTCCAGCCATTCGATCTCGGCCATTTGCAGGGGCAGCTGGTGGCCCTTGTATTCACGAGCCAGGCGGTCGAAGGCGGTGGCCAGTTCGGCGACCGGCAACACCCCGGCCATGGCGGCACTGCCCTTGAGCGTATGCAGGGCGCGCTGCAGGCCATCGCTGACCTGCGTATCGTGGCCGTCGGCGCCCTGCAGGAAAGCATCCAGGCTGGCCAGGTGGCCCTGCGCCTCGCTGCGGAAGATGTCGAGCAATTGCGGGTCGAGGCCGTCGATGTCGGCCGCCACCGGGGCATCGTTTTCGGCCAGGGCATGCAGGTGCCCGGCCAGCTGCTCGATTTCCGTCAGTTGTGGCAGCTGGCCGGCGGCAAAGTCGGCCAGCAGGTCGGGCAGGTAGACGAATGCCTGCTGCAGGGCCACCACGCCTTCCGGGCTGAGCACGCTGCGGCCCTCGAGTACCCGGTTCAGCAGGTGCTCGGCGCCCCAGGCCAGCTCGGCCACCGCCTCGGCATGCACCATGCGGCCGCTGCCCTTGAGCGTATGCAAGGCGCGGCGCACTTCTCCCAGTGCCTCGCGCTGCTGGTTGTCGGCACGCCAGCGCAGCCAGTGGCGCTCGATTTCCGGCAGCAGCTCACCAGCCTCGTCGAGAAACACTTCACGCAACTCGTCATCGATGCCATCAGCGCTGCCATCGTGACCTGCGGTGGCCTCGACCAGCGAGCAGTGCACACCCAGCGTCGCCAGGCTGGCGCGCGCCATGTCGATGAAGGGCTGGCCATCCGCCAATGGGTCCGCCACCCGCCATTGCAGGTAGCATTCGGCAGCGCTCAGGGCCTCGGCCAGGTGCGTCAGATCGTCGGCAGGCGGCTCCACTTCCAGGTGCTGCAGCCAACGCTGCACATAGCTGGCGCAACCGGCAAACAGCTCGGCCACGGCCGGCAGCATCAACATCGCCAGCGCACCGCGAATCTGCTGCAACAGCCCTGGCAAGGGTTGCAGGCGTTGCCGCGGCCAGCCGGACTCCAGGCAATCACCGATCAGGTCCTTGGCTTGCTGCAGCACGTTCAGCGACTCGTTCAACACCAGCTGGCGGATTTCGGCCAGGTCCGAGCCCGGCAGGCCGCCCTGGCCGTTTTCCTCCAGCGGGCCGACCATGCCATTGAGCGTGGCCTCCACGTACAGCAGGGCCCCCGCTACATCCATCAACACCGCGTCGTCCACGGCCCGCTCGCCCTGGGCCAGGGCCTGCAACGCCAGCACCTGGTCGATGATCACCCGGCGTGGCTGCTGGAAGCCCAGCACCGCCAGGGTGTCGGCCACGTGGCGCAGCGGTGCCAGCAGGGCATCGAGCTGCTCGCTGTGCTGGCGGTCGCCACGCACGAACTGGTCCAGGCGCTCCTTGATGCGCATCAGGTCGTCGCACAGCGCGGTCACCACCGAGCGCAGGGCATCGCGGCCCGGCCCGGCCTGCAACTGCTCGCGCCAGTTGCCCAGCGACAGGTCGAGGTTGGCCAGGTCGTCGGCACCGGCAAAGCGTTGGGTGGCGCCGCTGATCAGGCTGGCCTGGGCCAACGGCTCCTCGCCACGGCAGGCACGCAGCTGGTTGAGCAGCGGCAGCATCACCAGTGGCAGGTCGTGGCGGGCGCCGCGCAGGCGCTCCAGATACGACGGCAATTGCTCCAGGCCGCGGAACAACGCGCCCAGGCAATCACCGCGGGGGCTGACCTGGCCATCGGCCAGGGCCCTGGCGAACAGCTCCAGTTCTTCAGCCAGGCGCGTGGCGCCGCGCAGTTCGAGCATGCGCAGGCAGCCGTGCACCTGGTGCAGGTTGTCGACCACGAATGCCAGCATCGACAGGTCGCCAGGCTCGCCGGCAAAGCGCTCCAGCGCCTGGCGCGCCTGGCCCAGGCAGTCGAGGATGGCGGCCTTGGTCCAGGCCAGCGCCACTGTGTCGTGGCGATCGGGGCTTACAGCTGCTACAGCCATGGGCACTCCTCGGCGCGGCTTTTCAGTAGAGCTCATCAGTAGGGCTCTTCACTTGGGCTCTGCTGGTGGCGGCAGGGTGAACCCGGACACCGAACGGCGCATCTCGCTGGCCATGCGTGCCAGGTGGCGGATGCTGTCGGCGGTGGCGCCGGAGCCGGCGGAGGTCTGCGCGGTAATCTGCTGGATGACTGCCATGGTGTGGGAGATCTGCCCGGCAGACGAAGTCTGCAGCTGGGCGGCATCGGAGATGCTGTGGATAAGGTCGGCGAGGTTCTGCGAGACGCCTTCGATCTCGGCCAGCGCCACCCCGGCATCCTGGGCCAGGCGGGCACCGCGCACCACCTCGGCGGTGGTCTGCTCCATGGAGATCACCGCCTCGTTGGTGTCGGCCTGGATGGTGCGCACCAGCGCCTCGATCTGCCGGGTGGCCGACGACGAGCGCTCGGCCAGGCGCTGCACTTCGTCGGCGACCACGGCGAACCCACGGCCGGCCTCGCCGGCAAGCGAGGCCTGAATCGCCGCGTTGAGGGCGAGGATGTTGGTCTGGTCGGCAATGTCGTCGATCAGGCTGACGATATCGCCGATTTCCTGGGAAGACTCACCAAGGCGCTTGATCCGTTTGGCGGTGTCCTGGATCTGCTCGCGAATGTTGTCCATGCCGTTGATGGTGTTGTGCACCACCTCGTTGCCCTTGTTGGCGATCGCCACCGAGCGCTCGGCAACCTTGGCCGACTCGTAGGCATGTGCCGAAACCCGGTCGATCGACTCGACCATGTCGCCGACCGCCTCGGATGCCTCGCTGATCTGCTCGGCCTGGTGTTCAGAGGCCTTGGCCAGCTGGCGTGCGGTGTTCTGTGTGTCCTGCACGGCGGCAGCGACCTGCACGGCGCTGTGGTTGATGGTGGCAACCAGGTCGCGCAATTGGTCCACGGAATAGTTGATCGAATCGGCAATGGCGCCGGTGAAGTCTTCGGTCACCGATACGGTCACGGTCAGGTCACCGTCAGCCAGCTCTTCGATTTCGTCGAGCAGGCGCATGATCGCCTGCTGGTTGCGTTCGTTCTTTTCCGCCGTCTCGCGCAGCTGTCGGTTGGTGGTGCGCACCATGACCAGGCCGATGAGGATGATCGAAGCCAACGCCAGCAGGCCCAGGACATAGCCGCCGACAGTGTCGAGGGTGCGCCCGCCGGCCAGGTTCTCGAAACCGTTGGCCAGGTGCGAGGCCTCGTCGAGCAGGGTCTGCGACAGGCTGAAGATGTTGCCGGCAGCCTCGCGTACGCGGAACAGTTCTGGCGAGGTTTCGAGGATTTCATCCACCGAGCCGGCAACGAACTGGAACAGCTCGGCAATTTCAGCCAGGCGCGCACGGGCGTCGGCGTCCTCGACACGGGTCACCTGGATCGCCGCGCTGCCACTGAGCATGCCCTCCAGCACCTGGCCGAAGCGCCCGGCATCACGGCCAAAGGCATCCGCCGCCTGGGCCGCGGTGTCGTCACCGGCCAGCACAGTGTTGACCGAGCCAAGGATGCGTTCGGCCAGCAGCAACTGGCGCTGGGCCACCGCCACCTGGCTGGCCGGGGCGCCGCTCTGCAGCAGGATCTCGACCACTTTCTCGTATTCCACCTGCAATTGCGGCACGGTCTCGGCCAGGGTCGCCGCCACCTGGTGCAGCGACAGCACGGTCTGCTCGCTTGCCAGGATGGTATCGGTGTTCTTGCGCAGGTTTTCCCAGTCGCGGCGTACCGCTTCCATCTCGTCCCGCACCATGGGCGGCGCGGGTGGCAGGCCGGTGGACTTGTCACCTTCACGCAGGTAGCCCCAGCGCCGTTCGAAATCGTTGCGCGCGTCCGACAGCAGCTTGAAGGCCAGGGCCTTGCCGGTGGCGGCTTCGGTGGCGTTCTTGGCGATGCGCTGCGACAGCACCCGCAGTTCGCCGGCGTGGCCGATGTACTGCTTGTCGTAGTTCGACTGGGTGTTCAGGTAGGCAAAGTTGGCGAACAGCAGGATGATCGACAGGATCAGGATCAGGAACAGCACGGTGATCTGCGCGATGCTGCGGGTACGTGGGGTCACGGTGGTGACGGGGGTGGCAGGCTTGTTCACGTTCGCAGGTCCTATAACGCCACATCGAGAAAGCCCGGCGCCTGGGCCAGGGCGAAGGGGCTGAAGATCGCCCAGTTGCGTTCACGCGGGAAGTGCCCCTGCACGAAACGTGCAGCGGCGCGAATCAGCGGCTGTGGTGGCGACAGTTGCAGGCTGTCCAGGGCAAAGTGCTGCAGGCCCAGCACCTCGTCCACCAGCAGGCCGACGAACAGGTCCTCGTGGTCCAGCACCAGCACCCGCCGCTGCTTGCCCGGGGCGGCGTGGCCCAGGCCGAAGAAGCTGCTCAGGTCCATCACCGGCAACAGCCGGCCGCGCAGGTTGGCTACCCCGCACACCCACGGCTGCACACCGGGGACGCGGCTGCTGCGCGGTTCGCGCAGCACCTCGGCCACCTCGCCCATGGGCGCGACGAACCATTGCCCGGCAATACGAAAGCCGATGCCGCTCCACTGTTGCAGGCGGTTGTCCTGCGGCGGCTGGTCGGCGACCAGCAGGCGGCAGCGCCGGTCGATGTCCAGCAACAACTCGAAGGCGGTCAGCGACGCGCCCTGCGGGCGGGTGGTCAAGCCCCCAGCACTTCTTTGAGCTTGGCGATCAGCGCGTCCTCTTCCACCGGTTTGGTCAGGAAGTCACGAGCGCCCTGGCGCGTGGCCCAGATACGGTCGGTTTCCTGGTCCTTGGTGGTGACCACGATCACCGGGATGGCGCTGGTTTCCGGGTCCTTGCTGAGCTGGCGGGTGGCCTGGAAGCCGTTCATGCCGGGCATGACGATATCCATCAGCACCGCGTCGGGCTTGTCCTGCCGGGCCAGGGCCACGCCATCGGCACCGTTGTTGGCCTTGAGCACCTGGTAGCCGTGCTTTTCCAGCCATTCGGTCAATCGGTACATCTCTGTCGGCGAGTCGTCGACAATCAGAACTCGGGCCATGCTGGTTCCCCATCAGGAAAGAAAGACCGTGCCATGGCGGGGCGCGGTCAGGGTGCGTGTTGTTGGGCTGCGGCAAAACCGGGCACGTGGGCGCGGATCGCGTCGAGCAGTTCTTCCTTGCTGAACGGTTTGGTCAGGAACTGGTCGGAGCCGACCACCCGGCCGCGGGCCTTGTCGAACAGGCCGTCACGTGACGACAGCAGAATGACCGGGGTGTCCTTGAAGGCACTGTTGTGCTTGATCACCGCGCAGGTCTGGTAGCCGTCCAGGCGCGGCATCAACACATCGACGAAGATGATGCTGGGCTGGTGGTCGACGATCTTGGCCAGGGCATCGAAGCCATCGCTGGCAGTGATCACCTCGCAGCCCGCTTCACCGAGCAACATCTGCGCGGTGCGGCGGATCGTGCGCGAATCGTCGATCACCATCACCTTCAGGGGTTGTTCCATCTGTTGGGCTACCATTTGCCGAAATCCTGGGGCCGTTGTGGGAGCGGCCTTGCGTCGCGATAAGGGCTGCGCAGCAGCCCCCATGGGCCTGTCATTCAGCGCTATGACTGGCATTTTTAGCACACTCCGGGTGGCCGTTCCATCTGCGGCGCCCCTTGACCGGCGGCGTTCACGGCGCCACCCTGAGCCACTTTTCTTTCGATCCATCGCGGCCACGCGCCGCCAAGAGGAACCACCCCATGAGCGTTCGCCTCGGCATTGTCATGGACCCCATCGCGTCCATCTCCTACAAGAAGGACAGCTCGCTGGCCATGCTGCTGGCCGCCCAGGCACGCGGCTGGAGCCTGTTCTACATGGAACAGCGCGATATGTACCTGGGCGCCGGCCAGGCGCGTGCGCAAATGCGCCCGCTGAAAGTGTTCGCCGACCCGGCCCGCTGGTTCGAGCTGGGCGACGAGCAGGACAGCGCGCTGGCCGAGCTGGACGTGATCCTGATGCGCAAGGACCCGCCCTTCGACATGGAGTTCGTCTACAGCACCTACCTGCTGGAGCAGGCCGAGCGCGAAGGCGTGCTGGTGGTCAACCGCCCGCAGAGCCTGCGCGACTGCAACGAAAAACTGTTCGCCACCCAGTTCCCGCAGTGCATGGCGCCGACCCTGGTCAGCCGCCGCGTCGACATCCTGCGCGAGTTCGCCAACAGCCGTGGTGACGTGATCCTCAAGCCGCTGGACGGCATGGGCGGTGCCTCGGTGTTCCGCCACCGCAAGGACGACCCGAACCTGTCGGTGATCCTGGAAACCCTGACCCAGCACGGCAACCAGCAGATCATGGCGCAGGAATACCTGCCGCAGATCGTCGACGGCGACAAGCGCATCCTGATGATCGACGGCGAGCCGGTGGACTACTGCCTGGCGCGTATCCCGGCCAGCGGCGAAACCCGTGGCAACCTGGCCGCCGGTGGCCGTGGCGAAGCACGCCCGCTGACCGACCGCGACCGCTGGATCGCCGCCCAGGTCGGCCCGACACTGCGCGAGAAGGGCCTGATGTTCGTAGGCCTGGACGTGATCGGCGACTACCTCACCGAAATCAACGTCACCAGCCCCACCTGCATCCGCGAGATCGATGCCGCCTACAACACCGATATCGGCGGGCAATTGATGGATGCCATTGATCGCCAGCTGAAGGCGCGCTGACCGCCGACGCACGGCAACAACCCAGAGTGGGGTATGATGCGGGTCCTTTTGGCCTGGCCTGCTACCCCGCCCTGCGGTTGCTGGAAACCTGATGACGCTGCCCGCTGACATCCCCGCCGACCTGCTGCCCCCCCGTGTTCGCCCGGTGGACCGGCTCGGCTTTACCCTGTTCCTGGCTGCCCTGGTGCACCTGGCGCTGATCCTCGGCGTCGGCTTCAGCGTGGTCAAGCCTGCCGAAATCCGCCACACCATGGACATCACCCTGGCCACCTTCAAGAGCGAGAAACCGCCGGAGAAGGCCGATTTCCAGGCCCAGGACAACCAGCAGGGCAGCGGCACCCTGGACAAGAAAGCGGTGCCCAAGACCACCGAACTGGCACCGTTCCAGGACAGCAAGATCAACAAGATCACCCCGCCACCCGCCGCGAAGCCCGAGG
This sequence comes from Pseudomonas sp. PsB, assembly GCF_043658375.1. Lineage (NCBI taxonomy): Bacteria > Pseudomonadati > Pseudomonadota > Gammaproteobacteria > Pseudomonadales > Pseudomonadaceae > Pseudomonas > Pseudomonas sp. PsB. Next base: position 634,017 of record NZ_JBIGLU010000001.1, on the reverse strand, counting down.
TGGTACCGCCCCCTGTCCCGCAGAAGTCGGCGGTAGTGACCACGGCGCCCAAGCCACAGAAGGTCGAGCCCAAGCCCAGGGAAAGCAAGCCGCAGCCCAAGCCGGCAGCCCCGGCACCGGACTTCGACAGCTCGCAGTTGTCCAGCCAGATCGCCAGCCTGGAGGCGGAGCTGTCCAACGAACAGCAGATGTACGCCAAGCGCCCGCGCATCCACCGGCTCAATGCCGCCTCGACCATGCGCGACAAGGGTGCCTGGTACAAGGAAGAGTGGCGCAAGAAGGTCGAGCGGGTGGGCAACCTGAACTACCCCGACGAAGCGCGCCGGCAACAGATCTACGGCAACCTGCGCATGATGGTGTCGATCAACCGCGATGGCTCGCTGTACGAGGTGCTGGTGCTGGAGTCGTCCGGGCAACCGGTGCTGGACCAGGCGGCGCAGCGCATCGTGCGACTGGCGGCGCCGTTTGCGCCGTTTACCGGGGACCTGGCCGAGTTTGACCGGCTGGAGATCATCCGCACCTGGCGCTTTGCCCGTGGGGACCGTTTGTCCAGTAACTGACCTTCGGCATTACGCGGTCCCTGTGGGAGCGGGTTTACCCGCGAAAGCGTCCGACTAAGCGACATCATTGCCTGATCTGGCGCATTCGCGGGTAAACCCGCTCCCACAGGGAACGCGCAAGCCTCGTTACGCACCTTGTCAGCCTCGCCACCTGGCGCCACACTATCCCCCATGAAAACCCTCACGCCGAGCTACCTCAAGCATCAGTTCCTGATCGCCATGCCGCACATGGCCGATCCGAACTTCGCCCAGACCCTCACGTACATCGTCGAGCACAACGTCCATGGCGCCATGGGCCTGGTGGTCAACCGGCCGCAGGAGCTGAACCTGGCCGACATCCTCGAGCAGCTGCGCCCGGACGAAATGCCACCGGCCAGTACCTTGCAGGTGCCGATCTACCAAGGTGGCCCGGTACAGACCGACCGTGGCTTCGTGCTGCACAGCAGCGAATGCAGTTTCCAGGCCACCGTGGCGCTGGAAGGGCTGTCGCTGACCACCTCGCAGGATATATTGCTTGCCATCGCCGCCGGGGTAGGCCCGAAACAGAGCCTGATCACCCTGGGCTATGCCGGCTGGGAAGCGGGCCAACTGGAAGCGGAGCTTGCCGACAACGCCTGGCTCAACTGCCCGTTCGACCCGGAAATCATCTTCGGCCTGACCAGCGACCTGCGCCTGGAAGCCGCCGCCGCCAGCCTGGGGATCAACCTGAACCTGCTGACCAGCCAGGCGGGCCACGCCTGATGGCCGAACTGCACCCTGAACTGCGTCTGCTGCTGGGCTTCGACTACGGCAGCAAACAGATCGGCGTGGCCGTCGGCCAGGTGGTCACCGGCCAGGCCCGCGAGCTTTGCACCCTGAAGGCACAGAACGGCGTGCCGGACTGGGCCCAGGTGGAAAAGCTGATTGCCGAATGGAAGCCCGACGCCATCGTCGTCGGCCTGCCGCTGAACATGGACGGCACCCCCAGCGAAATGAGCGCCCGCGCAGAAAAGTTCGCCCGCCGCCTGAACGGCCGCTTCAACCTGCCCGTGCACACCCACGACGAACGCCTGACCACCTTCGAGGCCAAGGGCGAGCGCATGGCCCGTGGCGGCCAGCGCGGCAGCTACCGCGACAACCCGGTCGATGCCATCGCCGCCGCCCTGTTGCTGCAAGGCTGGCTGGAGGCCAATACCTGATCATCTTTGCCGCCGGGCCCGCCCGGCGCACCCTTCCGAGGAGCCTGCAATGAGCCTACCCGATCCAGCCGAACTGATTCGGCAGATGGCCGTCGACCTTCGCGCCCACCTGGCCCGCCGGGCAATTACCGAACCGCGCTACATCGGCATCCGCACCGGCGGCGTCTGGGTTGCCCAGGCCCTGCAGGAAGCCATGGGCGACACCAGCCCCATGGGCACTCTGGACGTGTCGTTCTATCGCGACGACTTCAGCCAGAACGGCCTGCACCCGCAAGTGCGCCCGTCCGAGCTGCCGTTCGAGGTCGAGGGCCAGCACCTGGTGCTGGTGGATGACGTGCTGATGAGCGGCCGCACGGTGCGCGCCGCGCTCAACGAACTGTTCGATTATGGCCGCCCGGCCAGCGTCACCCTGGTCTGCCTGCTGGACCTGGATGCCGGCGAACTGCCAATCCGCCCGAATGTACTCGGCGCCACCCTGTCGCTGGCCGCCCATGAACGGGTAAAATTGACCGGACCCGCACCGCTCGCCCTCGAGCGCCAGGACCTCGCCTCCGCTTCCGCCCTTTAAGAGTCCCCCGCGATGACGCCAATCGACGCCAAGCGCCCGCTGCAGCTCAATGATCAGGGCCAGCTGCGCCACTTCCTCTCGCTCGACGGTTTGCCCCGCGAACTGCTCACCGAGATCCTCGACACCGCCGACTCCTTCCTGGAAGTCGGTGCCCGGGCCGTGAAGAAAGTCCCGTTGCTGCGCGGCAAGACCGTGTGCAACGTGTTCTTCGAGAACTCCACCCGTACCCGTACCACCTTCGAACTGGCGGCCCAGCGCCTGTCGGCCGACGTGATCAGCCTGAACGTGTCGACCTCCTCGACCAGCAAGGGCGAGACCCTGTTCGACACCCTGCGCAACCTCGAAGCCATGGCCGCCGACATGTTCGTGGTGCGCCACTCCGACTCCGGGGCCGCGCACTTCATCGCCGAGCACGTGTGCCCGGAAGTTGCCGTGATCAACGGCGGTGACGGCCGCCATGCGCACCCGACCCAGGGCATGCTCGACATGCTCACCATCCGCCGCCACAAGGGCAGCTTCGAGAACCTGTCGGTGGCCATCGTCGGCGACATCCTGCACTCGCGCGTGGCCCGCTCCGACATGCTGGCGCTGAAAGCGCTGGGCTGCCCGGACATCCGCGTGATCGGCCCGAAAACCCTGATCCCGATCGGTATCGAGCAGTACGGCGTGAAGGTGTACACCGACCTCGCCGAAGGCCTGAAGGATGTCGACGTGGTGATCATGCTGCGCCTGCAGCGTGAGCGCATGGCCGGTGGCCTGCTGCCCAGCGAAGGCGAGTTCTACCGCCTGTTCGGCCTGACCACCGCGCGCCTGGCCGGGGCCAAGCCCGACGCCATCGTCATGCACCCGGGCCCGATCAACCGCGGCGTGGAAATCGAGTCGGCGGTGGCCGACGGCAAGCACTCGGTGATCCTCAACCAGGTCACCTACGGCATCGCCGTGCGCATGGCCGTGCTGTCCATGGCCATGAGCGGGCAGAACGCGCAACGTCAATTCGACCAGGAGAACGCCCAGTGACCATCAGTATTCTCGGCGCCCGGGTCATCGACCCCAACAGCGGCCTGGACCAGGTCACCGACCTGCACCTGGACGGCGGCCGCATTGCCGCCATCGGTGCAGCCCCGGCCGGCTTCAGCGCCAGCCGCACGATCCAGGCTGATGGCCTGGTCGCCGCGCCCGGCCTGGTCGACCTCGGCGTGTCCCTGCGCGAGCCGGGCTACAGCCGCAAAGGCAACATCGCCAGTGAGACCCGCGCCGCCGTCGCCGGCGGTGTCACCAGCCTGTGCTGCCCGCCGCAGACCAAGCCGGTGCTGGACACCTCGGCCGTGGCCGAACTGATCCTCGACCGCGCCCGCGAGGCCGCCAACAGCAAGGTCTACCCGATCGGCGCCCTGACCAAGGGCCTGGAAGGCGAGCAACTGGCCGAGCTGGTGGCCCTGCGCGACACCGGCTGCGTGGCCTTCGGCAATGGCCTGAAGGAAATCCCCAACAACCGTACCCTGGCCCGCGCCCTGGAATACGCCGCCACCTTCGACCTGACCGTGGTGTTCCACTCCCAGGACCGCGACCTGGCCCAGGGTGGCCTGGCCCACGAAGGTGCCATGGCCAGCTTCCTTGGCCTGCCGGGCATTCCGGAAACCGCCGAGACCGTGGCCCTGGCGCGCAACCTGCTGCTGGTGGAACAGACCGGCGTGCGTGCGCACTTCACCCAGATCACCAGCGCCCGCGGCGCGCGCCTGATCGCCCAAGCCCAGGCCCTGGGCCTGCCGGTGACCGCCGATGTGGCGCTGTACCAGCTGATTCTCACCGACGAATCGCTGCGCGAGTTCTCCAGCCTGTACCACGTGCAGCCGCCGCTGCGCACCGCCGCTGACCGCGACGGCCTGCGCGAGGCGGTGAAGTCGGGGGTGATCCAGGCGATTTCCAGCCACCACCAGCCGCACGAGCGCGACGCCAAGCTGGCTCCGTTCGGCGCCACCGAGCCGGGCATCAGCAGCGTCGAGCTGCTGCTGCCGCTGGCCATGACCCTGGTGCAGGACGGCCTGCTCGACCTGCCAACCTTGCTGGCCCGCCTGAGCAGCGGCCCGGCGGCGGCCCTGCGCCTGCCAGCCGGCGAGCTGAAAGTGGGTGGCGCGGCCGACCTGGTGCTGTTTGACCCGCAGGCCTCGACCGTGGCCGGCGAGCAGTGGTTCTCGCGCGGCGAGAACTGCCCGTTCATCGGCCACTGCCTGCCGGGTGCGGTGCGTTATACCTTGGTCGATGGGCATGTCTGCCACGAGGCCTGACAAAGCGCACACTCGCTTTGTGTAGGAGCGGCCTTGTGTCGCGATCGGGCCGCAAAGCGGCCCCAGCTAATCTTGCATGATGCCGAGATCCTGGGGCTGCCTTGCAGCCCTTTCGCGACACAAGGCCGCTCCTACATCGACCGAGTACGGTTAAGAGACCGAGCCGACCATTCATCCCCCACGGTTGAAATCCTTCCCCCCACCCCCATATGAGTCTGCATCAGGCACTTTCGCCCCGCTGCGTGGAGACTCTCCCCTTGACCACCATCGTTTCTGTCCGCCGTAACGGCAAAGTCGTCATGGGCGGCGACGGCCAGGTATCCCTCGGCAACACCGTGATGAAAGGCAACGCCAAGAAGGTGCGCCGCCTGTACCACGGCCAGGTCATCGCGGGCTTCGCCGGCGCCACCGCCGATGCGTTCACCCTGTTCGAGCGCTTTGAAGGCCAGCTTGAAAAACATCAGGGCCACCTGGTCCGCGCCGCCGTCGAACTGGCCAAGGAATGGCGTACCGACCGTTCCCTGAGCCGCCTGGAGGCCATGCTGGCCGTGGCCAACAAGGACGCCTCCCTGATCATCACCGGCAACGGCGACGTGGTCGAACCCGAAGACGGCCTGATCGCCATGGGTTCCGGCGGCGCCTACGCCCAGGCCGCAGCCCGCGCCCTGCTGAACAAGACCGACCTCTCGGCCCGTGAAATCGCCGAGACCGCCCTGAACATCGCCGGCGACATCTGCGTGTTCACCAACCACAACCTGACCATCGAGGAGCAGGACCTGGCCGAATAATCAGTTGTTCTGGCGTCCCGCTGCGAGCGGGACTTTTCCACGCTGATTCATTCCGCCCGAGGACCATTTTCATCATGTCCATGACCCCCCGCGAGATCGTCCACGAACTCAACCGCCACATCATCGGCCAGGACGACGCCAAGCGCGCCGTGGCCATCGCCCTGCGCAACCGCTGGCGGCGCATGCAGCTCCCCGCCGAGCTGCGCGCCGAAGTGACCCCGAAGAACATCCTGATGATCGGCCCTACCGGCGTCGGCAAGACCGAAATCGCCCGCCGCCTGGCCAAGCTGGCCAACGCGCCGTTCCTCAAGGTCGAAGCCACCAAGTTCACCGAAGTGGGCTACGTGGGCCGCGACGTCGAGTCGATCATCCGCGACCTGGCCGATGCCGCGCTGAAGATGCTGCGTGAGCAAGAGATCATCCGCGTGCGCCACCGCGCCGAAGACGCCGCCGAAGACCGCATCCTCGACGCCCTGCTGCCACAGGCGCGGGTCAGCAGCTTCGCCGAGGAAGCCGCGCAGACCAGCACCGATTCCAACACCCGCCAGCTGTTCCGCAAGCGCCTGCGCGAAGGCCAGCTGGACGACAAGGAAATCGAGATCGAAGTGGCCGATGCCGTGGGCGTCGAAATTGCCGCGCCGCCCGGCATGGAAGAAATGACCAACCAGCTGCAGAGCCTGTTCGCCAACATGGGCAAAGGCAAGCGCAAGGCGCGCAAGCTGAAGGTTAAAGAAGCACTGAAGATGGTTCGCGATGAAGAAGCGAGCCGCCTGGTCAACGAGGAAGAGCTCAAGGCCAAGGCCCTGGAAGCTGTCGAGCAGCACGGCATCGTGTTCATCGACGAAATCGACAAGGTTGCCAAGCGCGGCAACGTTGGCGGCGCCGACGTGTCCCGTGAAGGCGTGCAGCGCGACCTGCTGCCGCTGATCGAAGGCTGCACCGTCAACACCAAGCTGGGCATGATCAAGACCGACCACATCCTGTTCATTGCTTCGGGTGCGTTCCACCTGAGCAAGCCGAGCGACCTGGTGCCCGAGCTGCAAGGCCGCCTGCCGATCCGTGTGGAACTCAAGGCCCTGACCCCGGAAGACTTCGAGCGCATCCTGCAGGAGCCGCACGCGTCGCTGACCGAACAGTACCAGGCCCTGCTCAAGACCGAAGGCCTGAACATCGAGTTCCTCGCCGACGGTATCAAGCGCCTGGCCGAGATTGCCTACCAGGTCAACGAGAAGACCGAGAACATCGGTGCCCGCCGCCTGCACACCCTGCTCGAGCGTTTGCTCGAAGAGGTGTCGTTCAGCGCTGGCGACCTGGCCAGTACCCATGACGAAGCGCCGATCCAGATCGACGCGGCGTATGTGAACAGCCACCTGGGTGAGCTGGCGCAGAACGAAGACCTGTCGCGTTACATTCTGTAAAACCGCAGGGGGCCGCCTTGCGGCCCATCGCGACACAAGGCCGCTCCTACAGGGGAACGCGATCTCCTGTAGGAGCGGCCTTGTGTCGCGATGGGCTGCAAAGCAGCCCCCTTGCACAATCCCCCGAATCTCCTGAAGCTGTGCACCATCAGCTCCCGAGAGATTCCGTCCATGGCCCGCCTGCCCACCGCCATCAACCTGCACAAAGCCTCGAAAACCCTCAGCCTCACCTACGCCCCCGGCGAGGTCTACCACCTGCCCGCCGAATTCCTGCGCGTGCACTCCCCCTCCGCCGAGGTCCAGGGCCACGGTAACCCCATCCTGCAGTTCGGCAAGATCAACGTCGGCCTCAGCGGCCTGGAACCTGCCGGGCAATACGCACTGAAACTGACCTTCGACGACGGCCATGACAGCGGCCTGTTCACCTGGGAATACCTCGAGCAGCTGTGCCTGCGCCAGGAACAGCTGTGGGCCGAGTACCTCGACGAACTGCACAAGGCCGGGAAATCCCGCGACCCTGCCGAGTCGGTGGTCAAACTCATGCTCTAGCGCAAGGCCTGCAGGATTTAGAGCGCATTTTCTAAAATCATCTGTTTGAATGACTTACAGACAGCCCAGTGACGGGCTGTCTTGCGCATTACATGAAAGTCGGGTAACCAATGGGGGTGGCAAGTTCCCTGCATCAAATTGCAGGTAGTCAGAACCCTCGCAGCACCGCTGTTCCTTATCACTGGTCACCCGAGTAGCAGTACCGGGCTCAGAACTGTGCACCCGCCACAGCAACCGGTACTCGTCTCAGGACAACGGAGCGTCGTAGATGAGTAACAAGAACAACGATGAGCTGCAGCGGCAGGCCTCGGAAAACACCCTGGGGCTGAACCCGGTCATCGGTATCCGCCGCAAAGACCTGTTGAGCTCGGCACGCACCGTGCTGCGCCAGGCCGTGCGCCAACCGCTGCACAGCGCCAAGCATGTGGCCCACTTTGGCCTGGAGCTGAAGAACGTGCTGCTGGGCAAGTCCAGCCTTGCCCCGGAAAGCGACGACCGTCGCTTCAATGACCCGGCATGGAGCAACAACCCACTTTACCGCCGCTACCTGCAAACCTATCTGGCCTGGCGCAAGGAGCTGCAGGACTGGATCGGCAACAGCGACCTGTCGCCCCAGGACATCAGCCGCGGCCAGTTCGTCATCAACCTGATGACCGAAGCCATGGCTCCGACCAACACCCTGTCCAACCCGGCAGCAGTCAAACGCTTCTTCGAAACCGGCGGCAAGAGCCTGCTCGATGGCCTGTCCAACCTGGCCAAGGACCTGGTCAACAACGGTGGCATGCCCAGCCAGGTGAACATGGACGCCTTCGAGGTGGGCAAGAACCTGGGCACCAGTGAAGGCGCCGTGGTGTACCGCAACGATGTGCTGGAGCTGATCCAGTACAACCCCATCACCGAGCAGGTGCATGCCCGCCCGCTGCTGGTGGTGCCGCCGCAGATCAACAAGTTCTACGTATTCGACCTGAGCCCGGAAAAGAGCCTGGCACGCTACTGCCTGCGCTCGCAGCAGCAGACCTTCATCATCAGCTGGCGCAACCCGACCAAAGCCCAGCGCGAATGGGGCCTGTCCACCTACATCGACGCGCTCAAGGAGGCGGTCGACGCGGTGCTGGCGATTACCGGCAGCAAGGACCTGAACATGCTCGGTGCCTGCTCCGGCGGCATCACCTGCACGGCATTGGTCGGCCACTATGCCGCCCTCGGCGAAAACAAGGTCAATGCCCTGACCCTGCTGGTCAGCGTGCTGGACACCACCATGGACAACCAGGTCGCCCTGTTCGTCGACGAGCAGACTTTGGAGGCCGCCAAGCGCCACTCCTACCAGGCCGGTGTGCTCGAAGGCAGCGAGATGGCCAAGGTGTTCGCCTGGATGCGCCCCAACGACCTGATCTGGAACTACTGGGTCAACAACTACCTGCTCGGCAACGAGCCGCCGGTGTTCGACATCCTGTTCTGGAACAACGACACCACGCGCCTGCCGGCCGCCTTCCACGGCGACCTGATCGAAATGTTCAAGAGCAACCCGCTGACCCGCCCGGACGCCCTGGAGGTTTGCGGCACTCCGATCGACCTGAAACAGGTCAAATGCGACATCTACAGCCTTGCCGGCACCAACGACCACATCACCCCGTGGCAGTCATGCTACCGCTCGGCGCACCTGTTCGGCGGCAAGATCGAGTTCGTGCTGTCCAACAGCGGCCACATCCAGAGCATCCTCAACCCGCCAGGCAACCCCAAGGCGCGCTTCATGACCGGTGCCGATCGCCCGGGTGACCCGGTGGCCTGGCAGGAAAACGCCACCAAGCATGCCGACTCCTGGTGGCTGCACTGGCAAAGCTGGCTGGGCGAGCGTGCCGGCGAGCTGAAAAAGGCGCCGACCCGCCTGGGCAACCGTGCCTATGCCGCTGGCGAGGCATCCCCGGGCACCTACGTTCACGAGCGTTGAGCTGCAGCGCCGTGGCCACCTGCGGGACGCCACGGTGTTCATTTCACCCCATGAGTCACGCGCATGCCGCAACCCTACATCTTCAGGACCGTCGAGCTGGACAACCAGTCCATCCGCACCGCCGTCCGCCCGGGCAAACCGCACCTGACGCCGTTGCTGATCTTCAACGGCATCGGTGCCAACCTGGAGCTGGTGTTTCCGTTCATCGAGGCACTGGACCCGGACCTGGAAGTCATTGCCTTTGACGTACCCGGGGTCGGCGGCTCGTCCACGCCGCGCCACCCATACCGCTTCCCCGGGTTGGCCAAGCTGACGGCACGCATGCTCGACTACCTCGACTACGGCCAGGTCAATGTCATCGGTGTGTCTTGGGGCGGCGCCCTGGCCCAGCAGTTCGCCCACGATTACCCCGAACGCTGCAAGAAACTGGTGCTGGCCGCCACCGCAGCCGGTGCGGTGATGGTGCCAGGCAAGCCCAAGGTGTTGTGGATGATGGCCAGCCCACGGCGTTACGTGCAGCCGTCGCATGTCATCCGCATTGCGCCGACGATCTATGGCGGCGGCTTCCGGCGTGACCCCGAACTGGCCATGCAGCACGCCTCCAAGGTGCGCTCCGGCGGCAAGATGGGCTACTACTGGCAGCTGTTCGCCGGGCTCGGCTGGACCAGCATCCACTGGCTGCACAAGATCCAGCAACCGACCCTGGTGCTGGCCGGCGACGACGACCCGCTGATCCCGCTGATCAACATGCGCCTGCTGGCCTGGCGGATTCCCAATGCCCAGCTACACATTATCGACGACGGTCATTTGTTCCTGATCACCCGGGCCGAGGCCGTCGCCCCGATCATCATGAAGTTCCTTCAGCAAGAACGACAGCGCGCCGTCATGCACCCTCGCCCGGCTTCGGGCGGGTAAATCGATGCGGCCTTCTTCGCGGGCGCGCCCGCTCCCACAGGGATGGCGCCGAACCTGTGGGAGCGGGCATGCCCGCGAAGGTCTCGACAGCGAAATGGCTTAGACGAGGGAGTGTTGCCATGAAAGACAAACCGGCCAAAGGAACGCCAACGCTTCCCGCCACCAGCATGAACGTGCAGAACGCCATCCTCGGCCTGCGCGGTCGTGACCTGATTTCCACGCTGCGCAATGTCAGCCGCCAAAGCCTGCGTCACCCGCTGCACACCGCACATCACCTGTTGGCCCTGGGTGGCCAGCTGGGCCGGGTGATACTGGGTGACACACCGCTTCAGCCGAACCCGCGCGATCCGCGCTTCAGCGACCCGACATGGAGCCAGAACCCGTTCTACCGGCGCGGCCTGCAAGCCTACCTGGCCTGGCAGAAGCAGACCCGCCTGTGGATCGAGGAAAGCCACCTGGACGACGATGACCGGGCCCGTGCGCACTTCCTGTTCAACCTGATCAACGATGCCCTGGCGCCAAGCAACTCGCTGCTCAACCCGCTGGCGGTCAAGGAACTGTTCAACAGCGGTGGCCAGAGCCTGGTGCGCGGCGTGGCCCACCTGCTCGATGACCTGCGCCACAATGACGGCCTGCCACGCCAGGTCGACGAGCGCGCCTTCGAAGTGGGCGGCAACCTGGCCGCGACTGCCGGCGCCGTGGTGTTTCGCAACGAGCTGCTGGAACTGATCCAGTACAAGCCGATGAGCGAAAAGCAGCACGCCCGGCCACTGCTGGTGGTGCCGCCACAGATCAACAAGTTCTACATCTTCGACCTCAGCTCGACCAACAGCTTCGTCCAGTACATGCTCAAGAATGGCCTGCAGGTGTTCATGGTCAGCTGGCGCAACCCCGACCCGCGCCACCGCGAATGGGGCCTGTCCAGCTACGTGCAGGCCCTGGAAGAAGCGCTCAACGCTTGCCGCAGCATTAGCGGCAACCGCGACCCCAACCTGATGGGCGCCTGCGCCGGCGGCCTGACCATGGCCGCACTGCAGGGCCACCTGCAGGCCAAGCACCAGCTGCGCCGGGTGCGCAGCGCCACCTACCTGGTCAGCTTGCTGGACAGCAAGTTCGAAAGCCCCGCCAGCCTGTTCGCCGACGAGCAGACCATCGAGGCCGCCAAGCGCCGCTCCTACCAGCGCGGTGTGCTGGATGGCGCCGAGGTGGCGCGGATCTTCGCCTGGATGCGGCCCAACGACCTGATCTGGAACTACTGGGTCAACAACTACCTGCTCGGCAAGACACCACCAGCCTTCGACATCCTGTACTGGAACGCCGACAGCACGCGCCTGCCCGCCGCGCTGCATGGCGACCTGCTGGACTTCTTCAAGCTCAACCCGCTGACCCACCCAGCCGGCCTGGAGGTATGCGGCACACCCATCGACCTGCAGAAGGTCGAGCTGGACAGTTTCACCGTGGCCGGCAGCAACGACCACATCACCCCGTGGGATGCGGTGTACCGCTCGGCCTTGCTGCTGGGTGGCGACCGGCGCTTCGTGCTGGCCAACAGCGGGCACATCCAGAGCATCATCAACCCGCCCGGCAACCCCAAGGCCTACTACCTGGCCAACCCCAAGCTGTCCAGCGACCCGCGTGCCTGGCTCCACGATGCCAAGCGCAGCGAAGGCAGCTGGTGGCCGTTGTGGCTGGAGTGGATCACCGCGCGCTCCGGCCCGCTCAAGGCACCGCGCAGCGAACTGGGCAATGCCACCTACCCACCGCTGGGCCCCGCGCCGGGCACCTACGTGCTGACCCGATGAGCATGCCGACTGGATGAAGACTCGCGACCGTATCCTCGAATGTGCCCTGCAGCTGTTCAACCAGCAGGGCGAACCGAACGTATCCACCCTGGAAATTGCCAACGAACTGGGCATCAGCCCTGGCAACCTCTACTACCACTTCCACGGCAAGGAGCCGTTGGTGCTGGGGTTGTTCGAGCGCTTTGAAGAAGCGCTGATGCCCTTGCTCGACCCGCCGCTGGAGGTACGCCTGGACGCCGAGGATTACTGGCTGTTCCTGCACCTGATCGTCGAACGCATGGCGCAGTACCGCTTCCTGTTCCAGGACCTGTCGAACCTGACCGGGCGCCTGCCCAAACTGGCCCGCGGCATGCGCAACCTGATCAACGCGCTCAAGCGCACACTGGCGGCGTTGCTGGCCAGCCTCAAGGGCCAAGGGTTGGTAGAGAGCGAGACCCAGGCGCTGGGGCAACTGGTGGAGCAGATCACCCTGACACTGATGTTCTCGCTGGATTATCAGCGGGTACTGGGGCGCGAGGGGGATGTGGGGATTGTGGTGTACCAGGTGATGATGCTGGTGGCGCCGCATCTGCAGGCCCAGGCGCGGGGGGCGGCGGAGCAATTGGCGGTGCGGTATCTGGAGGGGTAAGCCTGTTGATTCGGTGTCGCGGCTTTCGCGGGCATGCCCGCTCCCACAGGTGAAATGCAGTGCTCGAGTGCACACAGGACCTGTGGGAGCGGGCAAGCCCGCGAAGATGGCGACGCGGTATCAGATCAGGGTACCGGTGCCTGTCTGTGCCGAAGGCGGGTTGCTGGCCGGAGCCGCAGTGGGCGCCGAAGCTGCGCTAGCGGCCGGAGCGGCGCTGGCCGCTGGAGCTGCCGGCTTGGCGGCTGCCGGCTTGGCCGGTGCTTTCTTCACTGCAGGCTTCTTCGCCACAGCCGGTTTGGCCGCTGCCGGTTTCGCCGCAGGCTTGGCCGCCGCAGTCTTGGCAGCAGGTTTAGCCGCTGCGGCCTTGGCTGCCGGCTTGGCTGCCGCGGTTTTTGCCGCAGGCTTGGCCGCTGCCGTCTTGGCCAGTGGCTTGGCCGCCGCCTTGCTCGCAGCCGGTTTGGCTGCAGTGCGCGACGAAATCGGGGTAACCGAAGCGCCGGTGAGTTTCTCGATCTGCTTGGTCAGGCTGTCCACCTGCTGGTGCAGGGCCTTGATCTCGTTGCGGCTCGGCACGCCAAGGCGCGAGATGGCACTGTTCAGGCGCTTGTCGAAGGCCTCTTCGAGTTCGCTCCACTTGCCTAGCGCACGGTCCTTCACGCCCGACACACGCGAAGTGGTCGACGACTTGGCAGTTTCAGCAACATCTTCTGCGGTCTTCTTCGCCTGTTTCTCGGCCTTCTCGCCATCCTTTACCAGCGAGTCGAACAGCTTCGGGCCGTCCTGGTCGATCTTCGAATAGATACCAAGCCCCGCCAGCCAGATCTTGCGGGAGTACTTCTCGATCCCGCCGACCCAGGAGCTGCCTTCTTTCTCGGAATTCTTCTTGCCAGCCATCCTGCTCTCCTTATGGTTTGTGCGCGACGCGCTCGAGCAGCTCGTGCAGCTGTTCAAGCTTGATGGACAACGCCTCAACGTCATGTTTAGACGGAATGCCAAGGCGATTCAAGGCGCGACCTACCCGCGCGTCGAAAGCTTTTTCGATCTTGTCCAGTTGAACTTCGACCTTGCCGCGTACGCGACTGACTTCCTGGGTCGCTTCGTCGATCTGGTTGTTGGCAGCATCGAGCTCCTTGTCGATGCGCTTCTTGCCACGCTTCTCGACGCCTTCGCCGGCCTTGACCAGCTCATTGAAGTAGTCGGAGCCTTCCTGGCCCACGCGCGCATAGGCGCCGATGCCCGCCAGCCAGATCTTGCGCGCGTAGCCGCGCACCTCGCCCAGCGTACCCGGGGCGTCGTCCTTTTTCTTCACAGTCACTTTGGCCATGCTCTGTACCTCATGCTCATGAGTGGAGGAGGAACCGCCCATGGAGGTTGGGCTTAAGCACAAGGTAGAGAGGGAAATTAGAATCTTCACCCTAAGGTGAACGAGCATGGCCCGGGAAGGGGTGTCAGGCCAGGGCTTTGTCCAGGGCCCGCTCGATCTCGCCCTTGATGGTGCCGCTCATCATCGACAGCATCATGCCCAGCTTCAATTCGACGCGGATGCGGTCATCGAAGATGTGCACGCTGCCGTTGGCACCGCTGCGCGCCACGTCGACCCGGTCACCGTTCCAGGTGGCCTTGAGGTCGTACTCGCGGGTCAGTTTGTCGACCAGCGCTTCAGCCTTGGCACGGGCGGCATCACGGCCGAGGGAATGTTTGCGTTCGACGCTGATCTGGGTCATGCGGGTGTTCCTGAAGATGAAGACATAATGGGCATTATGCCCGCCCCTGCCCACTGGCACACCCCGCCAAGACAAATCCGCCCGTTCGCCCTAGAATGGCGGTAATTTTTTCCGGTGAAGCGATATGAACGACCAGCGCAAAGGCGACCACGCCGAACCCACCACCCATTTCGGTTACCAGGACGTCCCTGAAAGCCAGAAGGCGAAGAAAGTCGCCGAGGTGTTCCACTCGGTAGCGGCCAAGTACGACCTGATGAACGACGTGCTTTCCGGCGGCATGCACCGCCTGTGGAAGCGCTTCACCATCGAGCTGTCGGGCGTACGCGCCGGCAACCGTGTACTGGACATCGCCGGCGGTACCGGCGACCTGGCCGCCAAGTTCTCGCGGCTGGTCGGCCCGACCGGCCAGGTAGTGCTGGCCGACATCAACGAGTCGATGCTCAAGGTCGGCCGTGACCGCCTGCTCGACCGTGGCGTGGCCGGCAACATCGAGTTCGTCCAGGCCGACGCCGAGAAGCTGCCATTCCCGGACAACCACTTCGACTGCGTGACCATCGCCTTCGGCCTGCGCAACGTCACCCACAAGGACGAAGCCATCCGCTCGATGCTGCGCGTGCTCAAGCCGGGCGGCCGCCTGCTGGTGCTGGAGTTCTCCAAGCCGACCAACAAGCTGATGTCCAAGGCCTACGACGCCTACTCGTTCGCCTTCATGCCGCTGGCCGGCAAGCTGATCACCAACGACTCGGAGAGCTACCGTTACCTCGCCGAGTCGATCCGCATGCACCCCGATCAGGAAACCCTGAAGGCCATGATGGTCGAGGCCGGTTTCGACCGCGTCACCTACCACAACATGACCAGCGGCATCGTTGCCGTGCACCGGGGGATCAAGCCCTGATGCTGCTGGCCGGGCTGCTCGCCAGCGCCGAACATGGCCTGAACCGCGTCCTGCGCATGGACAGCACGGCCCTGCCGCGGCTGGCCGCGCTGGAGGGCAAGGTCATCGAGATCGACTGCCGCCAGCCAGCCTTGCAGGTGTTCATCCTGCCCGATGAAGAGGGCCTGATGCTTGCCGCCCACTGGCAAGGCGAGGTCGACTGCAGCCTGCGCGCCCCGGCCGGCAGCCTGGCGCAACTGGCCCTGGCCAGGGACAAGACTGCCGTGCTGCACAGCCCGCAAGTCGAACTGCATGGCGACAGCGCCGTGCTGCTCGACCTGTTCGGTGTGCTGCAGGACCTGGAGCTGGACTGGGAGCACGAGCTGCAACGCTGGCTCGGCCCGGTCGCCACGGCGCTGCTGGCGGGCCACATCCGCCTGCGTGCACGCTGGACCCGCCAGGGCCTGGCGCGCTTCAGCCAGAACCTTTCCGAGTACCTGGCCGAAGAGTCCCGTACCCTGGTCGGCAAGCGCGAAGCCGAAGCCGCCTTCAGCGAGCTCGATGCCCTGAAGCTCGATACAGAACGCCTCGAGGCGCGCCTCAAGCGCCTTTCCCGAACCCTTGATACCAGCGATAACGCATGAAGCTGCTCGCCGTCCGCCGTCTTTTTCGCATCCAGCGTGTGGTGATCCGCTACCGTCTCGATGACCTGCTGTTCGACCTGCCGCTGCCCTGGTGGCTGATGAGCCTGCGCCTGCTGATGCCGTGGCGCTGGCTGCCGCGCAAGCCGTCCGAGCTCAGCCGTGGCGCGCGCCTGCGCCTGGCCCTGCAGGACCTGGGGCCGATCTTCATCAAGTTCGGCCAGTTGTTGTCCACCCGCCGCGACCTGCTGCCCAACGACATTGCCGATGAGCTGATGCTGCTGCAGGACCGCGTGCCGCCGTTCGACCCCAAGCAGGCCGTGGCACTGATCGAGGCGCAACTGGGCGCCCCGGTAACGCAACTGTTCAGCCGCTTCGACGTCGAGCCGCTGGCCTCGGCCTCGGTGGCCCAGGTGCACGCTGCGCGCCTGAAAAGTGGCGAGGAAGTGGTGGTCAAGGTGGTGCGCCCGGGCCTGAAGCCGGTGATCGCCCAGGACCTGGCCTGGCTGTTCCTGATCGCCAAGGCCGCCGAGCGCGCTTCGGCCGATGCCCGTCGCCTGCACCCGGTGGAAATCGTCGGCGACTATGAAAAAACCATCTACGACGAGCTCGACCTGCTGCGCGAAGCGGCCAACGCCAGCCAGCTGCGGCGCAACTTCGAAGGCTCCGAGCTGATGTACGTGCCCCAGGTGTACTGGGACCTGTGCCGCCCCAAGGTGCTGGTGATGGAGCGCATCTACGGCGTGCCGGTGACCGACATGGCCACCTTGGCCGACCAGCGCACCGACATGAAGCTGCTGGCCGAACGGGGTGTGGAGGTGTTCTTCACCCAGGTGTTCCGCGACAGCTTCTTCCATGCCGACATGCACCCCGGCAACATCTTTGTCAGCACGGTCAAACCATGGAGCCCGCAGTACATCGCCATCGACTGCGGCATCGTCGGCAGCCTGACCGCCGAGGACCAGGACTACCTGGCGCGCAACCTGATCGCTTTCTTCAAGCGTGACTATCGCCGCGTCGCCCAGTTGCACATCGACTCGGGCTGGGTGCCGGCGCACACCAAGGTCAACGAGTTCGAAGCGGCGATCCGCACCGTGTGCGAGCCGATCTTCGAAAAACCGTTAAAGGATATTTCCTTCGGCCAGGTGCTGATGCGCCTGTTCCAGACCGCCCGCCGCTTCAACATGGAAGTGCAGCCGCAGCTGGTTTTGCTGCAGAAGACCCTGCTCAACATCGAGGGCCTGGGTCGCCAGCTGTACCCCGAGCTGGACCTGTGGAGCACCGCCAAGCCATTCCTCGAGCGCTGGATGCGCGACCGCATGAGCCCCAAGGCCGTGCTCGGCAACATCCACAGCCAGGTCGAGCAACTGCCGCACCTGGCCGACATGGCCCGCGACCTGCTCGAGCGCCTGTCGCAACCGCACCTGCACGATCCGCAACTGCCGGAGCGGCGCCGCCAGGGCGACCGCTGGGCGCTGCGCCTGCTCGGCGCCGGCCTGCTCGGCGGTGGTGCGGTACTGGCCGCTGGTGCCGCCGCGGCCACCAGCCTGGCCGCCCCTGCCGCCTGGCCGGCCTGGCTGATGCTGGCCGCCGGCCTTTACCTGATCGTGCGCCAATAGCCAGCCGCGCCCATGGCTGGCACACTAGCGCAAAGGGCCCGGCACAGGAGCGGGCCCGCTTTGGAGTCGACGATGAAAGACTGGCTGGACGAGATCAAGTGGAACAGCGAGGGCCTGGTACCGGCGATCGCCCAGGACCACAAGACCGGACGCGTGCTGATGATGGCCTGGATGAACCGCGAATCGCTGGCCCTGACCGCCGCCGAGCAACGCGCCATCTACTGGTCGCGTTCGCGTGGCAAGCTGTGGCGCAAGGGCGAGGAATCCGGGCACGTGCAGAAGCTGCATGAAATGCGCCTGGACTGCGATGCCGACGTGATCATCCTGATGGTCGAGCAATTGGGCCATATCGCCTGCCATACCGGCCGTGAAAGCTGCTTCTACCGCGTCTTCGAAGACGGCCAGTGGAAAACCGTCGACCCGGTCCTGAAAGACCCGGATGCCATCTACAGCGCAGGACACTGACATGAGCGACACCCTCAACCGCCTGGCCGAAGTGCTTGAAGAGCGCAAGCAAGCGGCGCCCGACAGCTCCTACGTGGCCAGCCTGTACCACAAGGGCCTGAACAAGATCCTCGAAAAGCTCGGCGAAGAGTCGGTCGAGACGATCATTGCCGCCAAGGACGCTGCGGTCAGCAAGGATTACAGCGATGTCATCTACGAAACCGCCGACCTGTGGTTTCATAGCCTGGTAATGCTCAGCGCGCTGGGCCAGCATCCGCAAGCCGTGCTCGATGAGCTGGAACGCCGCTTCGGGCTTTCCGGGCATGATGAGAAGGCTGCACGACAGCCGTCTGCCTGATGTAATTCAAGTGCGCGGTGCCCCTCTCTTTTGTGGGAGCGGGTTCACCCGCGAAGAATGCGACGCGGTGTATGGCACCGGCTAAGCCGGTGTTCGCGGGTGAACCCGCTCCCACAGGGGCCGCGTTGCCAGAACAATTCGCTTGACCTGTAAATTTCAGGAGTACGAAATGGGTATCTTTGACTGGAAACACTGGATCGTCTTGCTGGTGGTCGTGGTCCTGGTGTTTGGCACCAAGAAGCTGAAGAACTTCGGCAGTGACCTGGGTGAGTCGATCAAGGGCTTCCGCAAGGCCATGAGCGACGAAGAGAACAAGCCGGCCGAGCAGACCCCGCCGCCTGCCCAACCCGTTCCACCGGTGCAGAACACTGCCCAGCAGAACCAGGGCCACACCATCGAAGGCCAGGCCCAGCCGGCTCAAGAGCCGCAGCGGAAAGACTGACCCATGTTCGGCATCAGTTTCAGCGAGCTGCTGCTCGTCGGCCTGGTCGCCCTGCTGGTGCTCGGCCCCGAGCGCCTGCCCGGTGCCGCGCGCACGGCAGGCCTGTGGATCGGCCGGCTCAAGCGCAGTTTCAACAGCATCAAGATGGAAGTGGAGCGCGAAATCGGCGCCGACGAAATCCGCCGCCAGCTGCACAACGAGCACATCCTGCAGATGGAAGAGGAAGCCAAGCGCATCCTCAACCCGATGACGCCACCGGCGCAGCCGCCTGTCACCACCGCAACCGTTCAGCCCCCCGCCGGGCTCGAAGCCAGGCCGGTCGAGACCGCTGCCACCCCGGCCACGCCTTCTGAACCGCCTCAACCGCCGCGAGCCCCATGAGCGAAAATCCGGAACACGACCAGCCAATGCCGCTGGTTTCGCACCTGACCGAACTGCGCACCCGCCTGCTGCGCTGCGTTGCCGTCATTTTCCTGATCTTTGCCGGGCTGTTCTCCTTCGCCCAGCAGATCTACACCTTGGTCTCCGCGCCGCTGCGCGAGCACCTGCCGGCCAATGCGACGATGATCGCCACCGACGTGGCCTCGCCGTTCCTCACGCCGTTCAAGCTGACCATGATCGTCTCGCTGTTCCTGGCGATACCGTTCATCCTCCAGCAGATCTGGGGCTTCATCGCACCCGGGCTGTACCGCCATGAAAAGCGCATCGCCATTCCGCTGTTGGTGTCGAGCATCTTCCTGTTCTACGCCGGCATGGCCTTCGCCTATTTCCTGGTGTTCCCGCTGATCTTCGGCTTCTTCGCCAGCGCCACGCCGGAAGGCGTGTCGATGATGACCGACATCGCCAGCTACCTCGACTTCGTGATGACGCTGTTCTTCGCCTTTGGCGTGGCCTTCGAAATCCCGGTGGCGGTGGTGCTGCTGGTATGGATCGGCGTGGTCGATGTGAAGTACCTGAAGAAGATTCGCCCCTACGTGATCATCGGCTGCTTCGTGGTCGGCATGGTCCTCACCCCACCGGACATCTTCTCCCAGACCCTGCTGGCCGTACCCATGTGGCTGCTGTTCGAGATCGGCGTGCTGTGCGGCAGCCTGATCCGCAAGCGCAGCGCCCACGACGAAACCGCCAACGACCACAACGACCAGCCACCAGCGACCCAACCGTGAACCTGTTGCTCCTTGAAGAGGCCGACTTCGTCTCGGCCGACCGCGTCGTTCTCGCAGACCGGCGCTTCACCCACATGCAGGACATCCACCGTGTGGCGGTGGGCGACAACCTGCGCGTGGGCCGCATCAACGGCCTGATGGGCAAGGCCACGGTGCTGCGCCTGGAAAAGCACGAAGCCGAACTGGAAGTCGCCTTTGACCAGCAGCCACCGGCCAAGCTGCCGCTGACCCTGGTGCTGGCCGTACCTCGGCCGAAAATGCTGCGCCGGCTGTTCCAGACCGTGGCCACCCTTGGCGTGCCGCGGCTGATCCTTCTGAACAGCTACAAGGTCGAGAAAAGCTTCTGGCAAACACCGTTCCTGCACCCGGACAGCATTCGCGAGAACCTCATCCTGGGCCTGGAACAAGCCCGCGATACCGTGCTGCCCGAAGTGATCATCGAGAAGCGCTTCAAACCGTTCGTCGAAGACCGCCTGCCGGCCATCGCCGCAGGCACCCTGGGCCTGGTCGGCCACCCTGGCCCCTACCCCGCCTGCCCGCGCGCCGTGGAGCAGCCCGTGACCCTGGCCATCGGCCCGGAGGGCGGCTGGATCCCCTACGAAGTGGACCTGCTGGGCAAGGCAGGCCTGGCTCCGGTCCAGCTGGGCGACCGCATCCTGCGGGTAGAGACCGCGGTGACAGCGCTGCTTTCACGAATTTTCTGACACTAAAGTCAACTTTTACCCATAAAGTTTCCCCTCCCCAGGCCGATTGTCTTGGCAACACAACAATTAATCGTGCTGCCAAGGCGCCGGGGAGTCGTACATGTATCAATGGTTCGCCCAATCATTGGGCAATGTGAGCGTCAATCGCAAACTGGGGCTGGGCTTCGGCCTGGTGCTGCTGTTGACCCTGGCCATCACCCTGGCTGGCTGGCACGGCATGGACAGCATCATCAACCGTGGCGACAAGCTGGGAAACATCTCGGTCATTCAGCAGTACACCCAGGAACTGCGCATCGCCCGCCAGCATTACCAGCGCCAGCCTGACGAAGCCTCGGTGGCAGAGCTGGAAAAAGCCCTGGGTAATCTCGAGCGCCAGGTACAGCTTATGCTCGGGCAGATCGAGCAGCCCGCTGACAGCCAGCGCCTTGAGCAGCAGCGCGAGGCCGTGCGCGGCTACCAGCAGGCGTTCAACGAGCTGAAACAGGCCGGCCAACGCCGCGAGGCCAGCCGCGCCGTGCTAGGCGACACTGCCGACAAGGCCGCGGAGCTGATTGGCCGGGTGCAACGCGGCCTGCTGCAGGGTGGCGATATCAGCCAGTACCAGCACGCGGTGGAAGTCAGCGCCCTGTTGCAACAGGCGCGGTTCCAGGTACGCGGTTACACCTACAGCGGCAACGCCGACTATCAGCAGACGGCGCTGAAAGCTATCGACCAGGCCTTGGCCGAACTGCGCGCGCTACCGGCCAAAGTGCCGGCGGAGCATGCTGCCAGCCTGGACGATGCCACCACCGCCCTGGCAGGCTACCGCGACGCGGTCACCCAGTTCGGCAGTGCCCAGGTCGCCAGTGAGCAGGCCCTGCAGAGCATGGTCGAGCACGGCACGGTACTGCTGCAGGCCAGCCAGGCGATGACCACCTCGCAAACCGCTGTGCGCGACGCCGGGGCGGCCCAGGCCAAGACCGTGCTTGCCGTGGCCACCGTGCTGGCGCTGACCCTCGGCCTGCTGGCGGCCTGGGCCATCACCCGGCAGATCATCGTCCCGCTGCGCCAGACCTTGCACGCCGCCGAACGCGTGGCCAGTGGCGACCTGACCCTGAACCTGCAGGTACAACGCCGCGACGAACTGGGCCAGTTGCAAGCCAGCATGCATCGCATGACCCAGGGCCTGCGCGAACTGATCAGCGGCATCGGTGATGGCGTCACGCAGATCGCCAGTGCTGCCGAGGAGCTGTCGGCGGTGACCGAGCAGACCAGTGCCGGGGTCAACAACCAGAAGGTCGAGACCGATCAGGTGGCGACCGCCATGAACCAGATGACCGCTACCGTGCATGAGGTGGCGCGCAATGCCGAGCAGGCCTCGGAAGCTGCGTTGATGGCCGACCAGCAGGCCCGCGAGGGCGATCGTGTAGTGGGCGAGGCGGTGGCGCAGATCGAGCGCCTGGCCGGCGAAGTGGTCAACTCCAGCGAAGCGATGAACCAGCTCAAGGCCGAAAGCGACAAGATCGGCAGCGTGCTCGACGTGATCAAGTCGGTGGCCCAGCAGACCAACCTGCTGGCCCTCAACGCGGCGATCGAGGCGGCCCGGGCCGGCGAGGCCGGGCGTGGCTTTGCCGTGGTGGCCGATGAAGTGCGCAGCCTGGCGCAGCGCACTCAGCAATCGACCGAAGAGATTGAAGAGCTGATTGCCGGCCTGCAAAGCGGCACCCAGCGCGTGGCCAGCGTGATGGACAGCAGCCGCCAGTTGACCGACAGCAGCGTCGAACTGACCCGCCGTGCCGGCAGCTCGCTGGAAACCATCACCCGGACCGTATCGTCGATCCAGGCCATGAACCAGCAGATTGCCACGGCAGCTGAAGAACAGACGGCCGTGGCAGAAGAGATCAACCGCAGCGTGATGAACGTGCGGGATATTTCTGACCAGACCTCGGCGGCCAGTGAAGAGACGGCCAGTTCCAGCGTGGAGCTCGCGCGGTTAGGTACCCACCTGCAAGGGTTGGTGGGGCGGTTCAGGCTGTGATCTGAAGCATGAGCCATCTGTGCCGGCCTCTTCGCGGGCTTGCCCGCTCCCACAGGTACTGCATGGCCCTTGAAGCCTGTGCGACCCCTGTGGGAGCGGGCGAGCCCGCGAAGAGGCCGGTACAGGCAATAAATCCCACCTAATGAAGTGAAATTTCCTACCTGATTATCAGGTCAAGTCCTACAGCTCCGCTGCCGATTGGCAAAGGTGTGATGCCAGCAATGCGCCTGCATCCTCGCCCCCAATCGCACGGAGATTCCTCATGCTCGGCTACCTCAACCGCAAGCTCGGCAACATCAGTGTCGCAGCCAAGCTCGCCCTCGGCTTTGCCGTAGTCCTGCTGCTTACCCTGGCCACCACCGTCAGTGGCTGGCGTGCACTGGATGACGCCATTGTGCGTTCGCAGCAACTCAGCGAAATCGGCCTGATCAACGACCTGACCAAAGACTTGCGCGCAGAGCGCATCACTTACCGCGTACTCAACGACAACGCCAGCAGAACGCGGATAGCCAACATTCTCGACCAGCTCAACAGCATGCTGAGCAACTTGCAACAACGTAGCAGCGTGGATGAATCCCGGCAGATGCTGACCGAAAAACTGGCGTTGCTGCAGCGCCTGCGCGACGATTTCAGCGAGCTGGAGACTACTGTCGCCAAGCGTATCGCCCTGCGCCAGGCCATGCAGGCCCATGAGCAGAAGCTCACCGAAGTGATCGACGATCTCCAGACCCAGGCCTTGCTGAGGATGCCTGCCGACAGCCAGCAAGGCGGTGTGCTGGGGCTGATGGACACGCTTGGCCGACATGTCGACGGTGCCAACCAGCAGAGCCTGGTGCCGGCCTATACCTTCTCCCCTGTGGAAAGCTTCGCCAAGGTCGGCGACACCTCCCTGGATGCCGCCGCCAGCAGCCTTGCACAACTGCTCAAAGGCCTTGCTCCACTTGGCTTGCCCCGTGCGCTCACCCAGCAGCCCGGCGAGCAGCTGGCCAAGTACCGCGCCAGCCTGGATGAGTATCGTCGGGCTGCGGTGCGTGTCGAACAGCTGCAAAACAATATGGAGAACATGGGCAACGAGCTGCGCGCGGTAAGCCTGGAACTTGGCAAACGCAAGATCGAGCAGCGCGACAGGGAAGCCCTTGAGGCCCGCTCGCTGCTGACCACTGTAGCCCTGCTGGCATTGGTTGTAGGCGTGGTGGCCGGCTGGCTGATCACCCTGCAGATCACCCAGCCTTTGCGCCAGACCCTGGCCGTGGCCGGGCGCATCGCCAAGGGCGACCTGAGCCAGGTCGAACCGGTGCAACGCCGCGACGAGATGGGCCAGTTGCAAACCAGCATGCGCGAAATGACCTTGAGCCTGCGCGAGCTGATCGGTGGCATCGACCAGGGCGTCGGCCACTTGTCACAGGCCGCCACACAGCTGGCGGCCAGCAGCGAAGACACCAAGCTGCGCATCAATCAGCAACGCGAGGAAACCGACCAGGTGGCCACGGCCATGAACCAGATGAGCGCCACCGTGCAGGAAGTGGCGCAGAACGCTGAACAGGCCTCGCTGGCGGCGACCAACGCCGACCAGCAGGCGCAGGTCGGCGACCAGGTGGTGGCCGAAGCTATTGGCCGTATCGAACAGCTGGCCGGGCAGATGGACCATTGCCTGGCGGCCATGCAGCACCTGGCGGGCGAGAGCCAGCGCATCGGCAGCATCCTCGATGTGATCAAGTCAGTGTCCGAGCAGACCAACCTGCTGGCCCTGAACGCGGCGATCGAAGCAGCACGGGCGGGTGAAGCCGGGCGTGGTTTTGCCGTGGTGGCCGATGAAGTGCGCGGTCTGGCCCAGCGCACCTCGACGGCAACCGAGGAAATCGGCCAACTGATCGACAGCCTGCATAACGGCACCGACGAAGTGACCCGCCTGCTGGACAACAGCAAGAACCTGACCGAGCAAAGCGTGGAGCTGAGCCGCAAGGCGGGGCATGCGTTGAGCCAGATCACCGACACGGTGTCCAGCATCCAGGGCATGAACCAGCAGATTGCCACGGCCAGCGAAGAGCAGAGCGTGGTCGCCGAGCAGATCAACCGTAGTGTGCTGAATGTGCGCGATGTGTCGGATCAGACCAGTGCGGCCAGTGAGCAGACGGCGGCGTCGAGTGGGGAGCTGGAGCAGTTGGGGCAGCAGTTGCGGGGAATGGTGGGGCGATTCAACATCTGAAACCGAGTCGTCCTCTTCGCGGGCACGCCCGCGAAGAGGCCGGTGCGGGTTAAAGCACCTGGCGCAGGAACGCCTGCGCACGCGGGTCTTTCGGCGAGGCGAAGAACGCGGCCGGGGCCGAGTCTTCGAGCAGCTTGCCATGATCGAAGAACAGCACCCGGTCCGCCACTTCACGGGCAAAGCCCATTTCGTGGGTAACGCAGACCATGGTCATGCCTTCCTGGGCCAGGGTCTTCATCACGTCCAGCACCTCGCCGACCATTTCCGGGTCAAGCGCCGAGGTTGGCTCGTCGAACAGCATCACTTTCGGGTCCATGGCCAGGGCACGGGCGATCGCCACCCGCTGCTGCTGGCCACCGGACAGGCGCGACGGGTATTCGTTGGCTTTCTGCGCAATGCCCACCTTCTCCAGCAGCGCCCGGGCCTTGGCCTCGCGGTCGGCCTTGTTGCGCTTGCGCACCACCTTCTGTGCCAGGCACAGGTTCTCCAGCACGGTCATGTGCGGGAACAGGTTGAAGTGCTGGAACACCATGCCGACTTCGCGGCGGTAGGCGTTGATGTCGGTCTTCGGGTCGGCCAGTTGCAGGCCGTCGATGGCCACATGGCCTTCGTCGAAATGCTCCAGGCCGTTGAGGCAGCGCAGGAAGGTCGACTTGCCCGAACCCGACGGGCCGAGCACCACCACCACTTCGCCCTTGGCGACCTGGGTGGTGACGTTATCCACGGCCCGTACCACGTGGCCACGGGTGTCGAAGACTTTCAGCAGGTCACGGACTTCAATCACTTTGCGCAAGCCTCCGCTCGAGCCGGCTGGCCAGGTGCGACAGCGGCAGATTGATCAGCAGGTACAGGCCTGCCACGCAGAACCAGATCTCGAAGGTCGAGAACGAGGTGGTAATGGCCTCGCGGCCGCTCTTGGTCAGTTCGGTGATGGCGATCACCGAGACCAGCGAGGTGTCCTTGACCAGGCTGATGAACTGGCCGGCCAAAGGCGGCAGCACGCGCTTGAAGGCCTGCGGCAGGATCACGTGGCGCATCGACTGGCCCGCGTTCAGGCCCAGCGAGCGGGCCGCTTCGTTCTGGCCCTTGGCGATGGACTGCACGCCGGCACGAACGATTTCGGCCACGTAGGCGCCGGTGAACAGCGCCAGTGCAGCCACCCCGGCAAACTCGCGGGACAGGTTGAGCACGGTACCGATGAAGAAGTAGAAGATGAAGATCTGTACCAGCAGCGGTGTACCGCGCACCAGTTCGACATACACCGTCGACAGGTCACGCAGCGTAGGGTTGCTGGACAGGCGGCAGAGGCCGGCGAACAGGCCGATCAACAGGCCCAGGGCACCGGATACCACCGAAATCCAAAGCGTGGTCCACAGGCCCCAGGCCAGCGGGCCGGCCGCCCAGTGGCGGGTGACGCCAATCTGGTCGCCTTCGGAAACATCGTCGCCGCGGGCCAGCTGCAGGCTGTCCTTGGCCACATCGAGCACCTGCTCGGCACCGCTCTCGTCTTTCAGCGTGACACGGGCATTGTCGCCAGAGATGACGATGTCCTGCACGGTGCCGTAACCGGCGGCGCGCTGTGCTTCCTCGGCCTTGTAGGCGAAGTACTGCGGTACGCGGTTCCAGCGCCACTCGTAGGAAATCATCGAGGTGGCCATGTACAGGCTGAACGCCAGGCCCACCAGGACCAGGGCAGTCAAACCGTGCCAGGGCCACTGGGCTTTCTTGTGTTTGATCACGTGGGGTACTTCCGTAAATACGAACGCGCAGGGTTTGCCTGCGCGTCGGGGTCATAAAGCCGGCTTGTGGCCTGGGCCTTATTCCATTTCCTTCAGCCAGTCCTTGTTCTTGAACCACTTGTCGTGAATACGATCGTAGGTCCCGTCATGCTTGATCTGGTGCAGGAAGTTGTTGATGAAGTTGATGCTGTCGTAGTCGCCTTTCTTCAGGCCGAAAGCCAGCGGCTCGTAGGTGAAGGGTTCTTCGAGGAACAGCAGCTTGCCGGCACCGGCCTTGTCCACTGCCACCACGTTGTACGGCGCGTCGTAGACGAAGGCGTCAGCCTTGCCGTTGACCACGTCCATCACCGCTTCCTGCTCGTTGTCGTAGCCGTGGTACTTGGCCTTGGCGATCAGCTTCTTGGAAACCATTTCGCCGGTGGTGCCGAGCTTGGAGGTGATGCGGTACTTCTCGTTGTTCAGGTCCTTGTACGACTTGATCTCGCCCGCCAGTTCCTTGCGGATCAGCAGGGTCTGGCCAACCACGATGAAGGGTTCGCTGAAGTTCAGGCGCAGGTTGCGTTCCTGGGTCAGGGTCATGCCGCTGCCGATCATGTCGAACTTGTCGGTCAGCAGGGCCGGGATGATGCCGTCATAGGCCGTGGATACCGGCTCGAACTTGACGCCCATGGACTTGGCCATGGCTTTGAGGATATCGACTTCGAAGCCGATGATCTCGCCACGCTTGTTGGTCATCTGGAACGGCATGTAGGTCGGGTCCATGCCCACCCGAAGGGTGCCGCGCTTGACCGCGTCATCGATCGCGCCCGCCTGGGCCGCCGTCACGGCGACCAGGGCGGTGACACCGACCAGCAGTCGCGAAAGGTATTTCTTGATCATCACCAAGTCCCCCAGCAAGAAAAGTAGCGAATCTTATTGTTGGCACGGCCGTGGCGGCCGATGCGTCATATCGGAGAGGGATGCTAACGCATGGCGGCTCGGGGACCTAGAGCCGGGGGGGACTTTGTTGGCCAAAATCCATCATGCAGGGACATTGCTAGCGAGGGCTTTGCCCTCGTTTCGCGACACAAGGCCGCTCCTACAGGGGCATGCATTCCCTTGTAGGAGCGGCCTTGTGTCGCGATAGGGCCGCAAAGCGGCCCCTGGGCCGATCAGGCGCCGACGAGTGCCGGTTGGCCTTCATTCTCCGGATGCAGCGGCAACAGCGGCGAATGCGGGTCGTTCTTGATCGATGCACGCCACACGTTGATCCACGCCGCATTGTGCTCGGCCCAGACCTGCTCGTGCAGGCGGGTCAGCGCCACCGGGTCGCTGAGCAGGGCCAGGCGGGTATTGAGGTCCAGCCCTTGCGGCCCGACCTCCATCGCCTTGGCCACGCGCTCGACGCGCAGTGCCTCGATCGGCGCCGCCTGACCATGACGGGCAGTGGCCATGGCGCAGGCCAGGGCGTTCTGCCGCGGGTCGACCACAGCCCGCACGAAGCCGTCATGCAGGGCATGCCAGCGGTTTTCGTGGGTGTACTGGTCGGTGGCCAGCAGCTCTTGCGGAGTGGCGTATTCCTCGGGGATGAGGAACAGCTTCTCGTCCTTGGCCGCCAGGCCCAGGCGGGTGCGGCTGGAGATCACCGAAACCGGGATCGACAGCACCAGCGAACCAACGATTGGCGCCAGCCACCACAGGAAGCTCGGGTTCAGCCAGGCCACCAGCGCCGCCCAGGCAATGCCCAGCAGGGTCTGCGGGCCATGGCGGCGCACCGCTTCGCTCCACGGCGTGGAGTCGTCGTCACGCTGCGGCGAGTTCCAGGTCGCGGCCCAGCCGAGGAACGCGGCCAGCACGAAGCGGGTGTGGAAGATCATGCGCACCGGTGCCAGCAGCATGGAGAACAGCATCTCCATCAGCATCGACAGGGTGACCTTGATGCGCCCGCCAAACTCGGTCGCGCCCTTGGCCCAGATCAGGATGACGCTGAGCAGCTTGGGCAGGAACAGCAGCACGATGGTGGTGGAGAACAGTGCCACGGCCTTCTCCGGGTGCCACTGCGGCCACAGCGGGTAGAGCTGGTACGGCTCGATGAAGTACTGCGGTTCCATCAGCGTGTTGGTCGCCAGCAGCGCGGTCGACAGCACCAGGAACAGGAACCACAGCGGTGCCGACAGGTACGACATCACCCCGGTGAGGAACACCGCACGGTGCACCGGGTGCATGCCCTTGACCAGGAACAGGCGGAAGTTCATCAGGTTGCCGTGGCACCAGCGGCGGTCGCGCTTGAGCTCGTCGAGCAGGTTCGGCGGCAGTTCTTCGTAGCTGCCCGGCAGGTCGTAGGCAATCCACACGCCCCAGCCGGCACGGCGCATCAGCGCGGCTTCGACGAAGTCGTGGGAGAGGATTGCACCGGCGAACGCACCCTTGCCCGGCAACGGCGCCAGGGCGCAGTGCTCGATGAACGGCTTCATGCGGATGATCGCGTTGTGGCCCCAGTAGTGCGACTCGCCCAGCTGCCAGAAGTGCAGGCCGGCGGTGAACAGCGGGCCGTACACGCGGGTGGCGAACTGCTGCAGGCGTGCATACAGGGTGTCCATGCCCGAGGCCTTCGGCCCGGTCTGGATGATGCCGGCGTCCGGGTTGGCCTCCATCAGGCGCACCAGACTGCTCAGGCACTCGCCGCTCATGACGCTGTCGGCGTCGAGTACGACCATGTACTTGTATTCGCCGCCCCAACGACGGCAGAAGTCGTCGAGGTTGCCGCTCTTGCGCTTCACCCGGCGCCGACGGCGGCGGTAGAAGATACGGCCGAAGCCTTTGGTTTCGCGGCACACGTCCAGCCAGGCCTGTTGCTCGGCCACGGCGATGTCGGTGTCGTTGGTGTCGCTGAGCACGAAGAAGTCGAAGCGATCGAGGTTGCCGCTGGCGGCCACCGACTCGAACGTTGCGCGCAGGCCGGCGAACACGCGCGGCACGTCTTCGTTGCAGATCGGCATCACCAGCGCGGTACGCGCCTCGGGCGCGATCGGCTCGTTGCCTGCACTGCTACCCGAAATCTTGTATTTGTCACGCCCGGTGAGCAGCTCGAGGAAGCCCATCAGCGCGGTCCAGAAGCCCGCCGATACCCAGCAGAACAGGATGCCGAAGAGAACCAGGATGGACGTCTGCAATGCATACGGCCAAACCTGTACCACGGTGTCCCACAGCGGCTGGTTGACGACTTCGTCAAAGTCCACGAACGACCAGCCCTGGTACGGCAGGATGCCCTTCATGTACCAGCCGGCAACGATGGTCTGGCCGATCATCAGCGCCAGCAGGATGTAACGGCGGATCGAGCCAACCGTACGCCAGCGAGCTGGCGGCAGCTCGCGCTTAGGCGGCTGCGGGGCGTTGGTGCGGCCGGTCATGCGCCGCCACATGCGGATCAGCACGTTGGTACGCCATGGCTCGGGCACAACCTTGGTGCGCTTGATCGGCGGAGCGATCTTCAGGCACAGGCGGCCACTGCCGTCGACGCCAAGCATCTCGGCGTCTTCCAGCTCGGCGGCGCTGCCTACGGTCAGGCGCGGGCCCACCGAGGCCTGGACGGCCTCGGCAGAGCTGGCGGCCGGGTTGGCCGCCAGGCGTTGGTGCAGCTCACTGAATGACGTGCAGCTGGCGAGTTCCGCCCGTTGCTCGTCGCTCAGTGGTAGGTGGGCCAGGTACTCGCGAAGCGATTCCGGCCTTGCGCTTGAGTTACTCATCGGCAGGCAACTGATAGCTCCAGGTCTCGGTCAGCACCTTCTCGGTGGTGGCCGGGGTCCCGTTGGTGGGCGCCGCATCGGCGGCAGGTTGTTCGGCCTTGGCGGCTTTCTCGGCCTTGGCTTGCTTGGCTGCAGCCTTGTCCTGCTTGGCGTCCTTGGCAGGCTTGGCGGCTTCGACCGGCACGTCACGCACAAGCGCGGCACGCATTTCGGTCGATTTGTTGGCTTCCTTGACCTTCAAACGCAGGGTCAGGCGCCAGCCCTTGGTCTCAGGGTTATAGCGCAGGTTGTTCTCGACCACCTCGGCGTTGTCGCCCACGCTGATCTGGCTGCGCACGGCGGTGTCTTCCGGCAGGGCGGCCAGCGCCGGGCCGGCGAAATCGACCAGGAAGGCCACGCTGCCGTCTGGCTGGCGGATCAGGTTGGACTGCTTGACGTCGCCGGTGGAACGCAGGGTCTGCTTGACCCAGCCCAGCTCGGAAGCCTGGAACTTCGGCTCGTCGATGGTCCAGTGCAGGCGGTAGGCGTACTCGAATGGCTTGCCTGGCTCAGGCAGCTTCTCCGGGCTCCAGAAGGCCACGATGTTGTCGTTGGTCTCGTCGGCGGTCGGGATTTCGACCAGGTCGACGGTGCCCTTGCCCCAGTCACCCTTCGGCTCGATCCAGGCGCTCGGGCGCTTCTGGTAGTTGTCGTCGAGGTCTTCGTAGTCACTGAAGGCGCGCTGGCGCTGCATCAGGCCGAAACCACGCGGGTTCTCGACGCTGAAGTTGCTCACGGCCAGGTGTTTCGGGTTGTTCAGCGGGCGCCACAGCCATTCACCGTTGCCGGCATGGATCGACAGGCCTTCGGAGTCGTGCAGGGCCGGGCGGTAGTTGAGGACCTTGGACGGCTGGTTGGGGCCGAACAGGTACATGCTGGTCAGCGGGGCAATGCCCAGGCGGCTGACATGGTCACGCAGGAACACGCGGGACTGCACGTCGACCACGGTGTCGTTGCCTGGACGCAGGATCAGCTTGTAGGCACCGGTGGAGCGTGGCGAGTCCAGCAGGGCGTAGATGACCAGGTGCTTGTCGGTCGGCTTGGGCTTCTCGACCCAGAACTCGGTGAAGCGCGGGAATTCCTCGCCCGACGGCAGTGCGGTGTCGATGGCCAGGCCACGGGCCGACAGGCCGTACACGTGGCCCTTGCCGACCACGCGGAAGTAGCTGGCGCCAAGCAGGGTCATGATCTCGTCCTGCTTGTCGGCCTTGTTGATCGGGTACAGCACGCGGAAACCGGCGTAACCCAGGTTCTTGGTGGTTTCCGGGTCGTGTGGCACGTCACCGAACTCGAAACGGCTCGGGTCGTACTTGATTTCCTCGACCTTGGTGGCGGTGACCTGGTTGATCTTCACCGGGGTGTCGAAGTGCATGCCCTGGTGATAGAACGACAGCTTGAACGGGGTCTTGTCCTTGGCCCACTCGGCCTTTTCCTGCAGGAAATGAATCTTCTGGTAGTCCGCGAACTTCATGTCGCGGAATACGGCCGGCAGGTTGCTTTTCGGTGCTTCGTACTTCTGGCCGGCCAGATCCTTTGCCTTGGCTGCAACATCGTCAAGATTGAATGCCCACAGCTGGCCCGCGCTCATCAGGCCGACCAGTGCCACACTGGCCATCAGGGCCTTGCGCAGCCCGGTACCGGGGATTCTTGATGCTTTTTGGGGACTAACAATCACGAGCAACCCTCGCCGAAAACAGATCATGAAACCAACGGCCAGCGACAAATGCCGGGTTGGCGAGCACTGTTCGGACCCCGTGAGGGCGTAATGATTCCCCAAACGGATCCAGACAATGCTCGAGTCAGAGTGAAACGAACCTGCGAACGCAGGTCCATGCAGCGCGCGATTATCCAGCAGGTCGCGTGACAACGCATCAGGCTGGAACAACTATTTATCGTACAAAACCCCTTGTTTTCCTGTGAACAAGGGGTTTTTTACACTCACATTTGTAACATAAATGTTACGGGGCCATCATTGACCAGGTGCACCTGCATGTCTGCGCCGAATTGCCCGCTTGCCACATCGGCGTGCTGGGCCTTCGCCTGCTGCAAAAGATAGTCGAACAACTCGGCGCCGAGGGCCGGTGGCGCTGCCGTCGAGAAGCTCGGGCGCATGCCGTTGCGGGTGTCTGCCGCCAGGGTGAACTGCGACACCAGCAACAAACCTCCCCCCACATCCTTCAGCGACAGGTTCATCTTGCCCTGCTCGTCGCTGAACACGCGGTAGTTCAACAGCTTGTGCAACAACTTGTCGGCCTGCTCACGGGAGTCTTCAGGCTCGACGGCCACCAGCACCAGCAAACCCTGGTCGATGGCACCTACCACCTCCCCCGCTACTTCCACCCGCGCACCACGCACGCGCTGCAGCAGGCCCCTCATGCTTCTTCCAGGGGCAGGTCGAGCAGGCGCCGGGCCATCTGGTCGGCGGCACGCACCAGGGCATCGGTGATGCCCGGCTCGGAAGCCGCGTGGCCAGCATCACGGATCACCTTCAGTTCGCTGTTCGGCCAGGCCTGGTGCAGCGCCCAGGCGTTGTCCAGCGGGCAGATCACATCATAGCGGCCATGCACGATCACGGCCGGCAGGTGGGCGATCTTCGGCAGATCGCGGATCAGCTGGTCCGGCTCGAGGAAGGCGTTGTTCATGAAGTAGTGGCATTCGATACGGGCGATCGACAGTGCACGCTGCGGCTCGGAGAAGCGGTCGACCACCAGCGGGTTGGGACGCAGGGTGGCGGTACGGCCTTCCCAGGTAGACCAGGCCTTGGCCGCGTGCATCTGGGCGATCTGGTCGTTGCCGGTCAGGCGCTTGTGGAAGGCCGTGACCAGGTCACCGCGCTCCTCCGGCGGGATCGGCGCGATGTAGTCCTGCCAGTAATCGGGAAACAGGCGGCTGGCGCCTTCCTGGTAGAACCATTGGATTTCCTGGGGCCTGCACAGGAAGATGCCGCGCAGGATCAGGCCATGCACCCGCTCGGGGTGGGTCTGGGCGTAGGCCAGAGCCAGGGTGGAACCCCACGAGCCGCCGAACAGCACCCACTTGTCGATGCCAAGGTGCTCGCGGATGCGCTCAAGGTCCTCGACCAGGTGCCAGGTGGTGTTGTTCTCCAGGCTCGCGTGCGGCGTGGAGCGGCCACAGCCGCGCTGGTCGAAGGTGATGATGCGGTACAGGGTCGGGTCGAAGTAGCAGCGGCTCTGGGCGTCGCAACCGGCGCCCGGGCCGCCGTGGATGAATACCACCGGCAGACCTTCTGGCGAGCCGCTTTCGTCGACATACAGCACATGCGGCGCTTCCACGGCCAGATCGTGCCGGGCGTAGGGTTTGATCTGCGGGTACAGGGTCTGCATTGCGCACTCCGTGTGAGGATTATTCGGCCGTGGGCCATCATAAACCTGAATTGCGCTTTGAGCACTGCCCGCGCTGATGCCGCCGCACCTCGAGGGCACATATATCTACCTCCAGCAGCTCAGACAGGCCCGCGATAGTCCTTCGCCCCAAATCAAGCAAGGGCCTCGTCATGCCAACTGCAGTCACTGCCGTACCTAGTGTTCATTACGCCACCATCGAGCGCAGAATCCCCACCTGGCTCAAACAGGCTCCGCCAGAAACCCAGAGCGCGATGCGCAACTGGCATCAAGCCCCTGCCTGGCTGGCGACGGCAATCCAGCAACAACCGGAAGTCGCCAAGGCATGGCAGGAAGAGCACGCACGTCACCGCGAGCACCAGGTGCAGGTGCACAAGCTGTTCGAAAAGCTTCCAACCCTGGAAGCGTACGCCACCAAGACACTCACCGAAGCCATCAAGCAGCGATTCAGGCTTGACCTGGACGTGCGCAACACCTACCTCGTCGATGCCCGCCAGATCGAAACGACCGACGCCATCGACAGCCGCCAGGCCGTCGACCGGGCTACACGCTCGCTGCTGCACTGCGCCTTGCACAACTTCGACCAGGATGCCGCTGCCGAACATGGCATGGACGCGCCCGCCTCCCTGCTCAAGAGGTCGGTCATCGTCGATCACCGGCGCTTCATGGGCACCGTGCCGATCACCAATGCACTGGATATCGCCGCCGAAGATTTCGCCGACTTGTGTCGTACGCTGGATATCGGCGGCAAATACCATCAACAGGTACATGCCATCTACTATCCAGCGGCCACGCCGCCACTCGGCGCGGATGAAGCCGCACTGGCCGTTTATGAAACACTGGGGCGTGCAGAGGTATCGGCATTCCGGCAATCACTGCATTTCGCCCGCCTCAAGGGGGATATCAGCGAGGCGCTATATTCCGCCGCTCTTGCCACGCCACTTGACCAGGCGCCATCGCCCTCTTCGCCGGTGACGTTCAGCCTGCTCGACTTGTGGGAAGCCGAGCTGACCGGCGTTGTGCTCATCACCCTGCAAGCTGAAGAGCATCAGGCAGTGGCGCTGTACATCCCCGAAGACAGCACCACGCCCCTCAAGGAATTCGCCAGCCAGGAAGCCATGAACGAAGAGTTGCGCGACAGGCTCCAGGCCGATATCGGCTACCTGGACAGGCACCTCGCCGACCGCGACAAGGCGCCGATAACCACCCGTCTGAAGGACCGGCTAATGCCCCTGGCCTGGAGTGCCCGCGGCCTGCATGAGCGTGTTCCGGACCCGCACGCCAACCTGTATCCGGTCAAAAAGCCTTTCAGCCACGCCTTCCAGGGCGTGATGACGTTCCAGAAGACCCAGCGTCATGAGAAGGATGTACTGTTCCACGCCACGCCAACCGAAATCGTCGATCGGCGCACCGCCCAAGCCCACCGCGAGCTGATTGCCGGCCGTGTGCTCACGGCCTTGAACATCGCCGGCTTCTTCGTGCCAGGGCTTGGCGAGGCAATGCTTGCTGTTTGCCTGGCCCAGCTGGCCCATGAGGTGTATGAAGGGATCGACGCCTGGGAAAACGACGAGCGTGATACTGCCTATGGCTATCTGGTCGATGTGATCGAAAACGTGGCCATCATGGCCGCCCTCAGCGCAGCAGCCAAAGCTTTGAGAGGCTTGCACGGCAGCGAAACCGGCACGTCGCTGGAAGGGCCGGAGATTGAAGAGCCAGAGGATGAGGAGCCAGGGATAACCCGTATTCCTGTAGAAACGCCTTCATTCATCGAAGAACTGGAAGACGTGGAAACATCCGATGGTCAGATGCGGCTGTGGAAACCCGACCTCACGTCCTACCAGAGCTTCGAGACACTGCCCCATGATCTGGTACCGGACGAACTGGGCCTACGGCATCACCAAGGCAAACGCTGGCTGGTACTGCATGGCAATCAGTACATCGTCAGCCAAGCGCCAACGACTGGTGAATATCGTTTGCAACACCCTGCAAGTCCTCGCCGTTACCAGCTGCCAGTGCGGCACAACGGTGCCGGAGCATGGTTGCACGTTACCGATAAGCCACTGAGTTGGTCGGGCATGACACTCCTGCGCCGCATCGGCCACTTGAGTGGGCACTTCGACGAGCCGACGCTGCAACGGATTATCGCCGTCAGCGGCGTACACGAAGACGAGCTGCGCCGCGCCCTGGCCGAAAGCCAGCGGCTGCCGGCCTTGCTGGAAGACACCCTGCAACGTTTCAAGCTGGACGAAACGGTCCGCCAGCTGGCGGACGAGAGCACTCGGCCCGCTGAGTTTGCCAGGGCCTACGCCGGCCTTTCGCGCGACCTGGCGCCGGGCGCCGAGGCCATCCAGAGGGCGTATCCGAAATTGCCGTCAGCAGTCGCCAATGAGCTGGCGCGCGAGGCCAGTGCCAACGAACTGCAGATACTCGACAACGGCAAGGTACCACTGCGCCTTGCCGAAGAGGCCCGCATCTACCAGCAACAAATTCGCCTTGCCCGCGCCTGCGAAGGGCTGTACCTGTCCAGCGTGCCGAACTGGGATAGCGACCTGTTGATCGTGCATACGCTCGAACGCTTGCCAGGCTGGCCTGCACAGACCAGGCTCCGGCTGCTCCAGCGCATGTCCTGGCCGACCCAGGATCATGCCATAGGCACACTGGACACCCGCCCATTCAAGACCATCACCCATGCCCAGGCAGGGTACATCGTCCACGACGAAAGCCTGCCCAGCGCGGCGGTCAAGGTGTATTCAAGCCTTTACGCTGCATTGTACGAGGCACTGCCAGCGGCCATGGCAAGCATGGACGTCGCCGATCAGCAAGCGCTGCAGCGCCTTGTACAGGAAAGCCCGTTGCTGCCTCGCCCGGCCTTGAGGGTGCTGCTGGGCATGCAGCCCGTACGCCCAGGCTACCGTTCTCCCATGCGCCTGGCTGATGGCCGCCTGGGCTACCCACTCAGTGGCGGCGGCCCGGCCACCCATGGCATCACCCGCCAGCAGCTGTTCGAAGCTATCGAAGCCACAGGGCTCGCCGAACGCACCGGCCGCTCGGCGGCTCAGGTTCTGCAGGCACTTGCCAGCCGCGGCCGTACGCAACTGCAGATATTCGAACATTTGCAGACACTACTGGAGCAGCGCAACGAGCTGCAAAGCAGCCTGGACGATTGGAGTGAAGCCATTTCGCCGGCAAGCGACCAAGCAGCACAGGACTACGACAGCCTGCGTGACTCGATCATGCAACACTGGTACGACACTGCGCTGGACGAGAGCACCGGGCCCACCACGGAACTGCGTATCGCCCGCGTCCCCCTTGCCGATGTGCCCCTCACCTTGCCCGCTTTTTTCAACGCACGCGTGCGCAGCCTGAGCCTGATCGACTTACCGTCAGGGTCCTTGGCGGGCTGGGCGCAAAATGAGCGCCTGCTGCAACGCCTGCTCAGGCAGATGCCGCAGATCGAGTCGCTGGAAATCAGCCGTCCGTTTGACCCCAGGGCAACGCCCTCGCCCTTCCTGTTCAGCGTGCCCACCATCACCGAGTGCCTGCCAGGCTTGCAACGACTGGTGCTCACCAACCAGAACATGGCGCTCTCCGAAAGCGACCTGAACCTGCTGTCAGGGCTTCGCCAATTGAGATACCTGGACCTGAGTGGTAACCGGCTGGCGCAGAGCAACAGGCCAAGCTTCCATGAGTTGACCCTGGATTACCTGGGCCTGGACCAGATGCAATTGGCCCAATGGCCGATCGGGATTGGCAGCGACGCCCTGGCGCGCATTTCCCATCTGTCGTTGCGCCACAACAATCTCAGGTCGTTGCCCTCGTTCTTGCTTCATGAAGCGGACATGCTGACAACCCCACCGGTGATCTCGCTGGAAGGCAACAGCATCAATGAATCTCACCTGCAGCGATTGTTGCTGAACGAGCGCGTCGACACCTCGGGCATCACCACGGACCAGCCAGAGGCAATGTCCGAACAACTCGCACGCATTCGCGATGAGCGACGGCAGATGCGCGATGCGATCGATGGCTGGGCCCAGGCATCCAGTTCGAGCAACCCATTGACCCAGGCCGCACTGACGGACAGGCAACGTATCGCGTCAGCGATCGATCAATTCTGGGAACAACAGGAGCAGGGCCAGTCATACCTGCGCCTGCAACTTGAGGATGTGGCCATCGAGCATTTCCCCAGGCGGCTTCCAGCGTTCTTCGGCGCCCGCGTACACGCGCTCAGCCTGACGCGGTTGCGGGGCAGCGCCTCGCAGCTCGACGAACTACTCAGCCGGTTCCCTAACATCAGCCGGTTGACCATCGATGCACACCAGGCCGCCATGCCCTCGCTGGCATCCGCCCTGGCTCGCCTTCCCCAACTCACCTATCTGGAGTTTCGCAACATGGGGCTGGAGGTCGACCAGGCCATGATGGACATTTTCGCAGGGCTGCGAAACCTGACCTCGCTGGACCTGTCGGGCAACCGTGCAGGCAACATCGACCATGTGCCCGCATCGCTGGCCAGCAACCTGCAGTCACTCGCATTGACCAACATGAACCTGCAAGCCTGGCCCAGCTGGTGTGACAGTTTGCTGCCACTGGAACTTCTGGACCTGAGCTCGAACAACATCACCCAGTTGCCCGAGCACATCCTGACGAACCTGAACAATCCCATGCCAATCTCGTCGATCGCCTTGTTCGACAACCCGCTGCCTCCTGAAACCATCCTGCGGGTACGCAGCTTCTCGGACAGCCAGCACAGCTATTCCTTTGCCCTGGATATCCCCGACGACCTGATGTTCTTCGATACTTCCAGCGAAGGATCTCTCGACCACCTTCACTTCCCACTGCTGGGCGATGATACGCCCAGGCTGAAGGACTGGATGCTGGGTAGCGAAGCACAGAATGCCGCATTGCAGGACTGCTGGGAGCGGCTCGAAGGTAGTGATCTGTTGCGTCTGGTGGGCCGTTTGCACAATGCCGCCCCATACCTTGACCCAAATACGCAAGCCACCTTCTGCGAACGGGTGCGCTTGATGCTGGTGGTGGCTGCAAGCAACGAAACCGAACGCCCGATCATGGAGAGCATCGCCGCAGCGGCATTGCCAGACCCAGTGACCGGCTCGCAGACCTGCCATGACGGAGCGCTGCAGGAGTTCAACAATATTGAACTGTACCTGATGAGCCAACGCCTGTTGGTCGACGCCGGCGATTCCCTGCAAGCACTGCGTCGTCGGCTATTGCAGCTTTTCCGGATCGAACAGCTGGAGCTGCTGGCCAACCAACGGACTGGCCCGGGTGACCTGGTCTCGGTACGTCTGGCCTACCGCCGGGAACTGGCCAGGGAACTGGACCTGCCGATCGCCGATAGCATGCGTTTTCGAGGTGCTGCGAACCTGGCGCGGGACGAGCTATCCAGTGTGCTGGAAAAGGTCCGGAAAAGTGAACTGAGCGATGCACTGGTCGGATACATGCTGGCGAATACGGATTGGACCACGCGTCTGCGAGCCGAATTTGCCGACCGCTTCGCCGAAATAGAAGCACGTTTCCGCCTGCGGGTGCTTGAGCTGGCAAGCAAGGACCACTCGCTTCAGGACGAGTTGAACTTGCAGCAAGGCCTGCAAGATGACAAGGAGCAGGAAGAGAAGGAGCTACTGCGCGAACTTACCATCAAGCAAATCAACAACAACTGAGCAGTAGTGACTGGCGACGCGAACAACCTGCATCGCGTCGCCATTCTTACTGGCGAACTTCACCGCCCGTAATGCGCCTTGCCCCAGTCCAGCACTGCCTGCAGAAGCTGCTTCAACACCTCCTGTGTCGGCCGTGCCAGGTCTTCGCGGTAAGCGAACGGCTCGGTCTCTTCCATATAGGTGCTCTGCGCCAGCTCCAGCTGCACCGCATGGATGTGGTTGGCCGGATCGCCGTAATGCCGGGTGATATGCCCGCCCTTGAAGCGGCCATTGAGCACGTGGCTGTAACCTTGGGCCTGGGCGCACACCTCTTTCAGCCGTTCGGCCAGGGCCGGGTCGCAGCTGGCGCCGTTGAAGGTACCCAGGTTGAAGTCCGGCAGCTTGCCGTCGAACAGGTGCGGGATCAGCGAACGGATCGAATGGGCGTCCCACAGCAGGGCGTAGCCGAACTGCTCGCGCAGCCGCGCCAGCTCGCGACGAATCGTGTCGTGGTAGGGGCGCCAGATCTGCTCCAGATACTGCTTGCGCTCCTCGCCTGTCGGCACCAGCCCGTCCTTGAACAATGGCTCGCCATCGAACAGCGTGGCCGGGTACAGGCCGGTGGTGGCACCAACGTACAGTGGCTTGTCGTCATCCGGCCGGTTCAGGTCGATGACGAAGCGGGAATACTCCGCCGCCACCACGCTGGCGCCCATGTCACGGGCAAAGTCATACAGCCGTGGAATATGCCAGTCGGTGTCCGGCAGGCTGCGCGCTTGGTCGACCAGGCCGTCTCGTACCGCCGGCGACAGTTGCAGGCCGGCATGGGGCATGCTGATCAGCAGCGGCAGGCGCCCCTGGTGAAAACTCAGTACCTTGTCCATCGTGCCTCACTCAGTTGGAAATCTCGTGGCCCTTGCGCACCACGCGCTTGGGCAGGTCGCCGCCCAGCCAGTAGGCCAGGTCGGCGGGGCGTTCGATCTGCCAGGCGACGAAGTCGGCGACCTTGCCCACTTCCAGCGAGCCGTGGCTGTCGCCCAGGCCCAGCGCCGTGGCGGCGTGCACGGTGACACCGGCCAGGGCTTCTTCCGGGGTCATGCGGAAGCAGGTGCAGCCCATGTTCAGCATCAGCCGCAGCGACAACCCTGGCGAGGTGCCGGGGTTGAGGTCGCTGGCCAGGGCAATCTTCACGCCGTGGCGGCGCAAGGCGTCCATCGGCGGCAGCTGGGTTTCGCGCAGGAAGTAGAACGCGCCCGGCAGCAGCACGGCGACCGTGCCGGCTTTTGCCATGGCAATGGCGTCTTCCTCGGTCATGAATTCCAGATGGTCAGCCGAAAGCGCCTGGTAGCGCGCCGCCAGGCTGGAGCCGTGCAGCGACGACAACTGTTCGGCGTGCAGCTTGACCGGCAGGCCCAGCTCGCGCGCCTTGATGAACAGCCGCTCGACCTGGGCCGGGGAGAACGCCAGGTGTTCGCAGAAGGCATCCACTGCGTCCACCAGGCCTTCGGCGGCCAGGGCCGGCAGCATTTCATCGCAGATGTGTGCGATGTAGTCGTCAGCCCGGCCGACGTATTCCGGCGGCAAGGCATGGGCTGCCAGGCAGGTGGCGCGCACCGCCAGCGGCAACTCGTCGGCCAGGCGCCGAGCCACGCGCAGCATCTTGCGCTCGTTGGCCAGGTCCAGGCCGTAGCCGGACTTGACCTCGATGGTGGTCACGCCATCGCGCATCAGCGCCTGGACCCGCTGGCGAGCACTGGCGAACAGCTCGTCTTCGCTGGCCGCGCGGGTGGCCCGCACGGTGCTGGCGATGCCACCGCCCTGTGCGGCGATTTCGGCATAGCTCACGCCCTGCAGGCGCTGCTCGAACTCACCGCTGCGGTTGCCACCGAACACCGCGTGGGTGTGGCAGTCGATCAGCCCCGGGGTGACCCAGGCGCCGCCCAGGTCCACCGTATGCTCGGCATCGACCGACGCCAGCTCGACGCGTGGGCCGATCCACTCGATCAGCCCGGCGTTGGTGACGATGGCCGCGTCCTCGATGGCCGAGTAACGGCCCTCGGCCATGGTTGCCACATGGCAGTGCTGCCAGACGGTTCTCATACATTGACTCCTGTACTTAGCGGTGCAGCTCGGCCGGTTCCGCTACTGGCTTGTCCTGCCCTGCGCGCGGCTTGCACCACAGCAGGTAGGACGCCACCAGGAACACCACCCAGACCACGCCGACGAGCAGTGCCGCCTGGGTATCCGGGAAGTAACCGAGCACGCCAAAGATGAACACCATGAACGCAATGGCCATGGCCGGGCCGTAAGGCCAGAACGGTACCGGGAACTGTAGCTGGGCCACTTGTTCACGGCTCATGCTGCGGCGCATGGCCACTTGGGTGAGCAGGATCATCAGCCACACCCACACGGTGGCGAAGGTAGCGATCGAGGCGATCAGCAGGAACACGTTCTCCGGGATCAGGTAGTTGAGCAGCACGCCGATCAGCAGCGCAGCCCCCATCACCACCACGGTCATCCACGGCACGCCGTGCTTCGACAGCTTGCTGAAGCCGCGCGGCGCGTGGCCTTGCTGGGCCAGGCCGTACATCATGCGGCCGGCGCCGAAGATGTCGCTGTTGATGGCCGAGATCGCGGCGGAAATCACCACGATGTTCAGCACCGCGGCGGCAGAGCCGATGCCCAGGTTACTGAAGATCTGCACGAACGGGCTGCCCTGGCTGCCGATTTGCGGCCATGGGAACAGGCACATCAGCACGAACAGGGTGAGCACGTAGAACAGCAGGATGCGCAGCGGCACGGCGTTGATAGCCTTGGGGATGACCCGCTGCGGGTCCTTGGCCTCACCGGCGGTGACGCCGATGATCTCGATGCCGCCGAACGCGAACATCACCACGGCAAAGGAGGCGATCAGGCCACCCACGCCATTGGGCATGAAGCCGCCGTGGTCGAACAGGTTGCTGACACCCACGGCCTGCCCGGTGCCAACCTGGCTGAAGCCGAAGGCCATGATACCGAGGCCGGCCAGGATCATCGCCACGATGGCGCCGACCTTGAGCAGCGACAGCCAGAATTCCATTTCGCCAAAGACCTTGACGTTGCACAGGTTGAGGCCGCCGATCAGGAAGACGATGCCCAGCACCCAGATCCAGCGAGCCACTTCCGGGAACCAGAAGCCCATGTAGATACCGAAGGCGGTGACGTCGGCGATGGCGACGATGACCATCTCGAAGGCGTAGGTCCAGCCGAGGATGAAGCCGGCCATGGGGCCGAGGTAGGTGCTGGCGTAGTGGCCGAACGAGCCGGCGACCGGGTTGTGCACAGCCATTTCGCCGAGGGCGCGCATGACCATGAACACGGCGGCGCCGCCGATCAGGTAGGCCAGCAGCACGGCCGGGCCGGCCATCTGGATGGCCGAGGCGGAGCCGTAGAACAGGCCAGTGCCGATGGCGGAACCGAGGGCCATGAAACGGATGT
The DNA here is from genome assembly GCF_043658375.1 of Pseudomonas sp. PsB. Lineage (NCBI taxonomy): Bacteria > Pseudomonadati > Pseudomonadota > Gammaproteobacteria > Pseudomonadales > Pseudomonadaceae > Pseudomonas > Pseudomonas sp. PsB. Next base: position 591,184 of record NZ_JBIGLU010000001.1, on the reverse strand, counting down.
GGCGGGCACTTAGCCCGCGCTTTAGACCTTGAGCTTGTTGCATGTCACGTCCTTAAATTGTTTTTGTGGTCGTGAGATCGAAGGGGGCTGCCTTGCAGCCCTTTCGCAGCACAAGGCTGCTCCTACAAGGGAGCGCGTCGCCTTTGTAGGAGCAGCCTTGTGCTGCGAATGGGCCGCACAGCGGCCCCTGGGGGCATTACAGGCTTGGCAGCACACCAGCCGGCAGCAGGCCGGTCAGGCGACCCTTGGCCAACAGTTCCACGGCCTTTTCGATGTCGGGCGCGAAGAAACGGTCACGGTCGTAGTGCGGCACTTCGCTGCGCAGCGCCTGGCGCGCCTGCTCCAGCTTGGCCGAGGTCTTCAGGCCCTTGCGCAGGTCCAGGCCCTGGCAGGCGCCCAGCCATTCGATGGCCAGCACGCCACGGGTGTTTTCGGCCATTTCCCACAGGCGCTTGCCGGCAGCCGGGGCCATCGACACGTGGTCTTCCTGGTTGGCCGAGGTCGGCAGGCTGTCGACGCTGTGCGGGTGCGACAGGGCCTTGTTCTCGCTGGCCAGGGCAGCAGCGGTGACCTGGGCGATCATGAAGCCCGAGTTGACCCCGCCGTTTTCCACCAGGAACGGCGGCAGCTGGGACATGTGCTTGTCCATCATCAGCGAGATACGGCGCTCGCTGAGCGAACCGATTTCAGCGATGGCCAGGGCGATGTTGTCGGCGGCCATGGCCACCGGCTCGGCGTGGAAGTTACCGCCGGAAATCACGTCACCTTCGGCAGCGAACACCAGCGGGTTGTCCGACACGGCGTTGGCTTCGATGCCCAGTACCTCGGCGGCCTGGCGCAGCTGGGTCAGGCAGGCGCCCATGACCTGCGGCTGGCAGCGCAGCGAGTACGGGTCCTGGACCTTGTCGCAGTTCTTGTGCGACAGCGACACTTCGCTGGAGTCGCCCAGCAGGTCACGGAAGCAGGCAGCGGTGTCGATCTGGCCGCGCTGGCCACGCACTTCGTGGATGCGCGCATCGAACGGCGAGCGCGAGCCCAGCGCGGCTTCGACGCTCAGGCCGCCGCAGGCGATGGCAGCGGCGTACAGGTCTTCGCCCTGGAACAGGCCACGCAGGGCATAGGCGGTGGACGCCTGGGTGCCGTTGAGCAGGGCCAGGCCCTCCTTGGCGGCCAGGGTCAGCGGCTCGAGGCCGGCCACGGCCAGGGCTTCGGTGGCTGGCAGCCACTGGCCCTTGTAGCGGGCCTTGCCTTCACCCAGCAGCACCAGCGACATGTGCGCCAGCGGGGCGAGGTCGCCGGAGGCGCCCACCGAACCCTTCAGCGGGATGTGCGGGTAGACTTCGGCGTTGACCAGGGCAATCAGCGCGTCGATGACCTTGCGACGGATGCCGGAGAAGCCACGGCTGAGGCTGTTGATCTTCAGCACCATGATCAGCCGCACCAGGTCGTCATCCAGCGGCGCGCCGACACCGGCGGCGTGGGACAGCACCAGCGAGCGCTGCAGGTTTTCCAGGTCGTGGCTGGCGATGCGGGTCGAGGCCAGCAGGCCGAAACCGGTGTTGATGCCGTAGGCGGTACGGTCTTCGGCAATGATCTGCTCGACGCAGGCAACGCTGGCGTCGATGGCCGGCGCGGCGCTGGCGTCCAGTTGCAGGCGCACGGGCGCGGCATGGATGGCGCGCAGCTGGGCCAGGGTCAGGGTGCCGGGCTTGAGGGTCAATTCGGTCACTTCACTACTCCAATCGCGTGGAGCCGCAGGCCCGTTTGTGAGTGCCTGCGTGCTCCTTCTTGTTGTTCAGTATCACCCCTTGTGGGGTGCGATCCAAAGCGTGGCGATCAGCCAGTGATCATCGGCAGGTCCAGACCCTGCTCCTTGGCGCACTCGATGGCGATGTCGTAACCGGCATCGGCATGACGCATCACACCGGTCCCTGGGTCGTTGGTCAGCACGCGAGCGATACGCTCGGCGGCTTCATCGGTACCGTCGCAGACGATGACCATGCCAGAGTGCTGGGAGAAGCCCATGCCCACGCCACCACCGTGGTGCAGCGAAACCCAGGTAGCACCGCCGGCGGTGTTCAGCAGGGCGTTGAGCAGCGGCCAGTCGGAGACAGCGTCGGAACCGTCGCGCATGGCTTCGGTTTCACGGTTGGGGCTGGACACCGAACCGGAGTCCAGGTGGTCACGGCCGATCACGATCGGTGCTGACAGCTCGCCGCTGCGTACCATTTCGTTGAACGCCAGGCCCAGCTTGGCGCGCAGGCCCAGGCCAACCCAGCAGATACGTGCCGGCAGGCCCTGGAAGCTGATGCGCTCGCGGGCCATGTCCAGCCAGCGGTGCAGGTGGGCGTCGTCGGGGATCAGTTCCTTGACCTTGGCGTCGGTCTTGTAGATGTCTTCGGCATCACCGGACAGCGCCGCCCAGCGGAACGGGCCGATGCCACGGCAGAACAGCGGGCGGATGTAGGCCGGCACGAAGCCCGGGAAGTCGAAGGCATTGGCCACGCCTTCTTCCTTGGCCATCTGGCGGATGTTGTTGCCATAGTCGAAGGTCGGGACACCCTGCTTCTGGAAATCGAGCATGGCTTGCACGTGCACGGCCATCGACTGCTTGGCGGCCTTGACCACTGCAGCCGGCTCGGTCTGCGCGCGGTCGCGGTACTGCTCCCAGGTCCAGCCGGCTGGCAGGTAACCGTTCAGCGGGTCGTGGGCGCTGGTCTGGTCGGTGACCATGTCCGGGCGCACGCCACGCTTGACCAGCTCTGGCAGGATTTCGGCAGCGTTGCCGTGCAGGGCGATGGAGATGGCCTTGCCTTCGGCGGTGTACTTGGCAATGCGTGCCAGGGCGTCGTCGAGGTCAGTGGCCTGCTCGTCGACGTAGCGGGTTTCCAGACGGAAGTCGATGCGGCTCTGCTGGCATTCGATGTTCAGCGAGCAGGCACCGGCCAGGGTGGCGGCCAGTGGCTGGGCGCCGCCCATGCCGCCCAGGCCGGCAGTGAGTACCCACTTGCCTTTCAGGCTGCCGCCGTAATGCTGGCGACCGGCTTCGACGAAGGTTTCGTAGGTGCCCTGGACGATGCCCTGGCTGCCGATGTAGATCCAGCTGCCGGCGGTCATCTGGCCGTACATGGCCAGGCCCTTGGCGTCCAGTTCGTTGAAGTGTTCCCAGTTGGCCCAGTGCGGCACCAGGTTGGAGTTGGCGATCAGTACGCGCGGGGCGTTGCTGTGGGTCTTGAACACGCCGACCGGCTTGCCCGACTGCACCAGCAGGGTTTCGTCGTCTTCCAGGCGGGTCAGGGTCTCGACGATCTTGTCGTAGCACGCCCAGTTACGGGCAGCGCGGCCGATACCGCCGTACACCACCAGTTCTTTCGGGTTTTCCGCGACCTGTGGATCGAGGTTGTTCATCAGCATGCGCAGTGGCGCTTCGGTCAGCCAGCTTTTGGCAGTCAGCTTGTTGCCACGTGGGGCACGGATTTCAACGTCACGGTATTTGTTGTTGTCGGTCACGGGAAAGGTCCTCTGCGGTCGTCCGCGGGCGGGTATGTCGTGGTAGATATACAAACACACCTTTACTTGTATGTACAAGCATGGACAACCAAAATAATTAGACTTTTCCGCTGAGCGGCCAAAAAAAACCGGGGGCCGCTGCGCGACCCTTTCGCGACACAAGGCCGCTCCTACAGGGGACCGCGCCAGCCAGGGCATGCGCGGTGCGTGTAGGAGCGGCCTTGCGTCGCGAAAGGGCTGCGCAGCAGCCCCCGGCTATCTCAACGTGAAACGAGTTCGATCAGGCAGAACCGCCCCTGCACATCCAACCCCAGCAACTGGTCATTGCCCTCCAGCCGCAGGCAGTCATACAACCCCAACCGCTGCGTCTCACGCCCGGCAATGGCAACCTCGACCTGGCTGCTGGCAGCGAACAGCAACACTGTCGACGCCGAACTGTACAAACGGCTGGTACCATCGAACCACTGCAACCGTGCCCGGTAGCGCTGCGGTGCATAGATCAGGTTGAAATCGCGGATCGCCCCGCCCAGCAGCTTGCAGCTGACCTGGCTCTCGCCACTGAAGGCGAAGGCATCGAACGGCAGCAACGGCCTGCTGGCCTGGCCGTCGACCAGCAGGCGCATGCCGTCACCCTGCAGCACGGTGATGATCCGCTGGTAGCCGGCGAAGGTGGAAAACCCGCCGGACTCCTCGATATCGGCAATCGACAAGCGCCAGCCAAAGCCGTCCAGGCCTTCGCCACTGTCGCGGGTGATCTCTTCGGTGAAACCGCCACCGTTCTTCCACGGCATGCGCGGGTAGCCCTGCGCACGCAACAACTGCAGCTGACTCATTTACTGAAACGTCCTTCCAGGCGATGACGGGAACCGGGGTGGATCAGCCGCGCGGCGGTCACCGGCTGGCGGCCGGACCAGGTGCGACGGCGGATCAGCAGGCAGGGCTCGCCCCGCTCGATCTGCAACAGGCGGCATTCTTCCGGCTCGGCCAGGATTGCCTCGACCACGTGCTCACCCTCGGTCAGCGGCGCCACCTGCGACAGGTAGGCGTAAGGCGTCTGCCGGGTGAAGTCCTGCTTGAGGTAGTCGGGGGCAATCGCCGCATTGACGTAGCGGTCCTCGATCTGCACCGGCACGCCGTTCTCGAAATGCACGATCAGCGAGTGGAACACCCGTTGGCCTTCGCGCATGTCCAGGGCCAGGGCCCGCTCGGAACCAGCCGTTTCCTCGGTGAGGGTGATCACCTGGCAGCTATGCTGGTGGCCACGCGCGGCAATTTCGTCGGCGATGTTGTTGACCTCGAACAGCGCCGAACGCCCCTTGGGCTCGGCCACGAAGGTACCGACCCCTTGCATGCGCACCAGCAGGCCTTCGGCGGTAAGTTCGCGCAGGGCGCGGTTGATGGTCATGCGGCTGAAGCCCAGCTCGCTGACCAGTTCGCTCTCCGAGGGTACTCGGTGATGCGGTGGCCAGCTGCCGTTGTCGATCTGCTGGATGATCATCTGTTTGACCCGGGCGTACAGCGGAGCCGGGCCCTCGCCCATCTGGGCAACCAGCGCGGAGACAGGTGGTGTCGGCACGGCGTTGGATCCTTGTGCAAATGGAATGAGCGGTAGCTTGCCGCAGTTTACCCGGCAGGCAAACGCCTGTATATGTATATACAAGTTAACAATAACAGGATTTTCACCGATGTCCGCCTACTTCGCCGAACGCGCCCTGCTGCCCACGGGCTGGGCCAGCCATGTCCGCATCGAGGTCACCAGTGATGGCCATGTGGCCCGCATCGAACCGGGTGCCTCGGCCGAAGGCGCCGAGCGGCTGGCCGGCCCGCTGCTGCCCGGCATGCCCAACCTGCACTCGCATGCCTTCCAGCGCGCCATGGCAGGGCTGGCGGAAGTCGCCGGCAACCCCAACGACAGTTTCTGGACCTGGCGCGACCTGATGTATCGCCTGGTCGGCCAGATCAGCCCGGAGCAGCTGCAGGTCATCGCCCGTCAGCTGTACATCGAGATGCTCAAGGCCGGCTACACCTCGGTCGCCGAGTTCCACTACGTGCACCATGACCAGGCCGGCAAGGCCTACGCCGACCCGGCCGAACTGTCCCGCCGCATCAGCGCGGCTGCAGCCGACAGCGGCATTGGCCTGACCTTGCTGCCGGTGCTGTACAGCCACGCAGGCTTCGGCGGCCAAGCCCCGAATGACGGGCAACGGCGCTTCATCAACTCCACCGAACAATACCTGCAACTGCAAGCGCAGCTGGCCCCGCTGCTGGCCGCGCAACCCGCGCAGCAACTGGGTCTGTGCTTCCATTCGCTGCGCGCCGTGACGCCCGGGCAGATCGCCGAAGTGCTGGCAGCCAGCGACAAGCAGTGCCCGGTGCATATCCATATCGCCGAGCAGCAGAAGGAAGTCGACGACTGCCTGGCCTGGAGCGGCCTGCGCCCGCTGCAGTGGCTGTACGAGCACGTGGACGTGGACCCACGCTGGTGCCTGGTGCATGCCACCCATGCCGAGCCGGATGAAGTCACCGCCATGGCCCGCAGCGGCGCGGTAGCCGGGCTGTGCCTGACCACCGAGGCCAACCTGGGCGACGGGATTTTCCCAGCAGTGGACTATCTAGCACAGGGTGGGCGCATGGGCATTGGTTCGGACAGCCATGTGTCGCTGAGCGTGGTGGAGGAGCTGCGCTGGCTGGAATACGGCCAGCGGCTGCGCGATCAGCGGCGTAACCGCCTGTATCGCGGCGACCAGCCGATGGTCGGGCGCACGCTGTATGACGCTGCCTTGGCGGGCGGCGCGCAGGCGCTGGGGCAGGCGGTCGGGGAACTGGCCGTGGGCAAGCGCGCCGACTGGCTGGTGCTCGATGGGCAGGACCCTTACATCGCCATGGCCGATGGGGATGCGATTCTCAACCGCTGGCTGTTTGCCGGGGGCGATCGCCAGGTGCGGGATGTGATGGTGAATGGGCAGTGGGTGGTGCGCCAGGGGCGGCATGCGCAGGAAGAGCAAAGCGCGCTGGCGTTTGCCGAGGTGTTGCGACAGCTTTTGGGGTGAGTTTATTGGGGCCGCTTTGCGGCCCATCGCGACACAAGGCCGCTCCTACAGGAATGTGCGTTCCCCTGTAGGAGCGGCCTTGTGTCGCGATGGGCTGCAAAGCAGCCCCCAGAAATTCAGTGCCTCTTGACAATCTGCTGGTCCGACGCACGCCAGATCAGCCGATTGGTGTCATACCCCTGCTGCCGGGCCTTGGACATCAGGTTCTCGCGCTCCCAAGCCGGTAGCGTCGGCGTACGCGACAGGATCCACAAGTGCTTGCGGTCCGGGCTGCCGACCACCGCCGTGCGGTAGCGATCATCCACATAAAGAATCCAGTACTCGCCCCTCGCCACCCCTGGCACCAGCTTGGTGAACCAGTTGTCGAACTCGACCCACAACTTGTCGGTATGCCCCGGCTCCTGGATGTTCGCATGCCCTTCGGCGCGCAGCCATTCGTCACCCATGGTGCGGCAGCGGTTGAGCACGCCGAGGCTACCATCGAGCCGGAGGTTGTAGTGCGCTTCGGACTGCTCGCAGCCGGTCTGGTAGCGCATCGGCAGGCGCGCCAGCTCGTACCACTTGCCCTGGTAGCGCTTGAGGTCGATGTTGCCCGCGGTTTTCGGCGCCAGCGGGTCATGCACGGAGCCGGCACAACCGCCCAGCAGCAACGCCAGGCATACCCCCATCAGCAGATACAGGTGCCTCATTTGAGACCCTGCCCTGAATACATGAGCACCTTGTCAGCCGCGTATTGCACACTGATGAAGCTCTTCTCGTCCCCCCAGGTGCAGCTGCTCATCCCCAGCGCACCAGAGCACTCGGTCGGCGTGCCGAGCAGCTGCTCGACCTCGGCCTTGTTCATACCGGCCTTGATCTTGGAATAGTTTTCCTGGTTGATCTTGCTGCAGGCAGTCAGGACGACGCACAGCGACAACAGGGCGAGGGAACGCAACGACATGAAGGACACTCCTGGAGAGGGGATACAGGCGAGTGGCCTGCAGTGACCTTCGACGGTAAAAACCCTCCCAGGTTCCCTGACCTCCCTCCTCTACCCCTACGCCATTGGTCGGATGGCCACTACTGTGCGATTAATCACAAAGAATTACCCCGCCCAAACAAAAAGGCCGCCCCTACGCACTGTAGGAGCAGCCTTGTGCTGCGAAAGGGCCGGTAAGGCCAACAGGGATGTAAGGGCAGCAGGGGCCTCTTCGCAGCACAAGGCTGCTCCTACAAGGATCTCACCCGCCCTGGAATCAGAACCTGGACCCAGGCTCCAGCAAAAAGTCCATCTCTTCGCTGGTACTCGGCCGCTCCAGCACCAGGTTGCGGTGCGGGAAGCGCCCGAAACGGGCAATTACCCGCTGGTGCTGCTCGGCGTAGTCGAGGAAGCCTTCGAACAACCGGCGGTTGGCTTCGGGCTGCTCGTCCAGCAGCACCTGGTAGCGCTCGACGCACAGGTTCTGCCAGTCCAGCACCTCGGCATGCTCCAGCACCAGCAGCACGAACACCCGCTGGATCGGCAGCAGCTGGTAATCCCAGTTTTTCTGCAAACCTTGCATCGCCACCACCTGGGCACGCCGGTCGCCCTCGAAGGCACGCGGCGTGTCGCGGTAGATCATGCGCGGCAGCTGGTCCAGCAGGATCAGCAGGCCCAGCCAGCCCTGCGGGCTTTGCTGCCACTCGTCGAGCCCACCCGCCAGGGCATGCTCGACCAGCTCGCCAAACAGCGCATGGGCCTCGGCATCATGATGCTTGCCGAACCACAGCGTGCTCTTCTCGTCAGCCACGGCCTGGGGACTGGTGCCCCAACCGAACCACCACTCCAGCAACGGCTGCCAAGGTGCGAGCATGACTTACTCCTTGTGGTAGGCGGTGACGCGCTCGACCTCTTCCTTCGAGCCGAGGATTACCGACACACGCTGGTGCAGGCTTTCTGGCTGGATGTCGAGGATGCGATCGTAACCGTTGGTGGAGGCGCCGCCGGCCTGTTCGATGATGAAGGACATCGGGTTGGCTTCGTACATCAGGCGCAGTTTGCCCGGCTTGCTCGGCTCGCGGGCGTCACGTGGGTACATGAACAGGCCGCCACGGGTCAGGATGCGGTGTACGTCGGCCACCATCGAGGCGATCCAGCGCATGTTGTAGTTCTTCTTCAGCGGGCCGGTCTCGCCTGCCAGCAGTTCGCCCACGTAGCGCTGGACCGGGGCTTCCCAGTGGCGCTGGTTGGACATGTTGATGGCGAACTCTGCGGTGCTTTCCGGCACGCGGATGTTTTCGTGGGTGAGGACGAAGCTGCCCAGTTCACGGTCCAGGGTGAAGCCTTTGACGCCGTTGCCCAGGGTCAGGATCAGCATGGTCTGCGGGCCGTAGATGGCGTAACCGGCGGCGACCTGCTGGGTGCCTGGCTGCAGGAAGGCATTTTCGTTCAGGGTTTCGTTCTGGCTCAGGTATTCGTTAGGGCAACGCAGTACCGAGAAGATGGTGCCGACCGAAACGTTGACGTCGATGTTGGACGAGCCGTCCAGCGGGTCGAAGACCAGCAGGTAGGCGCCTTTCGGGTACTTGCCCGGGATCTGGTAGGCGTTGTCCATTTCTTCGGAAGCCATGCCGGCCAGGTGGCCGCCCCACTCGTTGGCTTCCAGCAGGATATCGTTGGAAATCACGTCCAGTTTCTTCTGGACTTCGCCCTGCACGTTTTCAGTGCCCATGCTGCCCAGCACACCACCAAGGGCGCCTTTGGACACGTGATGGCTGATTTCCTTGCACGCACGCGCCACCACTTCGATCAGGAAGCGCAGATCGGCAGGGGTATTGTTGCTGCGGGTCTGCTCAATCAGATAGCGACTCAGGGTAACGCGGGACATGTATGGCTCCGAAAGGATTGGGGGATAAAAACCCCCGCAGTTTACAGGGAGAGTTGCGGGCTAGCGAGTGATGAGACTCGCCACGGCTCTCAGACGGCACAATAGGTCGGTAGTTCAGCGCGCGCCAGGCCGGTGGTCGGAGTGAGGCCCATTCGCGGGTGAACCCGCTCCCACAGGATCTTCACAAGATTCAGGGCCTGTGCAGTCCCTGTGGGAGCGGGTTTACCCGCGAAGAGGCCGGCACAGGCTTACCTCAATCCAAAGCCTTCCAGATCTCACTGGCATATTCCCGAATGGTCCGGTCCGAGGAGAACCAGCCCATCCGCGCGGTATTCAGCACCGCCATGCGCCACCATTCCTGCGGCGTGTGCCACAGCTCCTCGACCCTTCGCTGGGCATCCCAGTAGGCATCGAAATCGGCACACACCAGGAAGCGGTCATGAGCCACCAGCCCGTCGATCAGCGCGCTGTAGCGCGACGGGTCGTCCGGTGAGAACACCCCGCTGCGAACAGCCTGCAACACGTCGTTCAGGCGGCTGGACGCGGCAATCGCCGCACTGGCGCCAAAGTCCCCGTCGCGCCGTCTGGCCTCCACCTGCTGCGCGGTAAGGCCGAAGATGAACATGTTTTCGGTACCCACCTGCTCGCTCATCTCGACGTTGGCACCATCCAGGGTGCCGATGGTCAGCGCGCCGTTCAGGCCGAACTTCATGTTGCTGGTGCCGGAGGCTTCGTAACCGGCGGTGGAAATCTGCTCGGAAAGGTCCGCCGCCGGGATGATGCTTTCGGCCAGGCTGACGTTGTAGTTGGGCAGGAATACCACCTTCAGCAGGCCGCGCACGGTGGGGTCGTTGTTCACCACCCGGGCGATGTCGTTGGCCAGCTTTATGATCAGCTTGGCCTGGTGATAGCTGGCCGCGGCCTTGCCGGCGAAGATCTTCACCCGCGGCACCCAGTCGGTACCGGGGTCGTTGCGCATGGCCTGGTACAGCGCCACAGTGTGCAGCAGGTTGAGCAACTGGCGCTTGTATTCGTGGATGCGCTTGACCTGCACATCGAACAGCGCTTCGGGGTTCACCGTAACGCCCAGGCGGTCCTGGATGATGCTGGCCAGGGCACGCTTGCTGTGCAGGCGCTGCGCGGCGAACTGCTTGCGGAAGCCGCTCTTGTCGGCGAACGGCACCAGATTGACCAGGCGCCCTTCCGGATCGTCCAGCAACTCAGGGCCCAGCGCCTCGACCAGCATGGCGGTCAGCTGCGGGTTGGACTGGTACAGCCAGCGGCGGAAGGTAATGCCGTTGGTCTTGTTGTTGATCCGTTGCGGGTAGAGCTTGTGCAGCTCGGAGAACACCGTGCTTTTCATCAGCTTGCTGTGCAGCGCCGACACACCGTTGACGCTGTGCGAGCCCAGGAACGCCAGGTTGCCCATGCGCACCCGGCGGCCGTTGTCCTCCTCGATCAGCGATACCGCCCGCAGCACGTCGAAGTCGTGCAGGCCTTTCGCCCGCAGCGCGTCGATGTGGTAGGCGTTGATCAGGTAGATGATCTGCATGTGCCGCGGCAGCATGCGTTCCATCAGCGCCACCGGCCAGGTTTCCAGGGCTTCGGGCAGCAAGGTATGGTTGGTGTAGGCCAGGGTGCCGACGGTCAGCTCCCAGGCGGTATCCCAGGGGATTTCATGCTGGTCGACCAGCAGGCGCATCAGCTCGGCCACGGCGATCGACGGGTGGGTGTCGTTGAGCTGGATGGCCGCTGCATCCGGCAGGTTGAGCAGGTTGTCGTGCATGTTCAGGTGGCGGCGCAGCAGGTCCTGCAACGAAGCCGAGACGAAGAAGTACTCCTGGCGCAGGCGCAGCTCCTGGCCCGCCTCGGTGCTATCGGCCGGGTACAGCACCCGCGAAATGCTTTCGGCCCGCGCCACCTCGGCTACCGCCCCCAGGTGGTCACCGGCATTGAAGCGTTCCAGGTGCAGCTCTTCCAGCGCCCGTGCACGCCAGAGGCGCAGGGTATTCACGCTGGCCCCGCGCCAACCGACAACCGGGGTGTCATAAGCCACCGCTCGCACGGTCTCGCCCGGCCACCACACCTGCCGCTGCTGGCCGTGGGTGTCGTGCACCGTTTCGACGCTGCCGCCAAAGCTGATCGGGTAGATCACCTCAGCGCGCTCGAACTCCCAGGGGTTGCCGAAGTCCAGCCAGTTCTCGGTCTGCTCCTGCTGCCAGCCATCGACCATGGCCTGGCGAAACAGCCCGTGCTCGTAGCGGATGCCATAACCGTGAGCAGCGATGCCCAAGGTCGACATGCTCTCCATGAAGCACGCCGCCAAGCGGCCCAGGCCACCGTTGCCCAGCGCGGCATCGGGCTCGAGCAGGCGGATGCGCTCCAGGTCCACGTCCAGCCCTTCCAGTGCGTCGCGGGCAATGTCGAGCAGGCCCAGGTTGCTCAGGCTGTCGTACAGCAAGCGGCCGATGAGGAATTCGAGGGAAAGGTAATAGACCCGCTTCTGGCTGCGGCGATAAGCCTGGCGGGTGTGGTCCATCCAGTGATCGACCATGTGATCGCGCGCGGCCAGTGCAATGGCTTCGAACCAGTCGTGGTCGAAAGCGTGCTCCGGGTCCTTGCCGACCGCGTAGGTCAGCTTGTCCAGTACAGCGGCGCGAAATTCGGCCACCTCGGCGTCACGAGCTTTGGGTTCCTGGGACATGCGGCATCCTCGGGCAAGTTGACGAAAGCGGAGGGAGACTGTTGAGCCTAGACCCTTCGACAGGGAGTGACAGTTAGCGTTCGCAGTTTTCATGCCCACTCTGCGATTCCGGCAAAAGGTTGTTCATAAATTGAACGATTCCGGTATGATCGCGCGCCCCAAGACCGTGATACACCCCCATAACGATGAAAACGACCCTGATCGCCGCGGCCGAAGTCGACCGCCTGGAGACCTGGCAGCGCTACACCAGCAACATGTGCCATGGCTGCCATTCGACCTGCTGCACCCTGCCGGTGGAGGTGAAGATCAAGGATCTGATCCGTATCGGCGTGGTCGACGAGTTCGAGAAAGACGAACCGCCGAAGAACATCGCCAAGCGCCTGCAGAAGGACGGCATCATCGAACGCTTCAACCAGAAGTCGGGGATCTTCACCCTGACCCGGATGAGCAATGATGACTGCCTGTACCTGGATCGTAAAAGCCGGCTGTGCACCATTTATGACAAGCGGCCGGATACCTGCCGCAACCACCCCAAGGTCGGGCCGCGGCCGGGGTATTGTGCGTACAAGCCCAAGGTGGTCGGGCGCTGATCCTGCTTTGCATTTGAGATCCTGGGGCTGCTTTGCAGCCCTTTCGCGACACAAGGCCGCTCCTACAGGAGATCGCGGTCCCTTGTAGGAGCGGCCTTGTGCCGCGATGGGCCGCAAGGCGGCCCCAAAATCTGCAGGCAAACAAAAACGCCCCCGGCCTTTCGACCGGGGGCGTTTTCGTTTCAGCTCAAGCTAGACGATCAAGCCTTGGCTTTCTTGGCAGCGCGGGTACGCTCGCCTTCGTCCAGGATCTTCTTGCGCAGGCGGATCGACTTCGGAGTCACTTCGCACAGCTCGTCGTCCTGGATGAATTCCAGGGCCTGTTCCAGGGTGTGGCGAACCGGCGGCACCAGGGCGATGACTTCGTCTTTGCCCGAAGCACGCATGTTGTCGAGCTTCTTGCCCTTGGTCGGGTTCACGCCCAGGTCGTTGTCACGGCTGTTCAGGCCGATGATCTGACCGTTGTAGATGTCCTGGCCGTGCTCGATGAACAGCTTGCCGCGAGCCTGCAGGGTTTCCAGCGAGTAGGTCAGCGCCTTGCCGGTCTCGATCGAAACCAGTACACCGTTCAGGCGACCGGACATCTGGCCGGCTTTCATGGTGTCGTAGCGATCGAAGATCGAGGTCAGGATGCCGGCACCGTTGGTCAGGGTCAGGAACTGGTTACGGAAACCGATCAGACCACGAGCAGGTACGTTGTACTCCAGACGTACACGGCCCTTGCCATCCGGCGCCATGTTGGTCAGGTCGCCTTTACGCAGGCCCATTTCTTCCATGACCTTGCCCTGGGATTCTTCAGGGATGTCGATGGTGACGTTCTCGAACGGCTCCTGCTTCACGCCGTTGACTTCGCGGATGATCACTTCAGGGCGGCCTACAGCCATCTCGAAGCCTTCACGACGCATGGTTTCGATCAGAACCGACAGGTGCAGCTCACCACGGCCGGAAACCTTGAACTTGTCAGCCGAGTCGCCTTCTTCAACGCGCAGTGCAACGTTGTACAGCAGCTCTTTGTCCAGACGTTCCTTGATGTTACGGCTGGTGACGAACTTGCCTTCCTTGCCGCAGAACGGCGAGTCGTTGACCTGGAAGGTCATCGAAACGGTCGGCTCGTCAACGGTCAGTGGCTTCATCGCCTCGACGTTGTTCATGTCGCACAGGGTGTCGGAGATGAACAGCTCGTCGAAACCGCTGATGCAGACGATGTCGCCAGCCTGGGCTTCTTCAACGTCGACGCGGTGCAGGCCGTGGTGGCCCATCAGCTTGAGGATACGGCCGTTACGCTTCTTGCCTTCGGTGTCGATGGCAACAACCGGGGTATTCGGCTTGATACGGCCACGGGCGATACGGCCAACGCCGATAACACCGAGGAAGCTGTTGTAGTCCAGAGCGGAAATCTGCATCTGGAACGGGCCATCGACGTCAACGTTCGGCGCCGGTACGTTGTCGACGATCGACTGGTACAGCGGGGTCATGTCTTCGGCCATGTCGGTGTGGTCCAGACCGGCGATGCCGTTCAGGGCCGAGGCGTAGACAACCTGGAAGTCCAGCTGGTCGTCGGTGGCACCGAGGTTGTCGAACAGGTCGAAGATCTGGTCCAGAACCCAGTCAGGGCGCGCGCCCGGGCGGTCAACCTTGTTGATCACTACGATCGGCTTCAGGCCAGCTTCGAAAGCCTTCTTGGTCACGAAGCGGGTTTGCGGCATCGGGCCATCCTGGGCATCGACCAGCAGCAGCACGGAGTCGACCATCGACATTACACGCTCAACCTCGCCACCGAAGTCGGCGTGGCCGGGGGTGTCGACGATGTTGATGTGGTAGCCGTTCCAGTTGATGGCGGTGTTTTTCGCCAGAATGGTAATGCCGCGCTCTTTTTCCTGGTCGTTGGAGTCCATCACGCGCTCGTCGTTGAGCTCGTTACGCTCCAGGGTGCCGGACTGGCGCAGGAGTTTGTCGACCAGGGTGGTTTTACCATGGTCAACGTGGGCGATGATGGCGATGTTACGCAGATTTTCGATCACAACTGTATCTCGATCAGAGGATTCGGTTGCCGCCAGTGTAGGCGGCGAATATGTACGGTTTGAGGCTCAGCGGGCCCGATGGTCGGGAGGGCGATGGCGGATGCTGCCGCCATACAGCCCTGGCGTCTTATGTCGGACGATAAACACGCACATTGGCATGTCCCTCACTGAGCAGGTGGTGTGCGTGCAGACGGCTCATCACACCTTTGTCGCAATACAGCAAGTACTGGCGGTTGGCATCCAGGTGCTTGAACTTGCTGTTGATGGCATAGAACGGCATGGCCTGGACTTCGATACCGTCGAGCACCAGAGGTTCGTCTTCCTGGGCATCGGGGTGACGAATATCGATGACGATCTGGCCGGGCAGCGCCTCGGTCACTTCCTCGATTTCGATGTCCTTGCCCAGTTCGTCGATCACATGGTCGATGGAGATCAACCGGGCGCGCTCCAGGGCACGCTCCAGCACGGCCATGTCGAACTGCTTCTCTTCATGCTCCATGCGGTGGCGCTTGGCGTGGGTGGTCGGGTTTACCGAGATCACGCCGCAGTATTCTGGCATGTGCTTGGCGAAGTCGGCAGTGCCGATCGCGTAGGCCTGGTCGATGATGTCCTGCTTGTGGCTGGCCAGCAGCGGGCGCAGCACCAGCTTGTCGGTGGCCGAGTCGATGATCGACAGGTTCGGCAGGGTCTGGCTGGACACCTGGGAAATCGCCTCGCCAGTGACCAGCGCGTCGATCTCCAGGCGGTCGGCCATGTGCGCGGCACCGCGCAGCATCATGCGCTTCAGGGTCACACCCATGTAGCTGTTGTCGACTTTGTTGAGGATCTCGCCAACCACTTCCTCGAACGGCACGCTGATGAACAGCACGCGCTGGCTGCTGCCGAACTTCTTCCACAGGTAGTGGGCCACTTCCATCACGCCCAGCTCGTGGGCACGGCCGCCGAGGTTGAAGAAGCAGAAGTGGGTCATCAGGCCACGGCGCATCATCTGGTAGGCCGCCACGGTGGAGTCGAAGCCGCCGGACATCAGTACCAGAGTCTGCTCCAGGGCGCCCAGCGGGTAGCCGCCGATGCCCTGGTGCTGGTTGTGGATCACGTACAGGCGCTGGTCGCGGATTTCGATGCGCACCAGCACTTCCGGGTTCTTCAGCTCGATGCCGGCGGCGCCGCACTGCTGACGCAACTGGCTGCCGACGTACCGGTCGACGTCCATCGAGGTGAAGTCGTGGTGGCCGCCGCGCTTGCAGCGCACGGCGAAGTGCTTGCCGGCCAGCAGGTGACCGAAGTGCTGCTTGCACTTGGCGACGATGTCGTCGAAGTCGCCGAGCGGGTATTCCTCTACCTGCAGGAAGTGGGTGATACCCGGGGTGCAGGTGAGGCGCTCGATCATCTCGCGCTGGACTTTTTCGTCTTCGACGCGGGTGACCACTTCGAGATTGTCCCAGACACCATCGACCACGAGCTCAGGATCGAGGTCCTTGAGCACGTTGCGGATGTTCTTGCCGAGCTGGCGGATGAAGCGCTTGCGCACCGGCCGGCTCTTGATGGTGATTTCTGGGAAGACTTTGACGATAAGTTTCATTGGTTAACAGCGCGCGCAGGGCCTGCCGAAAATGAGGGGCGCGAATTATAGCGGAAATTGCTCAGGATTTGACCAACTTTTGATCAGAAGCTTTCAGATAAATGTAGGGAGCGGGTTTTGTGGCGCCTGTGAGATCGAGCGCCGCCCGCGCGGCGCTTCGCAGCGCAAGGCTGCTCCTACATCTGTTTCGGGCCAGTCAAGCCTGTACCAGCGCACGCGACCGACTTGTTTGTCCAACACGACATCGAGGTGGACGCCAAGGGGCGCGCGCCTATGCCTCAGGAATAATTGGCCCGAAACAGATGTAGGAGCAGCCTTGCGCTGCGAAGCGCCGCGCGGGCGGCGCTCGATCTCACAGACACCACACAACTCAAGCCATGCACCACACTGGTGCGCTGCTACCAAAATTCGCATCTTAAGGGTGCATTTTTCCAGCGCAACCCAGCGCCAAATGCCCGCAAACGCCCCCTTTTATCCCGCCCTCGCCATTTTCGGGCACTGGCATGCAATTTGCTCCCTTGTGAGGCAGGTAAGCTTGGCCGACTATCCGCGCCCGGCAACACCCTTTTTCCAGGGCAGCGGCCCACCGCGCTCTAGACCATCCGGAGGACAACATGTCGAAGTCGGTTCAACTCATCAAAGATCATGACGTCAAGTGGATTGATCTGCGTTTCACGGACACCAAAGGCATTCAGCACCACGTGACCATGCCGTCGCGTGATGCGCTGGAAGACGACTTCTTCGAAGTCGGCAAGATGTTCGACGGTTCCTCCATCGCTGGCTGGAAAGGCATCGAAGCTTCCGACATGATCCTGATGCCGGTCGACGAAACTGCCGTACTGGACCCGTTCACCGAAGAGCCAACCCTGATCATCACCTGCGACATCGTCGACCCGTCGAGCATGCAGGGCTACGATCGTGACCCTCGCGCCATCGCCAAGCGCGCCGAAGAGTACCTGAAGAGCACCGGCATCGGTGACACCGTATTCGCCGGCCCGGAGCCAGAGTTCTTCATCTTCGACGAAGTGAAGTTCCAGTCGGACATCTCCGGCTCGATGTTCAAGATCTTCTCCGAGCAAGGCTCGTGGATGACCGGCGCTGACGTGGAAGGCGGCAACAAAGGCCACCGTCCAGGCGTGAAAGGCGGCTACTTCCCGGTTCCGCCGTTCGACCACGACCACGAAATCCGTACCGCCATGTGCAACGCACTGGAAGAAATGGGTCAGACCGTCGAAGTTCACCACCACGAAGTGGCGACTGCCGGCCAGAACGAAATCGGCGTCAAGTTCAACACCCTGGTGAAGAAGGCTGACGAAGTACAGGCACTGAAGTACGTCGTGCACAACGTTGCCGACGCCTACGGCCGTACCGCCACCTTCATGCCGAAGCCTCTGTACGGCGACAACGGCTCGGGCATGCACGTGCACATGTCGATCTGGAAAGACGGCAAGAACACCTTCTCGGGTGAAGGCTATGCCGGCCTGTCCGACACCGCCCTGTACTTCATCGGCGGTATCATCAAGCACGGTAAGGCCCTGAACGGCTTCACCAACCCGTCGACCAACTCCTACAAGCGTCTGGTCCCAGGCTTCGAAGCCCCGGTAATGCTGGCCTACTCGGCTCGCAACCGTTCCGCCTCGATCCGTATTCCTTACGTCGGCAGCCCGAAAGCCCGCCGTATCGAAGCTCGCTTCCCGGACCCATCGGCCAACCCGTACCTGGCCTTCGCGGCCCTGCTGATGGCCGGCCTGGACGGTATCCAGAACAAGATCCACCCAGGCGATGCTGCCGACAAGAACCTGTACGACCTGCCGCCTGAAGAGGCCAAGGACATCCCGCAGGTTTGCGGCAGCCTGAAGGAAGCTCTGGAAGAGCTGGACAAGGGCCGTGCGTTCCTGACCAAGGGCGGCGTGTTCTCCGACGACTTCATCGATGCCTTCATCGAGCTGAAGAGCGAAGAAGAAATCAAGGTCCGCACCTTCGTTCACCCGCTGGAATACGAGCTGTACTACAGCTGCTGATCTGATCGGCGCCTGGCGCCGATGACATCATCACGAACGGCCTCCTTCGGGAGGCCGTTTTCGTTTCTGCACCATACGAAGCCACAGAGACCCCGCCCGTCACGCTATGCTCTATCTTGGTGCACAGCTGAACGCCGTGCCCCTATTTGCTCCCCAAACTGGTTCACATGAAACGTTTCATCAAGACTTTCTGATCCGAATTTGCGCAGATTCAGGCCTTTATCGGCAAATCCCGCTTCTTTTCGGAGCTTTGGTTTGTTTCTTGCATTTCTTGCAGGTAGAGAGTCTCGCATCAGCGGATCCACCGCGCGCCCGGCCATGGCCGCGCCATGCCAGCCACGCGCCAAAAGAGGTCAACGACGCCTTATGACCATCAGCGATGCACAGCACCGTCTGCTTCTGGACAACCTGACCACTGCCACGTTACTGCTCAACGCCGAGCTGCGCCTGGAGTACATGAATCCGGCCGCGGAAATGCTGTTGGCGGTCAGTGGCCAGCGCAGCCATGGGCAGTTCATCAGCGAACTGTTCACCGAGTCGACCGAGGCCCTCAGCTCGCTGCGCCAGGCGGTCGAGCAGGCGCACCCGTTCACCAAGCGCGAAGCGCAGCTCACCTCGCTGACCGGGCAGACCATCACCGTCGACTACGCGGTAACGCCGATCCTGCACCAGGGCCAGACCCTGCTGCTGCTGGAGGTGCACCCGCGCGACCGGCTGCTGCGCATTACCAAGGAAGAGGCCCAGCTGAGCAAGCAGGAAACCACCAAGATGCTGGTGCGCGGCCTGGCCCACGAAATCAAGAACCCCCTTGGCGGCATCCGCGGCGCAGCCCAGCTGCTGGCCCGCGAGCTGCCTGAAGAAGGCCTGCGCGACTATACCAACGTGATCATCGAGGAAGCCGACCGCCTGCGTAACCTGGTCGACCGCATGCTCGGTTCGAACAAGCTGCCGTCGCTGGCCATGACCAACATCCACGAAGTGCTGGAGCGGGTCTGCAGCCTCGTGGAGGCCGAAAGCCAGGGCTGCATCACTTTGGTGCGCGACTATGACCCCAGCCTGCCGGATGTGTTGATCGACCGCGAGCAGATGATCCAGGCCGTGCTCAACATCGTGCGCAATGCCATGCAGGCGATCAGTTCGCAGAACGAACTGCGCCTGGGCCGCATCACCCTGCGCAGCCGTGCCCTGCGCCAGTTCACCATCGGCCACGTGCGCCATCGCCTGGTGGCGCGGGTGGAGATCATCGACAACGGCCCGGGCATCCCGCCGGAACTGCAAGACACCCTCTTCTATCCCATGGTCAGCGGCCGCCCGGACGGTACCGGGCTGGGCCTGGCCATTACCCAGAACATCATCAGCCAGCACCAGGGCCTGATCGAGTGTGAAAGCCATGCAGGCCACACCGCCTTCTCGATCTACCTGCCCCTGGAACAAGGAGCCACCGCCTCATGAGCCGAAGTGAAACCGTATGGATCGTCGACGATGATCGCTCCATCCGCTGGGTCCTGGAAAAAGCCCTGCAGCAGGAAGGCATGACCACCCAGAGCTTCGACAGCGCCGATGGCGTGATGGGCCGCCTGGCACGCCAGCAACCGGACGTGATCATTTCCGACATCCGCATGCCGGGCACCAGCGGCCTCGACCTGCTGGCACAGATCCGTGAGCAGCACCCGCGCCTGCCGGTCATCATCATGACCGCCCACTCCGACCTGGACAGCGCCGTGGCATCGTACCAAGGCGGTGCCTTCGAGTACCTGCCCAAGCCGTTCGATGTGGACGAGGCGGTCTCGCTGGTCAAGCGAGCCAACCAGCACGCCCAGGAGCAACAAGGGCTGGATGTGCCGCAGAGCCTGGCGCGCACCCCGGAAATCATCGGTGAAGCGCCGGCGATGCAGGAGGTGTTCCGCGCCATCGGCCGCCTCAGCCACTCCAACATCACCGTGCTGATCAACGGCGAGTCCGGTACCGGCAAGGAGCTGGTGGCCCACGCCCTGCACCGCCACAGCCCGCGTGCGGCGTCGCCGTTCATTGCCCTGAACATGGCCGCCATCCCCAAGGACCTGATGGAGTCCGAGCTGTTCGGCCATGAAAAAGGCGCCTTCACCGGCGCCGCCAACCTGCGCCGGGGGCGCTTCGAGCAGGCCGACGGCGGCACCCTGTTCCTCGACGAGATCGGCGACATGCCCGCCGACACCCAGACCCGCCTGCTGCGGGTGCTGGCCGATGGCGAGTTCTATCGCGTGGGCGGCCACGTGCCGGTCAAGGTCGATGTGCGCATCATCGCCGCCACCCACCAGAACCTGGAGTCGCTGGTACAGGCCGGCAAGTTCCGCGAGGACTTGTTCCACCGCCTGAACGTGATTCGCATCCACATTCCACGGCTGGCCGACCGCCGCGAGGATATCCCCGCCCTCGCCCGCCACTTCCTCGCCCGCGCCGCCCAGGAGCTGGCGGTCGAGCCGAAGATCCTCAAGCCGGAAACCGAGGAATTCATCCGCAACCTGCCGTGGCCGGGCAACGTACGGCAGATGGAAAACACCTGCCGCTGGATCACCGTGATGGCCTCCAGCCGCGAAGTGCTGATCGGCGACCTGCCGCCCGAGCTGCTGAACCTGCCACAGGACGCCGCGCCGGTAACCAATTGGGAGCAGGCCCTGCGCCAGTGGGCCGACCAGGCGCTGGCGCGAGGGCAGACCAGCCTGCTGGACAGCGCAGTGCCGAGCTTCGAGCGGATCATGATCGAGACGGCGCTCAAGCACACCGCTGGCCGTCGGCGCGATGCGGCACTGTTGCTGGGTTGGGGGCGCAACACCCTGACGCGCAAGATCAAGGAGCTGGGGATGAATGTGGCGGGTGGCGATGATGAGGAAGGGGACGAGCACTAACGTCCGGTAAACCTTCAAGGCCATTGGGGCTGCTGCGCAGCCCTTTCGCGACACAAGGCCGCTCCCACAGGTACGGCGCTATCTCTGAACCGAGCGGCGTCCTGTGGGAGCGGCCTTGTGTCGCGATGGGCCTGCGAAGCGGGCCCCGCCATTCCCGCGCCCATGCACCGATCCTGTGCCCGATGCACCTCTCGAAGGCACAAATCCCCCGCAAAAACGGCCAAATCACCCTTAAAACCCATAATTCACGGGCTTTTCAAAACTGGCACGCCCCCTGCAATAACCCATACATATCCAGTTTCGGGGGCCCTGGTACAGGCAGGCCGGGTGAACCCCTCTTTTATTCGCAACATCGCCAGTTTTGGGGACCTCGGTACAGGCAGGCCGGGCCATCCCCCCTTTATACGCAGTACCCCTTTCGGGGACCCTGGTACAGGCAGGCCGGGATATCCCCTCTTTTATTCGTGCAGTTTCACCTGCAACCGCCAGCGCCCAGCGTCCTCTGCACCGGCCCACTCGCCGTGCAGGGGGCGCGCGGCCACCACCGTCAGCAACAGACCTTCCTTGCTATTCTGCACCCGCCAGCTCACAGGCTTGCCCTGCAGGCTCAGTTGCCCTTGCCGGGCCTTGCCCTGGGCCTGGAACAATAGCGCTACCGTACCTTCCACATTCTCGCCATGCAGCTGGGGCTCTTCGTTGAACCACAGCTCCAGGCCATCCTGCACCACCTCCACCTGCTGCAGCTCGCGCTCGTCGGGTGTGGTCAGGCGGCCGATCATCAGCCCCACCATCAAGCCGACGATCGCCAGCGACAGCATCACCCGCGGGAACGCCTTCGAACGCAGGTCCGGTTCGGGGGTAGAATGCCCGTCATCTTCACGCTTGGAGCCGTGCATGTTTCACGTCATCCTTTTTCAACCAGAAATTCCGCCGAATACCGGCAACATCATTCGCCTGTGCGCCAACAGCGGCTGCGACCTGCACCTGATCGAGCCCATCAGCTTCGAACTGGATGACAAGCGCCTGCGGCGCGCGGGGCTGGATTACCACGAGTATGCCACGCTCAAGCGCCACGAGAGCCTGGCCGGATGCCTGGAAAGCCTGGGCAACCCACGGCTGTTCGCCTTCACCACCAAGGGCTCGCACCCGTTCCACGAAGTGGCCTACCAGCCGGGTGATGCCTTCCTGTTCGGGCCAGAAAGCCGTGGCTTGCCGACCGAGGTACTGGACAGCCTGCCGGCCGAACAACGCCTGCGCCTGCCGATGCGGTCGGGGTGCCGCAGCCTGAACCTGTCCAATACCGTGGCTGTGACGGTGTATGAGGCGTGGCGGCAGAATGGGTTTGCCGGGAGCTGAGCTATAGCCTGTGCCGGCCCTTTCGCGGGCTCGCCCGCTCCCACAGGTAGGACGCCGAACGCGAACCTGTGGGAGCGGGCATGCCCGCGAAGAGGCCGGCACAGGCAACAAAAAAGCGCCCCGAGAGGCGCTTTCTTGATACCAGCAGCTATTACTGCACAGTCGGCGCTTCGCCAGCTTCCTGCATGCGCTGCATTTCCTGCGCGTACAGGGCGTCGAAGTTGACCGGCGACAGCATCAGGGCCGGGAACGAACCGCGGGTCACCAGGCTGTCCAGGGTCTCGCGGGCGTACGGGAACAGGATATTCGGGCAGAACGCACCCAGGGTGTGGCTCATCGAAGCCGCGTCCAGGTTCTTGATCAGGAAGATACCAGCCTGCTGCACTTCAGCGATGAAGGCCACTTCGTCACCGTTCTTGACGGTAACCGACAGGGTCAGCACCACCTCGTGGAAGTCACCTTCCAGGGCTTTCTGCTTGGTGTTCAGGTCCAGGGCAACGCTCGGCTCCCAGGTCTGACGGAAGATCTGCGGGCTTTTCGGGGCTTCGAACGACAGGTCGCGCACATAGATGCGCTGCATGGAGAACTGAGGGCTGTTGTCTTCTGCAGCAGCGCCGTTGGTCTGTTGGTCAGTCATGGCAGATCCTTATCCTAATGTTTTTGAATGCAGTGCAAATCAGGCCGCCAGCAGCGCGTCGAGCTTGCCGGCGCGCTCCAGGGCATAAAGGTCATCGCATCCACCGACATGGGTGCTGCCGATCCAGATCTGCGGCACAGATGTACGGCCGGCCTTCTGGCTCATCTCGGCACGAACCTGTGGCTTGCCGTCGACCTTGATTTCCTCGAAGGCCACGCCCTTGCTCTCGAGCAGGTACTTGGCGCGCATGCAGTAGGGGCAGTAGTCGCTGGAATAGACGATGACGGGCTTCATATCACTTCACCAGGGGCAGGTTATCGGCTTTCCAGCTGGAAACGCCACCGCTCAGTTTGGCGGCGTTGTAACCAGCCTTGAGCAGCTCGCGGCAGATGGTGCCGGACTGCTGGCCCATCGAGTCGACGACGATCAGGGTCTTCTCTTTGTGCTTGTCCAGCTCGCTCATGCGGTTGACCAGCTTGTCCTGCGGGATGTTCACCGCACCGACGATGTGACCGGCGGAGTATTCCTTGGTCGGGCGGATGTCGATGACCAGGGCTTTCTCGGCATTGACCAGGGCAGTCAGCTGGCCGTTGCTCAGGCTCTGGCCGCCGCGACGGATTTCGTTGACCAGCAGCGCGACCAGCAAAACAACGAAGATCGCCACCAGGATGTAGTGGTTTGTCGCAAATTGAATCAGGTTAGCAACCATCTGGGGTGTTCCACGCGATTGAAAATGCCGGCCAGTATACACAGCCCCCCAGTGCCACCAAAGCCCGACGGGCCGGCCGGAAAGGTACCTTCATGTTGCCACATTGGCCACGCTGGTCAGGGAACAGGACGAATATTCGCCGCCGGTGGCGCATTTGCCCTAAAATGCGTGTCTTTATCATCTTTGAACAACCGTGAGTTTGATTGATGACGAGTACGCCCAAACCCCTGGTCCTGATCATCCTGGATGGCTTCGGCCACAGCGAAAGCCCCGAATACAACGCCATCTACGCCGCCAACACACCGGTCTATGACCGCCTGCGCGCCAGCCAGCCGCATGGCCTCATTTCCGGCTCGGGCATGGATGTCGGCCTGCCGGACGGGCAGATGGGCAACTCCGAAGTCGGTCACATGAACCTCGGCGCCGGCCGCGTGGTGTACCAGGACTTCACCCGGGTGACCAAGGCCATCCGCGACGGCGAGTTCTTCAACAACCCGGTTCTGACCGGCGCCGTGGACAAGGCAGCCAGTGCCGGCAAGGCCGTGCACATCCTCGGCCTGCTGTCCGACGGCGGCGTACACAGCCACCAGGACCACTTGGTAGCCATGGCCGAACTGGCCGCGCAGCGCGGTGCGGAAAAGATCTACCTGCACGCCTTCCTCGATGGCCGCGACACGCCGCCACGCAGCGCACAGTCGTCCATCGAACTGCTCGACGCCGCCTTCGCCAAGCTGGGCAAGGGCCGCATCGCCAGCCTGATTGGTCGCTACTACGCCATGGACCGCGACAACCGCTGGGACCGCGTCAGCGCCGCCTACAACCTGATCGTCGACAGCGCTGCCGAATACACCGCCGACACCGCCCTGGCCGGCCTGGAAGCGGCCTACGCCCGCGACGAGAGCGACGAGTTCGTCAAGGCCACGCGCATCGGTGAAGCAGTCAAGGTCGAAGACGGCGATGCGGTGATCTTCATGAACTTCCGCGCCGACCGCGCCCGCGAACTGTCGCGCGTGTTCGTCGAAGCCGACTTCAACGAATTCCCGCGTGCCCGCCTGCCAAAACTGGCCGCCTACATCGGCCTGACTCAGTACTCGGCGAAAATCCCGGCCCCCGCCGCCTTCGCCCCGGCCAGCCTGAACAACGTGCTGGGCGAGTACCTGGCGAAGAACGGCAAGACCCAGCTGCGCATCGCCGAGACCGAGAAGTACGCCCACGTCACCTTCTTCTTCTCCGGTGGCCGCGAAGAACCGTTTGAAGGCGAAGAGCGCATCCTGATCCCTTCGCCGAAGGTCGCCACCTACGACCTGCAGCCGGAAATGAGCGCACCGGAAGTTACCGACCGCATCGTCGAGGCCATCGAGCAGCAGCGTTATGACGTGATCGTGGTCAACTACGCCAACGGCGACATGGTCGGCCATACTGGCGTGTTCGAAGCGGCGGTGAAAGCCGTCGAAGCCCTGGATGGCTGTGTAGGGCGCATCGTCGAAGCTCTGGACAAGGTCGGCGGCGAAGCGCTGATCACCGCCGACCACGGCAACGTCGAGCAGATGGAAGACGAGTGCACCGGCCAGGCGCACACCGCGCACACCACCGAGCCGGTGCCGTTCATCTATGTCGGCAAGCGCAACGTCAAGGTGCGTGACGGCGGCGTGCTGGCCGATGTGGCGCCGACCATGCTGAAGCTGCTGGGGCTGGAAAAGCCGGTGGAAATGACTGGTACCTCGATTCTGGTCGACGCCTGATTCGGCGCCAAAGGGGGCCGCTTTGCGGCCCATTCGCAGCACAAGGCTGCTCCTACAAAGAGCTCGTGCAATGCCTGTAGGAGCAGCCTTGTGCTGCGAATGGGCTGCACAGCAGCCCCAATAACACATGAATTCCAGACAAACGCCCCTCTGCACCCGCAGCGAGGCGTTTTTTTTGCCCGCCCGCGCGGGCATACTAGGCCAGTCTCCATCCTTGGTACGCCAAACCCCATGCTTCGCGCCCTGATTCTCCTAGCCCTGTCTTGCCTGCTCAGCCCGGCCTTTGCCGATGAGCGTGCGCAGACCCAGCAGCAACTGGACGCCACCCGCCAGGACATTGCCGAGCTCAAGAAGACGCTGGGCAAGCTCCAGGAAGAAAAGGCCGGTGTGCAAAAGGACCTCAAAGCCACCGAGACCGATATCGGCAACCTCGAAAAGCAGGTGGAGGCCCTGCAGCAAGAACTAAAAAAGACCGAGGGCGAGCTGGAGCGCCTTGATACCGAGAAAAAAAAACTCCAGAGCGCCCGCGTTGAACAACAGCGGCTGATCGCCATCCAGGCCCGTTCGGCCTACCAGAACGGCCGCGAGGAATACCTCAAGCTGCTGCTCAACCAGCAGAACCCCGAGAAGTTCGCCCGCACCCTCACCTACTACGACTACCTGAGCAAGGCGCGCCTGGAGCAATTGCGCACCTTCAACGAGACCCTGCGCCAACTGGCCAACGTCGAACAGGAAATCGCTACCCAGCAGCAACAGCTGCTGGCCCAGCGCGCCGACCTCGACAGCCGCCGCCAGGCCCTGGAAACCGAGCGCGGCAAGCGCCAGCAGGTGCTGGCCAAGCTCAACAGCGACATGAAGGACCGCGACCAGAAGCTGCAATCGCGCGAGCAGGATCAGGCCGACCTGTCCAAGGTACTCAAGACCATCGAGGAAACCCTCGCCCGCCAGGCCCGCGAGGCCGAAGAAGCGCGCAAGAAGGCCTTGCTGGCCCAGCAGGAAGCGGAAAAGCGCCGCCAGCAGGAAGCCCTGGCCGCAGCTGCCGCCCGCGAACAGGCCCGCGAACCGGTGGAGCCACCGAAAAAGGCCCGCACCACCCTGGGCCCGCTGGTTTCCAGCGACGGCGCGAACTACGGCGGCGCATTTTCTGCCGCACGGGGAAAACTTCCCTGGCCAGTCAATGGTCGATTGCTGGCACGTTTCGGTGATGCCCGCGGCAGCGATGCCCGTGCCAAGTGGGACGGGGTGATGATCAGCGCCAACCCGGGCACCCAGGTCCGTGCCGTGCACGGCGGGCGCGTGGTGTTCGC
Source organism: Pseudomonas sp. PsB (assembly GCF_043658375.1). NCBI lineage: Bacteria > Pseudomonadati > Pseudomonadota > Gammaproteobacteria > Pseudomonadales > Pseudomonadaceae > Pseudomonas > Pseudomonas sp. PsB. Next base: position 564,224 of record NZ_JBIGLU010000001.1, on the reverse strand, counting down.
CGACTGGTTGCGCGGTGCCGGGCTTCTGGTCATTCTCGACCATGGCAACGGTTACCTGAGCCTGTACGGCCATAACCAGAGCCTGCTCAAGAGCGCCGGTGATATCGTCAAGGCTGGCGAGGCCATTTCCACCGTTGGCGACAGCGGCGGCCAGGACGCTGCCGGCTTGTACTTCGCCATCCGCCAGCAGGGCCGGCCTACCGACCCTTCGCAGTGGTGCCGGGGCTAGTCAAATTTCTACGGGGTAGCCCACGGGCTGCGCCGATGCTCCCCAGGGAGCGCTTACAGGATCAGGAGTTCGTTCGACATGCTGCACTCGCCTCGTCTCACCCAGCTGGCCCTGTCCATCGCCCTGGCGGTCGGCGCGCCCCTGGCCACTGCCGCGGAGCCGGCCAAGCCGGCCGCAGTACCGGCCACCGAGGTGACCGCCAAGGCGCCACTGCCGCTTGAAGAGCTGCGCACCTTCGCCGAGGTCATGGACCGCATCAAGGCGGCCTATGTGGAGCCGGTGGATGACAAGACCCTGCTGGAAAATGCCATCAAGGGCATGCTCAGCAACCTTGACCCGCACTCGGCCTACCTCGGCCCCGAGGACTTCCAGGAACTGCAGGAAAGCACCAGCGGCGAGTTCGGCGGGCTGGGCATCGAAGTAGGCCAGGAAGACGGCTTCATCAAGGTTGTCTCGCCGATCGATGACACCCCGGCCTCGCGTGCCGGCGTGCAGGCCGGCGACCTGATCGTCAAGATCAACGGCGCCCCGACTCGTGGCCAGACCATGACCGAAGCGGTCGACAAGATGCGCGGCAAGGTCGGCGAAAAAATCACCCTGACCCTGGTGCGCGACGGCGGCAATCCCTTCGACGTGACCCTGGCCCGGGCGGTCATTCAGGTCAAAAGCGTGAAGAGCCAGCTGCTGGAGAACGACTACGGCTACATCCGCATCACCCAGTTCCAGGTCAAGACCGGCGACGAAGTAGGCAAGGCCCTGGCCAAGCTGCGCAAGGACAACGGCAAGAAGCTGCGCGGCGTGGTGCTGGACCTGCGCAACAACCCGGGCGGCGTGCTGCAGTCGGCGGTGGAAGTGGCCGACCACTTCCTGACCAAGGGCCTGATCGTCTACACCAAGGGCCGCATCGCCAACTCCGAGCTGCGCTTCTCTGCCGACCCGGCCGACGCCAGCGACGGCGTGCCACTGGTGGTACTGATCAACGGTGGCAGCGCCTCGGCCTCGGAAATTGTCGCCGGCGCCCTGCAAGACCAGAAACGCGCCGTGCTGATGGGCACCGACAGCTTCGGCAAAGGCTCGGTGCAGACCGTGCTGCCACTGGCCAACGACCGTGCGCTGAAGCTCACCACCGCGCTGTACTTCACCCCCAACGGCCGCTCGATCCAGGCCCAGGGCATCGTCCCCGACATCGAAGTGCGCCCGGCCAAGCTCACCGCCGAAGCCGACACCGACAACTTCAAGGAAGCCGACCTGCAGGGCCACCTGGGCAACGGCAACGGCGGTGCCGACCGCCCGACCGGCAGCGGCAAGCGCAAGGAGCGCCCACAGGATGACGACTTCCAGCTGAGCCAGGCCCTGAGCCTGCTCAAAGGCCTGAACATCACCAAGGGCGACTGATCCACCCCATGCGTTATCTGCTGTGTCTGCTGTTCTGCCTGATGGCCGGGGTCGCGCAAGCGGCGCCGGCCGGCAAGGCCTACATGAGCATCATCATCGATGACCTGGGCCAGAGCAGCGAGCGCGACAGCCGCACCCTGGCCCTGCCCGGTCCGGTGACCATGGCGATCATGCCCGACACCCCGCATGCCACCGACTTTGCCCGCCAGGCGCACAAGGCTGGCAAGACGGTGATCCTGCACATGCCCATGGACCCGGCCACCGGCCCTTACGCGTGGCACCCCGGCACGCCTCTGCCGGAGCTGGCCAGGCGCCTGGACGCCGCCCTGGCGCAGGTGCCGTGCGCAGTCGGCATCAACAACCACATGGGCAGCCGCATGACCGCCGAACCCGAAGCAATGGCGATGCTGATGGCTGACCTGCAACGCAGGCACCTGTTCTTTGTCGACAGCCGCACCAGCGCTGCCACGGTGGCTGCATTCCAGGCTCAGGCCCTGGGCCTGGCACAGGTATCCCGCGATGTCTTTCTGGATAACGTACGCACGCCCGAGGCCATTGGCAGCGAATTGCAGCTCGGGGTCGAACTGGCTCGCAAACAAGGCTCAGCCGTGCTGATCGGCCACCCTTATCCGCAAACCCTCGAAGTGCTCGAACGCGAACTGCCCCGGCTGAAGCGCCAGGGCATAGAGCTGATCGGTCTGGAACAGATGATTGCCGAGCGGGGCAATCAGACGATGCCTGCACATGTCAGGCACCACCCCACTGCCCCCGTTTGCAGGCTCAACGGAAAGGAATGATTCCTCGGGCCTCGGCCAGTGTAAGTCTTCCCCTGTGCACCCGCTGGCCCGAGCCAGCAGCGACCTGGCCGCCCCAAAAGCGCTGTTTCCAAGTCCTGAGGTGACCCACCGTGAAATCAACAGCTCCAGCGCCTTGCGTGGGCAAATGGAAGTGCGCAACCCAAAGGGGTTTCTTACTCAGTAGACTCCGGATCTGGTATTCGTCAAATGCGCTGCCATCCCGCATGGTGCACCGCTTCACATACTTAACCTGTATCAGGCCCTCTTTGTGAAGATACTGTAAACCTTTGGCCGACGGATAAAGGGTGCTGGTATAGAGCTCGATCATTTTCTGTTTCTTATCCGCTCTCAATTCTTTCAGATCCAATTCCAGCGCCCTGACCAGCTCGTCGTTTCCGCCAGCCTCACGCACCACACTGAGCGCCTGATTCAGCTTTCCCAGCTGCTGATCGAACAACTCTTCGAGCAACGCCCCTTTGATATGGGACTTGATAAAGCCCCCGGCCCGCGTTCGCACGGAACCGCTCTCGTCCAGGAGCGCCTGTACCCACTTGGGCAAATCTGTTGGAGCAGCTTCGTCCGGCAATGAAGGGCGCTTGCTTTCCCGCTGTCGCCATTCCCCATCCACCTCGTCGAAAGTTGCCAGCACTTCTTCACTGAAAGTCTCGAGCACTTCTACAATTTTGTGTTCGCCTATCGTTCTTTCCACCCCGATCATCAACTGCCCGGCAAGGTTGCGTACTACCTTCTGCTCTTTGGTAGACACTTTGTATGGCGTGCGCTTTTGCACGACCTCTTCACCCTCCTGCTCCGAGATCGCGACAACCAGTTTCTGCCCCGCATCTTCCTTCAGTTGCTCTAGATGGTTGCGATACCGCTCGAGCATTGCAGGCTCGATAAGGTCGCCACCTTCGCGGAGAATGCGGGCACTATTGAACAATGCGGCAGAGTACTCATCCCATGCCTCTTGCAAGATCACGACGCGGTCATCTGCCGACAGATTGGCGAAGTCAAGGTCCCCGTGAGTCTCTGCGGCGTTGCGCAAGGCCATGCTGACCAGTTCGTCCCGGTAGCGGGCGACTGTCTGAAGGCCGCCGGGAGCATTGAGGTGCAAGGCCAGGTCTGCCAGGTTCTGCACCTGATGGAAGCGCATCTGCACGGTCGAGAAGGCTCTTTCAGCGATCAACTGCTCAACTGTGCGATCGCCGCCAGGTGGGTTGGAAGGTATTACGCGCTCAACCGGCGTCTCGGCCAGCAAATTGTCCAGGTGCACTCGTATGGCGAGCATGCGGTCCTGATACTCCACCACCTGCTCCAGCTTGATACGAAACGCAGCATATTGTTCGCCGACCTCTGCCAATGGCTTCCCATCGATAGCCCGTTGCAGCGCGGCAAGTTGCGGATAGTCCGTAAGGCTCCACAGCTCGTTGTAAACGAACACACAATCGCGAATCAGCTCTATTCGAGCACTTTCCTGATGCTGGTCAAGAATTTCATCCAACCCCTTGTTATGGCGAGGCCTGGCATACTTTGGTTCTGCCATCGTGATCAACAGTTTTAGCTGTTCATCCATCTTGCCAATGGCCTCTTCAAGCAGCGAAACGATTTTCTCACGCTGCTGAGCGATGCTTTCCTTCACCTCCATTTCTCGTTGAGCATACTTTTCTATCAGCGACTCCTTCATTGACACATCAGTACCTGCAGGGGCCGAAGCCACCTCAGACTGCGCTTTCACCTTCAACCCCTCCATGGCCACAAGGTTTTTGTGCAAAGCCATCATCTGCTGGGTAACTGCCTGGACCTCCGCTTTCAACGCCGGAACGTCCTCATCCAGCTTGGAAACTTTTTCGTACAGTTTATCGAAGCGGCGCGATACCAAAGTCTTGGAGTCGGGAGCCCCTCCCGCAAGGCGCAGTTTCGTATCCACCCGCCAAGCCCCATCGACAAATGCCAGCCAAGGCCCGTAACCGCCAGTCGCATCGATTACCCGAACTCCCTCAGCCAGCAACTCCACGCTATAGAGGTCACCAGCCATGGCCGCGTAGTAGCTCTTATCGATCTGGTACAGGCCTTCACCATCACCCCCTGTCAAAGGGCTCAACCCATTGACCGAGACGCTGGAGCGCATGGCTTGCAACCTCTGCCGCTGTTGCGCGGGTAGCCAGTTGAACCCATGCTGGCCGCGCCAGGAAAAGTCCAGTACCTGGCTGCCCAGTTCGCCCAGTTTGCCTTCCGGCTCTTCACGCGCCTCGATAGCAAGTTCGGCAAACGCGCCGTTTTGCAGGTCAGGCCCTTCGAACAGTGAAACATCAGGCAGCCGCCTTGTGGGCACTGTCTCCTGTTTCGGTTGATGGGCATGCAGCAGCGTCATCCCAAGGTTAAGCAACAAGTCGGCCACTGCAGCAGACCGATCGAACTCACCACCCTGCTCCAACGCGGTCAAGTCGCTTTGCAGCGAAGCCAGAAACTGTACCAACCAGGCCACAGACGCGACCGGACCGCGTATCGCCTGAGTCACCACATCGAACAACAGCCAGGCGCCTTCGCACAGGAGCTGCCAGCGGCTCTCGGCGTCAGATACCGATTCCAGGCCTGCCAGCTCGACCAGCAGATCTCGATTGGCCTGGTATATTTTCTCGTCAACCTTGTTGAGCCACAGCTTCAGGTCGAGAATCGCCGGCTCCGGCTTGGCCGGGAGCGTATAAGGGTCGAGACCAATACTCACAATGTGCGGCTCGCTGAAACCACCCTCTGCATATACGTCGCGCGCTGTCGGGTCGATCCAGTCAAGAATGCTCTCTTGGAAGAGAGCCGACTCACGAATATGTGCAAGCAAGGCCTCAAGGCTTGCGTACTCGCGAACCGTGTCCTGTCGATATAGCGGGCGGTACAGCAGAACCCTTGCCGGCTCGGCGCAGAACAGCAAGTACATGCCGCGCACCTCGTCTTTCTTGCGCGAATGACGGCTGCGCCTGAAAGCCAGGGGGATCAAGGACATGCGCGGAACCAAGGGGTCCTGATGACCTGCGCAAAAATCCACCACGCACTGTAAACCCACTTCGGAGACCTTCGCGTCGAGCCTGGCCGAAAGGGCGCTGGAAAGAAACCCGCTTCGCCATTCCCTGGCCAAACGCACGATGCGCTCGGCGCGCATGGCCTGATCATCGAACTGTTCGGCAACATAGGTTGGGTAACGGCCACCAATGTCTACCTGGGTCACCAGTCGCTTCGCAGCATTGGCATCCAGCCACTTCGGGGGCGTGATGCCCTTCTGATGGCGGACCTTTTTGATCTCCGCGCCCTTGAGGGAAGCAAGGTTACCGATAGCAAATTCGGTAAGCGACTTGGTACCCACGAACGCCAGTGGCTCGCCGCCACCGGCACCTGTCGCAGCGCCGCCAGGCACACCCCGAGCGATATACAGGTCGAGAAGCAGGTGATCTGGAGAGGTTTCGTCCCCGTGCTCCTTTTTCATCTGCTCGCCTAGTTGCTGCGCGGTATACGCCGTCAATGACTGGACGCCGTCCAGCACCGAAACACCCCCGGCATCCAACTGGTCAAGGGCGAGCTGCAACAACGCGGCGCGACAGGCAAAGCTGTCCTGGGGAGCGCTGGCCCTGAGACCTGGCGGGGCCATGGTGGCTGGCGTGTCGTCTTCGTAGCGTACGAACCAGGCCGCCGGGTCGCTCAGGTCGGCGAAACGCCTCTCCATTGCCGCCACATCGGACAAGCCACTGAAGCGCATCAGGTCGAAAGACTGGAACATGGACTCAAGCAACAGCGAAACCTGCTGGGCAAAGACGTTGCCCTCAACCGGCTGACGCGTCCACGACATACTCTGAAAACTGTAGTGCTGCGCCAGTTCGTTGCGCAACGCTTCGCCGAAATCAGCCAGGGAAGCGAAGCTGCGCGTGATACCGGACGGCGCGCACCAGAGCACCACCTGCCGCTCATCGTAATCGCCAGTGACCAGCAGATGACTGAGCATCTGGTCGTACTGAATCGACCCACAAGTCAGGCTGGCTTTCACGAAACAGACCGATGGCTGGGCAGCACCACCGCGGATCAATCCGCGAATGCAGGCCTGCTCCTGAACGTCCAGCCCTTGCAGAGGCAGGCCACGCAAGAGTGCAGTCCGGAGCAGCAGTTGCAACCACTGGTCACGGCTCACCCCTGCACTGCCCTTGGCATTCCAGTATTTGAGCTGTGCCTCGCAGAAAAGCCGTGGCAACTGCTTTACCAGCTCGTCGAGCGCGTCGGACATGCCGCTCAGTTGGCGGGTGTCGAACGCGCTTTTCGAGCCAGGAAAACGGTATGAGGAGGTCAATGCAAGCTTGTGATGCCGCTCACCGACAGGCTCGATGTCCAGCGGCTGTGCTTCGAGCAATGCCTGGAGCACACGGTCGACCAGCGGTTGCGTGCCCCAGTAAGGCGTGCTGGGATCGGGACTATCCAGCATGAGAGGGTCGGCGTTGGACAGCGCCGGCTTCACAGAGGCAAGCCAGGGCAGCTTCCCCAGCAGCACGGTCCACAGCTGCTCGCTGGTCACCTGCCGCAATGTCGGCCGATCACTGAACTGACTGGCTGCGGCGTACTGAAAATCGAATGTGGAAATAGCGGAACGTTTCATGAAGCATGCCTCCGGAAGAAAACCGGCAGGCTGAAGCAAACTTGTACGACGCCCGGGCTAATTATTGCTTGCCCATGAAAAAGGCCCTGCGTCTTGCAGGGCCTCCTCATCGCTCAAGAATCAGCTGTACACACGCCCCAGCAACTGGCGGTGGCTTTCGAACTGATCCAGTACATCACGCACGATCTGCTCCGGCGCAAAGCCCATCAGGTCGTACTCCTGGCTGCCATCGTGCAGGTACACCTCGGCGCGGTAGAAGCGCTGGCGCACTTCCGGCTCACCTTCCACCGGCGCTTCGCTCGGCGCGGCCAGGTAGCCATCCAGGCTCACTTCATAGACGAACGGGTTGCCCTCTTCCATCATCACCCGCAGGCCCATCATGTTGCGCGACTGGCCAACCCGGGTTTCCACCTCGAAGCCCAGGGTCTGCAACTGCGCGGCGGCTTCTTTCAGCGCCGGGCTGACCTGCTTGTCCATGAAACGCTGCACCACGGCCTGGGTCGGCTGCAGTTCCAGCTGGGTCAGGCGCTCGCTGAAGCCACGACGGCCACGGGCGGCCAGCTCGGCACGCTCCTGCTCGACCGCCACGTCCTGTTTCATGGCCTTGTACAGGCCGAACATGAACAGCACCAGCACCACCGAGAACGGCAGGCCCGCCAGCACTACCATGGTCTGCATGGCTTCGAAGTTACCGGCGAACAGCAGGCCGATGGTAACCAGGGTGATGACCACCGACCAGAACACCACCATCCAGTGCGGGGCGTCTTCGTCGACCTTGCCACCTTTGCACGACAGGTTGGCCATCATCACCGCGCCGGAGTCGGCCGGGGTGAGGAACAGCACGAAGCCGACGAACACCGCTACACCGATCACGATCTTGGCCGCCGGGAAGTATTCCAGCAGCTGGTAGATCGACATCGACGGCTGTTCCAGGGCGGTCTTGCCCAGCTCAACGGCGCCCTGGTTGATCACCAGGTCCAGCGCGGTGTTGCCGAAGATCGACAGCCAGGCCAGGGTGAAGCCCAGCGGGATCAGCAACACGCCGCTGACCAGTTGGCGCACGGTGCGGCCCTTGGAGATACGGGCAATGAACATGCCGACGAACGGGCCCCAGGAGATCCACCAGGCCCAGTAGAACACGGTCCACAGGCCCAGCCAGCGCTCGGACTTGCCGGCTTCGCCTTCATACACATAGAGGTCGAAGGTTTTCAGCACGATGCCGTTGAGGTAGTCACCGATGTTCTGCACGAAGCCGTTGAGCAGGTGCAGGGTTTCGCCGCCCAGCAGGACGAAGATCAACAGGCCGCTGAACAGCATGATGTTCAGGTTGGACAGGCGGCGAATGCCGTTTTCCACACCAGAGACCGCCGCCACGGTGGCAACGCCGGCCATGACCAGGATCACCACCAGCAGGTTGGTCTTGCTGTGGTCCATGCCGAACAGGTATTCCAGGCCGGAGGCCACCTGCATCGAGCCGATGCCCAGGTTGGTCACCAGGCCCAGCAGGGTGACGAACATACCGAAGATGTCCACGGCATTGCCGGCAGCACCCTTGACCCAACGCTCACCGACCAGCGGGTACAGCGCCGAGCGCAGGGCCAGCGGCTGGTTGTGGCGGTAGGCGAAGTAACCCACGGCCAGGCCGACCAGGGCGTAGATCGCCCAGCCATGCAGGCCCCAGTGCAGGAAGGTCAGCTGCAGGCCCTGGCGCGCTGCGTCGAGGCTGGCAGAGGTGCCTTCCGGTGGGTTGAAGTAGTGGTCCAGCGGCTCGGAAGCGCCGAAGTACAGCAGCGAAATGCCGATACCGGAGGAGAACAGCATGCCGGCCCAGGCGCCATAGCTGAAGTCGGGCTGGTCATCCTTGCCGCCAAGCTTGAGCTTGCCGTAGTCGGAGAAGGCCAGGTAGATGACGAACAGCAGGTAACCGCCGATTACCAGCATGTAGTACCAGCCGAAGGTGCGCGTCAGCCATTTCTGGGCCACGCCCAGCACCTGGCCGGCGGTTTCGGGTACAGCGATAAGCAAGGCAGTCAGAACGAGGATCATCAGCGCGGAGGTGAAGAACACCACGCGGTTGACCCGTACCCTCTCGGCCGGAGGGTTGGTAAGTGAGGCAGAACTCATTGCACGAATGCTCCGGGCAGTACGGCTGTGGAGGCTAATCAGTCTTTCCCGAGCAATTGGTGGAATATCCCCACTGCATCAGGTGTTATAAAAGCACCCTGGAAACCGTGATCCCGAATCGATACGTTGCAAAAAAACAGACAGGTGGCCTGCTGCAAATGCCACGCCTCAGCCGAGGTGCGCGCATTCGTCACAGATCACCCCGCCCGCTCCAAGGGCCCGCCGCAGGGTCCATGACCGCACGGCAGAATCTGCATTTCGCATCGCTCATGCCCGTCAACGCCTTGTATTCCGGGGGTTACGCGATTTCCTGGGGTGTCAATCCGTGCCTTCTCGACCGCCTGAAAAACTGTCAATGGCACAAATTGTCGCAGAGCTTATTCTTTATTGATTGAACGTTCAATCAAAACAAAATAGACTGGCCTTCGCCGAGTCAGCCGCCCGTCGTCTGCTCGCAGGCCTGAGGAGATAGCAAGATGCCCAAGGTCGGTATGCAACCCATCCGCCGCCAGCAGTTGATCGAAGCCACGTTGCAGGCGGTCGATCAGGTCGGACTGGGCGACGCCAGCATTGCGCTGATTGCCCGTTTGGCCGGTGTGTCGAACGGCATCATCAGTCACTACTTTCGGGACAAGAACGGCCTGATCGCAGCGACGATGGGTTACATCATGAACATGCTCAACGAAGGTGTCAGAGCACGTCGCCAGGCCCTGACGGACGACAGCCCGCGCGCCCACCTGAAAGTGATCATCGAGGGTAACTTCGATGCCAGCCAGGTGAACGGCCCGGCGATGAAAACCTGGTTGGCCTTCTGGGCTTCCAGCATGCACCAGCCCGATTTGCACAGGTTGCAGCGGATCAACGACCACCGCTTGTATTCCAACCTGTGCTGCCAGTTCCGCCGCGCCCTGCCGCTCTACCATGCGCGCAAGGCAGCCCGCGGCCTGGCAGCTTTGATCGACGGCTTGTGGCTGCGTGGCGCCCTGTCGGGTGATGCATTCGACACCGACCAGGCGATACGGATTGCTTACGAATACATGGATCTACAACTGGCTAAGCAGCACACCCTGGGTACAAACGACCAGGCCGCTGAACCAACGCGCACGGCCCTTGCCAACCCGGCAGGAGCGTGACGCGCAAGCCAAACCACACACTGCACTTGCGAGGACACTATGGCCCGTTTCGGAACGCAAAAACTCTACATTGATGGCGCTTACGTCGACGCTGGCAGCGATGCCACCTTCGAAGCCATCAACCCGGCTACCGGCGAAGTCCTCGCCCACGTGCAACGTGCCACCGAGGCTGACGTCGAGAAGGCCGTCGAAAGCGCCGAGCGTGGCCAGAAAGTCTGGGCCGCGATGACCGCCATGCAGCGTTCGCGCATCCTGCGCCGCGCCGTCGAGATCCTGCGCGAGCGCAACGACGAGCTGGCCATGCTGGAAACCCTGGACACCGGCAAGTCGTACTCGGAAACCCGCTACGTCGACATCGTCACCGGCGCCGACGTGCTGGAGTACTACGCTGGCCTGGTTCCGGCCATCGAAGGCGAGCAGATCCCGCTGCGTGAATCGTCCTTCGTCTACACCCGCCGCGAGCCGCTGGGCGTGACCGCCGGTATCGGCGCCTGGAACTACCCGATCCAGATCGCCCTGTGGAAATCCGCCCCGGCCCTGGCCGCCGGCAACGCGATGATCTTCAAGCCGTCGGAAGTCACCTCGCTGACCACCCTGAAACTGGCCGAGATCTACACCGAAGCCGGCCTGCCGAACGGCGTGTTCAACGTCCTGACCGGCAGCGGCCGCGAAGTCGGCACCTGGCTGACCGAGCACCCACGCATCGAAAAAGTCTCCTTCACCGGCGGCACCACCACCGGCAAGAAGGTCATGGCCAGCGCCTCGAGCTCGTCGCTCAAGGAAGTCACCATGGAACTGGGCGGCAAGTCGCCACTGATCATCTGCGCCGACGCCGACCTGGACAAGGCCGCCGACATCGCCATGATGGCCAACTTCTACAGCTCGGGTCAGGTGTGCACCAACGGCACCCGCGTGTTCATCCCGGCTGAAATGAAAGCTGCCTTCGAGGCCAAGATCGTCGAGCGCGTTGCCCGCATCCGCGCTGGCAACCCGGAAGACGAAAACACCAACTTCGGCCCCCTGGTCAGCTTCCAGCACATGGAAAGCGTGCTTGGCTACATCGCCAAGGGCAAGGAAGAGGGTGCCCGCGTGCTGTGCGGTGGCGAGCGTCTGACCGCCGGTGATTTCGCCAAGGGCGCCTTCGTGGCCCCGACCGTTTTCACCGACTGCACCGACGACATGACCATCGTCAAGGAAGAGATCTTCGGCCCGGTGATGAGCATCCTCACCTACGAAACCGAAGAAGAAGTCATCCGTCGTGCCAACGACACCGAGTACGGCCTGGCCGCCGGTGTCTGCACCAACGACATCACCCGCGCCCACCGCATCATCCACAAGCTGGAAGCCGGTATCTGCTGGATCAACGCCTGGGGCGAATCGCCGGCCGAAATGCCGGTCGGTGGCTACAAGCAGTCGGGCGTAGGCCGTGAGAACGGCGTCAGCTCGCTGGCTCAATACACTCGCATCAAGTCGGTCCAGGTCGAGCTGGGCGGCTACAACTCGGTTTTCTAAACCCTGTATAGCCCCGCCCGTGCCGCTGCGCACGGGCGTTCCCGCTCCCTGTTCACCGCCAACACGAGGGTACTTTCATGTCCCAAGAATTCGATTACATCATCGTCGGTGCCGGCTCGGCCGGTAACACCCTGGCGACCCGCCTGACCGAAGACGCCGGCGTCACCGTACTGCTGCTGGAGGCCGGTGGCCCCGACTACCGCTTCGACTTCCGTACCCAGATGCCGGCCGCCCTGGCCTTCCCGCTGCAGGGCCGCCGCTACAACTGGGCCTACGAGACCGACCCGGAGCCGTACATGGACGGCCGCCGCATGGAATGTGGCCGCGGCAAGGGCCTGGGCGGCTCGTCGCTGATCAACGGCATGTGCTACATCCGCGGTAACGCCATGGACTTCGACGGCTGGGCAGAACTGCCAGGCCTGGAAGACTGGACCTACCTGGACTGCCTGCCGTACTTCCGTAAAGCCGAAACCCGCGACATCGGCCCGAACGACTACCACGGTGGCGAAGGCCCGGTCAGCGTTGCCACGCCAAAGGCTGGCAATAACCCGCTGTTCCACGCCATGGTCGAGGCCGGCGTGCAGGCCGGTTACCCGCGCACCGAAGACCTCAACGGCTACCAGCAGGAAGGCTTCGGCCCGATGGACCGTTCGGTGACCAAGAACGGCCGCCGTTCCAGCACCGCCCGTGGCTACCTGGACCAGGCCAAGAAGCGCCCGAACCTGACCATCGTCACCCACGCCCTGACTGACCGCGTGCTGTTCGACGGCAAGCGCGCCATCGGCGTGACCTACCTGGTCGGCGACAGCGAAGAACGCGTTGAAGCCCGCGCCCGCAAGGAAGTCATCGTCAGCTCCGGCGCCATCGCTTCGCCGCAACTGCTGCAACGTTCCGGCGTCGGCCCGCGCGCCCTGCTGGAAAGCCTCGACATCCCGGTTGTGCACGACCTGCCGGGCGTTGGCGAAAACCTGCAGGACCACCTGGAACTGTACCTGCAGTACGCCTGCACCCAGCCGGTGTCGCTGTATCCGTCGCTGCTGTGGTGGAACCAGCCGGCCATTGGTGCCGAGTGGATGTTCAACGGCACCGGCATCGGCGCCAGCAACCAGTTCGAGGCCGGTGGTTTCATTCGTACCCGCCCTGAATTCAAGTGGCCGAACATTCAATACCACTTCCTGCCGGTGGCCATTAACTACAACGGCTCCAATGGTGTGAAGGAACACGGCTTCCAGGCGCATATGGGTTCCATGCGCTCGCCTGCTCGCGGCCGCATCCAGGCCAAGTCGAAGGACCCGCGCCAACACCCGAGTATCCTGTTCAACTACATGTCCACCGAGCAGGACTGGCAGGAGTTCCGTGACGGCATCCGCCTGACTCGCGAAATCATGGCCCAGCCGGCACTGGACCCGTACCGTGGCCGTGAGATCAGCCCGGGCGCGCACGTGCAGACCGATGAAGAGCTGGACAAGTTCATCCGCGAACACGCCGAAACCGCCTTCCACCCGTCCTGCTCGTGCAAGATGGGCACCGACGACATGGCGGTGGTCGACGGCGAAGGCCGCGTGCATGGCATGAAGGGCCTGCGCGTGGTCGATGCGTCGATCATGCCGCTGATCATCACCGGCAACCTCAACGCCACCACGATCATGATCGCCGAGAAAATCTCGGACAAGATCCGTGGCCGCAAGCCGCTGCCGCGCAGCACCGCCAAGTACTACGTGGCGGGCGATGCACCGGTGAAGGGCAAGCCGATGCGTGAAGTCAAGCAGGCGTAAACCTGCACCGGCCTCTTCGCGGCTAAAGCCGCTCCCACAGGGCTCACACAGGTTTTGAAAACTGTGCAGTACCTGTGGGAGCGGGTTCACCCGCGAAAGGGCCCACCCAGGCAACACCCGAAAAGGCACCCACCGCGGTGCCTTTTTTTCATCTGCAGAAACGCTTTACAGCCTGCCAATTCATCAGGTTAGAATCATTTGGCACGCGACCTGCTAGCGTCATGCTATCAAGTCCCCTCCCCCCTGCGGTCCCCGGAGTACCTGCCTTTGGATGCAAGCACCATCAACAGCCTGTTCCTGATCGGCGCATTGCTGGTGGGCGCAAGTATCCTGGTCAGTTCGCTGTCGTCGCGCCTGGGCATCCCTATCCTGGTCATCATCCTCGCCGTCGGCATGGTCGCCGGGGTCGATGGTGGCGGCATCATCTTCAACAACTACCCGACCGCCTACCTGGTGGGCAACCTGGCGCTGGCCGTGATCCTGCTCGACGGCGGCCTGCGCACGCGGGTGGCGAGCTTCCGCGTGGCGCTGTGGCCGGCGCTGTCGCTGGCCACCATCGGCGTGATGATCACCACCGCCCTCACCGGCCTGGTCGCCGCCTGGCTGTTCGACCTGAGCCTGATCCAGGGCCTGCTGATCGGCGCCATCGTCGGCTCTACCGACGCCGCGGCGGTGTTCTCGCTGCTCGGCGGCAAAGGCCTGAACGAGCGGGTTACCGCCACCCTGGAGATCGAATCGGGCAGCAACGACCCGATGGCAGTGTTCCTCACCGTCACCCTGATCGACATGATCGCCAGCGGCCAGACCGGCCTGCACTGGAGCCTGCTCACCCACCTGCTGCGCGAATTCGGCATAGGCGGGCTGCTGGGCCTGGGCGGCGGCTGGCTGATGCTGCAACTGGTCAACCGCATCAAGCTGGCTGGCGGCCTCTACCCCATCCTGGTGATCGCCGGCGGCCTGGTGGTGTTCTCGCTGACCAACGCCCTGCACGGTAGCGGCTTCCTTGCCGTGTATCTGTGCGGCCTGGTGCTGGGCAACAAGCCGATCCGCAGCCGCCACGGCATCCTGCACATGCTCGACGGCATGGCCTGGCTGGCGCAGATCGGCATGTTCCTGGTGCTGGGGCTGCTGGTCACGCCCCACGACCTGCTACCCATCGCCCTGCCGGCGCTGGGCCTGGCGCTGTGGATGATCCTGGTGGCGCGGCCGCTGTCGGTGGTCGCCGCCCTGCTGCCGTTCAAGGCTTTCCATGGCCGCGAAAAGGGCTTCATCTCCTGGGTCGGCCTGCGCGGTGCGGTACCGATCATCCTCGCGGTGTTCCCGCTGATGGCCGGCCTGCCGGACGCCCAGCTGTTCTTCAACCTGGCCTTCTTCATCGTGCTGGTGTCGCTGCTGGTGCAAGGCACCAGCCTGCCGTGGATGGCCAAGCTGTTGAAAGTGACAGTACCGCCAGACCCGGCACCAATCTCCCGTTCCGCCCTGGAAGTGCACATCACCAGCGAGTGGGAAATGTTCGTCTACCGCCTGGGCGCCGAAAAATGGTGCATCGGTGCCGCCCTGCGCGAGTTGAAAATGCCCGAAGGCACGCGGATCGCCGCGCTGTTCCGGGGCGAGCAGCTGCTGCACCCGTCCGGCAGTACGGTACTGGAAGTAGGCGACATGCTCTGCGTGATCGGCCACGAACATAACCTGCCGGCCCTGGGCAAACTGTTCAGCCAGGCGCCACAACGTGGCCTTGACCTGCGCTTCTTCGGCGACTTCGTGCTCGAAGGCGATGCCGAACTGGGTGCGGTGGCAGCGTTGTACGGCCTGAAACTCGACGGCCTGGACGCGAAAATGCCGCTGGCCCAGTTCATCCGACAGAAGGTCGGAGGCGCTCCAGTAGTAGGTGACCAGGTCGAATGGCATGGCACGATCTGGACCGTGGCCACCATGGACGGGAACAAGATCCAGAAAGTAGGCGTCAGATTCCCCGAAGGAACGCGACCCGGACCAGGATTGTTCCTCTAAACTTCGTTTCTGCCGGATCCACAAGTAGTCTGCCTATGTCCCTGCGCGTGTACCTCCGCACAGCCCTGCTCGGGCTGTGCCTGTCTCTCTCGTTCGCCGCTGGCGCGGCCGAGCTTCCCACCACGACCAGCATCCAGAGCAGCCTGAACAAGATCTCCCAGCCCAAGGGTGCCGAGGCCGACCCCAAGGCTGCGCAACAGACACCAGAGCAGAAGGCCCAGCAACAGGTGCTGGAACAGACCTTGGCACTGCTGCTCAGCAAGGAAGACAGCGAAAAGAAGCTTGAGGCACTCAAGCAGCAATTGGCTGGCGCGCCCAAGGAAACCGCCGACAGCCAGCGCGAGCTGATCAAGCTCAAGGCCAGCAAGCCCCTGCCGGTGGCACAACGCTACGCCACCCTGAACGTGCCACAGCTGGAGCAGATGCTCAGCGAGCGCAGTACGCAACAAGGCGAACTGCAAAAGGCATTGTCGGATGCCAACAGCCTGATCATCAACTCGCAGACCCGCCCAGAGCGGGCTCAGGCAGAAATCAGCAACAACCAGACACGTACCCAGCAGATCAACCTCAGCCTCAAGAGCGGCAAGGAGAACGGCAAGCCACTCAACAGCGACCAACGCAACAAGCTCAATGCCGAGCTGGCGTCGCTCAATGCCCTGACCTCGTTGCGCCGCCAGGAACTGGCCGGCAACGGCCTGCTGCAAGACCTGGGCAATGCCCGTCACGACCTGCTGATCGAGCGCGCCACACGAATGGAGCAGGAAATCCAGGACCTGCAATCGCTGATCAACGAAAAGCGCCTGGCCCAGTCGCAGCAGGCGGTCACCCAGCAGTCGATCGAAGCGCAGAAAGCCGGCGGCAGCACCCTGCTGGCCAACGAAAGCGCTGCCAACCTGAAACTGTCCGACTACCTGCTCAAGAGCACCGACCGCCTCAACGAGCTGACCCAGCAGAACCTGCGCAGCAAGCAGCAGCTAGACAGCCTGACCCAGGCCGACCAGGCCCTGGACGAACAGATCAGCGTGCTCAAGGGCAGCCTGCTGCTGTCCAAGATCCTCTACAAGCAGAAGCAGGCCCTGCCGCACCTGAAAGTCGACCGCGACCTGGCTGACCAGATCGCCGATATCCGTCTTTACCAGTTCGAGGTGAACCAGCAACGCGAGCAGATGAGCAGCCCCGCCGCGTACGTCGACAACCTGCTGCTCGGCCAACCGCAGGAGCAGGTTACCCCTCAGCTGCGCAAGGCGCTGCTGGAGGTGATGATTACCCGCGTCGACCTGCTCGAACGCCTCAGCCGGGAGCTATCGGCACTGCTCAACGAATCGATCACCTTGCAGCTCAACCAGAAGCAGCTGCTCGGCACCGCCCAGGGCTTGCGCACCACGCTCGAAGAGCAGATGTTCTGGATTCCCAGCAACAAGCCACTGGACTGGGAATGGCTGAGCCTGGTGCCGGCACGCTTCGCCGACCAGGTAGCCAGCCTGCCCTGGGGTTCGGGCCTCAAGGAACTGGCCGATGGGCTGGGCCAGCGACCGTTGCTGTTCCTGCCCTTGCTGCTGGTGATCGGCGCCCTGCTGTGGCGGCGCAAGTACCTGTACCAACGGCTGGGCAAGGTGCACCAGGACATCGGCCACTTCCGCCGTGACAGCCAGTGGCACACGCCACAGGCGATCCTCATCAACATCCTGCTGGCAATGCCGGTCAGCCTGGGCCTGGCCCTGTGCAGCTACGCCTTGCAGATCGACGCCCGCGGGCAGAATGCCAACCTCGGCGCCGCCCTCTGGCAACTGGCCCAGGCCTGGCTGGTGTTCTACACCGCCTACCGCATCCTCGCCCCGGGCGGCGTGGCGGAAATCCACTTCCGCTGGCACAAGCCGCAGGTCGAGTTCCTGCGCGGCTGGGTGCGGCGCCTGGGCACCGTGGTACTGGCACTGGTCGGCGTGGTGGCAGTGGCCGAACATCAGCCTTCGGCGCTGGCCGATGATGTGCTGGGTATCGGCGTGGTACTGACCTGCTACGCACTGATGGCCTGGCTGCTCAGCCGCCTGCTGCTCAGCAGCCCGGCGCACCGCGACACCTCGCTGTTCCGCAAGGCCGTGGGTGTGGCCTTCACCGCCCTGCCCATCGCCCTGTTCGTGGCCGTGTGCTTCGGCTACTACTACACCGCACTGAAACTTACCGACCGGCTGATCTACACCCTGTACCTGCTGCTGTTCTGGCTGGTGATCGAAGCCGCGTTCGTGCGTGGCCTGTCGGTGGCGGCACGGCGCCTGGCCTACCAGCGCGCGCTGAGCAAGCGGGCGGCGGCCAAGGAAGGGCTGGATGGCGAAGTCATCACCGAAGAGCCGACCCTGGACATCGAACAGGTCAACCAGCAGTCGCTGCGCCTGATCCGCCTGGCCCTGCTCGGCGGCTTCATCGCCGGCCTGTACTGGGTGTGGTCGGACCTGATCTCGGTGTTCGCCTACCTCAACAATTTCACCCTGTACGAGTACTCCAGCGGCACCGGTGCCACCGCCAGCATGGTGCCGATCAGCCTGGGCGACTTCCTCGGTGCGCTGGTCATCATCGGCATCACCTTCGCGCTAGGACGGA
Source organism: Pseudomonas sp. PsB (assembly GCF_043658375.1). Classification (NCBI taxonomy): domain Bacteria; kingdom Pseudomonadati; phylum Pseudomonadota; class Gammaproteobacteria; order Pseudomonadales; family Pseudomonadaceae; genus Pseudomonas; species Pseudomonas sp. PsB. The sequence goes on along the minus strand of NZ_JBIGLU010000001.1, from coordinate 546,024 downwards.
ACTTGCCCGGCCTGCTCGAAGTACTGGTGCTGTCGCGGCTCAACCTGGCCCAGGGCAGTGCGTATGCCACTACTACCTTGCTGTCCTATGTCATCGTCGGCGTCGGTATCGTCAGCACCCTGTCGACCCTCGGGGTCAGCTGGGACAAGCTGCAATGGCTGGTGGCCGCGCTGTCGGTGGGCCTGGGCTTCGGCATGCAGGAAATCTTCGCCAACTTCATCTCCGGCATCATGATCCTGTTCGAGCGCCCGGTGCGGATTGGCGACACCATTACCATCGGCAACCTGTCGGGCACGGTGAGCAAGATCCGCATCCGCGCCACCACCATCACCGACTTCGACCGCAAGGACATCATCGTCCCCAACAAGACCTTCATCACCGGTCAGCTGATCAACTGGTCGCTGACCGACACGGTCACCCGGGTAACGCTGAAGCTGGGCATCGACTATGGCTCGGACCTGGACCTGGTGCGCGACCTGCTGCTCAAGGGTGCCCACGAAAACCCACGCGTGCTCAAGGACCCGGAGCCGATCGTGTACTTCCTCAACTTCGGCGAGAGCTCGCTGGACCACGAGCTGCGCATGCATGTACGCGACCTGGGCGACCGCAACCCGACGCTGGACGAGATCAACCGCTACATCAACCGCGAGTTCAAGGCGCACAACATCAAGATCTCGGTGCGCCAGGTCGAGGTGTTTCTGATGGATCCGAAGGGCGGCAAACAGCAGCTGATTCCGGTGGAGCAGCCGAAACCGGATGGCACTGCTTCGGCCTGAGTGGGCTCTAATACTTTATTCTGTGCAGAATCCCTGCGAGGGCTTCGCCCTCGTTCGCGGGCGCGCCCGCTCCCACAAGGGCCGCGCCGCTCTCAGGCACTGCGCAATACCTGTGGGAGCGGGCTTGCCCGCGAAGGGCCGCAAAGCGGCCCCAGTCCATCAATTTCTGGAGCCGGCCCCGTGAAAGCCCTCGACCAACTCACCTTCGACAATCGCTTCGCCCGCCTGGGCGATGCGTTCTCCACCCAGGTCCTGCCCGAACCCATCGCAGACCCACGCCTGGTGGTAGCGAGCGAGTCGGCCATGGCGCTGCTCGACCTCGACCCGGCCCAGGCAGAGCTGCCGGTTTTCGCCGAGCTGTTCAGCGGCCACAAGCTATGGGAAGAGGCCGACCCGCGGGCGATGGTCTATTCCGGCCATCAGTTCGGCTCCTACAACCCGCGCCTGGGTGATGGCCGCGGCCTGCTGCTGGCCGAAGTGCTGAATGACCAGGGCGAGCACTGGGACCTGCACCTCAAGGGTGCCGGGCAAACGCCCTACTCGCGCATGGGCGACGGCCGCGCCGTGCTGCGTTCCTCGATCCGCGAGTTCCTCGCCTCCGAGGCCCTGCACGCCCTGGGCATTCCCAGCAGCCGGGCACTGTGCGTGATCGGCTCGAGCACCCCGGTGTGGCGCGAAACCCGCGAAAGCGCGGCCATGCTCACCCGCCTGGCGCAGAGCCATGTGCGTTTCGGGCATTTCGAATACTTCTACTACACCAGGCAGCCAGAACAGCAGCGCGTGCTCATCGACCACGTGCTGGAGCAGCACTACCCCGAATGCCGCGATGCCGAGCAGCCGTACCTGGCCATGTTCCGCACCATCGTCGAGCGCAATGCCGAGCTGATCGCCCGTTGGCAGGCCTATGGTTTCTGCCACGGGGTAATGAACACCGACAACATGTCGATCCTCGGCATCACCTTCGACTTCGGCCCGTACGCCTTCCTCGACGACTTCGACGCCAACTTCATCTGCAACCACTCCGACGACCGTGGCCGCTACAGCTACGCCAACCAGGTACCGATCGCCCACTGGAACCTCAGTGCGCTGGCCCAGGCGCTGACCACGGTGATCGAAGTCGAACCGCTCAAGGAGGCGTTGGGCCTGTTCCTGCCGCTGTACCAGGCACACTACCTGGACCTGATGCGCCGGCGCCTGGGCCTGGCTACCGCGGAAGAGGACGACATGGCGTTGGTCGAGCGCCTGCTGCAGCGCATGCAAAGCGGTGGTGTGGACTACAACCTGTTCTTCCGCAAGCTGGGCGATCAGCCCGTGGCCGAGGCGCTGAAGGTGGTGCGTGACGACTTCATCGACCTGGCCGGTTTCGATGCCTGGGGGGCGGACTACCTGGCCCGCTGCGAGCGCGAAGCGGATAATGCCGAAGGGCGGCGTGAGCGCATGCATGCGGTGAACCCGCTGTACGTGCTGCGCAACTACCTGGCACAGAAAGCCATCGAAGCGGCCGAAGCGGGGGATTACAGTGAAGTGCGACAGCTGCATGAGGTGCTGAGCCGCCCGTTCGAGGAGCAGGCCGGGATGCAGGGCTATGCCGAACGCCCGCCGGAATGGGGCAAGCACCTGGAAATCAGCTGCTCATCATGAATCCTGGGGCCGCTGCGCGGCCCATCGCGACACAAGGCCGCTCCTACAAGGGTACGCGGACTCCTGTAGGAGCGGCCTTGTGTCGCGATGGGCTGCAAAGCAGCCCCAAAAACCTCAAGGAAACGACATGTCCGAACCACTGGTAATCCCCTGCCCCCACTGCAACGGACTCAACCGCCTGCCCGCCGAGCGCCTGGGCGACGCGCCGAAATGCGGCCGCTGCAAACAGGACGTGCTGCTGAGCACCCCCTTCGAACTCACCGAAGCCAGCTACGCCAGCCAGATCAAAGGCGACCTGCCACTGCTGGTCGACATCTGGGCGGATTGGTGCGGTCCGTGCAAATCCTTCGCCCCCACCTTCGAACAGGCCGCCCGCCAACTGGCCGGCCGCTGCCGCCTGGCCAAGCTCGACAGCGAAGCCAACCGCAACCTGGCCGGGCAACTGGGCATCCGCTCGATCCCCAGCCTGCTGCTGTTCAAGAATGGCCGTGAAGTCAGCCGTCAGGCCGGGGCGTTTCCACTCCAGTCATTGCTGGAGTGGTTGCGTAGCCAGGGGGTCTAAGCGTTCTCTTCGAGCAGCGAATGCAACTCGACAAACTGCTGGGTCAGCTTGTGCCTGGGCTCCAGGTGAATCAGCGGAAGGCTGGCATGGTGCGACTCACGCATCTTCACCGAGCTGCCCAGGTACACCGGTAGCACCGGGAGCCCTTCGGCCAGCAGCTCGTCGAGCATTTGCTGTGGCAGGCTGGCGCGGGACTGGAACTGGTTGACCACGATGCCTTCGACCACCAGGTCTTCGTTGTGGTCTTCCTTGAGTTCTTCGATCTCGGCCAGCAGGCCATACAGGGCCTGGCGCGAAAAGCTGTCGCAGTCGAAAGGAATCAGCACGCGATCGGCGGCGATCAGTGCGGAAACCGCATAGAAGTTCAGCGCTGGCGGGGTATCGATGTAAATGCGCTCGTAGTCCTCGTCCAGTTCGTCGAGCAACTTACGCAGCTTGTTGATCTTGTGCTTCGCCTCAAGCTTCGGCTGCAGATCGGCCAGCTCGGCCGTGGCGGTGACCACGTGCAGGTTGTCGAACGGGGTTTCGTAGATATCGACCTGGTTCTTCTTGCTGAACGGCCCGCTGGACAGGCTTTGCTTGAAGAAGTCGGCGATGCCCATGGGGATATCGTCGCCGGTCAGGCCAGTCAGGTACTGGGTCGAGTTGGCCTGGGCATCCAGGTCGATCAGCAGGGTCCGATAACCTTCGCTGGCGCTCACCGCCGCCAGGTTGCAAGCGATGCTCGACTTGCCCACACCACCTTTCTGATTGAACACCACGCGCCGCATGATTGACCTCCGTGTATCAACGAATGCCCGAGTATGTGGCGCCGCTGCGGCAATGACCAGTGCCATTTGCCGTGTGGTCTGCAGAGGCCGCCCTGACAAAAAGCAAGCCGTCAGATATAGGCCTGCCCGGTGACCAGTTCGGCAAACGCCTTGGCCATCGCCGAACCCCCGCGCTCGCGCTGCACCAGCCACACCGCCGACATCGCCCCTTCATCCAGCAGCGTGCGATAGACCACCCCCTCGATGCGCATGCGCTGGAACGACGCCGGCAGCACCGATACCCCAAGCCCTGCCGATACCAGCCCGATGATGGTCATCGCCTCCCCCGCCTCCTGGGCAAAATGCGGGCTGAAACCCGCCTGGCGCGCCAGGCTCAGCAACTGTGCGTGCAACCCGCTGCCATAGCTGCGCGGGAAGAACACGAACGGCTCATTGGCCAGCGCGGCCATGTGCACGCCATGCTCCGTGCCTTCGGCCAATGGATGCGAGGCATTGATCACTGCCACCAGCGGCTCGCGAAACAACTCGGTGGCCACCAGCCCTTCCGGCAGCGGCATCGGCCGCATCAGCCCGACCTCGATGGACTCGTCGAACACCCCTTCTGCCACGTCGCGACTGCTCATTTCCTTGAGGTTCAGGTGCACCGCCGGGAAGCGCTGGCGAAACGCGTGGATGGCCTTGGGGATCTTCGAGGTGAACGGTGCCGACGAGGTAAAGCCGATCTTCATCTCCCCCAGCTCCCCCAACTGCGCACGCCGGGCGACATCGGCGGCCTTTTCCACCTGCGCCAGCACCTGGCGGGCTTCCTCGAGGAACAACCGCCCCGCCTCGCTTAGCTCGACCCGACGGTTGGTACGCTCGAACAGGCGGGCCCCCAGTTCCTGCTCCAGCGCCTGGATCTGCTGACTCAAGGGTGGCTGCGAAATGCCCAGCTGCTGGGCAGCGCGGCCAAAATGCAGCTCTTCGGCCACGGCGATGAAGTAACGCAAATGGCGCAGTTCCATGATCAGCTCCGAACAGGTCGTATAACGTCTCAAATAGGTCGAACAATATATTGGATCTAATCATTAGCCAGCTATATGCTTTTTTTCATTGCGCCAGAGGTACCCGCCCGTGAAAACTGCTGTAGCTCCCCTTCCCGCCGAGCCAGAACCTGTCCCGCTGAACGAAATGTGGATCGAAAAAGGCACCCCCGCCTTCATGAAGACCGTGCTGGCGCTATTCAGCGGCGGCTTCGCCACCTTCGCCCTGCTGTACTGCGTGCAGCCGATGATGCCGTTGCTGTCGAAGGAATTTGCCATCAATGCGGCGCAGAGCAGCCTGGTGCTGTCGGTCTCCACAGCCATGCTTGCCTTCGGCCTGCTGATCACCGGCCCTATCTCCGACCGCATCGGGCGCAAGCCGGTGATGGTGTTTGCCCTGGCCTGCGCCGCCCTTTCAACCCTGGCCAGCGCGGTGATGCCGAGCTGGGAGCTGGTACTGGCCACCCGCGCCCTGGTCGGCCTGTCGCTGAGCGGCCTGGCGGCGGTGGCGATGACCTACCTGAGCGAAGAGATCCACCCGCAGCACATCGGCCTGGCCATGGGCCTGTACATCGGCGGCAACGCCATTGGCGGCATGAGCGGGCGCCTGATCACCGGCGTGCTGATCGACTTCGTCAGCTGGCACACGGCGATGCTGACCATCGGCGGCCTGGCCCTGGTGGCGGCGCTGGTGTTCTGGAAGGTGCTGCCCGAATCGCGCAATTTCCGCCCGCAGGCGATGAACCCACGCAGCCTGCTGGATGGCTTCGTCATGCACTTCAGGGATGCCGGCCTGCCCTGGCTGTTCCTCGAAGCCTTCCTGCTGATGGGCGCCTTCGTCACCCTGTTCAACTACATCGGCTACCGCCTGCTGGCCGAGCCCTATCACATGAACCAGGCGCTGGTCGGTTTGCTGTCAGTGGTGTACCTGTCTGGCATCTACAGCTCGGCGCAGGTCGGCGCACTGGCTGACAAACTGGGCCGGCGCAAGGTGTTCTGGGCCAGTATCGTGGTGATGGCGGGCGGCTTGCTGATGACCCTGGCTAGCCCGCTGGCGATGGTGATCGTCGGTATGCTGGTGTTCACCTTCGGCTTTTTTGGCGCGCACTCGGTGGCCAGCAGCTGGATCGGCCGCAGGGCTTTGAAGGCCAAGGGGCAGGCGTCGTCGTTGTACCTGTTCAGCTATTACGCCGGGTCGAGCGTGGCCGGTACGGCGGGCGGGGTGTTTTGGCACCAGTGGGGCTGGAATGGCATCGGGCTGTTCATTGGCAGCCTGCTGGCGGTAGCGTTGCTGGTGGCGCTGCACCTGAGCAAGCTGCCACCTAAATCGAGCTGACCCTCGGGGGCCGCTTTGCGGCCCATCGCGACACAAGGCCGCTCCTACAGTGGAACGCGATTCCCTGTAGGAGCGGCCTTGTGTCGCGATGGGCTGCAAAGCAGCCCCAAAATCTCGGATCAGTTGATGATCTCGACCATATCCACATCCACTTCCCGGCTCATCAGGTGCTTCTCCACCTCACCGGTCAGCTTGACCTTGGTCTTGTCGTTGAACGGCGTCGGCGGCAGGTCTTCATCATCGATTTCCACGGTGATGGTGCCGGTGTTGTCCTTGAACTCGTACTTGTCGTCGTTGTTGATCTTCTTGGTCACGAAGCCTTGCAGCACCACTGGGGTGTCGTCGGCAGCATCGTTGGCCGCAGATACGGTGGTGACGGACTGGGCACCGGGGCCGGTATAACCGGCAGCCAAGGCAGCAGTGCTGAACAAGGGGGCGAGGATCAACGCAAGATAACGTGCTTTCATGAGGAACAGGTCCTGTTTCGGTTTCGATGGGACCAGATTAACGACGATCGCTGAATTAAAACTTAATGCAACAAAAAGCCCGGCACATGGCCGGGCTTTCGTGTTCAGAGATCAATTCACTGATGGTATTGCGCCGACAGCTCATGCACGGCGTTGATGAACACGCCGGCGTGCTCTGGGTCGACTTCCGGTGTGATGCCGTGGCCCAGGTTGAACACATGGCCTGTGCCGTGGCCATAGCTGGCCAGGATACGCGCCACTTCCTTGCGGATGGCCTCGGGCTTGGCGTACAGCACGGTCGGGTCCATGTTGCCCTGCAGCGCCACCTTGTCACCCACGCGGCGGCGGGCATCGCCGATCTCGCAGGTCCAGTCCAGGCCCAGCGCGTCGGCGCCGGCTTCGGCGATGCTTTCCAGCCACAGGCCGCCGTTCTTGGTGAACAGGATCACCGGCACCTTGCGCCCTTCGTGCTCGCGGATCAGGCCGCTGACGATCTTGCGCATGTAGGCCAGGGAGAACTCCTGGTAAGCCGCCGCCGACAGGTTGCCGCCCCAGGTGTCGAAAATCTGCACGGCCTGGGCACCAGCGAGGATCTGGCCGTTGAGGTAGCTGGTGACCGACTGGGCCAGCTTGTCCAGCAGCAGGTGCAGTGCCTGCGGGTTGTCGTAGGCCATGGCCTTGGTCTTGCGGAAGTCCTTCGACGAGCCGCCTTCGACCATGTAGGTGGCCAGGGTCCACGGGCTGCCGGAGAACCCGATCAGCGGCACGCGGCCGTTGAGCTCGCGGCGGATGGTGCTGACCGCATCCATCACGTAGCCAAGGTCTTTCTGCGGGTCGGGGATCGGCAGCGCTTCGATGTCGGCCGGGGTGCTGATGACCTTCTTGAAACGCGGGCCTTCGCCGCTTTCGAAGTACAGGCCCAGGCCCATGGCATCGGGGATGGTGAGGATGTCCGAGAACAGGATCGCCGCATCCAGCGGGTAGCGGTCCAGCGGCTGCAGGGTGACCTCGCAGGCGAACTGCGGGTTCATGCACAGGCTCATGAAGTCACCGGCCTTGGCGCGGCTGGCGCGGTACTCCGGCAGGTAGCGGCCGGCCTGGCGCATCATCCACACCGGGGTGACGTCTACGGGTTGCTTGAGCAGTGCACGCAGGAAACGATCGTTCTTCAGGGCAGTCATGTCGGCATCCGGAAAAATAGTGCGGGCATTTTCTCAGACGCCAGCGCAAAAGGCACGGTCAAGGCCATGCGTTTTGTCTATTGGATGCCATGGATCAAGGATTTTTGTATACAAAAATGCCTTTGGGGGCTGCTTTGCAGCCCCGACAATCGATCAGACTTCCAGGTAGTCCAGGATACCCTCAGCAGCAGTACGCCCTTCGAAGATAGCCGTCACCACCAGGTCCGACCCACGCACCATGTCGCCACCGGCAAACACTTTCGGGTTGCTGGTCTGGTGCTTGAACTTGCCCTTCTCCGGTGCCACCACGCGGCCCTGGCTATCCAGCTGGATGCCATGCTGCTCGAACCACGGCGCCGGGCTTGGGCGGAAGCCGAAGGCGATGACCACGGCATCGGCCGGCAGGATCTCTTCAGACCCCGGGATCGGCTCCGGGCTGCGACGGCCACGGGCATCCGGCTCGCCGAGACGAGTCTCGACCACCTTCACGCCTTCGACCTTGTCCTCGCCGACAATGGCGATAGGCTGGCGGTTGTAGAGGAACTTCACGCCCTCTTCCTTGGCGTTCTTCACCTCACGACGCGAGCCCGGCATGTTGGCCTCGTCACGGCGATAGGCGCAGGTCACCGACTTGGCGCCCTGGCGGATCGAGGTGCGGTTGCAGTCCATCGCGGTGTCACCACCGCCCAGTACCACCACCTTCTTGCCCTGCATGTCGACGAAGTCTTCCGGCGACTTCTCGAAGCCCAGGTTGCGGTTGACGTTGGCGATCAGGAAGTCCAGCGCATCATGCACGCCCGGCAGGTCCTCGCCCGGGAAGCCGCCCTTCATGTAGGTGTAGGTACCCATGCCCATGAACACCGCGTCGTACTCGGCGAGCAGTTGCTCCATGGTCACGTCCTTGCCCACCTCGGTGTTCAGGCGGAACTCGATGCCCATGCCGGTGAACACTTCACGGCGGTTGCTGAGCACGGTCTTTTCCAGCTTGAACTCGGGAATACCGAAGGTCAGCAGGCCGCCGATTTCCGGGTTGCGGTCGAACACCACCGGGGTCACGCCGGCACGTACCAGCACGTCGGCACAGCCCAGGCCGGCCGGGCCGGCACCGATGATGGCGACGCGCTTGCCGGTTGGCTTGACCTTGGACATGTCCGGGCGCCAGCCCATGGCGAAGGCGGTGTCGGTGATGTACTTCTCCACCGAGCCGATGGTCACCGCACCGAAGCCGTCGTTCAGGGTGCAGGCACCCTCGCACAGGCGGTCCTGCGGGCATACGCGGCCGCACACTTCCGGCAGGGTGTTGGTCTGGTGCGACAGTTCCGCCGCGGCCAGGATGTTGCCTTCGGAAACCAGCTTCAACCAGTTGGGGATGAAGTTGTGTACCGGGCACTTCCATTCGCAATACGGGTTACCGCAGCCCAGGCAGCGGTGCGCCTGCTCCACGGACTGCTGCGGCTTGAACGGCTCGTAGATTTCCACGAACTCCTTCTTGCGCTGGCGCAGCAGCTTTTTCTTCGGGTCCTTGCGGCCCACTTCGATGAACTGGAAGTCGTTGTTCAGACGTTCAGCCATTTTTCAAAACCTCTTTACCGCAGTTGCCAGCCTCAGGCTGCAAGCTGCAAGACGATCACTTGAGCACGACAGGCCCCGCGCACGGGGCCGTCACTTGCAGCTGTTGTTACTGCGGGTTGGCACGGGTGCTGGACAGCAGTTGCTTCAGGTTGGCTGCCTTCGGCTTGACCAGCCAGAAGCGCCGCACGTAGTCGTCCAGGTTCTCCGAGAGCTCACGCCCCCACTCGCTGCCGGTCTCTTCCACGTACTCGGCAAGGACCCGCGCCAGGTGGCTGCGGTAGGCCTCCATCGCTTCACCACTGATACGCTGGATTTCCACCAGCTCATGGTTGAGCTTGTCGACGAAGGTATTGTCCATGTCGAGCACGTAGGCGAAGCCGCCAGTCATGCCAGAACCGAAGTTGTAACCGGTCTTGCCCAGCACGCAGACAAAGCCGCCGGTCATGTATTCACAGCAGTGATCGCCAGTGCCCTCGACAATAGCGTGGGCGCCGGAGTTACGTACAGCGAAGCGCTCGCCAGCAGTACCAGCGGCGAACAGCTTGCCGCCGGTGGCGCCGTACAGGCAGGTGTTGCCGACGATGGCGCTGTGCTGGGTTTCGAACGGGCTGCCGGCTGGCGGCACGATGGTGACCTTGCCACCGGTCATGCCCTTGCCGACGTAGTCGTTGGCGTCGCCTTCCAGGTGCAGGTTCAGGCCACCGGCGTTCCACACGCCGAAGCTCTGGCCCGCAGTACCCTTGAAGCGGAAGGTGATCGGCGCCGCGGCCATGCCCTGGTTGCCATGCAGGCGGGCGATTTCGCCCGACACCCGCGCACCGATGGAGCGGTCGCAGTTGCAGATGTCGAGGCTGAACTCGCCACCGGCCTGGTCGCGGATGGCCGGCATGGCCATTTCCACCATTTTCTCGGCCAGCTCGCCCTGGTCGAACGGCGGGTTCTTGTCGACTTCGCAGAACTGCGGCTTGTCAGCCGGGATGTGCGAGCTGCCCAGCAGCGGCGACAGGTCCAGGTACTGCTGGCGCTCGGTATCGCCTGGCAGCACGTCGAGCAGGTCGGTACGGCCGATCAGCTCGCCGAGGCTGCGCACGCCCAGCTTGGCCAGCCACTCACGGGTTTCTTCGGCGACGAAGGTGAAGAAGTTGATCACCATGTCGACGGTGCCGATGTAGTGGTCCTTGCGCAGCTTGTCGTTCTGGGTGGCCACACCGGTGGCGCAGTTGTTCAGGTGGCAGATGCGCAAGTACTTGCAGCCCAGGGCGATCATCGGCGCGGTACCGAAGCCGAAGCTTTCGGCGCCGAGGATGGCTGCCTTGATCACGTCCAGGCCGGTCTTCAGGCCACCGTCGGTCTGTACCCGTACCTTGCCGCGCAGGTCGTTGCCGCGCAGGGTCTGGTGGGTCTCGGCCAGGCCCAGCTCCCATGGGGCGCCGGCGTACTTGATCGAGGTCAGCGGCGAAGCACCGGTACCACCGTCGTAGCCGGAGATGGTGATCAGGTCGGCATAGGCCTTGGCCACACCGGCGGCGATGGTGCCGACGCCGGCTTCTGCCACCAGCTTGACCGAAACCAGGGCCTGCGGGTTGACCTGCTTGAGGTCGTAGATCAGCTGGGCCAGGTCTTCGATCGAGTAGATGTCGTGGTGCGGCGGTGGCGAGATCAGGGTCACGCCCGGTACCGCGTAACGCAGCTTGGCGATCAGGCCGTTGACCTTGCCGCCTGGCAGCTGGCCGCCTTCACCGGGCTTGGCGCCCTGGGCAACCTTGATCTGCAGCACTTCGGCGTTGACCAGGTACTCCGGGGTCACGCCAAAGCGGCCGGTGGCCACCTGCTTGATCTTCGAGCTCTTGATGGTGCCGTAGCGCGACGGGTCTTCACCGCCCTCGCCAGAGTTGGAACGCGCGCCCAGGCGGTTCATCGCCTCGGCCAGCGCTTCGTGGGCCTCTGGCGACAGAGCACCCAGCGAGATACCGGCGGAGTCGAAGCGCTTGAGGATCGCCTCCAGCGGCTCGATCTGCTCCAGCGGCAGTGGCTGGTCGGCCACTTTCACCTTCAGCAGGTCGCGGATCATCGACACCGGGCGCTGGTCGACCAGCGTGGTGTATTCCTTGAACTTGGCGTAGTCGCCCTGCTGCACGGCGGCCTGCAGGGTGTTGACCACGTCCGGGTTGTAGGCGTGGTATTCGCCACCGTGGACGAACTTCAGCAGGCCGCCTTGCTGGATCGGCTTGCGCGCGCTCCAGGCTTCGGCTGCCAGCAGCTTCTGGTCGCTTTCCAGGTCTGCGAAACGCGCACCCTTGATGCGGCTGGAAACGCCCTTGAAGCTCAGGCCCACCACTTCCTCGGCCAGGCCGATGGCTTCGAACAGCTGCGCGCCACGGTACGAGGCGATGGTGGAGATACCCATCTTCGACAGGATCTTCAGCAGGCCCTTGGAGATGCCCTTGCGGTAGTACTTGAAGACTTCGTCCAGGTCGCCCAGCACTTCGCCAGTACGGATCAGGTCAGCCAGCACTTCATAGGCCAGGTACGGGTAAACGGCCGAGGCACCGAAGCCCAGCAGCACGGCGAAGTGGTGCGGGTCGCGGGCGGTGGCGGTTTCCACCAGGATGTTGCTGTCGCAACGCAGGCCCTGTTCGGTCAGGCGGTGGTGCACCGCACCAACGGCCAGCGAGGCGTGCACCGGCAGCTTGCCCGGGGCGATGTAGCGGTCGCTCAGCACCAGCTGGGTCTTGCCAGCGCGCACGGCTTCTTCAGCCTGGTCGGCGATGTTGCGGATGGCCGCTTCCAGGCCGACGCTCTCTTCATAGTTGAGGTCGATCAGCTGGCGGTCGAAACCTTCGCGCTCCAGGTTCATCAGCGAACGCCACTTGGCGGGCGAGATGACCGGCGAGCTGAGGATTACCCGCGAAGCGTGCTCCGGGGATTCCTGGAAGATGTTGCGCTCGGCACCCAGGCAGATTTCCAGGGACATGACGATCGCTTCGCGCAGCGGGTCGATCGGCGGGTTGGTCACCTGGGCGAACTGCTGGCGGAAGAAGTCGTACGGCGAACGCACGCGCTGCGACAGCACGGCCATTGGCGTGTCGTCACCCATCGAACCGACCGCTTCCTGGCCCTGCTCGCCGAGCGGGCGCAGCACCTGGTCACGCTCTTCGAAGGTGACCTGGAACATTTTCATGTACTGCTTGAGCTGGTCAGCGTCGTAGCTGGCCACGCCCTGGTCATCGGTCAGCGTCGCCTGGATGCGCGTGGCGTGCTGACGCAGCCAGCGCTTGTACGGGTGGCGCGACTTCAGACGGTTGTCGATGGCGTCGGTGTCGAGGATCTGGCCGGTTTCGGTGTCCACGGCGAAGATCTGGCCCGGGCCGACGCGGCCCTTGGCGATGACGTCCTCGGGCTTGTAGTCCCATACGCCGATTTCCGACGCCAGGGTGATGTAGCCGTTCTTGGTGGTCACCCAGCGCGCCGGGCGCAGGCCGTTACGGTCGAGCAGGCACACCGCATGGCGGCCTTCGGTCATTACGATACCGGCCGGGCCATCCCACGGCTCCATGTGCATGGAGTTGTATTCGTAGAAGGCGCGCAGGTCGGCGTCCATGGTCTCGACGTTCTGCCAGGCTGGCGGTACCAGCATGCGCACGCCACGGAACAGGTCGATGCCGCCAGTGACCATCAGCTCCAGCATGTTGTCCATGCTCGAGGAGTCGGAACCGACGCGGTTGACCAGCGGGCCGAGCTCGTCGAGGTCGGGGATCAGGTCGTTGGCGAACTTGGTGCGACGGGCCATGGCCCAGTTGCGGTTGCCGGTGATGGTGTTGATCTCGCCGTTGTGGGCGAGGAAGCGGAACGGCTGCGCCAGCGGCCATTTCGGCAGGGTGTTGGTGGAGAAGCGCTGGTGGAACACGCAGATCGCGGTTTGCAGGCGCTCGTCACCCAGGTCTGGGTAGAAGGCCGCGAGATCGCGCGGCATCATCAGGCCTTTGTAGATGATGGTCTTGTGCGAGAAGCTGCAGATGTAGTGGTCGGCGTCGTGGGCGTTGGCCACGGACGAACGGCGACGGGCACTGAACAGCTTGATGGCGAATTCCTGGTCGCTCAGGCCTTCACCGCCGATGAATACCTGCTCGATCTGCGGCAGGCGCTCAAGGGCCAGGCGGCCGAGCACGCTGGTATCGATCGGCACCTTGCGCCAGCCGACCAGCTTCAGGCCAGCAGCGAGGATTTCGCGGTCCATGTTGGCGCGGGCGGCTTCGGCTTTGACCGGGTCCTGGTTGAAGAACACCATGCCGACGGCGTACTGCTTGGGCAGCTCGACAGCGAAGTGCTCCTGGGCCACGGCACGCAGGAATTGATCGGGCTTCTGCATGAGCAGACCGCAACCGTCACCGGTCTTGCCGTCGGCGTTGATACCGCCGCGGTGCGTCATGCAGGTCAGTGCCTGCATGGCGGTTTGCAGAAGGTGGTGGCTCGGTTCGCCCGTCATATGGGCGATCAGGCCAAAACCACAGTTGTCCTTGAATTCTTCGGGATGGTACAGACCTGTTTTCATAGACACATTCTCACCAGGTTCACCTCTCAACGGAGGTAAATCTCTTTTTTAACAACCACTTACCATCCACGCCGATCAAACGCCAGCTTTTTTGCGGTGGCCATGGAAAACCATTGTTGCACAGCGACAGCGATGCCCACAAATTTTCATGTCTCACCATTGAAAATTTATGTCGCAATTTTGAATGTTTTTGCGCCATGCGCCGTGATAGCGGCTTGGCTCGAGTCTGAAGCGTTTCAGCCATGACTGCAAGTAAGGCTTGTGGCAAGCAGTCTGGGACAGAAAAGCCTGCCGCGTGACAACGCAGCAGGCTAGTCGAAAGTCGGTAATCGCTCAGCAACTGGGCGGCGGGGTGGTGCCGCCCGGAAGGTATCAGCGGGCCGAGGCCAGCTCTTGTTGGACGCTGGCGACGGTACGTGGCCAAGGTTTACCAGCCTGGACCTTCGCTGGCAAGTTCTTGATTGCCGCAACTGCTGCGTCGCGGTTGGCGAAGTTGCCGTAAGTGACTACGTACAGCGGCTTGCCCTGCAGGTTTTTCTTGAAGTAGCGATAGTCGCCACCCTGGGCCTTGACGAACGCCTGGGCCGAAGCCTCGGAGCTGGTACCCAGGATCTGCACCACGTAATTGCCCGGTTTCTGCCCGGCGTACCAGCCGCTGTTACCGCTGCCACCGGTGGCCGGCTTCTCGACAGGTTTGGCGGCCGGCTTGGCCACGGCGACCTGAGTCGGTGCTGGTGCAGGCTTGGCTGGCGCAACCGGCTTGGCTGGCTGGGTTGCGACAGGTTTTGGCGCAGGCGCAACCGGCTGCGGTTGCGGCTGTACCGGCTGGGCTGGCGCCGCGGCTACTGGCTGGGCAGGTACCGGTGCCGGGCCCGCTGGCACACCTTGCGGCGGTGCGATGGTGGTCACGGTTGGCGGCGGGTTGCCTGGCTGCAGGGCGGTATCACCGGCCGGGCTGCCCTCTTCACCCTCACCCATGCCCGCGGCCTGGGCCAGCGGCTCGCGCATCACCGGCTGCGACTGGCCAACCAGCGGCAGCGGCATCGGCTGGGACGAACCCGAGAACTCGATGGCCGGGTTGCCACCATTGCCCTGGCCCTCGCCAAGCGGCAACTGGGCCTGGGCGGCAGGCGCTTCGGCAGGCGCCTTGTCACCTTTCTTCGGCATCAACACCGCGGCCGCAACG
The DNA here is from genome assembly GCF_043658375.1 of Pseudomonas sp. PsB. NCBI lineage: Bacteria > Pseudomonadati > Pseudomonadota > Gammaproteobacteria > Pseudomonadales > Pseudomonadaceae > Pseudomonas > Pseudomonas sp. PsB. The sequence continues at coordinate 530,959 of NZ_JBIGLU010000001.1, read as the reverse complement.
GCGACCACAACCACAGCGGACAGCGCGAGCACATGTTTTTTAGGCATCTTGAACCCCATGGATGGTCGCTTGGCCGTCGAGCGGCTGGCGATCATGGCTTCGATCAAAGTGTCACGGGCGACCTGGTTGATGTTGCCAGGCCAGCCGTCAGAGTTTTCATGGATATCGACGATCTGTTCACGGCTGAACACCTCGATGCCCCGGCCAGCACCTTCCAGGCGCTGCTCCAGGTACTCGCGGGTTTCTTCTTCACTGTAGGGGGCGAGTTCGATGATGTGGAAGCGTTCTTCCTCGATATTGATCTCGTCCAGCCCGGCAATCAGCGACGGCTCACCGAACAGGAACACATGCGGGCGCCCTTCCGGCACACCCGCCGCCAATTCCAGCAACGCTTGGAGTGCCGACTCGTCGAGTTGTTCCGCATCGTCCACCAGCAAGTACACTTCCTGGCCGGTCAGTGCCAGTTGCACCACCTTGGCCAGGATCGCCTGCATTTCGGCCTCGGCCACATCCAGGCTCTGCGCGACCTGGCCGAGTACGCTGGCGGCATCGCTGGCGCCACGGGCGGACACCACCACGCTCTGCACCGCCTGCTTGTTGGTACTGGCCACCAGGGCCTGGCGCAGCAGGGTCTTGCCGCTGCCCAGCGGGCCGGTGACAACCAGCATCAGCTGGCTGTAGCGCGCCAGGTGGTGCAGTTGGCCGAGCACGGGCTTGCGCTGGGCCGGGAAGAACTTGAAGCCGGGCACGCGGGGCGCGAACGGATCGTGGCTCAACTGGTAATGGTCGAGAAAGGCCTCATCGGCATGCAAACTGGTCATTGCGCTGTCACAACCTCAAAGCTGGGCCACGATCGCGCGGTAATCCGCCGACAACGTGGCCTGTAGAATCTCTTTCGGATAGTCGTCGGTCACCACGGCCTCGCCCATCTGGCGCAGCAGCACCAGACGCAGACGGCCGTCGAGCACCTTCTTGTCGACCGCCATGTGCTCCATGAAATGCGCCGGGGTCATTTCCTGTGGTGGCACCACCGGCAAACCTGCGTCCTGCAACAGGCGGATTCCGCGATCGCGCTCGGCCTGGTCGATCCAGCCAAGGCGCATGGACATCTCCAGGGCCATCACCGTGCCTGCCGCCACGGCTTCGCCGTGCAGCCACACGCCGTAACTCATGTGGGTCTCGATGGCATGCCCGAAGGTATGCCCCAGGTTCAGCGTGGCGCGTACGCCAGACTCGCGCTCGTCGGCACCCACCACCGCGGCCTTGGCCGCGCAGGAGCGGCGGATGGCTTCGGTCAGCGCCACCGGGTCGAGGGCACGCAGCGCCTGCATATTGTCCTCGAGCCAGGCGAGGAACGGCTTGTCGCAGATCAGGCCGTACTTGATCACTTCGGCCAGGCCTGCGGACAGCTCGCGCGCCGGCAGGGTCTTGAGGCTGGTGGTGTCGATCAGCACCGCATTGGGCTGGTAGAAGGCACCGACCATGTTCTTGCCCAGCGGGTGGTTGATGCCGGTCTTGCCGCCGACCGAAGAGTCGACCTGGGACAGCAAGGTGGTCGGCACCTGGATGAAGTCGACGCCGCGCTGGTAGCAGGCGGCAGCGAAGCCGGCCATATCACCGATCACGCCGCCACCCAAGGCGACCACGGTGGTGCGGCGGTCGTGCCGTGCAGTCAGCAGGCCATCGAAGATCAGTTGCAGGGTTTCCCAGTTCTTGTGGGCTTCGCCATCGGGCAATACCACCGGCAGCACCGAATAGGCACCCAGGGTCTTGCTCAGGCGTTCGAGATACAGGGGCGCGACGGTCTCGTTGGAAACGATGGCAACCTGCCGCCCGGCGATGTGCGGCGCCAGCAGCTCGGGCTGGTCCAGCAGGCCTTCGCCAATGTAGATCGGGTAGCTACGCTCGCCCAGGTCGACCTTTAGTGTCTGCATGTATCCCCACAATGTACTTGGGCGCGGCGCCGTTCAGGCACCCGCGCGGTAACGTTGAACCTCGCCTCGGCGCTGGTGGCCGAGAATAGTCCCGGGCTAACGGGGCGGCAACTGCTGCAAGCGCTCGAGAATATCGATCACCACCATGCGTGGCGGCCGCTCGTCGGTTTCCACTACCAGGTCGGCGATCTCGCGGTAGAGCGGGTCGCGGGTTTCCAGCAGGGCGCGCAAGGTCGCCTCGGGATTGGCGGTGCGCAGCAGGGGGCGATTGCGATCACGCGCGGTGCGGCCAACCTGCTGTTCCACCGAAGCATGCAGGTAGATTACCCGGCCACCCTGGTGCAGGGCCTGGCGGTTGGCTTCGCGCATTACCGCGCCACCGCCGGTCGCCAGGACCACGCCGTCGAGTGCGCACAGCTCGGCGATCATCGCCTGCTCGCGGTCACGGAAACCCGGCTCGCCTTCCTTGTCGAAAATCCACGGGATGTTGGCGCCGCATCGCAGTTCGATTTCCTTGTCGGAATCCTTGAACAGCAGGCGCAGCTCTTTGGCCAATAGGCGTCCGATGGTGCTTTTACCAGCGCCCATGGGCCCCACAAGTATCAAATTTCGCACAGAATCAACGACTCACAGCAATCGCCTGGTCACTCATGATACGCGGAGTCAGGAAGACCAGCAGCTCGGATTTTTTCTCTTGTAATGCATCGCGTCGAAACAGCCGCCCAACATACGGCAGATCGCCGAAAAATGGCACCTTGTCGACCACATTGTTTTGCGAAGTCGAGTACACACCACCAATCACGATCGTTTCACCGTCCACCACGCGAACCTTGGCATTGACCTCGTTCTTGCGGATCGGCGGTACGTTGTTCAAGGCATTGACGTAATCCGGCTCGTCCTTGGTCACCCTGACGGTCATGATCACCTTGTTGTCCGGGGTGATCTGCGGGGTCACCTCCAGCGACAGCGAGGCTTCGCGGAACGCTACCGAGGTAGCGCCGCTCTTGCTGGTTTCCTGGTACGGCACCTCGGTACCCTTGAGGATCCTGGCGGTTTCCTTGTCGGCCGTGACCACCTTGGGCTGCGAGATGATTTCGCCGTTGCCGCTCTTTTCCATGGCACTGAGCTCCAGGTCGAGCAGCACGTCGCCACGCAGCAGGCCCAGGCCGATGCTGCCGCCCACCCGCTCCACCCCGAGGTCGACGAACAGGTCCTTGCCCGGCAGCGGGTCTTCAACGTAAAGCGGCCCACCCCAGCGCACCCCCAGGCTTTTTTCGTAATCGACGTTGGCCTCGACGATACGCGCCTCGATCGCCACCTGACGCACCGGCACATCCAGCTGCGCCACCAGTTGCCTCAGCTCGGCAAGGCGGTCGGCCGGCTGATGCACCACCAGCGTATTGGTGCGCTCATCGACACTCAGGCTGCCCCGACCGGTGAGTATGCCGTCATCTGCCAGGCTCGCCAGCAGCAGCTCCGCAAGTTCGGCGGCCTTGGCGTGATGGATGGGCAACAGCTCCCGGCGCAACGGCTGCAACTGCGCATCCAGCGCCTGGCCCACACGAGCATCGACAGACTGCGCGGCAAACTCGGCCGCAGGCGCCACCAGCAGCACATTGCCCTCCTGGCGCCGGGCCAGGCCCTTGCTGCGCAGCACCAGGTCCAGCGCCTGGTCCCATGGCACGTCCTGCAAACGCAAGGTGACACTACCCTGCACGGCATCGCTGGCTACCAGGTTGACGCCGGCATAGTCAGCCAGCACCTGCAGCACCGAGCGCACTTCCACATCCTGGAAGTTCAGCGACAGTGGTTCACCCTGATAAGGCGTCGCCGACGCCAGCGGGACCGGCAGCAGGGCTGCCAGCATCCATTTCATCAATGTTTTCATCGTCGTCCGGGGCCTCCTTGCCCAGGTGCTTTGCGAGTGTGATGAACGCCGTGCGTTCATGCCACACCCCTGCCATGAACAGCCGTTCGCGTACTTCGACCTGGGCTTGATCAACCCTCGCCACCACACCTTGGTCGCGCCCGACCCGGTCACCAGGGCGCACGCGATAGAGCCTGCCGGCCGCCATCAGCAGTGCTTCGTGCTCCGCCCCACGCGACAGGCTGCCGACCATCTCCAGTTGCGCCAAAGGCACGTCGGCCAACCCGCTACCCGTCAATCGCGTCGCCCCGGGCGCAAACGGGTCCACCGGGGGCGCTGCCGTCACGCCCCTGGCCGGCATGCGCGCAAGCATCGCAGGCTCCGGCACTGGCGCCAGCGCCTGATAGGCATCAACCCGCAACTGCAGGCGCAGCAGGCCAGGCTTGCCATCGGCTGCAGCCAGCTGCAGGTCACCGCTGCGCAGCACACGCGCCTGGCCCAACCAGTCGCCCAACCACTGGCGCAAGGCCGCGTATCGCCCCACCACCTGTAGCTCCAGCGGTACCTTGCGCAAGCCAGCCTGTTGTTCGTCTTCATGTACATCGAAGCGCTCGATGAGCAAACCATGCGCATGCCCCGACGCTGCCAGGCGCTCGAGCAGGTCGCTCATGCCCTCCCCGGCCGCCAGGTGCCAGTGCGCCTCCCGCAAGCGTCGTTCGGCAATGGCCACAGACGCGTGGAGTTGCTCCAGCTCGGCCAGCTGCACCGCGCCGGCTGAATGCTGTTCGTGCAACTCGGCGTGCCGAGCCTCCTCCTGCGCCTGCTGCTGCAGCGCTGCCGGGAGACGTATGGCGCAGCCCAGGCAGAACAACGCCAAGGCCACCAGCACTGGCGTCAGTTGCCTGAAGCGGCTGGAGCGCTCGGCCATGGCCAGCCAGCCGAGCACCTGTGCAGCATTCACGACCAGAACGCCGAAACGCGCGCGCCCAGCAGGAATTCATCGCCGCCCGGCAGGCTCCTGATGCGCTTGAGTTCCAGACCAACCAGCGCACTCGAGCGGCTCAGGTCCCGCATGAACTGCGCGACCACGGCACCGGACGTAGCCAGCCCGGTCATCTGCAGGCTGCCGTCTTCCAGGCTGAGGTCGAGCAGTTGCACACCCACTGGCAACGCCCGCTCGAGGTCAGCGAACACCCCGGCCAGCACATCCTGGTTGGCACGCAGGCCTTCCAGCGCCACCGCACGTGCCAGTAGCGCCTCATGCTGCGCACGCACATCGGCCAGCGGCTGCAATTGCTCGCCCAACACCTCAAGGGCCGCCTGGTGCCGGATATTGGCCAGCGCCTGCTGCTGCCCGCGCTGGCGGGCCAGCTGGTCGACCAGCGTCACGCCACACAGGGCCAGCAGCGCGCCGGCGACCAGTTGCCTGCGGAAAGATCGCAACGCAGCCTGGCGTTGCCGTTCGCGCCAGGGAAGAAGATTCAGCCGCATCATCGGCGCAACCCTCCGAGAGCCAGGGCGCACGCCAGGATCATCGCGCCATCGACGTGTTCCACGCGCGCCAGGTCGGGTACCAGGCGACACGGCAGGTTCAACCGGGAGCCGAGGCTCTGCAACTGGCTTGGTTCGATCGGAGAACAGCTGGCGATCAACAGACAATCGGGCAAAGGCTCACCAGCGAGCAAGGCCAGCAGGCGCTCCGGCAGCGCCCCCGCTATCGTCGACAGCCCCAAGTTCAGCTCACGCCGTTGCTGAGGCCGACCCGACTGCCAGCCATGAAGGGTGGTGCTTTGCGCCTCGATACGCAGCAGCGCCGAGCTTTGGTGCCTGCCCAGCGGCAGCATGCGCCCCAAGGCAATGCTGTCGACCTCCACGGCCTCCAGTTGCAATCCGGCCTCCTCGACGATGCCCTCAAGTGGCGCCAGTGCACTCTGCCGACACGCAGCCACCATCACCTCGGCGCAGCCCGGCTGGACACGAGAGCCTCCCAGTACCTGAAAATCCAGGGCCAGGTCTTCCAGCGGAAATGGAAACAACCGTTCGGCGTCAGCCAGCAGTTGCGCCTCCATTTCTGCCCCGCCCTGTTCCACTGGCAGGTGGCACAGCTTGCAGATCACCTGGTTGCCCGGCAGTGCCAGCGCGACCCGGCGCTGCCTGAGGCCGCTGCGTCGGTAGGCGCGCCTCAAGGCAGCCGCCACGGCGCCAGGCTCTGCCGCCCAGTCACTGCCAGCCGGTGATTCGAACGGTTCTTGTACCGAGGCAAGCACACGGCAGCGCCGGTTACGCCGCTGCAGTTGCACAATCCGAACGGAGTCGGGGGCAATTTCCACCCCCACGAGTGAACCGGCATCCTTGCCGAAGCGTCCTAGCATCGTGGCATCCTTGTTGTCTGTCGCCGCCATCTGTCGCGGCTACCTGCCCCAACCCCGCGTCAATACTAGGCCGCGCCGGCCCATCGAGGCGACGGGCAGCCTGGCCGGTAACCCGGAGAGGCGAAAAAATGCTTATAATGCCCAGCGTTTTTTGGTCCGCCGGACCTGCGTGCAATCCACTCCCAACCTGGACACCGAAAAGCCTTGATACGTCTGCTGAAGTTCTTCTGGTGGTCTTCCGTCGCAGTCATTTGCGCGCTCGTACTCGGTGTGAGCGGTGCGTTTCTGTATCTTAGCCCCAGCCTGCCCTCGGTCGAGTCGCTCAGAAGCATCCAGTTGCAGATCCCCCTCAGGGTGTACAGCAGCGACGGCAAGCTGATTGCCGAGTTCGGCGAAATGCGCCGCTCGCCGATCCGCTTTGCGGAAATTCCCCCACAATTCATCCAGGCGCTCCTGTCGGCCGAGGACGACAATTTCCTCAACCACTATGGTGTCGACCCCAGCAGCCTGATGCGCGCCGCGACCCAGCTGGTGAAAACCGGCCATATCCAGACCGGCGGCAGTACCATCACCATGCAGGTGGCGAAGAACTTCTTCCTCACCAGCGAGCGCAGCTTCTCGCGCAAGACCAACGAGATTCTGCTGGCCCTGCAGATCGAGCGTGAGCTGACCAAGGACGAGATCCTCGAGCTGTACGTGAACAAGATCTACCTGGGCAACCGCGCCTACGGTATCGATGCCGCCGCGCAGGTGTACTACGGCAAGTCGATCCGCGACGTGAGCCTGGCGCAGATGGCGATGATCGCCGGCCTGCCCAAGGCACCCTCGCGCTTCAACCCGCTGGCCAACCCGGTGCGCGCCAAGGAGCGCCGCGACTGGATCCTCGGCCGCATGTACAAGCTGGGCAAGATCGACGAAGCCAGCTACCAGGCCGCCCTGGCCGAGCCGCTCAACGCCAGCTACCACGTGCCCACGCCTGAAGTGAATGCGCCTTACATCGCCGAAATGGCCCGCGCCGAAATGGTCGGCCGCTACGGCAGCGACGCCTACACCGAAGGCTTCCGCGTCACCACCACGGTGCCCAGCGACATGCAGGAAATGGCCAACAAGGCCATCCTCAACGGCCTCTCCGACTACGATGAGCGCCACGGCTACCGCGGCCCCGAAGCACGCTTCCCGGGCCGCACCCAGGCGGCCTGGCTGCAGGAGCTGGGCAAGCAGCGCAGCCTTGGCGGCCTGGAGCCGGCCATCGTCACCCAGGTCGAAAAAACCGGCCTCAAGGTGCTGACCCGCAGCGGCCAGGAAGAGTTGGTAGCCTGGGACACCATGAAATGGGCGCGCCCGTTCATCAATAGCAACTCCCAGGGCCGTGCGCCGCAGTCGCCGGCAGACGTTGCCCAGGTCGGCGACCTGGTGCGCCTGCAGCGCCTGGAGGATGGCAAGTTCAAGTTCAGCCAGGTACCTGGCGCGCAGAGTGCGCTGGTTACCCTCGACCCTTACAACGGCGCCATCCGCGCCCTGGTCGGCGGCTTCTCGTTCGAGCAGAGCAACTACAACCGCGCCATGCAGGCCAAGCGGCAGCCAGGCTCGAGCTTCAAACCGTTCATCTACAGCGCCGCCCTGGACAGTGGCTACACCGCATCCAGCCTGGTCAACGATGCACCGATCGTGTTCGTCGACGAGTACCTGGACAAGGTCTGGCGACCGAAGAACGATACCAACACCTTCCTTGGCCCGATCCGCATGCGCGAAGCGCTGTACAAGTCGCGCAACCTGGTGTCGATCCGCCTGCTGCAGGCCATGGGCGTGGACCGCACCATCGACTACATCGCCAAGTTCGGCTTCAACAAGCAGGACCTGCCGCGCAACCTGTCGCTGGCACTGGGCACCGCCACCCTGACCCCGATGGAAATCGCCACAGGCTGGAGTACTTTTGCCAACGGCGGCTACAAGATCACCCCGTACCTGATCGATCGCATCGAAAGCCGCAGCGGCGAGACATTGTTCACCGCCAACCCGGCCCGGGTACCGCAAGGTGCCGAGGACCAGGCGGGTGTGGCCGCGCCCGAACAGCCGATCAGCACCGCCGCCATGCCGGGCGAGGCACCCGCAGCCTTCAGCCAGGTGGCGCCTGCACCGCAGGTGCCGGCCGTGGCCGAGCAGATCATCGACGGGCGCACCACCTACATCCTCACCAGCATGCTGCAGGACGTGATCAAGCGCGGTACCGGCCGCCGGGCGCTGGCCCTGGGCCGCACCGACCTGGCAGGCAAGACCGGTACCACCAACGAGTCCAAGGACGCCTGGTTCTCCGGCTACAACGCCGACTACGTGACCACCGTGTGGGTCGGTTTCGACCAGCCCGAAACCCTTGGTCGCCGCGAGTACGGCGGCACCGCGGCACTGCCGATCTGGATGAGCTTCATGGGCGCGGCACTCAAGGACAAGCCTGCGCATGCGCCGGCAGAGCCGGAAGGCATCCTCAGCCTGCGCGTCGACCCGGTCAGCGGCCGTGCCGCTTCGCCGAGCACGCCGAATGCCTACTTCGAGCTGTTCAAGGCCGAAGACTCGCCGCCGTCGGTGGACGAACTGGGCACTGGCGCAGCACCGGGCAGCCCGTTGCCGGCGGATGAAGCGGCGCCGATGGATCTGTTCTGAAGGTTAACGCCGTCCGTGTAGGAGCGGCCTTGTGTCGCGAAAGGGCCGCAAAGCGGCCCCAGCAATGTCTGCTTGATGCATGAACCCCGGGGGCGCTTCGCACCCCTTTCGCGACACAAGGCCGCTCCTACAAGGGATCGCATCATCAGTGCAGCGTGTAAACAAAAAGCCCCGGCTCATACGAGCCGGGGCTTTTTTATGTCGCCAGGCAGCAATCAGCCTTTGAACACGTCATCCACGCTGGTCAGCGGGTAGTGCTTCGGATACGGCAGGGTAGCCACGCCGGATTCGATGGCGGCCTTGGCCACAGCGTCGGAAACGACGGTGATCAGGCGAGCGTCCAGCGGCTTCGGAATGATGTACTCACGGCCAAATTCCAGCGCCTGTACGCCGTAGGCATCGCAGACTTCCTTCGGCACTGGCAGCTTGGCCAGGTCTTTCAGGGCGATGGCAGCGGCGATCTTCATTTCTTCGTTGATGCGCTTGGCGCGAACGTCAAGGGCACCACGGAAGATGAATGGGAAGCCCAGTACGTTGTTGACCTGGTTCGGGTAGTCGGAACGACCGGTAGCCATGATCACGTCGCTGCGAGTGGCATGCGCCAGCTCTGGCGAAATTTCCGGGTCCGGGTTCGAGCAGGCGAACACGATCGGGTTGGCTGCCATCGACTTCAGGCCTTCGGCGCTCAGCAGGTTCGGGCCGGACAGGCCTACGAACACGTCGGCACCGTCGAGGGCGTCAGCCAGGGTGCGCTTGTCGGTGGCGTGGGCGAACTGCGCCTTGTACTGGTTCAGGTCGTCACGGCCAGCGTGGATCACGCCGCTGCGGTCGATCATGTAGATGTTCTCGACCTTGGCACCCATGCTCACCAGCAGCTTCATGCAGGAGATGGCGGCAGCGCCGGCACCCAGGCAGACGATCTTGGCGTCTTCCAGCTTCTTGCCGGCGATTTCCAGGGCGTTGATCATGCCGGCCGCGGTGACGATGGCGGTACCGTGCTGGTCATCGTGGAATACCGGGATGTCGCACTGTTCGATCAGGGTGCGCTCGATTTCGAAGCACTCAGGCGCCTTGATGTCTTCGAGGTTGATGCCACCGAAGGTGATCGAGATGCGGCGAACGGTGTCGATGAACGCCTGCGGGCTTTCCGATTCCACTTCGATGTCGAACACGTCGATACCGGCGAAACGCTTGAACAGAACACCCTTGCCTTCCATGACCGGCTTGGAAGCCAGTGGGCCGAGGTCACCCAGACCGAGGATGGCGGTGCCATCGGAAATCACCGCAACCAGGTTGCCTTTGCCGGTGTATTTGTAAGCCAGCTCTGGATCACGGCCGATTTCACGCACGGGCTCAGCAACACCTGGGCTGTAGGCCAGGGCGAGGTCACGGGCGGTGGCGGTGGGCTTGGAGAGTTCGACGCTCAGTTTCCCCGGACGAGGTTGAGCGTGATATTCGAGAGCGGCGGTTTTCAGGTCTGACATGGTGGGCATTCCGCTATTTACTGTTCTGACGGACCGCCGAGGATACGCAAAGAGCCGGGGAGCCACAAGACTGGTCGGTCACTTGTGTCAAGGCCTTTAGCCTACGACTTTACGCTATAACCCACGGGGCATACGGCTAACAGTGTGTACAATCCAATAGCGAAATGTCTACATCTTTTAGCCTGAAATGCGCTCCAACATGCTCGGATCGGTCAACGGCAACAGCCAGCGTCGCTGCCCGGGCTTGAGGCCGCCCTTGCGGGAACGATCCAGCACCCAGCCACGCGCCTCGACTTGGCGTCCCTTGAGGTTATCGAAGAAGCTGGCGGGGAAGTTGCGCTGCAGACGAGCGGGAACCTGCAGCACCACCGCACCGTCCAGGTTCAGCCAGACCCCGCCACGGTTGCGCTCCACGCCTTCGATGCGGCCCGCAATGACCGCGAAACCCGACTGCCGGACATCCCCGGCACGCACCACCGGCGAACGACGCCACAGCCCGGAGCCAGCCTTGCGCGCAGCCTGCTCGGCAAGCTGCTGGCAAGCGCTGAGGCGCACATTTGGGGCAACCGCGACGCGATAGCCCAAGCCCTCGCTGAGCAACTGTGCTTCGATATTGTCGCCATTGCGGCCGTAGATATGCGCCAGCGTGCGGCCGTATTTGTCCTTGGACTCGACGCCCGGCTCCAGCCCGACACGCCCGTCGCTGGCCTTGACCAAGGCCTGCAAACGCTGCCTGGCGGCCTCGGCATAGGGCTCGCTGGTGCGCCCGTTACGGCCGATTTCCGGGGCGTTGATGCCGATCAGTCGCACGCTGCGGCCATCGACCAGACGCAAGGTATCGCCATCGACCACCTGGCGCACCGCCACCTGCTGAGGGCTGCCTGGTAGCGGGCAGAACGCCAGGGCCGGGAAATGCCAGATGACGCCCATAAAAAAGGCGCCCACAAGGGGCGCCTTTTTTTGCAGCAATGCGAAACCCGAGGGGTTCGCCATGCGCATGATTACTTCTTGGTACCGAACATACCGAAGCGATCGGCGAACTTCTGTACGCGACCACCGGTGTCCAGGACTTTCTGCTTACCGGTGTAGAACGGGTGGCACAGGTTGCAAACGTCGATCGCCAGGGTGCTGCCCAGGGTCGAACGGGTTTCAAACTTGTTGCCGCAGCTGCAGGTGACTGCAACTACTTCGTAGTTCGGATGAATATCTGCTTTCATGGTCACTTCCTCGAGCTGCGTGCCGCCACCCAACACCAATTGTTGAATACCGCACGTAATTAGGCGGCGAATAATACCAGAGCATCACGCCAGCGCAAGTTGTCGCTTGCACCGACCGTCGTCTGCTAGGCTCGCCAGTCTTTGAAACGCCCTCCGAGACTTTCCGCGTGTCCGACGTCATCCTGCGCCTTGCCCTGCCCTCCCCGCTGCGTCGCCTGTTCGACTACAAGGCGCCGGCAAGCATGGCGCGCCAGGCCTTGACCCCGGGCATGCGCATTCGCGTGCCATTCGGCCGCCGCGAAATGATCGGCGTGCTGGTGGAGGTGTGCGAGCAGAGCGAAGTGCCCGCCGACAAGCTCAAGCCGGCCAGCGCCCTGCTCGACCCGGTGTCGCCGATCCCGCCGTCGCTGTTCAAGTTGTGCCTGTGGACCGCCCAGTACTACCAACACAGCCTGGGTGACACCCTGAGCTGGGCCTTGCCGACCCTGCTGCGCCAGGGCGAACCCGCCGAGATGCGCCAGGAGCGCTTCTGGCACGTCGCCCCCGGCGCTCGTCTGGAAGACCCGCGCATCGCCCGCGCACCACGCCAGCGCGATGCCCTCAAGACCCTGGCCCAGCACCCGCACGGCGTGGCCCACAGCCTGCTGGCCAAGCTCAACCTGAACAAGGACAGCCTGGACCTGCTGCTGGCCAAGGACCTGGTGCAGATCGAGGTCCGCCGCCACTTGCCGTCGCTGCGCCACGAACACTGGCTGGCACAGCCGGAACTGCCGCTCAACGAAGAGCAACGCGGCGCCTTCGACGCCGTGCGCGAAGGCTTTGGCGGCTTCGGCGCCTTCCTGCTGGCCGGTGTCACCGGCAGCGGCAAGACCGAGGTGTACCTGCAGCTGATCCGCGAAACACTGGAAGCCGGCAAGCAGGCCCTGGTGCTGATCCCGGAGATCAACCTCGGCCCGCAGACCCTGGCCCGCTTCGAGCAACGCTTCAACGCCCGCATCGCCCTGCTGCATTCGGCGGTGAACGACCGCGAACGCCTGGATGCCTGGCTGGCAGCCAGGGACGGCGAGGCCGACATCATCATCGGCACCCGCTCGGCGCTGTTCACGCCGATGAAGAACCCCGGCCTGATCATCATCGACGAGGAGCACGACGGTTCCTATAAACAGCAGGAAGGCCTGCGCTACCACGCCCGCGACCTGGCGCTGGTGCGCGCCCACCAGGAAAACGTCCCGATCCTGCTCGGTTCTGCCACGCCATCGCTGGAAACCCTGCACAACGCCCTGACCGGTCGCTACCGCCTGCTGCGCATGAACCAGCGCGCCGGCGGTGCCCGCCCGCCACGCATGCTGCGCCTGGATGTGAAGAGCCTGCCGCTGGACAGCGGCATCAGCGGCCCACTGCAGCAGGCCATCCGCCAAACCCTGGAAGCGGGCCAGCAAGTGCTGGTGTTCCTCAACCGCCGCGGTTTCGCCCCGACCTTGCTTTGCCACGATTGCGGCTGGCTGTCCGAATGCCCGCGCTGCGATGCGCGCATGACCGTGCACCAGCGCTCCGGCGTGCTGCGTTGCCACCATTGCGGCTATGACGAGCACCTGCCGCAGCAGTGCCCGCAGTGCAACCACGTTGACCTGCGCCCGGTCGGCGCCGGCACCGAGCGTGCCGAGGAACGCCTGAAAGTGCTGTTCCCGGATTACCCGATCCTGCGTGTGGACCGCGACAGCACGGCGCGCAAGGACGCCATGCACAACCTGTTCAGCACCATCCAGCGCGGCCAGCCGAGCATCCTCGTCGGCACCCAGATGCTCGCCAAGGGCCATCACTTCCCGCGGGTGACCCTGGTGGCCATCCTCGATGCCGATGGCGGGCTGTTCTCCGGCGATTTCCGCGCCAGCGAACGCATGGCACAGCTGATCGTGCAGGTTGCCGGGCGGGCCGGGCGAGCCGAGGAACCCGGCAAGGTCATCATCCAGACCCACCTGGCCGACCATCCGCTGCTGGTGCAGCTTACCGAGCAGGGCTACTTCGCCTTCGCCGAGCAGGCCCTGGACGAACGCCGCGCCGCCGGGCTGCCGCCTTACTCGCACCTGGCGCTGCTGCGCGCCGAAGCGCACAAGCCCGGGCAGGCCGAAGGTTTCCTCGACGAGGCCTGCGCCGCCGCCGAGCGCCTGGTGGCCGAACAGCGCCTGCCCGGCATCGAGTTGCTGGGGCCGGTGCCAGCACCGATGGAGCGCCGCGCCGGGCGCTTCCGCGCGCAACTGTTGATACAGGCCAATACGCGGGCGCCTTTGCATCGACTGATCAGCGCCTGGTTGCTAGTGTTGGAGCAGATGCCGAGCGGGCGCCAGGTGCGGTGGTCGCTGGATGTCGATCCAGTCGACCTGTACTGACGTTGGGGCTGCTCTGCAGCCCATCGCGGCACAAGGCCGCTCCTACACGGGGGCGCGTAACGCCTGTAGGAGCGGCCTTGTGTCGCGATGGGCCGCAAAGCGGCCCCGGCATTCTCAAGGCAAGCAACCCCCAAAGGTTGGCAACCCGCCCCCAGCCACGGATAATGCCCAGTTTTTCCACCTGCGCATCCAAGCGCTCCACCGCGCTTGCGGTCGAAAAGAGATCCCCATGAAAGACACCATTCGCCAGCTGATCCAGCAAGCCCTCACCCAACTCGTCACCGACGGTGTGCTGCCTGAAGGGCTGTCGCCGGCGATCCAGGTGGAAAACGCCCGGGACAAGACCCACGGCGACTTCGCCAGCAACATCGCCATGATGCTGGCCAAGCCGGCCGGCATGAAGCCGCGCGACCTGGCCGAGAAACTGATCAATGCCCTGCCGGCCAGCGCCGACATCAGCAAGGTCGAGATCGCCGGCCCCGGCTTCCTCAACTTCTTCCAGAACACCGACGCCCTGGCCAACCGCCTGGATGCCGCACTGGCCGACGCCCACCTGGGCGCGCGCAAGGCCGGCCCTGCGCAAAAGGTTGTGATCGACATGTCGGCACCCAACCTGGCCAAGGAGATGCACGTCGGCCACCTGCGTTCGACCATCATCGGTGACAGCGTGGCGCGCGTGCTGGAGTTCCTCGGCGATGACGTGATCCGCCAGAACCACGTGGGCGACTGGGGCACCCAGTTCGGCATGCTGCTGGCCTACCTGGAAGAAAACCCGATCACCAGCGACGAGCTGTCGGACCTGGAAAACTTCTATCGCGCCGCCAAGAAGCGCTTCGACGAATCCGAAGAGTTCGCCACCCGTGCCCGTGGCCTGGTGGTCAAGCTGCAGGCCGGCGACCCGGACTGCATGGCCCTGTGGACGCGCTTCAAGGACATTTCGCTGTCGCACTGCCAGAAGACCTACGAGCTGCTCAACGTCAAGCTGACCATGGCCGACGTGATGGGTGAAAGCGCCTACAACGACGACCTGGCCAACGTGGTCGCCGACCTCAAGGCCAGGGGCCTGCTGGTCGAAGACCAGGGCGCCCAGTGCGTGTTCCTCGACGAGTTCAAGAACAGCGAAGGCGAACCACTGCCGGTGATCGTGCAGAAGGCCGACGGTGGCTACCTGTACGCCACCACCGACCTGGCTGCCGTGCGCTACCGCAGCAACGTGCTCAAGGCAGACCGCGCCCTGTACTTCGTCGACCAGCGCCAGGCCCTGCACTTCAATCAGGTGTTCGAAGTTGCACGCCGCGCAGGCTTCGTCGGCCACCCGATGCAGATGGAGCACATGGGCTTCGGCACCATGAACGGCGCCGATGGCCGCCCGTTCAAGACCCGTGACGGCGGCACCGTGAAGCTGATCGACCTGCTCACCGAGGCCAAGGAGCGCGCCTACGCGCTGGTCAAGGAAAAGAACCCGAGCCTGGCCGACGAAGAACTGCGCCACATCGGCGAAGTGGTGGGCATTGGCGCAGTGAAGTACGCCGACCTGTCCAAGCACCGCACCAGCGACTACAGCTTCAACTTCGAGCTGATGCTCAACTTCGAAGGCAACACCGCGCCTTACCTGCTGTACGCCTACACCCGCGTGGCCGGCGTATTCCGCAAACTGGGCAAGGGCTTCGATGAAGTCGACGGCAACATCGTGCTGCAGGCTGCCCACGAGCAAGACCTGGCCGCGCGCCTGGCGCAGTTTGGCGAAATCCTCAACAACGTCGCCGACAAGGGCACGCCGCACGTGCTGTGCAGCTACCTGTACGACCTGGCCGGCCTGTTCTCCAGCTTCTACGAGAACTGCCCGATTCTTGCCGCCGAAACCCCGCAGCAGCAGCAGAGCCGCCTGCGCCTGGCGGCGCTGACCGGCCGCACTCTCAAGCAAGGTCTGGAACTGCTCGGCCTGGAAACCCTGGAGCGCATGTAAGTTGGCTGCCAAGAAAAAACCCGCACCCAAACGCGGCGCCAGCCGCCAGACGGCGCCGGCCAAGCAGCCGATTCCCGGTTGGGTATGGCTGGCGGTCGGCCTGACCGTAGGCGCGTTCATCGTGTTCCTGATGAAGCTCGAGCCCGGTGGCGAAGACATCAAGCGCACCAAGCCCGAGCAGCAGAAGGCGGAGAAAGTGGCCGAAGCCGGCAAGCCGGCGCAGGCCACCCCGCAGCAGCCGGTGAAGCCGAAGTACGACTTCTACACGCTGCTGCCGGAGTCCGAGGTGATCGTGCCGCCGGAGGCCGTGCCAGAGAAGACGCCACCTGTCCCAGCCCAGCCGGTGACCCCGGTGACGCCGGCCGAAGCGGCGAAGATCGACACGGCGCGAGCCCAGGCGGCGCTGATGGGCCAGACCCCGCCACCGGCACCACCGGTGATCAAGCCGGCGGCAACCACCCAGTTCTTCCTGCAGGCTGGTTCGTTCCGCAAGCAGGCCGATGCCGACAAGGTGCGCGCGCAGATCATCCTGCTGGGCCAGTCGGTGAAGGTGGAGTCGGGCACGGTCAAGGACGAAACCTGGTACCGCGTACTGGTGGGGCCGTTCAGCAACCGCGAGCAGCTGACCGGGGCGCAGAAGCAACTGGCTGGGGCAGGTTTCAGCAACCTGCTGCTGCAACAGCGGCAGACCCGTCAGTAACCTGCATTCGGGGGGCGCTTTGCGCCCCTATCGCGACACAAGGCCGCTCCTACAATGTGCGGGTAAACCTGAAAGTCGGGTTTACGCGATCCCTGTAGGAGCGGCCTTGTGTCGCGATAGGGCTGCAAAGCAGCCCCCATGTGAACTCAACCCCGCCCCGCATTCCGCTCGGAAACCTGGCTGTTCAGCGTCCAGAAGTCATACAGCACCCCCACCAGGAACAGCCCGCCGGTAAAGAAGTAGATGATCGCGGTGATCCACTTGCCCTGATACAGCCGGTGCAGCCCAAACACCCCGAGGAAGGTCAGCAGGATCCAGGCGATGTTGTAGTCAATGCGCCCGGACTGGAACCTGAGGTCGGCTTCACGGTCCATGGACGGGATCAGGAACAGGTCGATCAACCAGCCGATACCCAGCAGGCCCAGGGTGAAGAACCAGATGGTGCCGGTTACCGGCTTGCCGTAATAGAAACGATGCGACCCGGTAAAGCCGAAAATCCATAGCAGGTAGCCAATGGTCTTGCTGTGGGTGTCGTGAAACGGCGCCCCCTGTTGATAACTGTTCATTCATAGCCCCCGTGGGTTATCCGAAAATTTTCTAAGAAAAAATGTGACTTTCTTGTCGCAGGCCGACGTACGGCACCTGGACAATCGACCAACGGATCAAAGATTGATCAAAAAGCTGTTATAAAGTTGCGCGCCCAACACATAACTATTCATAAGAGCTTCATCTATGCCGCCTTTACTCAAGACATGGCTGACCCTCTGCCTATTATTGCCCCTGGCCGCCCACGCCACCAATCGTGAGCAACGTCTTCCCAATGGTTTTACCGGCTACACCACCAATGCCTCGGTAAGACATGCACCGGTCAAGCAGACCGCGCTGCGCACCCGCCCAAGCTATGCCGCCAGCAGCCGCAGCGTGCCCGGTGCGCCGGTCGCCGCCATGTCGCCGAAGCAGAGCAGCGATGTTCTCAGCCGTGCGGTGAATGTGCTCGGCACCCCTTATGTCTGGGGCGGCAGCAGCCCGAAGAAAGGCTTCGACTGCAGCGGGCTGGTCAAATACGCCTTCAACGACGTCGCCGACGTCGACCTGCCGCGCACCTCCAATGCCATGGCCCAGGGCCATGGCGTCAAGGTAGCCAAGGGTGACCTGAAGCCAGGTGACCTGATCTTCTTCAACATCAAGAGCCGCCGGGTGAACCACGTTGCCATCTACCTGGGCAACGACCGCTTCATCCATGCTCCACGCCGTGGCAAGCGGGTAAGCATCGACACCCTGAGCAAGCCTTACTGGCAGAAGCATTACGTGGTGGCCAAGCGAGTGCTGCCGAAAGAACAGCAGCAGCTGAACCTGGCCAAGCGCTGATCTGATCGGCGCTCTCCTGTATCGGCCTCTTCGCGGGCACGCCCGCTCCCACAGGTACACCACAGCATTCGAAGGCTGTGTTATCCATGTGGGAGCGGGTTTACCCGCGAAAGGGCCAGCACAGGCACTATAGATCGCTGATCAGCCCCCTCTCCTTCAACTCTCGCATCGCCCCTTCCATCGTCCGCATCCCGTCCGCACCACCCGCCTGCATCACCGAACACAACTGCGCCATCCGCCCCTCCCGAACCAGGTTACGCACCGCTGACGTCACCACCAGCACTTCCCGCGCAGCAACCCGCCCACCGCCCGCACGCCTGACCAGCACCTGCGCCACCACCAGGCGCAACGACTCGGCCAGCATCGCCCGCACCAGCGGCTTCTCTTCGGCAGCGAACACCTCCACCAACCGGTCGATACTGCTCACCGCCGAGCGCGTATGCACCGTCGCCAGCACCAGGTGTCCGGTCTCGGCCGCACGCAAGGCCAGGCGAATGGTTTCAAGGTCGCGCAGCTCACCGATCATGATCACATCCGGGTCCTGGCGCAGGGCACTGCGCAACCCCTGGGCGAACCCACCACAATGGCGGCCGACCTCACGCTGGTTGACCAGGCTGCGCTGGCTACTGTGGATAACTTCGACAGGGTCTTCGAGGGTGATGATATGCAGAGCCCGATCGCGGTTCAGCTGGTCAAGCAGTGTCGCCAATGTACTGGACTTGCCGCTGCCGGTCGGCCCACCCACGAGGATCAAGCCATCGCTACACTGCGCAACAGCTTGAAACACATCCCCCAGGTCGAGTTCATCGAGCGTGGCGATATGCCCCGGGATCAGGCGGAAGGTGGCCGCAGGGCCATGCAACTGGCGAAACAGGTTCAGCCGAAAGCGCCCCAGCACCGGCAATTCCAGCGCCAGGTCCAGCTCATCACCCTGGGCCCACTGTCGGCGCTGGTCTTCATCCAGCATGGGTGCCATGCCCTCGGTCAAGGCAGCCGGGCCCAAGGTCGGCAGGGCCATGCGCTGCAGCTCGCCATCCAGGCGCAACATCGGTATCTGGCCCGCCGCCAGGTGCAGGTCGGAAGCCCCCGCCTCCACGGCCCGGGCCAACAGGTCGGTCACATCCATGAGACTCCCCAAAGGCCTTCAAGTAGGTAGAATGCCGCAAACCCCACAGCCGCCGGCATCAGTCCATGTCCACCCTAGCAGACAACCTTTCCGCTATTTCCGCCCGTATCGCCAGCGCTGCCCAGGCTGCCGGGCGTGAACCGGCCAGCGTCCAGTTGCTGGCCGTGAGCAAGACCAAGCCAGCCAGCGCCATCCGCGAGATCCACGCCGCCGGCGTGTACGATTTCGGGGAAAACTACCTACAGGAAGCGCTGACAAAGCAGCAGGCGCTCGGCGACCTGCCCTTGATCTGGCACTTCATCGGCCCCATTCAGTCGAACAAGACCAAAGCCATCGCCGAGCATTTCGACTGGGTACATTCCGTGGACCGCCTGAAAATCGCCCAACGCCTCTCGGAGCAGCGCCCGGCCGGGCTGGTGCCACTGAACATCTGTCTGCAGGTGAACGTCAGCGGCGAAGACAGCAAATCTGGCTGCGCCCCCGCCGACCTGCCGGCCCTGGCCAAGGCGGTAGCCGCGCTGCCCAGCCTGCGCCTGCGCGGGCTGATGGCCATCCCAGAACCCACTGATGACCGCGCCGCCCAGGAAGCTGCCTTCGCCACCCTGCGCCAATTGCAGGAAGGCCTTGGCCTTGGCCTGGACACCCTGTCCATGGGCATGAGCCACGACCTGGAAGCGGCCATTGCACAGGGTGCGACCTGGGTGCGTATCGGTACCGCCCTGTTCGGTGCCCGCGACTACGGGCAGCCCTGATTCCATGCTTTACTCACTCTTTCCCACAAGGACCTGACATGAGCAAGACTCGTATTGCCTTCATCGGCGCCGGCAACATGGCCGCCAGCCTGATCGGTGGTCTGCGTGCCCAGGGCCTGGACGCCTCGCAGATCCGCGCCAGCGACCCGGGCGCCGAGACCCGCAGCCGCATCCAGGCCGAGCACGGCATCGAAACCTTCGAGAACAACGCCCAGGCCATCGATGGTGCCGACGTCATCGTCCTGGCGGTCAAGCCCCAGGTCATGAAAGCCGTGTGCCAAGCCCTGCAACCAAACCTGCAGGATGGCCAGCTGATCGTTTCCATCGCCGCCGGCATCACCTGCGCCAGCCTGCAAAGCTGGGTCGGCGCTCGCCCGGTGGTGCGCTGCATGCCCAACACCCCGGCACTGCTGCGCCAAGGCGTCAGCGGCCTGTACGCCACCGCGGAAGTATCCAGCGAACAACGCCAACAGGCCGAGCAACTGCTGTCGGCCGTGGGCACCGCCCTGTGGCTGGAGCAGGAGCAGCAACTGGACGCCGTGACGGCTGTCTCCGGCAGCGGCCCGGCGTATTTCTTCCTGCTGATCGAAGCCATGACCGCGGCAGGCGAAAAGCTTGGCCTGCCACGTGAAACCGCCTCGCAGCTGACCCTGCAGACAGCCTTGGGCGCCGCACGCATGGCGGTTGCCAGCGATGTCGATGCTGCCGAACTGCGCCGCCGTGTCACCTCGCCTGCCGGCACTACCGAAGCGGCGATCAAGTCGTTCCAGGCCAGCGGCTTCGAAGCCATCGTCGAACAGGCGCTGCAGGCTGCGGCTACACGTTCCGCCGAGCTGGCCGAACAACTGGGCAAATAAGGAGCCTTAGATGAATGCACTGTCCGGCGCCGCGATCTTCGTGGTGCAAACCCTGGTCAGCCTGTACCTGGTGATCGTCCTGCTGCGCTTCGTCCTACAGCTGGTCAAGGCCAACTTCTACAACCCACTGTGCCAGTTCGCCGTGCGCGCCACACAACCGCTGCTCAAGCCGATCCGCCGGGTCATCCCCAGCGTTGGTGGGCTGGATACCTCGTCGCTGCTGTTGTCGGTGGTCATCCAGGCGTTGCTGATGGCTTTCGTGCTGATGGTCACCTACGGCACCTTCGGTGACATCCTGCACCTACTGATGTGGGCCATCATCGGTATCACCTCGCTGTTCCTGAAGATTTTCTGGGTGGCGATGATCGTCATGGTGATCGTGTCCTGGGTTGCTCCCAACAGCCACAACCCGGCGGCCGAACTGGCCTACCAGATCAGCGAACCGGTGCTGGCACCGTTCCGCCGCATCGTGCCCAACCTGGGCGGCATGGACATCTCGCCGATCTTCGCCTTCCTCGCGATCCAGGTAATCCAGTCGTTCGTCATGCCGCCGCTGGCCGCCTACGCCGGCATGCCACAAGAGCTGTGGCGGATGATCTGAGCCTCACCTGACCCGGGTTGCTTCCAGCGACAAGCCTCTGCTTGCCGCTGGGGGTAGCGCTCTTTAGACTTACGCCTCCGTCAAGCGTGAGCAGGGTCGATGTCCACTGTCTTTCCCGAAGATTCCGTCGGTCTGGTAGTACCGCAAACCGCCCGGTTCGATGAACCGCTGGCACTGGCTTGTGGCCGCTCCCTGGCCAGTTACGAACTGGTCTACGAGACCTATGGCACCCTGAACGCCAGCGCGAGCAACGCCGTGCTGATCTGCCATGCCCTTTCCGGCCACCACCATGCCGCTGGCTACCATGCCGCCACCGACCGCAAGCCGGGCTGGTGGGACAGCTGCATCGGCCCTGGCAAGCCGATCGACACCAACCGCTTCTTCGTGGTCAGCCTGAACAACCTGGGCGGCTGCAACGGCAGCACCGGCCCCAGCAGCATCAACCCGGCCACCGGCAAGCCCTATGGCGCCGACTTCCCGGTGCTGACCGTGGAAGACTGGGTGCACAGCCAGGTGCGTCTCGCCGAGCGCCTGGGCATCCAGCAGTGGGCCGCCGTGGTCGGTGGCAGCCTGGGTGGCATGCAGGCGCTGCAGTGGACCATCAGCTACCCCGAGCGCGTGCGCCATTGCGTCGACATCGCCTCGGCGCCCAAGCTGTCGGCACAGAACATCGCCTTCAACGAAGTGGCACGCCAGGCCATCCTCACCGACCCCGAATTCCACGGTGGTTCGTTCCAGGACCAGGGCGTGATCCCCAAGCGCGGCCTGATGCTGGCGCGAATGGTCGGCCACATCACCTACCTGTCGGACGACTCGATGGGTGAAAAATTCGGCCGCGAGCTGAAGAGCGACAAGCTCAACTACGACTTCCACAGCGTCGAATTCCAGGTCGAGAGCTACCTGCGCTACCAGGGCGAGGAGTTTTCCGGGCGCTTCGACGCCAACACCTACCTGCTGATGACCAAGGCGCTGGACTACTTCGACCCCGCCGCCGCCCAGGGCGGCGACCTGGCGGCCACCCTGGCCCACGTCAAGGCGGATTACTGCATCATGTCGTTCACCACCGACTGGCGCTTCTCCCCGGCCCGTTCGCGCGAGATCGTCGACGCCCTGATGGCCGCGCGCAAGAACGTCTGCTACCTGGAGATCGACTCGCCTTACGGGCACGACGCCTTCCTGATCCCCACGCCTCGCTACATGCAGGGTTTCTCGAACTACATGAACCGCATTGCCATCTGAGGACAGCATGAGAGCCGATCTGGAAATCATCCACGACTGGATCCCCGCCGGTAGCCGGGTACTCGACCTGGGCTGCGGCAGCGGCGAACTGCTGGCCTCGCTGCGCGACCGCAAGCAGGTCACCGGCTATGGCCTGGAGATCGACGCCGACAACATCGCCGCCTGCGTGGCCAAGGGCGTCAACGTCATCGAGCAGGACCTGGACAAGGGCCTGGGCAACTTCGCCAGCAACAGTTTCGACGTGGTGATCATGACCCAGGCCCTGCAGGCCGTGGAGTACCCCGACCGCATCCTCGACGAGATGCTGCGCGTGGGCCGCCAGTGCATCATCACCTTCCCCAACTTCGGCCACTGGCGTTGCCGCTGGTACCTGGCGACCAAAGGCCGCATGCCGGTTTCGGACTTCATGCCGTACACCTGGTACAACACGCCAAACATCCACTTCTGCACCTTCGCCGACTTCGAAGAGCTGTGCCACGAGCGCCGCGCCAAGGTGCTAGACCGCCTGGCGGTCGACCACTTGCACCGCAACGGGTGGGGTGGCCGGCTTTGGCCTAATCTTCTAGGTGAGATCGGCATCTACCGCGTCAGCAGCCCGGGCCTGCAAGAACATCAGCTCGCGGTCTGACGCCCACCGGAGGAATCACCCCATGCGTCGCCTAGCCCTGTTCCTGATCAGCCTGTGCCTGGCCCTGCCGGTACTGGCTGCCGATGCTGCCCGTCCCGAGCGCAAGGAAGTGTTTGGCGACGTGACGGTGCACTACAGCGCGTTCACCTCGAGCATGCTGACACCGGAGGTGGCCGCAGCCACCGGCCTGGTACGCAGCAAGAACCAGGGCGTACTCAACATCGCCGTGCTCAAGGCCAACAAGCCCGCCACGGCTGTGGTCAGCGGCACGGTCAAGGACCTGACCGGGCGCAGCAGCCCGCTGTCGTTCAAGCAGATCACCGAACAGGGCGCGGTGTACTACATTGCCCAGTTCAAGATCGACCAGCCAGAAACCGTCACCTTCGACCTGAATATCGAAACCGGCGGCATCAGCAACTCCCTCAGCTTCAATCAGGACGTTTTCCCAGGCGAATGATGAATTTCCAGCAACTCGTATTGGCCAGCCACAACGCCGGCAAACTCAAGGAACTCCAGGCCATGCTCGGCGCGTCCGTGCAACTGCGCTCGATCGGCGAGTTCAGCCAGGTCGAGCCGGAAGAAACCGGCCTGTCGTTCGTCGAGAACGCCATCCTCAAGGCGCGCAACGCCGCACGCATTTCCGGCCTGCCGGCCCTGGCCGACGATTCGGGCCTGGCGGTGGACTTCCTCGGCGGCGCGCCGGGCATCTACTCGGCGCGCTATGCCGACGGCAAGGGTGACGCGGCGAACAACGCCAAGCTGCTCGAAGCGCTGAAGGACGTGCCTGAAGCCGAGCGTGGCGCACAGTTCGTCTGCGTCCTGGCACTGGTGCGCCATGCTGACGACCCGCTGCCGATTCTGTGCGAAGGCCTGTGGCACGGGCGCATCATGTTCGAGGCCAGTGGCGAGCACGGCTTTGGCTACGACCCGCTGTTCTGGGTACCGGAGCGCAGCTGCTCCAGCGCCGACCTGGCCCCTGTGGACAAGAACCAGCTCAGCCACCGCGCCCGCGCCATGGCCCTGCTGCGCCAACGTCTGGGCCTGGCATGATCGAAACGCTGTCCACCCCCGGCGCGGCGGGCTTCACCAGCCTGCCGCCGCTGGCGCTGTACATACACATCCCGTGGTGCGTACGCAAATGCCCTTACTGCGACTTCAACTCCCACGCTGCCGGGCCTGAACTGCCGGAAGATGCCTACGTCGCCGCCCTGCTGACCGACCTCGACCAGGAACTGGCCGCCGTGCAAGGCCGGCCGATCAGCTCGATCTTCTTCGGCGGCGGTACCCCTAGCCTGTTCAGTGCCGACGCCCTTGGCCGACTGCTGCGTGGCGTAGAGCAACGCATCCCGTTTGCGCCGGACATCGAAATCACCCTGGAGGCCAACCCGGGCACGTTCGAGCAGGACAAGTTCAAGGCCTACCGGCAAACCGGTATCAATCGCCTGTCCATCGGTGTGCAGAGCTTCCAGCCAGCCAAACTGCAGGCGCTGGGGCGTATCCACAATGGCGATGAAGCGGTCCGCGCCGCCGGCATGGCGCGCGCCGCCGGCTTCGACAACTTCAACATGGACCTGATGCACGGCCTGCCCGACCAGTCGCTCGACGACGCGCTGGGCGACCTGCGCCAGGCCATCGACCTGGGGCCGACGCACCTGTCGTGGTACCAGCTGACCGTGGAGCCGAACACGGTGTTCTGGAACCAGCCGCCCGAGCTGCCCGAGGACGACATCCTCTGGGATATCCAGGAGGCCGGCCAGGCACTGATGGCCGAACACGGCTTCCGCCAGTACGAGGTTTCGGCCTATGCCCAGGCGGGGCGCGCTGCCCGGCACAACCTCAACTACTGGCGCTTTGGCGACTTCATCGGCATCGGCGCTGGTGCCCACGGCAAGCTGACCTTCGCCGACGGGCGCATCCTGCGCACCTGGAAAACCCGCCTGCCCAAGGACTACCTGAACCTGGCCAAGCCGTTCAAGGCCGGCGAAAAGCTGCTGCCAGTCGACGAGCTGCCGTTCGAGTTCCTGATGAACGCCCTGCGCCTGACCGATGGGGTGGAAGCCGAACTGTTCACCCAACGCACCGGTTTGCCGCTGGCACAACTGCGCGAGGCACGCCGCGCGGCCGAACAAAAGGGCCTTTTGCAGGTCGAACCGGATCGACTGGTGGCCACGCCAAGGGGCCAGTTGTTCCTCAATGACCTGCTGCAGTATTTCTTGACCTAAGGATGACCCATGGATCTGGTACTTGATCTGCTCGCGACGGTTTCTCGCTGGAGCCGCAGCAACCTGTCGGAGATTTCACTGGCCTTGGTAGGCTGCCTGCTGGTGCTTTTCGGCACCGATATCAAGGGCTGGGTGGAACAGCGCCTGGGCGGCCTGGCGGGCGCCCTGCGCGTACCGTTCATGGCTTTGCTGGTGATGATAGGCAGCGGTGCGGCGCTGATCTATGCCACGCCTTGGGTGGTGAAAGGGCTGAGCCAGTTCAACAACTACGCGCTGGCGCCGGTGTTGCTGGTGGTACTGGTGCTGATCGGGGTGGTGGCGGATCGACGGGGCTGAGCCACGGCCTTGCAGGAGCAACTGTCTTGCTCAAAATTTAAATGCGCATGCGGTCACTGTGGGAGCGGGCATGCCCGCGAACACCGGCAAAGCCGGTGCCATCCACCGCGTCGCCTGTTTCGCGGGCACGCCCGCTCCCACAGAAGTCCCGAACGGTCTTGAGCACAGTCAAGATCCGGACGAGCGTCCAAACGCGGCTCAGCGCATCAAGCAAACGCTTCATATGCCTTGGCCTCCGTGTTGGCGGGCCAATCTTCCAGCATCTAACCGGTACTTCGATGCCTTCGAAAACTGTGTGAGAGTCTTCTGTGAAGTGGCCAGGTCAATGGCCCTTCGAAGAGGTGCACCGGCACGGTTCTCAGGCCGTGTCGAAGGGGCCGGAAAGCAGAATTCTTCTCCTACCCGGCCCATCACTGATTTCATCCACACAGGAGCAGCGCGATGATACTTGGAATGCTCACCCAAGACTGTTAACCGCTCCGACACACGTGATGCCGGATATTTCTGAGCATTGACGTTCCCCCGCTACGCGGCCTATGATCAGCCAACTGTGTGAGGGTTTTCTGTGAAACCTCAGAGCGAAGGATACTCAGTCCTGTCGCTCACATAAAAAAACCGCCCTTCTCAAGGCGGTTTTTTTTCGCCTGCATTTCTGCAGGCATCGGCATATCGAAAGGCCGTATCAGCCGGTCAATCCACCTTCTCGAACTTCAAATCCCAAACCCCATGCCCCAGCCGCTCGCCGCGGCGCTCGAACTTGGTGATCGGGCGCTCTTCCGGGCGCGGCACGTAGGTACCGTCAGCCGCACGGTTGCGATAGCCCGGGGCAGCGCTCATCACTTCCAGCATGTACTCGGCATACGGTTCCCAGTCGGTGGCCATGTGGAACACGCCACCGGGCTTGAGCTTGCGTCGTACCAGCTCGGCGAACTCCAGCTGGACGATGCGGCGCTTGTGGTGGCGCGCCTTGTGCCATGGGTCGGGGAAGAACAGCATCAGGCGGTCGAGGCTGTTGTCCGCCACGCAGCGGTTCAGCACTTCGATGGCATCGCAGTCATATACCCGCAGGTTCTTCAGGCCCTGGGTCAGCACGCCGTTGAGCAGCGCGCCAACACCCGGGCGGTGTACTTCCACACCGATGAAGTCCTGTTCAGGCGCGGCAGCAGCCATTTCCAGCAGGGAATGGCCCATGCCGAAGCCGATCTCCAGGGTACGCGGCGCCGAGCGGCCGAACACCTGGTCGTAGTCCACCGGGCTGTCGGCCAGCGGCAGGATGTACAGCGGGCCGCCCTGCTCCAGGCCACGTTGCTGGCCTTCGGTCATGCGCCCGGCGCGCATCACGAAACTCTTGATGCGGCGGTGCGGGCGGGCTTCGCCGTCGGGGGTGATCGGCGTATCGTGCGATTCAGTCATCAGGGGCTCTTACTTGATCAGACCATCCAGCGGCGAAGAGGCGCTGGCATAGAGTTTCTTCGGCATACGGCCGGCCAGGTAGGCCATGCGACCGGCGACGATGGCGTGCTTCATGGCCTCGGCCATCAGCACCGGCTGCTGGGCGTGGGCGATGGCCGAGTTCATCAGCACCGCTTCACAGCCCATTTCCATGGCGATGGTGGCGTCGGAGGCGGTACCCACGCCAGCATCGACCAGCACCGGCACCTTGGACTCTTCCAGGATGATCTGCAGGTTGTAGGGGTTGCAGATACCCAGGCCGGTACCGATCAGGCCCGCCAGCGGCATGACCGCGATGCAGCCGGCTTCGGCCAGCTGGCGGGCAATGATCGGATCGTCGCTGGTGTAGACCATCACGTCGAAACCATCCTTGACCAACACTTCGGCGGCCTTGAGGGTTTCGATCACATTGGGGAACAGGGTTTTCTGGTCAGCCAGTACTTCCAGCTTGACCAGGTTGTGGCCATCCAGCAGTTCGCGGGCCAGGCGGCAGGTGCGCACGGCTTCGACCGCGTCGTAGCAGCCAGCGGTGTTCGGCAGGATGGTGTAGCGGTCCGGTGGCAGCACATCGAGCAGGTTCGGCTCGCCCGGGTTCTGGCCGATGTTGGTGCGGCGCACGGCAACGGTGACGATCTCGGCACCCGAGGCTTCGATGGCCAGGCGGGTTTCTTCCATGTCACGGTACTTGCCGGTACCGACCAGCAGGCGCGACTGGAAAGTACGCCCGGCCAGGGTGAAGGGCTTGTCGCTACGAACGTTGCTCATGGTTGTTCCTCGGGAAAAGGTTGCTGGGCTTGCAGGTGAATCGCCGGCCGGAATCAGCCGCCACCGATGGCGTGGACCACTTCGACCTGGTCGCCGTCGTTCAACAGCGTGCTGTCGTGCTGGCTACGCGGCACGATATCCAGGTTAAGTTCCACCGCGACGCGGCGCCCGGTCAGCTCCAGGCGGGCCAGCAGGGCCGCGACGCTTTCGCCAGCGGGCAATTCGTAAGGTTCACCGTTCAGTTGAATGCGCATGCGCACGGCCACCATTGTTCTTTGGGGGCCCGCATTCTAGCGCTGAACCGCCCTGCAACCCAAGGGCGCTGCACGCCATTAGTCGCGATTGTGGACCACTCGGTCAACCGAGCCGCCAGGCTGCCAGGCCCAGGCACAGCCAGCCGGCGAGGAAGCACAGGCCACCAATCGGGGTGATGATGCCGAGCTTGCCCAGGCCGCTGAGGGTCAGCAGGTACAGGCTACCGGAGAACAGTACTATCCCCACGGCAAACAGGCCGCCAGCCCAGCCGACCAGGCGCCCTGGCAGGTGCACCGAGAGCACGGCGACAGCGAAGATCGCCAGGGCATGCACCAACTGGTAGGTCACACCAGTCTGGAAGATCGCCAGATAGTCGGCCGTCAGCCGGCTTTTCAGGCCGTGGGCGGCGAAAGCGCCCAAGGCCACACCGGTGAAGCCGAAAAAGGCGGCAAGCATCAGGAAGCTGCGAAGCATGGGACGACTCCTTGGATCGGGTCTGTATAATGGCCCCTTCCACCCGTACGGCCAAGCCATCGTCATGCTGCCAACCCTTCTCCGCCGCCTCTCCCGCGCCCTGCTCTGGTTCGCTGCCGGCAGCATCGTGCTGGTGCTGGTGTTCCGCTGGGTGCCACCACCCGGTACGGCGCTGATGGTCGAGCGCAAGGTGCAGTCCTGGGTGAATGGCGAGCCGATCGACCTGCAGCGCGACTGGGAGCCGTGGGAGAACATCTCCGACGACCTCAAGGTCGCGGTCATTGCTGGCGAGGACCAGAAGTTCGCCAACCACTGGGGCTTCGACATCCCGGCTATCCAGGCGGCGCTGGCCTACAACGAGCGCGGCGGCAGCATTCGCGGTGCCAGCACCCTGACCCAGCAGGTGGCCAAGAACCTGTTCCTGTGGTCCGGGCGCAGCTGGTTCCGCAAAGGGCTGGAGGCCTGGTTCACCGCGTTGATCGAGCTGTTCTGGTCGAAGGAGCGGATTCTCGAGGTCTACCTGAACAGTGCCGAATGGGGAAAAGGTGTGTTTGGCGCCCAGGCGGCAGCGCGCTACCACTTTGGCGTCGATGCGAGCAGGCTTAGCCGCCAGCAGGCGGCGCAGCTGGCGGCGGTGCTGCCGAGCCCGATCAAGTGGAGTGCCAGCCGGCCGAGCACCTACGTGGCCAGCCGGGCCGGCTGGATTCGCCGGCAGATGAGCCAGTTGGGTGGGCCCAGCTACCTGATGCAGCTCGACACTTCGCGCAAACTTTGAGCCTTTTTGGGGCTGCTGCGCAGCCCATCGCGACACAAGGCCGCTCCTACAGGGGATCGCAGTCTCTTGTAGGAGCGGCCTTGTGTCGCGAAAGGGCCGCAAAGCGGCCCCAAAATCCCCGGCCAAAAAAAAGCCGCTCACCCTATGCGGGCCAGCGGCTTTTCCTTGCAGCCAGGGCTCGATCAGGCCGCGATCAGCGCCTTGACCTTGTTCATCGCATTCTTCTCCAGCTGGCGAATCCGCTCAGCCGAAACGCTGTACTTGTCCGCCAGCTCATGCAACGTGGCCTTCTCTTCCGCCAACCAGCGCTGGTAGAGAATGTCGCGGCTACGCTCGTCCAGCCCTTGCAGTGCTTCGTGCAGGTTGCTGGTGGAGTTGTCGCTCCAGTCGGCATCCTCCAGCTGCACCGCCGGGTCGTAACGGTGGTCTTCCAGGTAATGCGCAGGCGACTGGAAGGCACTGTCGTCGTCAGCTTCCGCTGCCGGGTCGAACGCCATGTCCTGGCCGCTGAGGCGGCTTTCCATCTCGCGCACTTCACGCGGCTCTACGCCCAGGCTTTCCGCCACGCGGTGCACTTCGTCGTTGTTCAGCCAGGCCAGACGCTTCTTCTGGCTGCGCAGGTTGAAGAACAGTTTGCGCTGGGCCTTGGTGGTGGCCACCTTGACGATGCGCCAGTTGCGCAGGATGAACTCGTGGATCTCTGCCTTGATCCAGTGCACGGCGAACGACACCAGGCGCACGCCCATTTCCGGGTTGAAGCGCTTGACGGCTTTCATCAGGCCGACGTTGCCTTCCTGGATCAGGTCGGCCTGGGCCAGCCCGTAGCCGGCATAGCTACGGGCGATATGTACGACGAAACGCAGGTGGGCCATCACCATTTGACGAGCGGCCT
The DNA here is from genome assembly GCF_043658375.1 of Pseudomonas sp. PsB. Lineage (NCBI taxonomy): Bacteria > Pseudomonadati > Pseudomonadota > Gammaproteobacteria > Pseudomonadales > Pseudomonadaceae > Pseudomonas > Pseudomonas sp. PsB. The sequence goes on along the minus strand of NZ_JBIGLU010000001.1, from coordinate 500,632 downwards.
CGACATCCTGCTCATAATAGAGACGCTCGCCCAGATCACGCTCCTGCTCGACAGTCAGCAGCGGGATGCTGTTGACCGTGTGCACGTAGGCTTCCAGGTTTGCACCGGGTACCAGGGCATAGGCAGGTTGCAACGATGTGGTCATTCAAGAACCTCCGACTTACAGAACTCGCGCCTTGTGGGCGCTGCCAACATTGACCTGGAACGACGGTACAAGTTCCATAGTGAAGAATTTGTCAATGCTGGCACGTAAAAACTATCGCGGCGCCAGCTCGTTCAAATGGCGGGCCACTGCGATCCATGCACCGATATACCCCAACAGCACCGCTCCGATCAAGAGCGACAGACCATCGGACGCCGGCACCCCGCCCAGGGCGAAGTCGCTGCCGTACAGCCCGGAAAGCCCTACCACCGCCTCGTTCAGCCAGTTCAGGCCAAACGCCAGGATGCCCCATGCGATCACCCCAGCACCCAGGCCATACAGCGCGCCCATGTACAGGAAAGGCCGGCGTACGTAGGCATCCGTGCCACCGACCAGCTTGATCACTTCGATCTCGGTACGGCGGTTTTCAATGTGTAGACGAATTGTGTTACCGATTACTAACAGCAGGGCGGAAATCAGCATCACGGCCAGGCCAAAGACAAAGCGGTCACCCAGCTTGAGGATGGCCGCCAGGCGCTCGACCCAAACCAGGTCGAGTTGCGCCACTTCCACCCGCGGCAGCTCCGACAGGCGCTGGCGCAGGGCTTCCAGGGCCGGCTTGTCGACTTCGGTAGGGGTCACCACCACCACGCCAGGCAGCGGGTTGTCAGGCAGCTCACGCAGGGCTTCGCCCAGGCCGGACTGTTGCTGGAACTCCTCCAGCGCCTGCTCGCGGCTGACATACTGCGCGTCGGCCACGCCAGGCATGCCCTTGATCTCGTCGCGCAGCGCCTCGCCTTCGCGGCTGCCTGCATCGAGCTTGAGATACAGCGAAATCTGCGCGGCGCGCTGCCACGAGCCGCCAAGCTTCTCGACGTTCTTCAGCAGCAGCGACAGGCCCATGGGCATGCTCAGCGCCACCGCCATCACCAGGCAGGTGAAGAAGCTGCCGATCGGCTGCTTGCCCAGCCGACGCAGGCTGTCGGCCATGCTGGCACGGTGGCTTTCCAGCCAGGCATGCAGCAGCGTGCGGAAATCCGGGCCGTCATCGTCGTCGTGCTTTTTCTTCGCCGGTTGCGGGTCGGCCGGTTTCGGCGCAACCCGCTCGGAAACCTTCGGCGTACGTGTAGTGCTCATTGCCCGGCCTCCCCATCGCCGATCAAGCGGCCGCGCTGCAAGGTCAGCATGCGGTGGCGCATGCGCGCAATCAGTGCCAGGTCGTGGCTGGCGATCAATACCGTGGTACCCAGGCGGTTGATGTCCTCGAACACCCCCATGATCTCCGCGGCCAGGCGCGGGTCGAGGTTACCGGTGGGTTCGTCGGCCAGCAGCAGGGCTGGCTGGTGAACGATGGCGCGGGCGATGCCTACCCGTTGCTGCTGCCCGGTGGACAGGTCGGCCGGGAACAGCTCGCCCTTGTCGGCCAGCGACACTCGCTCCAGTGCCGAGTCCACGCGCTTGGCGACCTCGGCCTTGGACAGGCCGAGAATCTGCAGCGGCAAGGCGATGTTGTTGAACACCGTGCGGTCGAACAACAGCTGGTGGTTCTGGAACACCACGCCGATCTGCCGGCGCAGGAACGGGATCTGCGAATTGCTGATCTGGCCCAGGTCCTGCCCGGCCAGCATCAGCTTGCCGCTGGTCGGGCGCTCCATGGCCAGCAGCAGGCGCAGCAAGGTGCTCTTGCCCGCGCCCGAGTGGCCGGTGACGAACAGGAATTCGCCCCGGCGCGCCCGGAAACTCAGCTCATGCAAACCCACATGACCATTGGGATAGCGCTTGGCAACCTGTTCGAATCGGATCATGTTCAGTCTCGCTCGGCGAACAGAGCCTTGACGAACGGCTCGGCTTCGAAGGTACGCAGGTCGTCGATGCCTTCTCCGACACCGATGAAGCGGATCGGCAGCTTGAACTGCTTGGCCAGGGCGAAGATCACCCCGCCCTTGGCAGTGCCGTCCAGCTTGGTCAGGGCCAGGCCGGTCAGTTCGACGCTCTGGTTGAAGTACTTGGCCTGGCTGATGGCGTTCTGGCCGGTGCCCGCATCGAGTACCAGCAGCACCTCGTGCGGCGCCTCGGCGTCGAGCTTGCCGATGACCCGGCGAACCTTCTTCAGTTCTTCCATCAGGTTGTCTTTGGTGTGCAGGCGGCCAGCGGTGTCGGCGATCAGCACGTCGACGCCACGGGCCTTGGCGGCCTGTACGGCATCGAAGATCACCGAAGCAGAGTCGGCGCCGGTGTGCTGGGCGATCACCGGGATCTGGTTACGCTCGCCCCACACCTGAAGCTGCTCGACTGCAGCGGCACGGAAGGTGTCGCCAGCAGCCAGCATCACTTTCTTGCCTTCGAGCTGCAGCTTCTTGGCCAGTTTGCCGATGGTGGTGGTCTTGCCGGCGCCGTTCACACCGACCACCAGAATCACATAGGGCTTGTTCTGCGCCTGCACCACCAGCGGCTGCTCGACCGGGCGCAGCAGCGCAGCCAGTTCTTCCTGCAGCGACTTGTACAGGGCATCGGCGTCAGCCAGCTGCTTGCGGGCAACCTTCTGGGTCAGGTTCTGGACGATGGTGGAAGTGGCTTCCACGCCAACGTCGGCGGTCAGCAGTCGGGTTTCGATTTCGTCGAGCAGGTCGTCATCGATGACCTTCTTGCCCAGGAACAGGCTGGCCATGCCCTCGCCGATGCTGGCGCTGGTCTTCGACAGGCCCTGCTTGAGGCGGGCGAAGAAGCCGGGCTTGGCCTGCTCGGCCTGCGCGGCGACCGGGGCTGCAGCCACAGGGGCAGCAGGCTCTGGTGCAGGGCGTTCCGGGATGGCGGGCGGCGCTTTCGGCTCCAGATCCGGCACCAGGGCCACGGGCTCTTCGGCAACCGGCAGCACCAGGTTGCTGACCGGCGCGACCGGCTCGACGACCGGGGCCGGCTCGACCGGGGCCGCCTGCAAGGGCATGGAAGCGACCGGCTGCGGTGCAGGTGCCACCAGTGGCTGGGACGCGACCGGCTCGGGTTCAGGGGCCTGCAACGGCTGGGAAGCAACCGGTTCGGGGACAGGGGCCTCGACCACCGGGGATTGAACGGGTGCGGCGACCTGCTGCGGTTCTGTCAGCTGTGGGGCCGCAGGGGCCTGAACGGGTTCAGGGGCCTGTGGCGCTTCGGCGGTAGCCCCTTCGACCGGAGCGGCTGCAGGCTGCTCGACGGCTGGGGGTTCATTCGCGGGCACGCCCGTTGCCACAGGTTGCTGCGGTTTCTTGCGAAACCAGCTGAACAGGCCTTTCTTCTCACCAGCCTCGGCCGGCGCTTTTTTGTCGTCGTTGGAACCAAACATGGAAGACGGCTATCTCAGGGTAGCGATGGGCCAGCTATGGCGCATCGGGAATTCTCTCTACGCAGAACAGACTATCTTGAAGCCGGCTGGTTCATGCGCAACGTTTTGTCTTAGTGTCCTGCGGGCCAGAACGGCGACAGGCATGGTCGCCAGGCAACCGGATCAGTATCCTAGCACCTCCTGGCCCGCCGACGCTAAACCAGCGGGCCGCCGAACAGGTTAAACACCGTATGAATGCTCTAGCCCGCCGCGCCGCTGGCCTGTTGCTCGGCACGCTCTGCCTGCCGCTCGCGGCCTTCGCCGCCGATGTGCAACCCACCCACGAATTCATCCTCGACAACGGCCTGAAAGTGGTCGTGCGCGAGGACCACCGCGCCCCGGTGGTGGTCTCGCAGATCTGGTACAAGGTTGGCTCCAGCTATGAAACCCCGGGCCAGACTGGCCTGTCCCACGCGCTGGAACACATGATGTTCAAAGGCAGCGCCAAGGTCGGCCCCGGCGAGGCTTCGCGCATACTGCGTGACATTGGCGCCGAAGAAAACGCCTTCACCAGCGACGACTACACCGCCTATTACCAGGTGCTGGCACGCGACCGCCTGCCGGTGGCCCTGGAACTCGAGGCCGACCGCCTGGCCAGCCTGCGCCTGCCCGCTGACGAATTCAGCCGTGAAATCGAGGTGATCAAGGAAGAACGCCGCCTGCGCACCGACGACCAGCCCAACTCCAAGGCGTTCGAGCTGTTCCGCGCCATGGCCTACCCGGCCAGCGGCTACCACACCCCGACCATCGGCTGGATGGCCGACCTGGAGCGCATGAAGGTCGAGGAACTGCGCCACTGGTACGAATCCTGGTACGCCCCCAACAACGCCACTCTGGTGGTAGTCGGCGATGTCACCGCCGATGAGGTCAAGGGCCTGGCGCAGAAGTACTTCGGCAGCATCCCCAAGCGTGCCGTGCCGCCGGCCAAGTTGCCGCTCGAACTGGCCGAACCAGGCCAGCGCCAGCTGACCCTGCACGTGCGCACCCAGTTGCCGAGCCTGATCTACGGTTTCAACGTACCTGGCCTGTCCACCGCCAAGGACCCGCGTACGGTGCATGCCCTGCGCCTGATCTCGGCGCTGCTCGACGGCGGCTACAGCGCCCGCATGCCGGCACGCCTGGAACGTGGCCAGGAGTTGGTGGCCGGTGCTTCTTCCAGCTACAACGCCTTCACCCGCGGCGACAGCCTGTTCCTGATCTCGGCCACGCCGAACGTGCAGAAGCAGAAAACCCTCGCCGATGTCGAGAAAGGCGTCTGGCAGCTGCTGGATGAGCTCAAGACCACCCCACCCAGCGCCGAAGAGCTGGAGCGCGTACGCGCCCAGGTCATTGCCGGCCTGGTCTACGACCGCGACTCCATCAGCAGCCAGGCCACCACCATCGGCCAGCTGGAAACCGTCGGCCTGTCCTGGAAGCTGATCGACAGCGAGCTGGACGAGCTCAAGCGCGTTACCCCGCAGGACATCCAGAGCGCCGCGCGCACCTACTTCACCCGCGAACGCCTGAGCGTTGCCCATGTATTGCCCGAGGAGTCCGCTCATGAGTGATCGCCGCGCACCACGCCCAACCCTGCTGGCCACGGGCATCCGCGCCCTGGCGCTGGCGGCGGTGCTGGCCGCCCCGGCCATGGCCGACAACGCCGCCAAGGCCGACAGCAACGCGGCACGCCCGGCCAACACCTTGCAGTCGCTGGCCGAGCTGGATGGCAAGGCGCCCAGCCGGCGCCAGTTGAACATCCAGCACTGGAACACCGCCGAAGGTGCCCGGGTACTGTTCGTCGAGGCCCGCGAACTGCCGATGTTCGACCTGCGCATCACCTTCGCCGCCGGCAGCAGCCAGGATGGCGGCACGCCAGGCCTGGCTGCCCTGACCAACGCCATGCTCAACGAGGGCGTAGCCGGCAAGGATGTGACTGCCATCGCCGAAGGCTTCGAGGGCCTGGGCGCCGACTTTGGCAACGGCTCCTACCGCGATATGGCCGTGGCCTCGCTGCGCAGCCTCAGCGCCAAGGACAAGCGCGAACCGGCGCTCAAGCTGTTCGCCGAGGTGGCTGGCAAGCCGACCTTCCCCGAAGACGCCCTCAAGCGCATCAAGAACCAGATGCTGGCCGGCTTCGAGTATGAAAAGCAGAACCCCGGCAAGGTCGCTGGCAAGGCCCTGTTCGCCAAGCTCTACGGCGACCACCCCTACGCCCACCCGAGCGACGGCACTGCCGAAAGCATCAGCGGCATCACCCTGGCACAGCTGCGCGCCTTCCACGCCAAGGCCTACACCAGCGGCAACGCGGTCATCGCCCTGGTCGGCGACCTCAGCCGCGCCGAGGCCGAAGCCATCGCCGCCCAGGTGTCAGCCGGTCTGCCCAAAGGCCCCGCGCTGGCCGCACCGGCCCAACCCGGCGAAGCCAAGGCAGGCCTGACCCACATCGACTTCCCGTCCAAGCAGACCCACCTGATGCTGGCCGAACTCGGCATCGACCGCCAGGACCCGGACTGGCCGGCCCTGTCACTGGGCAACCAGATCCTCGGCGGCGGTGCGTTCGGCACCCGGCTGATGAGCGAGGTACGTGAAAAGCGCGGCCTGACCTACGGCGTGTACTCGGTGTTCAGCCCGATGCAGGTTCGCGGCCCGTTCATGATCAACCTGCAGACCCGTGCCGAACTCAGCGAGGGCACGCTCAAGCTGGTGCAGGATATTCTCGCCGACTACCTCAAAGCCGGCCCCACCCAGCAGGAGCTGGACGATGCCAAGCGCGAACTGGCCGGCAGCTTCCCGCTGTCCAATGCCAGCAACGCCAGCATCGTCGGCCAACTGGGTGCCATTGGCTTCTACAACCTGCCGCTGACCTGGCTGGAGGACTTCATGCAGCAGTCCCAGGCCCTCACCGTCGAGCAGGTAAGAACGGCCATGAACAAACACCTGTCAGCCGATAAACTGGTGATCGTCACCGCTGGCCCGAAAGTGCCGCAAAAACCGCTGCCAGCACCCACTGACAAGCCCTCCGAGCAGCCGCTCGGGGTACCGGAGCACTAATGCCAAGATCCACCCCTCCCGCCCGCCCGCAACCGGGCCAAAGCAAGGGCCAGGGCCACCTGCGCATCATCGCCGGCGAATGGCGCAGCCGCCGTCTGGCGGTGCCGGAAGGCGAAGGCCTGCGGCCAACGCCCGACCGTGTGCGCGAAACCCTGTTCAACTGGCTGGCGCCCTATATCGAGGGTGCCCGCGTGCTGGACGCCTTCACCGGCAGCGGCGCCCTGGTGCTCGAAGCCCTGTCCCGCGGGGCCGAGGACGCCGTCGCGCTGGACAGCAATCCGGCTGCCATCGCCAACCTGAAGAACAACCTCGAGATCCTGCGCTGCCCGCGCGGGCAGATCCTGCAGACCGACGCCCTGCGCTATCTGCAAGGCCCGGCCAAGCAGCAGTTCGACGTGGTGTTCCTCGACCCGCCGTTCCACCAGGACCTGCTGGCCGACACCTGCAACCTGTTGGAGAAGAACCAGTGGCTGCGGGAACAGGCATGGGTCTATACCGAAAGCGAGGCGGCACCATCGACCTTGCAGTTACCAGGCAACTGGCGCCTGCACCGCGAGAAGAAGACCGGCCAGGTGCACTACGCACTTTGGCAACGGGGTTGATCCGCTAAGCCTGAGTTTGCCGTATTTAGTTACCACAAACTCATCGCCTTCATGGCTGAAGCTGCTCCTCCAATTTTGCAGGAGCACTTCAACCATGACCGACCACCCCGCCCCACCCGCGCTGGCAGGCTCGGTGTACACCTTCACCCTCGCCAACGGCCTGCGCGTCTACCTGCGTGAAGACAACCGCGCGCCGCTGGTCAGCGTGCAGCTGTGGTACCACGTAGGCTCCAGCTACGAGCCTGAGGGCCACACCGGCCTGTCCCACGCCCTGGAGCATCTGCTGTTCGAGGGCAGCAGCAAACTGGCTCCAGGCCAGTATTCAGCCCTCATGAGCCGCCTGGGCGGTGACCCAAATGCCTTTACCTACCCCGATGCCACGGTCTTTCCGCTGACTTTGCCACGCAACCGCCTGGAAATTGCCTTGGAGGCGCTGGCCGACGTCATGGCCAGCGCCACCCTCAGCGACATGCCTTTTGCCCGTGAACTGGCAGTAGTCATGGCCGAGCGCCGCGAGGATATCGACAACAGCCCCTTGGCACTGGCAGTGGAACATCACCAGTTGCTGGTCTATGGCAACAGCGGCTATGGCAACCCCGTGACCGGCCACAAGACCGACCTCGACCATATGACCCCGACGGCGGCGCGCACCTGGTACCAGACCTGGTACCACCCCAACAATGCCACGCTCGCCGTGGCTGGTGACATTGCCCTGGCCCAGCTGCAAAAGCTGGTTACACGGCACTTTGCAGCGATCCCCGCCAACCGCCTGCCAACACGGCAAAAACCCACAATGCCTTCTGGGCAGGTTCGGCGCAGCCAGACCCTGCGCTGGCATGGCCTGAACACCGGCGTGCTCATCAGCTTCAACCTTCCCAGCCAATGCACCGCCCGCTCTGGCTCACAAGCCTGCGCACTGCGCCTGCTGCCGGACATTCTTGCTGAAGGCCACGCCAGCACGCTGCAGCGCCTGTTGATACAAGACACTCCGCTGCTACAGGGCCTGAGAGCGACCTATGAGCCATGGCAGCGCGGTGACAGCCTGCTGACCTTGTACGCGTTCTGCAGCCCGCAGGTTACGCCGGAGGCAGCAGCCGAAAGGCTGATGCAGGAAATCGAAGCGTTCCGCCAGTCGGCCCCCTCCAAGGAAGATCTTCAACGCGCCAAGGCTCGCCTGCTGGCCAGGCAACTATTCGCAAGAGACGACATCGGCAAACAGGCAGAGGCCATCGGCAAACAGGCCGCCTGCGGTCTGGACCCCGTTGCCCTGGACGATGAGCGACAAGCCATCGAAGCCGTGACAGCCGAGCAGGTAGGCCTGATTGCGCTGGAATTCCTGACTGAAGCCCGTGCGGCCTTCACCTTCATGCACCACAAGGAAAGTACCGATGAATGACAAGATCGCGAGCATCCCGCAACCGGCTGTAGCCAACGGAAGTCACAGTGGTCTGGTCTCGGTCCAAGGCGTTGATCTGGACCAGCTCGAAACCCCTCAGACGCAGGTGCAGGCGTGGACCACGGAAGCAGGTACAGGCGTGAAGTTCGTCGAAGCCCGCGGGCTGCCTATCGTCGATGTGGTCTTGCGGTTCAAGGCAGGCACGGCCCAGGACACCTTGCAACCCGGCCTGGCAGCCTTGACGCTGTACATGCTCGACGAGGGCAGCCGGCGCTATACCAGCGCCAGGCAAGCTGAGGGCATGGAGCGCCTGGGCGCGATCATGGAAAAGCAGATACGCCTGGAGCATGCAACGCTGAGCCTGCGCAGCGTGAGCACGAAAACGATACTCACACCAGCCCTGGACCTGTTTACCGACCTTGTGGCAAACCCGGCTTTCCCCGCGCCTGCCCTGGAAAAGATCAAGCGCCAGCTCGTGCAGCACAACGCATCCCGCGAACGGCGCCCCAGGCTCAGGGCGCGTAGCGAGGCGTTTCGCCATCTGTTCCAGGGCCATCCCTATGGCAACCCGCTGGGCAGCACCATTCAAGGCGTGAACGCCGTCAGCCCTGAAGACTTGCGGGCATTCCACCAACGCGCCTACAGCGCCAGCAACCTGGAAATGGTGCTTGTCGGGGACCTGACCCTGAGCGAGGCGCAAGCCATCGCGCAACAGATCAGCCAAGCCCTGCCGCAAGGCTGGTCCGCCGCTGACCTGCCAGCCGTTCCGGAAGCTACCCATGCAACCATCAACGTCGAACAGCCCGGCAACAGCAGCGCAGTGCTGCTGGCATTGCCCATGAACGTTCCCGCCAATGACCCGGATTTCCCAGCCATTGTGCTAGCCAGTGAAGTGTTGGCTTCAGGCCTTGAATCGCGCCTGATGGTGGAACTGCGCCAACGTCGCGGGTTGACCTACGGCATCTACAGCCGCGCTTCGCCGTTGAGTGCCGGCGGGCTGTTCACCATAGAGTGGGACATCGCGCCACGGTACGTGCAATGCTCGCAGGAACTGGTAGCAACCTTGCTGTGCGATTTCATCGAGCAAGGGCCAACCAAGGCCGAACTGCAGCTGGCGTGCAAACAGCTGGCCGGGCAATTACTGCGTGGTGTGGCGCAAAACAACAGCCTGGCAGCATTGCTGACGGAGATAACCCACCAACATCAGCCTGCAGACCACCTGAACAGCTACATCGAGCGCATCGGTAGGCTGAGCCCGGCAGATATCTGCGCGGCGATGCAAGACCGTCTCGACTTGAACTGCGAGGTACTGGTCAGTGTCGGCCCACGTGTCGACCAGCAACCGCTGCCAGCCACCGACCAATAGCGCAGGTACAGTGGCGTTGTTTCATGGCACTCTAGGCAGGCACATCACGAGTCGCCTAGCATGCCCAGCCCCAGCGCCACATTCCGCCCGGCCATCGGCCTGTCCAACCCCCACCTGCAAACTCTGTGGGGGCCACTGTGGCGCAAGCTGCCTGAGCTGCAGCGCAACCGCGAGCGGCTATGGCTGGCCGATGGCGACTTCATCGACCTGGACTGGCACGGCCCGCACCAGCCCCACGCGCCGTTGGTACTGGTGCTGCACGGTTTGACCGGCTCCTCCCACTCGCCCTACGTCAAAGGCTTGCAGCAAGCGCTGCAAGGCCTCGGCTGGGCCAGCGTGGCGGTGAACTGGCGCGGTTGCTCGGGCGAGCCCAACCTGCTGCCACGCAGCTACCATTCCGGCGCCAGCGAAGACCTGGCCGAAATCGTCAGCCACCTGCGCGCCCAGCGCCCGTTGGCGCCGTTGTATGCGGTGGGTTATTCGCTGGGGGGCAATGTGCTGCTGAAATACCTGGGCGAAAGCGGTGTCGCCAGCCAGTTGCAGGCTGCGGTAGCGGTGTCGGTGCCGTTTCGCCTGGACCACTGCGCCGACCGCATCGGCCAGGGCTTTTCAAAGGTGTACCAGGCGCATTTCATGCGCGAGATGCTGGCTTATGTGCAGCTCAAGCAGCGGCACTTCCACGACAAGGGCCAGCATGAAGGGCTGGCGACGCTGCAACGGCTGGGGCCGTTGGGCAACCTGCGCACGTTCTGGGATTTCGACGGCAAGGTCACCGCACCGCTGAACGGTTTTCGCGATGCGCACGACTACTACCGCCGCTCATCGAGTCATTTCTTCCTCGGCCAGAACCGCACGCCGACGCTGATCATCCACTCCAGCGATGACCCTTTCGTCTCCGGCCACAGCCTGCCAACGGCCCGCGAACTGGCGCCGCAAACCCGCTTCGAACTGCACAGCCGCGGCGGCCATGTGGGCTTTGTCGATGGCAGCCTGCGCAACCCGGGCTATTACCTGGAGCGGCGGATTCCACAGTGGCTGGTGGAGGGCACATAAGCGATTGTTTTGCAGGAACCCTGTGGGAGCGGGCGCGCCCGCGAACACCGGCGCAGCCGGTGCCAGCCACCGCGTTGCATGCTTCGCGGGCTCGCCCGCTCCCACAGGGCCTGGGCGATCTCCTACAGGATTTGACCGGCTTACTCGCCAGTGGCTACGCCATGCTGCGGATCGTTGATCCACTCACTCCACGACCCGGCATACAGCTTGCCCAGCGGGTACCCGGCCAACGCCAGGGCAAACAGGTTATGACACGCCGTCACCCCTGACCCGCAATACGCCACCAACTGCTCCGGCGCCCGCCCGGCCAGCTTTTCGGCAAAGCGCTGTTTTAGCTGGTCCGGCTGCAGAAAACGCCCATCAGCCCCCAGGTTGTCGGTAAACGCCGCGCACTGCGCCCCCGGAATATGCCCCGCCACCGGGTCGATCGGTTCCACTTCGCCACGGAAACGCGGCAAGGCACGCGCATCGATCAAGGTCAGGTCTGCGTTACCCAAGCGCTTGGCCAGGTGCTCGGCATCGATCAGCAGCTTGCCGTCCGGCTCACCGTTGAAGGTGCCTTCCCGCTTGAGCGGCGGGTCCAGGCTGAGCGGCAGGTGCGCCGCATGCCAGGCCTTCAGGCCACCGTCGAGGATCGCCACGCCGCTGCGCTTGCCCAGCCAGGCCAGCAGCCACCAGGCACGGGCAGCAAAAGCGCCAGGGCCGTCGTCGTACAGCACCACCTCGCTGTCATCGTCCAGGCCCCACTCTCGCAGGCGCTCGACCAGCCGGCGCGCATCCGGCAACGGGTGGCGCCCGGTACGCCCCTTGCTCACCGGCCCGCTGAGGTCACGCTCCAGGTCGGCAAAATGCGCCCCGGCAATATGCCCCTGGGCATAGCTGCGTTGGCCATAGTCCACATCCTCGAGGGCAAAGCGGCAGTCGAGGATCACCAACTTGGGCGAGCCCAGACGCTCGGCCAACTGCTGCGGGGTGATCAATTGCGCAAGGGGCATGACAATCTCCTGATCGATGGCACTATCGATAGCACTTAGGCCCTGGGTTAGTGCTCCAGGGCCTGGTTGAACGGTACATGGAATTCCTGGCACAGGGCGTCCACGGCATTGCGGGCGTTGTCGGTGACGAAGCCGAGCTCCAGCACCAGTACCTGGTAGACGCCGCGCTTGAAGGCTTCTTCACCCAGGTGCGCGGAATGCTCCCGCGTGGTGCTGAGAAAACGTACCCAGGACGTCAACACGATCCAGGCGTTGATGGTCAGCGATTCGATCTGCGCTGGTGCCATGGCCAGGATGCCCGCCTCGACAAAGCCGCGGTAGATCGCCTGGCCCTGGCGCAGGCAGCGCTCGGAAAAGCGCCGATAACGGGCGGCCAGCTCCGGGTCGCTGTCCAGCAGGTGCTCCAGGTCGCGGTGCAGAAAACGGTAGTTCCACATCGCCGCCAGCAGGGCCTTGAGGTAGAAGCGCTTGTCCTCCACGGTCGCCGCGCGGCCTTGCGGCGGGCGCAGGAAGCTGTCCACCAGTTCTTCGTACTGGCTGAACAGCAAAGCGATGATCGCCTGCTTGTTGGGGAAGTGGTAATACAGGTTGCCGGGCGAAATTTCCATGTGCGCGGCAATGTGATTGGTACTGACGCTGCGTTCGCCCTGCTGGTTGAACAGCTCGAGGCTGTTCTGCACGATGCGCTCTCGGGTCTTCATGCGCGGGGCCATGCTCAGCTCCCAGTCTGCGGGCCTTCATCAAAGGGTCATCTTACGGCGTATTGGCGGTGGAATGCACCGCTCGACAACGCGGAAAAATTCGCACCATCGTACAAATTAGAGTATAGGCTCTAGGGATTCCCTGCCCGGACTCGACGCCGCCATGAACTCGCCCAGTGCCTTGCCCCCTGTGCAATCCGACCTCGACCTTGCGGCGACGTTCGCCACCCAGCGCCAGGCCTTTGCCGGCAACCCATTGCCAGCGGCGGCGCAGCGGCGCCAATGGCTGAAAAGCCTGCGGGAAGCCTTGCTGGCCGGCCAGGCCGACCTGATTGAGGCAATCGGCCAGGACTTTGAGGGGCGCAGCGCCGACGAGACCCTGCTGGCCGAGCTGCTACCCTCGGTGCAAGGCCTGCGCCACGCCGAAAAGCACCTGCAGCGCTGGATGCGCGCCAGCCGGCGCAAGGTAGGCCTGGCCTTCCAGCCGGCCAGCGCTCAGGTGCGCTACCAACCCCTGGGCGTGGTCGGCATCATCGTGCCGTGGAACTACCCGCTGTTCCTTGCCATCGGCCCGCTGACCTGCGCCCTGGCCGCCGGCAACCGGGTCATGCTCAAGCTCAGCGAAGCCACCCCTGCCACTGGCCAGGCGCTCAAGCAACTGCTGGAGCAGGTGTTCCCCACCGACCTGGTCAGCGTGGTGCTAGGCGAGGTCGAGGTAGGCCAGGCCTTTGCCCGCCTGCCGTTCGATCACCTGCTGTTCACCGGCGCCACCAGCGTGGGGCGCCAGGTAATGCTGGCTGCAGCGCACAACCTGACCCCCGTCACCCTGGAACTGGGTGGCAAGTCGCCGGCCATAGTCTCTGCCGACGTACCGCTGGACAGCGCCGCCGAGCGCATCGCCTTCGGCAAGACCCTCAATGCCGGCCAGACCTGCGTCGCCCCCGACTACGTGCTGGTGCCACGCGAGCGCCTGGAGGCCTTCAGCGACGCCTACCAGCGTGCCGTGCGCCGGCTGTATCCGCGCATCGCCGGCAACCCCGACTTCACCGCCATCATCAACCAGCGCCAGCTGCAGCGCTTGCAACATCTACTGGACGATGCCCACGCCAAAGGTGCGCAGGTACTCGACCTGTACCCCGGTGAAACCCGCCAGGGCCGGCGCCTGCCACCCCACCTGCTGCTGGGGGTGAACGACGGCATGCAGGTGATGCAGGACGAAATCTTCGGCCCATTGCTGCCGCTGGTGCCCTACGACAGCCTCGAGCAGGCACTGGCCTACATCAACCAGCGCCCGCGCCCGCTGGCGCTTTACTACTTCGGCTATGACCGCGCAGCCCAGGAGCAGGTGCTGCGCCACACCCACTCCGGCGGAGTGTGCCTGAACGACACCCTGCTGCACGTGGCCCAGGATGACTTGCCGTTCGGCGGCATAGGCCCTTCAGGCATGGGCCATTACCATGGCCACGACGGCTTCCTGACCTTCAGCAAGGCCAAGGCGGTGCTGGCCAAGCAACGCTTCAACGCTGCCCGGCTGATCTACCCGCCTTATGGCAAAGCCTTGCAGCGCCTGGTCTTCAAGCTTTTCATCCGCTGAGGGCCGGCCCATGCACCGCCGCGAACTGCTGCGCTTCAGCCTTGGCGCCAGCGTCTTTCTGGCCGGTACCAGCCTGGTCGGCTGCAGCGCACAGACAGCCGCAACGGGTTACCAGGTACTGCGCGACGACGACTTGCCGCTGCTGCGCGCGCTGATCCCGGTGGTACTGGCCGGCACCCAGGCCGCCGAGACACTGGTGCTGCATAGCCTCGACCACAAGCTGGCGGCGCTATCGCCGGAAATGCTCAAACTCACCCGGCAATTGTTCGACGTGCTCAACCTGCCACTCACCCGCGGCCCCCTGACCGGGGTCTGGGGCGCCTGGGAGCAAGCCGGCACTGCGCAGGTCACGGCCTTCCTGCAACGTTGGCAGGACAGCTCGCTGAACCTGCTGCGCATGGGCCACGCCTCGCTGCTGCAGTTGCTGCAGATGGCCTGGTACGAACGCCCCGAATCCTGGGCTGCCTGCGGCTACCCCGGGCCACCGAAAATCTGAAAACAACAAGAGCAGCGCCAATGCCTGTACCCGACCCGTTTCGCCAAGGCCTGGAAAGCGGCTGGATCACCCACGACGCCTCGCGCCTGGAGCACGACCTCACGCTGGAAGCCGACGTTGCCGTGATCGGCAGCGGTGCCGGTGGCGCTACCAGCGCGCAAATGCTCAGCACTGCCAGCTTCAAGGTGCTGCTGATCGAAGAAGGCCCGCTGAAGACCAGCAGCGATTTCCACCTGCTGGAAAACGAAGCCTATGCCAGCCTGTACCAGGAAGGCCTGGGCCGCATGAGCAAGGATGGCGCCATCACCATCCTCCAGGGCCGCGCCGTGGGCGGCACCACGCTGGTCAACTGGACCTCGAGCTTTCGCACGCCGCCACAGACCCTGGCGCACTGGGCC
This sequence comes from Pseudomonas sp. PsB, assembly GCF_043658375.1. Lineage (NCBI taxonomy): Bacteria > Pseudomonadati > Pseudomonadota > Gammaproteobacteria > Pseudomonadales > Pseudomonadaceae > Pseudomonas > Pseudomonas sp. PsB. Next base: position 485,501 of record NZ_JBIGLU010000001.1, on the reverse strand, counting down.
GCAGCCCACAACGTGACCGGCCTGGGCGAGGAGCAGATGCGCCCCTGGTTCGAGCGCATCGAGCAGGAACTGGGCATCACCCCCTGGGCCCTGCCACCGAACGCCAACAACGACGTGCTGCGCCGTGGCTGCGAACAGCTGGGCTACCGCTGGGCGGTGATCCCGCGCAACGTGCGCGGCTGCTGGAACCTGGGCTACTGCGGCATGGGTTGCCCGGTGAATGCCAAGCAGTCGATGCTGGTCACGCGTATTCCCGCCACCCTCGAACAGGGCGGCGAGCTGCTGTACCTGGCTCGGGCCGAACGCTTCGAACACAACGGCGAGCGCATTCAGGGCCTGTCATGCCAAGCGCTGGATAGCCAGGGCGTGCACACCACGGGCCGTCAGATCCGCGTTCGCGCGCGTCACTACATCCTTGCCGGTGGCGGCATCAACAGCCCGGCCCTGCTGCTGCGTTCCGACGCGCCCGACCCGCATGGCCGCCTGGGCAAACGCACCTTCCTGCACCTGGTCAACTTCAGCGCAGCACGCTTCAACGACCGTATCGACCCCTACTACGGCGCCCCGCAGTCCATCTACAGCGACCATTTCCAATGGCAAGGCGGCAGCGACGGCCCGGTTGGCTACAAGCTGGAAGTACCACCGCTGCACCCCGCCCTGGCCAGCACGCTGCTGGGCGGGCACGGCCACGAGAATGCCCGGCGCATGGCCGAGCTGCCACATACCCACGTGATGCTGGCGCTGCTGCGTGACGGCTTCCACCCACAAAGCCAGGGCGGGGCCGTGGAGCTGCGCGGCGATGGCTCACCGGTGCTCGATTACCCGGTCACCGACTACCTGCGCGACGGCCTGCGCCGCGCCTACCGCAGCATGGCGCAGATCCAGTTCGCCGCCGGCGCCACCCAGGTCACCCCCGTGCACAGCGATGCCAGCGCCGCGTCCAGCCTGGAGCAGGCCTTGGCCATGATCGACCAGTTGCGCCTGGAGCCGTTCCGCACGCGCCTGGGCAGCGCTCACGTGATGGGTGGCTGCGCCCTCGGCGACGACCCGCGCCAGGCGGTATGCGACAGCCTTGGCCGCCATCACCAGCTGGAAAACCTGTCGGTTCACGACGGCTCGCTGTTCCCCACCAGTATCGGCGCCAACCCGCAACTGTCGGTGTATGCCATCAGCGCCAGGCTCACCGAAGCGCTGGTCGCCCGCCTGGCACACAGCGCATGACAAGGAACAGGCCCCCTGTCTATAGTGCCATCAGCCGGCCGCATGACTTGGCCGGGGCGCCGTCGCTGCGCTACCATCCGACTCCCCAACGCACTCCAGCCAGGATGACGCGATGAACCGAGTGTTGTACCCGGGTACTTTCGACCCCATTACCAAAGGCCATGGCGACCTGGTCGAGCGCGCCTCGCGGTTGTTCGACCACGTGATCATCGCGGTGGCGGCCAGCCCGAAGAAAAACCCGCTGTTCCCGCTGGAACAACGGGTGGAGCTCGCCCGTGAGGTCACCAAGCACCTGCCCAATGTCGAAGTCATCGGCTTCTCCTCGCTGCTGGCGCATTTCGCCAAGGAACAGGGCGCCAACGTCTTCCTGCGTGGCCTGCGCGCGGTGTCCGACTTCGAGTACGAGTTCCAGCTGGCGAACATGAACCGGCAACTGGCTCCCGACGTCGAGAGCCTGTTCCTCACGCCTTCGGAGCGCTATTCGTTCATTTCCTCGACCCTGGTCCGGGAAATTGCCGCGCTGGGCGGTGATATCAGCAAGTTCGTCCACCCGGTGGTGGCCGAGGCGCTGACCGAACGCTTCAAGAAGTGACCTTTAGCGGCTGATCATCGCGCCCGCGTGCACTGCGGGCGCGAATGCGGCACAATTGTGCCCACTGCGTTGAACATGCCCGGGCGCAGAGCCCCGGCCGGAGTCCCCATGTCCCTGATCATCACCGACGATTGCATCAACTGCGACGTCTGCGAACCCGAGTGCCCGAACGAGGCCATCTCCCAAGGCGAAGAGATCTACGTGATCGACCCTAACCTGTGCACCCAGTGCGTGGGCCATTACGACGAGCCGCAATGCCAGCAGGTCTGCCCGGTCGACTGCATCCCGCTGGATGAAGCGCACCCGGAAACCGAAGAAGAGCTGATGGCCAAGTACCGCCGGATTACTGGCAAGGCCTGATCCGCTCGGCCCTACGCTGTACCTGTAGGAGCGGCCTTGTGTCGCGATGGGGTGCGAAGCGCCCCCAAATTTCAGCTCCGCAGCAGAAATTGCCGGGGCCGCTTCACGGCCCATCGCGACACAAGGCCGCTCCTACAAGTTTCCGCGTGACTTGCCTCAGCGCTGGCAGCGCGGGCAATACACACTCGCCCTCTGCCCCAGCTTCACCTCGCGCAACTCCGTGCCACACAGCTTGCACGGCTGCCCGCCCCGCCCGTACACGAACAATTCCTGCTGGAAGTACCCCGGCTGCCCGTCGCCACCGATGAAGTCGCGTAGCGTGGTGCCGCCCTGCTCGATCGCCGCCGCCAGCACGCGCTTGATCTCGATCGCCAGCTTCAGGTAACGCGCCCGGGAAATCCCGCCCGCTTCCCGACGAGGGTCGATGCCAGCGGCAAACAGCGCCTCGGTGGCGTAGATGTTGCCCACCCCCACCACCACCGCGTTGTCCATGATGAACGGCTTGACCGCCATCGACCGCCCACGGGACAGCTGGAACAGCCGCTCGCCGTCGAACAGGTCGGTCAGCGGCTCCGGCCCCAGGCGCAGCAGCAGTTCGTGGTTGAGCGGGTCCAGGCTCCACAGCATCGCGCCAAAGCGGCGCGGGTCGGTGTAGCGCAGCATCAACCCCGACTCCAGCTCGATATCCACGTGCTCATGCTTGGCCGCCGGCAAGCCCAGCTCGACCAGGCGAAGGTTGCCCGACATGCCCAGGTGGCTGATCAGGGTGCCGACCTCGGCATTGATCAACAGGTACTTGGCGCGCCGCTCGACACTGACGATGCGCTGCCCCGACAGGCGCACATCCAGGTCTTCCGGAATCGGCCAGCGCAGGCGCCGGTCACGCACCACCACCCGGCTGACGCGCTGGCCTTCCAGGTGGGGCGCAATACCGCGCCGGGTGGTTTCTACTTCTGGCAATTCCGGCATGTGTCAGTGCCCGCCCAACTCGCGAATGTTCTGCTTGAGGTTTTCGAAATCGTATTCCGACAAGCCAATGTAATCGAGCACCAGCGGGCCGACCACATTCCATTCGTGGTCCACTGCCTGGTTGCCCAGCACCCGGTACGACGCGCAGATGTGCTCGGCCATCTTCAGCACCGCCAGCAGGTTTTTAAGCTGGCTCTGGGTATTGCGCGAACTCTCGTCGCGGAACACCGCCAGGGCGTTGTGGTGGTTGGCAATGGCCGCGCTGAGGTGCTCGGGCAGGCGCCAGGACTTGGCAGTGAAATAGCCGACCACCGAATGATTGGTATTGAACGCGCGGTTTTCGGTGTCGACCACGCGGGTTTCCTCGTCGGCCTTGGCATAGGCCTCTTCCAGCACATCCATGTAGTCGGGGAAGCGCTTGAGCATCAGCGGCACGCCACAGTCATGGAACAGGCCCAGGGTGTAGGCCTCGTCCGCCGCCTGGATGCCGGTGCGCTTGGCCAGTGTCAGGCAGGTCATCGCCACGTCCTGGGCGGTGTCCCAGAAGCGGTTGAGGGTAACGATGGTCTCGTCGCTCATCTCGCCCTTGATCGACTGGGCGTTGATCAGGTTGATGATCGAACGGCTGCCCAGCAGGTTCACCGCGCGCTGGATCGAACCGATCTTGTTGGAAAGGCCGAAATGCGGGGAGTTGACCAGCTTGAGCAAGGCGCCCGAGAGGCCCGGGTCCTGGGAAATCAGCTTGGCGATGGTTTCCAGGTCCGGGTCAGGCATGTACTGCTCGAACTGCAGATCGACCATGATCTGCGGTTGCGGCGGGATGGTGATGCCTTGCAAGGCTTGCTGGATCTGTTCGGCGCTGAGTTCTTGGGACATACGTGCACACTCGTTTGGGACCGGCGATTCTAACCCTCCAGACCGGAAAGGGACCAACCACTGAATCGTTGCGCCGGAACTTTACTCTATCCATGCGGGCCTCTCTCTCATATTCATCAAGGAAAGGAGCAAGGCCCATGAGTACAGAACTGAACGGCAAGCGAGTGGCTTTCCTGGTCACCGACGGCTTCGAGCAAGTGGAACTGACAGGCCCTCGCGAAGCCCTGGAACAGAGCGGCGCGGTGGTGGACATCCTCAGCGACAAGGAGGGCACGGTACGCGGCTGGAACCACGACCAGCCGGCCGACGCATTCGCCGTGGACGCAACCTTCGAAAGCGCCCACCTGGACCTCTACGATGCCCTGGTGCTGCCCGGCGGCGTGCAAAACTCTGACACGATTCGGTTGATCCCCGCCGCGCAGAAACTGGTGAAAAGCCACGATTCGGCTGGCAAGCCGCTGGCGGTGATCTGCCACGGTGGCTGGTTGCTGGTGTCGTGCGGGTTAGCCAAGGGCAAGCGGCTGACCAGCTACAAGACCCTGCAGGACGACATCCGCAATGCCGGCGGAGACTGGGTGGATGAAGAAGTGGTAGTCGATGGCAACCTGATCACCAGCCGCCAACCCGACGACATTCCGGCGTTCAACCAGCAACTGATCAAGGCATTGGCAGCCTGACGCCATCTCATGGCCTACGCGAGGCCTGCAGGAGCGGCCTTGTGTCGCGAAAGGGCCGCAAAGCGGCCCCGGCAATCCATGCAGCGCTGCTGAAACCCTGGGGCTGCTGCGCAGCCCTTTCGCGACACAAGGCCGCTCCCACAACGGGCATGCGGCCCGGCAACAGGCTATAATCCCGCTCTTTTTTCCCGGAGCGACGTCATGTCCCTGCCCAGCCTACGCCTCAAAGCCAATGCCGACCGCCGCCTGCGCGCCGGCCACCTGTGGGTCTACAGCAACGAAGTCGACGTAAGCGCGACCCCGCTGCAAGGCTTCCAGGCCGGCCAGCAGGCTGTTCTCGAGGCGGCCAACGGCAAGCCGCTGGGTATCGTCGCACTGAGCCCGAACAACCTGATCTGCGCCCGCCTGCTGTCGCGCGACGCCAAGCTGCCGCTGGACAAGTCGCTGCTGGTGCACCGCCTGAACGTCGCCCTGTCGCTGCGCCAGCGCCTGTTCGACCAACCGTGCTACCGCCTGGTCTATGGCGATTCCGACCTGTTGCCAGGCCTGGTTGTCGACCGCTTCTTCGACATCCTCGTGGTGCAATTGGCCTCGGCCACCATGGAAGCGCACAAGGACGACGTGATTGCAGCCCTGGTACAGGTGCTCAAGCCAAGCGGCATCCTGTTCAAGAACGACTCCTCCGCACGTGACGCCGAAGGCCTGCAGCGCTATGTCGAGACCGTCTATGGCGAAGTGCCGGACTGGGTGCCGCTGGAAGAAAACGGCGTCAAGTTCGAAGCCCCGGTACGCGAAGGCCAGAAGACCGGCTGGTTCTACGACCACCGCATGAACCGTGCACGCCTGGCACCGTACGTGAAAGGCAAGCGCGTGCTCGACCTGTTCAGCTACATCGGTGGCTGGGGCGTGCAAGCCGGTGCCTTCGGCGCCAGCGAAGTGTTCTGCGTCGACGCCTCGGGCTTCGCCCTGGACGGCGTGGAGCGTAACGCCGCGCTGAACGGCATCAGCGAGAAACTGACCTGCATCGAAGGCGATGTGTTCGAGGCCCTGCGCGAACTGAAGGCCGCCGAAGAGCGCTTCGACGTGATCATTGCCGACCCACCCGCCTTCATCAAGCGCAAGAAAGACCTGAAGAACGGTGAAGCGGCCTACCGCCGCCTGAACGAACAGGCCATGCGCATGCTGACCAAGGACGGCATCCTGGTCAGCGCCTCGTGCTCGATGCACCTGCCCGAGGACGACCTGCACAACATCCTGCTGACCAGCGCCCGTCACCTGGACCGCAACCTGCAGTTGCTCGAACGCGGCGGCCAGGGCCCGGACCACCCGGTGCACCCGGCCATCGCCGAAACCCGCTACATCAAGAGCATCACCTGCCGCTTGCTGCCAAACAGCTGATATCCGCTAAAAAGGGCCGCCAAGCGGCCCTTTCCTGCTGCAATCTCCCCGCCAGCTATCCACATCTGCATTCCCTCGCCGCGCCAGCGGTGTAGAATCGGCCTATTCATCGCCAGTCATCCCCGGCGGGTTTATGAGCTCTGCCCAAGCACGCGGCGATCCCGCGCGGTCTTCGGCCCCATCCGTGCCAGTGGCAACCGGCCTGCGGTACAAAGGACAAGAGAAGCTCACTCCCCTTTTTGTGACCTGATTAAGCCGCCAGGAGTGTTTCATGCCTGATTATCGTTCCAAGACTTCCACCCAAGGCCGCAACATGGCCGGCGCCCGTGCCCTGTGGCGCGCCACCGGGATGAAGGACGAAGATTTCAAGAAACCGATCATCGCCATCGCCAACTCGTTCACCCAGTTCGTCCCGGGTCACGTGCACCTGAAGGACCTGGGCCAGCTGGTCGCCCGCGAAATCGAACGCGCCGGTGGCGTGGCCAAGGAATTCAACACCATCGCGGTCGATGACGGCATCGCCATGGGCCACGACGGCATGCTCTACTCGCTGCCAAGCCGCGAGATCATCGCCGACGCCGTGGAGTACATGGTCAACGCCCACTGCGCCGACGCCATCGTGTGCATCTCCAACTGCGACAAGATCACCCCCGGCATGCTGATGGCCGCCCTGCGCCTGAACATCCCGGTAATCTTCGTCTCCGGCGGCCCGATGGAAGCCGGCAAGACCAAGCTGGCCAGCCACGGCCTGGACCTGGTCGACGCCATGGTCATTGCCGCCGACTCCTCGGCTTCCGACGAAAAAGTCGCCGAATACGAGCGCAGCGCCTGCCCGACTTGCGGTTCGTGCTCCGGCATGTTCACCGCCAACTCGATGAACTGCCTGACCGAAGCCCTGGGCCTGGCCCTGCCGGGCAACGGTTCGACCCTGGCCACCCACGCCGACCGCGAGCAGCTGTTCCTCACCGCCGGCCGCACCATCGTCGAGCTGTGCAAGCGCTACTACGGCGAGAACGATGAGTCGGTACTGCCGCGCAACATCGCCAACTTCAAGGCGTTCGAGAACGCCATGATGCTCGACATCGCCATGGGCGGCTCGACCAACACCATCCTGCACCTGCTGGCCGCCGCCCAGGAAGCCGAGGTGGCGTTCGACCTGCGCGACATCGACCGCCTGTCGCGCAAGGTGCCGCAGCTGTGCAAGGTTGCGCCGAACATCCAGAAATATCACATGGAAGACGTGCACCGTGCCGGCGGCATCTTCAGCATCCTCGGCTCGCTGGCCCGTGGCGGCCTGCTGCACACCGACCTGCCGACCGTGCACAGCCGCAGCATGGAAGAAGCCATCGCCAAGTGGGACATCACCCAGACCGATGACGAAGCCGTACACACCTTCTTCAAGGCCGGCCCTGCCGGCATCCCGACCCAGACGGCATTCAGCCAGTCGACCCGTTGGGAATCCCTGGATGACGACCGTGAGAACGGCTGCATCCGCAGTGTCGAGCACGCCTATTCGCAGGAAGGCGGCCTGGCCGTGCTGTACGGCAACATCGCGCTGGATGGCTGCGTGGTGAAAACCGCCGGTGTCGACGAGTCGATCCTGGTGTTCGAAGGCACCGCGAAGATCTTCGAAAGCCAGGACAGCGCCGTACGCGGCATCCTCGCCGACGAAGTGAAGGCCGGCGACATCGTGATCATCCGCTACGAAGGCCCGAAAGGTGGCCCGGGCATGCAGGAAATGCTGTACCCGACCTCGTACCTGAAGTCCAAGGGCCTGGGCAAGGCTTGCGCCCTGCTCACCGACGGCCGCTTCTCGGGCGGCACCTCGGGCCTGTCGATCGGCCATGCCTCGCCGGAAGCCGCCGCTGGCGGCGCCATCGGCCTGGTGCGCGACGGCGACAAGGTGCTGATCGACATCCCGAATCGTTCGATCAACCTGCAGGTCAGCGACGAAGAGCTGGCCGAGCGCCGTGTCGAGCAGGACAAAAAGGGCTGGAAACCGGCTGAAGTACGCCCACGCAAGGTGACCACCGCGCTGAAGGCCTATGCCCTGCTGGCGACCAGTGCCGACAAGGGCGCTGTGCGTAACAAGGCGATGCTGGAAGGGCTGTGAGGCTCTGACGGTATGAATGAAGAACCGGCGCCCTGGGCGCCGGTTTTTTATGCCTGTAAGGGCCCTTTCGCGGGTAAACCCGCTCCCACAGGTACAGTGCCTGGCTCAAAGGCTGCGGGGTCCTTGTGGGAGCGGGTTTACCCGCGAAGAGGCCAGCACAGGCACCACATGGCTTACTGAATCTGCTCCGGCGTCACGATCACCCAGTTCTTGTCCGCCGTCACCGGCAGCCCTTCCTTGGCCTGCGCCGCGGCATTCCTGGCAATCATCCCGTTCATCTGGTCCATGTACTTGGCCTTGCGGTTTATCCACAGGTGGATGCCGCCCTTGCCCACATCCACCCCATGAAACTGCATGTAGCCATCACTGGTCGGCGTATCGCCCCCCACCAGCACCGGTTTCTTCCACTCATCGATATAGGTCAGGATCGCCGCCTGCTTGCCTGCCATCCAGGTGGCCGGGGTCCACAGGTACGGGGTCAGCTCCAGCCCCACGTTGGCCTTGGCATCATAGTGCCCGGCGCTGATCTGCTTGCGCGCGGTGGTCAACTGGCCGCTAGCGCGGTCCTTCAGCAACAGGCTCACGCCAATCACATTCTGCGGCTTCACGTTGTAACCGTACTTGGGGTCCGACGCGACCATGCGCACCAGCTCCTCGGAAGCAGCGGATATCACATAGACCTCGATACCGTTCTCCATCAGCTTGTTGTACAGCTCGGCCTGGCCCTTGAAGACCTTGGGTGGCTGTACCTCGATGGCCTTGACCTGGTCCCCTTCGTAATAGGTGGCCGGGATCGGTTTGCCGGAGGCCATCAGCTCATCCACCTGCACTTTCAGCTCCTGCAGGGTAAAGCCGGAGAACACCTGGGCCACCCACGGGTAGCAGACCATGTCGTCCACTTCGCACAGCCGGTAGTAGTAACTGAACAGGCTTTCCTTGTGCTCGGCGGTGTCCTTGAACGGCATCAGCTTCAACGAGGGGTCGAGCTTGTCGCGGCTCAGCAGGCCCTTGTTTTCCATGAACGGCAGCAAGGCCTCTTCAAGGTCGTAGCGGTAACTGGTGTTGTCCATGTCGAAGACAGCGTAGTTACCCTTGTTGGTATTGGCGGCAATCATGCCGTCGAGCTGCCTGGCTGCCTCGGCGGGCCAGTGCTTGAGCTCGGTGGCGAAGGTTTCGATACTGAACAGCAGGGACAGGCCGATGGCGACGGCTTTCGGAGCGAACTTCATGTACGAATCTCCTGAAATGACCCCGAAACGCTAGTGCAACAATCCCCGCCGGCAGCCCTTGATAACGACCCCCATGCAGCTGCAAACGTCGTGTTCATTGCAATCCGCGACACGCCGTTATTCCATAAACGACTATGCACATTCCATTTGGGTATAAATTCGTTTGTTTTCAGCCTGTTAGCATTTCCGTTCGCAATCGCTCACAGAGGCGATGCCTCTTCTGCTTTTTTCTGCTGGAGCTTCAATGAACCTGCCGCTGTCCCTTAACCTGCTGGCGTTCCTGGCCCTGTTGCTGGGCCTGGCACAAACCCGCCGCACCGACTGGAGCCTGGCCAGGAAAGTATTGCTGGGCCTGGTGCTGGGCGTGGTGTTCGGCCTGATCCTGCATACCGTGTATGGCGCTGGCCACCCCGTACTCAAGGCCACCATCGCCTGGCTCGACCTGGTCGGCAACGGCTACGTCGGCCTGTTGCAGATGATCGTCATGCCGCTGATCTTCGCCTCGATCCTCAGTGCCGTGGCGCGCCTGCACAATGCCTCGTCACTGGGCCGCATCAGTGTGCTGAGCATTGGCACCCTGCTGCTGACCACCGCCATCGCCGCGTTGATCGGCATCGTCCTGACCAACCTGTTCGGCCTGAGCGCCGAAGGCCTGGTGGCCGGCGCGCAGGAAAGCGCGCGCATGCAGGTTATTCACAGCGACTACGCCGGCAAGGTCGCCGACCTCAACATCCCGCAGCTGCTGCTGTCGTTCATCCCCAGCAACCCGGTAGGTGACCTGGCACGGGCCAAGCCGACCTCGATCATCAGCGTGGTGATCTTTGCCGTGTTCCTCGGCCTGGCCGCGCTGCAGCTGATCAAGGACGATGCCGAGAAAGGCGAACGCGCGCTGTCGGCCATCGACACCCTGCAGGCCTGGGTGATGCGCTTGGTGCGGGTGGTGATGAAGCTGACCCCGTATGGCGTACTGGCGCTGATGACCAAGGTGGTGGCCAGCTCGAACATGGATGACATCCTCAAGCTGGGCAGCTTCGTGGTGGTGTCGTACCTGGGCCTGGCGCTGATGTTCGTGGTGCACGGCGTTATCCTCGCCGCCACCGGCGTGAGCCCGCTGCGCTTCTTCCGCAAGGTGTGGCCGGTGCTGACCTTCGCCTTCACCAGCCGCTCCAGTGCCGCCAGCATTCCGCTGAACATCGAAGCGCAAACCCGCCGCCTGGGCGTACCGCAGTCGATTGCCAGCTTCAGCGCATCATTCGGTACCACCATTGGCCAGAACGGCTGCGCCGGCCTCTATCCCGCCATGTTGGCGATGATGGTGGCGCCGGCGGTGGGCATCGATACCTTCGACCCGCTGTGGATCGCCACCCTCGTGGCCATCGTCACCTTGAGTTCGGCAGGTGTTGCCGGCGTAGGTGGCGGTGCCACTTTCGCCGCGCTGATCGTGCTGCCGGCCATGGGCTTGCCGGTGGAGCTGGTGGCGTTGCTGATTTCGGTAGAGCCGCTGATCGACATGGGCCGCACGGCGTTGAACGTGAACGGTTCGATGACCGCAGGGGTGGTGACCAGCCAGCTGTTGAAAGAGACCGACAAGGAAGTGCTGGCTGGCGATGAACATGCCGAGTTGAGTCATTCCTGATAAGGAAGGGGTCGCTATGCGGCCCCAATATCCAGTAACGCAATGGCATGGGAAGCAAGCAATAGATGGCTATTGGCGTTGCTATACTGCTAGCCGGGCTAGCGAATACGCCGATGGAAAGGAACCACCATGCAGCAGTACGACATGACCCAGGCAGAAGCCGAAAAGATCCGAGTTGAGGTTGCCAAGATCCGCGTCGAAGTGGATAAGTTGATGGCCGAGACACGCAAGCTGAATGCTGAAGCCGGCAAAATGACCCGCGAAACCTTCTGGTACCCGGTTGCCATCGCCGTCGGTTTCGTCATCACGGTGGCTACTGTCACCGCATTGATCATCAAGCTGCTCACCTGAGCGCCCGTCCGGCCGGAAAGGGCTGCAAAGGAGCCCCGGCAATCTCAAACCTTGTCCCAGACCTCGAAGTGATACCCAGGCTTGCCTTCCTCAGCCTGCGCCTCGCTCGACACCAGCTTCCACTGCCCCCGATCGAACTCAGGGAACCACGCATCCCCTTCCGGCGACAACTCGACCCGCGTCAGGTACATGCGGCTGACCAGCCCTTTCTCCAGCGCCTGCCCATACAGCTGCGCCCCGCCAATCAGCATCAGCTCATCGACACCGGCCTCCCGCGCCCACTGCTCGGCCCGCACCAGCGCCTCTTCCAGCGAGCCGAACACCTCGGCCCCCGCCAGTTCCAGCCCGGCCTGCCGGCTGACGACGATATTCAACCGCCCAGGCAATGGCCTGCCCAGCGAGTCCCAGGTCTTGCGCCCCATGATGATCGGCTTGCCCAGGGTAGTGGCCTTGAAGTATTTGAAGTCCCCCGGCAGATGCCAGGGCATGGAGTTGTCGATGCCGATCACGCGGTTCTCGGCGTGAGCCGCGATCAGGCTGAGGGGGAGTGATGTATTCATGCCAGCGAGGATAGCACCGGGCGTGTGGGTTATGCTTCTGCCCTGACCTGTGCAATGGAAGACCTTGTGACTGCACCCACTTCACTGGACAAGCGCTGGCTCACCGAAGCGGTACGCCTGCGCGAGGAACATGCCGGCCCCCTGGAGGACCAGGAAGCCAACCGCCGCGCCCGCCAGGCAGGCGGTGACCTGGCAGCCCGCATCGAAACCCGCGCCCTGTTCCTGGCCGAACGCGACGGCATCAGCACCGCCCTGCGCCACTGGAAACAGGGCGCACGCCTGGCGCTGCTGGCCTTGCTGGTGCTGGCCGTGCTCAGCGGCGCAGGGTTGGCACTGGCCGCCCTGGGCGACGGGCAGCGCCCGGTGAATGTGTTCTGGGCCCTGGGCAGCCTGCTCGGGCTGAACCTGCTGATGCTGCTGGGTTGGGCCATCGGCTTTACCTTGAGCGGCGAGCATGGCGCGGGGCTGGGCCGCCTGTGGCTGTGGCTGAGCGAACGCTTTGCCCGTGACGCCAAGGCCGCACACCTGGCACCGGCGCTGCTGGTGCTGCTGCAACGCCAGCGCCTGAACCGCTGGCTGCTCGGCCTGCTGGTGCATGGCCTGTGGCTGCTGGCGATGGTCACCGCACTGGGCATGCTGCTGGCCTTGCTGGCGACCCGGCGCTATGGCTTTGTCTGGGAGACCACCCTGCTCGCCGCCGACCCGTTCATCCACCTGACCCAAGCCTTGGGCGCGCTGCCTTCGTTGCTGGGTTTCACGGTACCCGACGAGGCCATGATCCGCGCCAGCGGCGACAGCCAGCCGGCCCTGGACCTGGCGCGCCAGGCCTGGGCCAGCTGGCTGCTTGGCGTGGTGCTGGTGTACGGCCTGCTGCCGCGCCTGCTGTTGGCCGGGGTGTGCCTGTGGCGCTGGCGCCAAGGCCGCCAACGCCTGGCGCTGGACCTCAGCCTGCCCGGCTACGCGCAGCTGCGTGAAGCGCTGATGCCACGCAGCGAACGCATCGGCGTCCAGGATGCCGCGCCCGAAGCCTTGCCGCAGTTTGCCGCTGGCCAGCTGGAAAGCGGCAGCAGCGGCGCCCTGCTGGTCGGCCTGGAGCTGGACGACCAGCACCCCTGGCCGCCCGCGCTGCCGAAAAGCGTGACCAGCGCCGGCGTGCTCGACAGCCGCGAATCGCGTAACCGCCTGCTCGAACAGCTCAGCCGTTTTCCGCCGGCACGCCTGGCCATCGCTTGCGACCCGCGCCGTTCGCCCGACCGCGGCAGCCTGGCGCTGCTCGCCGAGCTGGCACGCAATGCCGGCGCCACCCGCATCTGGCTACTGCAGGCCGCACCGGGCGAGGCCCTGGACGCCCAGCGCCTGGGCGACTGGCACGAAGCCCTCGACCGCCTTGGCCTGGCGCATGCCGATACCTCGCCGCTGACCTGGCTGGAGCATGGCCATGACTGAGCCGCTGAAACTGGCCGTGGTCGGCCACACCAACGTCGGCAAGACCTCGCTGCTGCGCACCCTGACCCGTGACGTCGGCTTTGGCGAAGTCTCCCACCGCCCCAGCACCACCCGCCATGTGGAAGGTGCGCGGCTGTCGGTGGACGGCGAACCCTTGCTCGAACTGTACGACACCCCGGGCCTGGAAGACGCCATCGCCCTGCTCGACTACCTCGAACGCCTGGAGCGCCCGGGCGAGCGCCTGGACGGCCCGGCCCGCCTCGAGCGCTTTCTGCAAGGCAGCGAGGCACGCCAGCGTTTCGAGCAGGAGGCCAAGGTGCTGCGCCAGCTGCTGGCCAGCAATGCCGGCTTGTATGTGATCGACGCCCGCGAACCGGTGCTGGCCAAATACCGCGACGAACTGGAAGTGCTGGCCAGCTGCGGCAAGCCGCTGCTACCGGTGCTCAACTTCGTCGCCAGCCACCAGCACCGCGAGCCGCAATGGCGTGAAGCCCTTGCCAGGCTTGGGCTTCACGCGTTGGTGCGGTTCGACAGCGTGGCCCCGCCAGAGGATGGCGAGCGCCGGTTGTACGAAAGCCTGGCCCTGCTGCTGGAAAACGCCCGCCCGGCCCTGCAGCGACTGATCGACGACCAGCAGGCACAGCGCCTGGCGCGCCGGCACAGCGGCAAGCGCCTGATTGCCGAGCTGCTGCTGGACTGCGCCGCCTGCCGGCGCAGCGTCGAGGCCGAACCGGCTGCCGAAGCCCAGGCCATCGAGGCATTGCGGCAAGAGGTGCGCCAGCGCGAGCAGCGCTGTGTCGAGGCACTGCTCAAGCTGTATGCCTTCCGCCGCGAGGACGCCCATGCCAGCGACCTGCCGTTGCTGGATGGCCGTTGGGGCGATGACCTGTTCAATCCCGAAACCTTGAAGCTGCTGGGCGTGCGCTTGGGCAGTGGTGTGGCCGCCGGTGCTGCGGCGGGTGCCGGGGTGGACCTGCTGGTCGGCGGCCTGACACTGGGGGCTGCCGCCCTGGCCGGGGCGATTGCCGGCGGCGCGCTGCAGACGGCGCGCAACTATGGGTCGCGGTTGATGGGCAAGCTCAAGGGCAAGCGCGAACTGACGGTGGACGATACGGTGTTGCGCTTGTTGGCCTTGCGTCAGCAGCAATTGATGGTGGCGCTGGAAAACCGCGGGCATGCGGCGCAGGACAGCATTCGGCTGGGGGAACTGGATGAGAAGGCCTGGCGGGAGGGCAAGTTGCCGGATGCGCTGAGCAAGGCGCGGGCGCATCCGCAGTGGTCCACTCTGAACCCTGGGGCGAAGCTGAACCAGGCTGAGCGGCAGGAACAGCTGGAGGCGCTGGTTTCACAGTTTTGATCAAGCAGGTCTGGCCTCTTCGCGGGTAAACCCGCTCCCACAGGTATCTCACATTCCTTGAGATGTGCACTACTCCTGTGGGAGCGGGTTCACCCGCGAAGAGGCCCGCACAGGCAGCCCACATCTCAAAGTAAAGCCAAAGCCTTCCGCTTCAACCCATCCAGGTCAATCACCGCCACCCCGACCACTTTGGCCCGCTCATCCCACTCCCTCATCCGCAAGCTCACCTCGAACAGCGGATCCCGCTCGAACACATCCGCTTCGCCCTCGCTCATCACGCCCCCCTGATACTCCAGGGTCCGCCGGCTCGCTTCACTCAACCGCTGGTAATACCCAGGCTGGCGCAAAGTCAGGTAGCGCTTGGCCTCCACGTGATACTGCACCAGCCGCGCCATGCGTTCGCCAAAACCACAGCGGCGTAAATACTCGGCGCCGATGCGCTCATGGCTGACCACGCCATAGCCGCCCATGCTGGCGTCACCGCCGCACAGGTGGCCGATGTCGTGGAAGAACGCCGCCAGCACCACTTCGTCGTCGAAGCCTTCTGCCATGGCCAGTTGCGCGGCTTGGGACATGTGTTCGAGCTGGGTGATGGCTTCGCCGATGTAGTCGTCACTACCGTGGCGTTCGTACAGCGCGAAGGTGCTGTCGATGATCTGGGCTGGGGTGGGCATCACCGTCTTCTCCTGGCTTGATTGGGTGGTGGCTTCTTCGCAGCGCAAGGCTGCTCCTACAGGTTGTCGCCGACCTGTAGGAGCAGCCTTGCGCTGCGAAGAGGCCGGTGCAGGTTACTGCTGAGCCACCTTCTCCGACTTGCCGTCATAGCGCTTGCGCCACTCGGCCAGGATCTGGTCACGGTTCTTCGAGGCCCAGGCAAAGTCGTTCTTGATCAGACGCTGTTCATAGTCCGCCGGCAGTTCGGTCTGCGGCTTGGCAATGCCCGGCGCGGCCAGCACGGCGAAGTTCTCCTTGTACAGTTCCATGGCCGCCGGGCTTGCCGAGAAATCAGCAAGGCGCTTGGCCGCATCCGCTTTTGGCGAGCCTTTGATTACCGCAGTCGCCTCGATCTCCCAACCCAGGCCTTCCTTCGGCAGCACGATGTCCAGCGGCGCGCCCTGGCGCTTGAGCTGCACCGCCGGGTACTCGAACGAGATGCCGATCGGGAACTCGCCCGCTGCTGCCAGCTTGCACGGCTTGGAACCGGAGTGAACGTACTGGCCGATGTTCTGGTGCAGCGCATCCATGTACGCCCAACCCTGCGGCTCGCCAAAGGTCTGCAGCCAGGCGCTGACATCCAGGAAGCCGGTGCCGGACGAGGCCGGGTTCGGCATGACGATCTTGCCCTTGTACTCGGGCTTGGTCAGGTCCTGCCAGCTCACCGGCTTGCTCAGGCCCTGCTTCTCGGCCTCGATGGTATTGAAGCAGATGGTCGCGGCCCACACGTCCATACCGACCCAGGCTGGAGGGTTGGCAGCATCGCGGTAATTGGCGGCAATCTTGCCCAGGTCCTTCGGTGCGTAGGCTTCGAGCATGCCGTTCTGGTCGAGGATGGCCAGGCTGGAAGCAGCCAGGCCCCACACTGCGTCGGCTTGCGGGCGGTCTTTCTCGGCCAGCAGCTTGGCGGTGATGATGCCGGTGGAGTCACGAACCCACTTGATCTCGATGTCCGGGTTGGCCTTCTCGAAGGCCTGCTTGTAGCTCTTCAGCTGTTCGGCTTCCAGGGCGGTGTAGACCGTCAGCTGGGTACCAGCGGCCGAAGCCTGCAGGCTGAACACGGCGGAAACGGCAGCGGCAAGTGCAAGGTGCTTGTACATGGGTAGGTTCCTTACAGGTCAGACAGTCGCGGCGCGTTGGCGCCAGGCTTGGGAGCGGCGCAGCAGGCCGCGTGAGGCTGCGGCCAGCAGCAGTGAAGCGCCGGCACTGGTCAGCAGGATCAGGGTGGACATGGCGGCGGCACCACCGACGTTGCCGGCGTCATCCATGTTCAGCACGGCGACGGCAGCCAGGATGGTGTCGGGGCTGTACAGGAAGATCGCCGCCGACACGGTGGTCATCGCCGAGACGAACAGGTAGCGGATGATGTCCAGCAGCGCCGGCAGGCAGATCGGCACGGTCACCCGCAGGAAGTGCCTGTACAGCGGCGCCTTCAGCGACAGCGCGGCGGCCTCGAACTCGCCGTCGAGCTGGCGCAGGGCGGTGGTCGCGGTCATCTGCGCGGTGGTCAGATAGTGGGCGATGGTGCACACCACCAGCAGCCCCATGCCGCCGTAGAACACATGCAGCGGGTTGCCGTTCAGGTTGAAGAAGAATACGTAGCCCAGGCCCAGCACCAGGCCCGGCACGGCCATGGGGATGAAGCTGAGCAGGCGCAGCGCCTGGTTGAGCAGGCGTTGGCCCTGGGTCTTCTCCATCAGGTAGGCGCCGGTGAAGATCACGATGCTGCCGATCAGCGCGGTGCCGATGGCCATGGTCACGCTGTTGCGGTAGGCCAGCCAGCCACCACCGGCGGTGTCCTCGAACATGTAGTGACGCAGCGACAACGACAGGTTGTAGGGCCAGAAAGTGACCAGCGACGAATACACCGCCATGCCGATCACCAGCAGCAATGCCGCGCACACCAGCAGCACGATCGCCAGGAAGCAGGCATCACGGCCCCGCGACGGCTTGGGCTCGAACACCTGGGCACGGCCGCTCATGGCCTCGCCCTGGCGCCGGCGCAGCCAGGCATCGACGGTAAAGCTGAACAGCGCCGGCAACAGCAGCACCATGCCGATCAGCGCGCCGCGGCCGAACTGCTGCTGGCCGACCACAGCCTTGTAGGCTTCCAGCGCCAGCACCTGATAGTCGCCACCGACCACGACCGGTACACCGAAGTCGGTGATGGTTAGGGTGAACACCAGGCAAAACGCTGCGAATACTGCCTGGCGCGTGGCCGGCCAGGTGATGCTGGTGAACGCTCGCCAAGGGCCGGCACCCATGCTGGACGCTGCGTCGAACAGGCGTGCATCGGCCAGCGATAGTGCCGACAGCAGGATCATCAGGGCATGCGGGAAGGTGTAGATAGCCTCGCCCAGCACAATGCCCCAGAAGCCATAGATGTTGTCGCTGAGCAACCCGCGCAGCAGCCCCTGGTTACCGAACAGGTAGACCAGGGCGATGGCCGGCAGCATTGACGGCGCCAGCAGCGGCAGCAACGAAATCCCCCGCCACAGGCCTTTGCCCGGAATCAGTGTGCGTTGCAGGGCATAGGCGAACAGGTAGGCCAGCGGCACCACGATGGCTGCCACCGTGAAGGCCACCGACAGGCTGTTGCCCAGCAGCCAGTGGAAGTTTTCACTGGCCAACAGTTCGCGGGCCGCCAGCAGGCCGCCACCCTGGCCCGCTTCTGCGCTGAAGCCGCGCCAGAAGATCGCCAGCAGCGGCATCAGCACCGCCAGCACCAGAAGGATCAGCAGCAGGCTCTTGCCGCCGACGACAAACAACCGGTCGCCCAGGGCGACGCCAGCACGCGGCGTGGCCTTGGCCTGGCTCAGCGGCAGGGACATTGGCGCGGCCATCTCAGGCAAACACCTGCAGGCTCTGCGGCGGCAGCGCCACCCAGATGTCCTGCGAGCCCAGCCGCGGCATGGCCTCGGGGGCCAGCTCCGCCAGCAGTGCATGGCCAGGCAGCGCCTTGAGCTCGAAGCTCATGCGACAGCGGTTACCGAGGAAGGTGATTTCACGGACCATGGCCGGGAACAGGTTTTCTTCGTGCACCGCCGGGTTGACCGTGATCGCCTCCGGGCGGCAGAACAGCCGGCCGCTGCTGGGTCGGGCCGAACCTGGTGCCAGACGCATGTTCATGCCACCGACCTGGGCATGGCTGTCACTGCTGCGCTGGAACGGCAACCAGTTGCCCTGGCCGACGAACTCGGCAACGAACGGCGTGGCCGGCTGGTCGTAGATTTCCTGCGGGGTGGCGTACTGCTCGACCTGGCCGTTGTTCATCACCGCAATGCGGTCGGCCATCAGCATGGCCTCGTCCTGGTTGTGGGTGACCATCAGCGTGGTGATGCCCAGCTGGCGCTGCAGCTGGCGCAGTTCGGTGCACAGGTGCTCGCGCACCCGGGCGTCCAGCGCCGACATCGGCTCGTCCAGCAGCAGCAACGACGGCGACGGTGCCAGCGCACGGGCCAGGGCCACACGCTGCTGCTGGCCACCGGAAAGCTGACCGGGGTACTTCTTCTCGCTGCCGGCCAGGCCCACCAGTTCGAGCATTTCGGCCACTCGCTGGCGGGCCTGATCGCGGCCGCTGCCAGTCAGGCCATAGGCGATGTTGGCTTCGACGGTGAGGTTGGGGAACAGCGCGTAGGACTGGAACAGGATGCCGTAGTCACGGGCCTGGGGTGGCAGCTCGGAGATATCGCGCTCGCCGATGTACAACGTACCGCGGTCCTGGCGCTCCAGGCCGGCGATGCAGCGCAGCAGCGTGGTCTTGCCGCAGCCGGACGGGCCGAGCAGGCACACCAGTTCGCCGGCGGCGATGTCCAGCGAGACATCGTTCAGCGCCGTGAAGGCGCCGAAGCGCTTGTGGATGTTGCGCACTTTCATCTGTGCGCCGGGGGTGGTGTGGTTCATGGCAGGGCCTCATCGAAGAGATGGGGCCATGCTAGGAAGGCTGTGCGAAGGTTCTGTGGCTTTAGGGCAAAAGCGGGTGATAGTGGTATAGGCAGATTTTGTATTGGCCTTCGCGTGCCTCTTCGCGGGTAAACCCGCTCCCACAGGGATCGCGCCGCATCTGAAGGCTGTGCAGTACCTGTGGGAGCGGGCAAGCCCGCGAAAAAGCCAACACAAATCTAGAAGTGCGAACCGGCCACTTCCTGCGCCACCCCAAGGAAGGCTGCTGGCAACCGGGCCTGGCGCCGCTCTTTCAGGCAATACAGGTACTCATGCATCACCGGCGCGTTCTCCAGCGCCAGCACCCGCAACTCAGGGTTGTGCGGCACCTCGTGCCGGGCAATCACGCTGATGCCGATATTGCGCAGCACCGCCTCACGGATAGACTCGCGGCTGCCAATCTCCAGCAAGGCGCCGGCCTTCACCCCGGCCTCCTGCATCATCTGCTCGGTCAGCTTGCGTGTGGTCGAGCCCTTCTCGCGCATCAGCAGGCAATGGCCGGCCACCACGTCAATGGACACTGCCTGGCGGTGTGCCAGCGGGTGGTTGCGATGCACCGCCACCACCAACGGGTCAGTCCCCAGCACCCGCCGCACCAGCCGCGCGTCTTCCAGCAGTTGCGACGAAGCGGCGATATCCACCCGGTAGTCCTCGAGCATCTCCAGCACCTGCTGCGAGTTGCCGATTTCCACCGCCACTTCCACCTGCGGCAGGCGTTCGCGGTAGATCTTCACCAGGTCAAGAATGTAGTAAGGCGCCGTGGCCGCGATGCGCAGGCTGCCCTGGGCCTGGCCGCTGTTGCGCAGCTCGAACTCGATGTCGGCCTCCTGCTGCAGCAGTGCCTTGACCATCGGCAGCAGGCGCACGCCCTCCTCGCTCAGCACCAGGCGCCGCCCGCCGCGGTAGAACAGCTCCACCGCGTACTGGCTCTCCAGGTTGCGAATCTGCGTGGTCACCGTGGGCTGGCTGAGGCCGAGCTTCTTCGCCGCCAGGGTGATGCTGCCCAGGCGGGCCACCATGTAGAAGGCTTTAATCTCCGAACTCAGCATGCACGTCCTCTATTTGCGCAACAGGCGCAAGCCGTTGAACACCACCAGCAGGCTCACGCCCATGTCGGCAAACACCGCCATCCACATGGTGGCCATGCCGGCAAAGGTGATCGCCAGGAATATCGCCTTGATGCCCAACGCCAGAACGATGTTCTGCATGAGGATCGCCGCACTTTGGCGCGACAGCCTGACGAAGGCCGGGATTTTCCGCAAGTCGTCGTCCATCAGCGCCACATCGGCGGTCTCGATGGCGGTGTCGGTACCGGCCGCCGCCATGGCAAAACCGATCTCGGCACGAGCCAGCGCAGGGGCGTCGTTGATACCGTCACCGACCATGCCCACCCGATGGCCCTGGGCGTACAGCGTTTCGATGCTCTTGAGCTTGTCGGCAGGCAGCAGGTTGCCTTCGGCACGGTCGATGCCCACCACGGTGGCGATGGCCTGGGCGGTATGCGGATTGTCACCGGTCAGCATGACAGTCTTGATGCCCAGCTCGTGCAGCTCGGCGATGGCCTGGCGACTGCTTTCCTTGACCGTGTCGGCCACCGCGAACAGCGCCAACGGGCCGGAGCGGTCGAGCAGCAGCACCACGGTCTTGCCCTGGCGCTCCAGCGCATCCAGCTGGGCCTCGAGCTCGGGCGAGCACAGCCCCAGCTCCTCGACCAGACGGTGGTTACCCAGGTGGTAAACCTCACCCGCGATGGTACCGCGCACGCCGCGCCCGGCCAGGGCGGCGAAGTCATCGACCTCGCTCAAGGCCAGGCCTTGCTCCTTGCCGAACTGGGCAATGGCGCGGGAAACCGGGTGATCCGAACGCTCGCCCAGGCTGGCGGCCAGGGCTTGCGCGCGGCCTTCGAACAGCGGCTCCAGTACCTTGGCGTCGGTCTGCACCGGCTTGCCGTGGGTGATCGTGCCGGTCTTGTCCAGGGCCAGGAAGTCTAGCTGGCGCCCGCCTTCCAGGTACACGCCACCCTTGATCAGGATGCCCTTGCGCGCGGCGGCGGCCAGGCCGCTGACGATGGTCACCGGGGTCGAGATCACCAGGGCGCATGGGCAGGCCACCACCAGCAGCACCAGGGCGCGATAGACCCAGTCGAACCAGGCACCGGCCATGAACAGCGGCGGTATCACCGCAACGGCCAGGGCAATGGCAAACACCACCGGGGTGTAGATGCGCGAGAAGCGGTCGACGAAACGCTGGGTAGGCGCCCGCGCGCCTTGCGCTTCCTCGACGGCCTTGATGATCCGCGCCAGGGTCGATTGCCCGGCAGCAGCGGTAACGCGGAACTCCAGCGCCCCTGCCTGGTTGATGGTGCCGGCGAACAACTTGTCGCCCACGGCCTTCTCCACAGGCAGGCTTTCGCCGGTGATCGGCGCCTGATCGACGGTGGATTGCCCGCTGGTCACTTCTCCGTCCAGGCCAATGCGTTCGCCGGGGCGTACCCGCACCAGGGCCCCGATGGCCACCTCCCGCACCTCCACTTCCCGCCACTGGCCATCGGCCTGGCACACGGTGGCCATGTCCGGGGTGAGCTGCATCAGGCCGCCAATGGCGTTGCGCGCGCGGTCCAGCGAGCGGGCTTCGATCAGCTCGGCGACGGTGAACAGCACCATCACCATGGCCGCTTCCGGCCACTGGCCGATCAGCACCGCGCCAGTCACGGCAATGCTCATCAGCGCGTTGATGTTGAGGTTGCGGTTTTTCAGGGCGATCCAGCCCTTCTTGTAGGTACCCAGGCCACAGCCGAGGATCGCTGCCAGCGCCAGAGCCGCCACCGCCCACTCCGGGGCCAGCGCGGCAAAGTGCACGATTTCAGCGGCGATCGCGGCAATGCCGGACAGCGCCAGCGGCCACCAGCGGGTCTTGACCACTTGTGGCGCGCTGGCGGTGCCCTCGTCTTCGGCGCCAAGCGGCTCGGCCTTCATGCCCAGGCTGTCGATGGCCTGCTCGATTTCAGCAGTGCCACCCAGGGTGTGGCGCACGCCAAGCACACGGTTGATCAGGTTGAATTCCAGCTGCTCGATACCGGCCAGCTTGCCCAGCTTGTCCTGGATCAGGGTCTGCTCGGTAGGGCAGTCCATGGCCTCGATGCGAAAACGGCTGAACTGGGCGTGGCTGCTGGCCTTTTCGCTCAGCTGGACTAAGGCTGGCGCAGCAGCGCTGCCACAGCAGCTGTGGGCGTGGTGATCGTGCTTGTGTTCGTGGCTGACAGGCTGGTTCATGGGGTCATCCTTAATTTGAGCCTGTTGCCAAGTGAACACCCTGTAGCCACTATAGGGTCAAGCCACTTGCTGGAGAATTTCGTGATGAAGATCGGAGAACTGGCCAAAGCCACCGACTGCGCCGTGGAAACCATCCGCTACTACGAGCGTGAACAGCTGCTGCCGGAGCCGGCGCGCAGCGACGGCAACTACCGGCTGTACACCCAGGCCCATGTCGAGCGGCTGACGTTCATCCGCAACTGCCGCACCCTGGACATGACCCTGGATGAAATCCGCAGCCTGCTACGCCTGCGCGACAGCCCCGATGATTCGTGCGGCAGCGTCAATGCGCTGATCGACGAGCATATCGAGCATGTGCAGGCACGGATCGATGGTCTGGTGGCGTTGCAGGAACAGCTGGTGGAGCTGCGGCGGCGCTGCAATGCGCAAGGGGCGGAATGCGCGATCTTGCAGCAACTGGAGACGAACGGGGCGGTATCGGTGCCGGAAACCGAGCATTCGCATGTGGGGCGAAGCCACGGGCATTAAGCCAAAAGCTTCGCGGGTAAACCCGCTCCCACAAGTACTGCACAGGCCTGAGCTTTGTGCGGTCCCTGTGGGAGCGGGTTTACCCGCGAAGAGGCCGGTACAGGCAATAGAGATCTGTCACACCGCCATCGGCGCCGTCATCGGCGCATGGTGCTCATACCCTTCCAGCCAGAAATCGCTCGGCTCGATCTTCTCCAGCCACTCCGGCTCGTACTTGCCCGTCTCGGCAAACGCCGGCACACGGTCGCTGATCACCAGCTTCGGCGCTTCCAGCGGCTCACGCTTGAGCTGCTCGTTGAGCATGTCCAGGTGGTTCTCATACACATGAGCGTCGCCGATGAAGTAGGTGAACCAGCGAGGGGTGTAGCCGGTCAGGCGGCCGAACAGCGACAGCAGCGCCGCGCCTTCGGTGAGGTTGAACGGCGTGCCCAGGCCCAGGTCGTTGGAGCGGATGTAGAGGGTCAGGGAAATCTCCCTGGTCTCCACATTCGGATGGAACTGGTACAGCAGGTGGCACGGCGGCAGGGCCATTTCGTCCAGCTGCGCGCAGTTCCAGCCGTGGAACAGGATACGGCGGCTGCCCGGGTCGTTGGCGATGGTGTCCAGGCACTGGCGCACCTGGTCGATGGCCTTGTACAGGATGACGAACGCGACGCCGTCCTCCTCGTCCTGGGCGATGCGGCGGAAGCCCGCCTTCTCGGCCATTTCGATGGCCGCTGGGTTGTTCAGCGGGATGCGCTTGTAGCCCGGCCACTGGCGCCATTGCACGCCGTAGATCTCGCCCAGGTCGTCATGGCCCTGGCGGAACGGGTTGGCCAGCCACTGGGCGTTCTCGTTGGCGTTCTGGTCCCAGACCTTGCAGCCCAGTTCGCGGAATTCACCGGCGTTCTTCACGCCACGCAGGAAACCGACCATTTCGCCGATCGCCGACTTGAACGCCAGTTTGCGCGTGGTAATGGCCGGGAAGCCCTTCTGCAAGTCGAAACGCAGCATGGCGCCCGGCAGGCTGATTGTGCGGATGCCGGTGCGGTTGCCCTGCAGCGTGCCGTTGTCGATGACGTCGCGGACCAGGTCCAGATACTGTTTCATGGCTTACCTGTAGCAAAAACGGCAGGGGGATCGCCCCTGCCGTGGGATTAATCAGGCGGGTTTCGCCGTAGGCTTGCGATTATAAGCCCACCAGATCAGGCCAAGGCCAGCCAGGATCATCGGTACGCACAGAATCTGACCCATGGTCAGCCAGCCCCAGGCCAGGTAGCCAAGCTGGGCATCCGGTACGCGGACGAATTCGACGATGAAGCGGAAGATGCCGTAGAACAGCGCGAACATGCCGGATACCGCCATGGTCGGCCGCGGCTTGCGCGAGAACGCCCAGAGGATCAGGAACAGCGCCACACCTTCGAGTGCGAACTGGTACAGCTGCGATGGGTGACGCGGTAGCTGCGCCGGGTCGCTGAACGGCGGGAAGACCATCGCCCATGGCACGTCGGTGGCCTTGCCCCACAGCTCGGCGTTGATGAAGTTGCCGATGCGCCCGGCCCCCAGGCCGATCGGCACCAGCGGCGCGACGAAGTCCATCAGCTCGAAGAACGACTTGTTGTTGCGCTTGCCGAACCACAAGGCCGCCAGCATCACGCCGATGAAACCGCCGTGGAACGACATGCCACCCTTCCACACCTCGAAGATCAGCGTCGGATTGGCCAGGTAGGCGTGCAGGTCGTAGAACAGCACATAGCCCAGGCGACCACCGACGATCACACCCATCGACAGCCAGAACACCAGGTCGGAGAGCTTTTCGCGCGTCCAGGTGGGGTCGAAGCGGTTCAGCCGGCGCGAGGCGAGCAGCCAGGCACCGCCGATGCCGACCAGGTACATCAGGCCGTACCAATGGATTTTCAGCGGCCCGATGGCCACGGCCACGGGATCTATCTGCGGGTAAGGCAGCATGGAACTTCCTCTCGATTCAAATCAAAAAGCTGAGGCCGACACAGAACAGCAGGGCTGCGAACAGGCGTTTCAACAAACGTGGCGACAGCTTGTGCGCCAGGCGCGCGCCGAAGCGGGCGAAAAACATGCTTGTCACGGCAATGCCGAGCAGCGCCGGCAGGTACACGTAACCCAGGCTGTGGGCCGGCAGGTGCTCCTCGTGCCAACCCAGCAGCATGAAACTCAGGGCACTGGCCAAGGCAATCGGCAGGCCACAGGCCGAAGACGTGGCCACTGCCTGCTGCATGGGCAGGCTGCGCCAGGTCAGGAACGGCACGGTCAGCGAACCGCCGCCGATGCCGAAAATGGCCGAAGCCCAGCCGATCACCCCACCTGCACCGATCAGCGCGGGCTTGCCGGGGATGCCGCGACTGGCCTTGGGCTTGAGGTCCAGGGCCATCTGCGCGGCGATGACCAGGGCGAACACACCGATGATCTTTTGCAGCAGTGGCCCCTGGATCAGCGAGGCGGTCTTGGCGCCGACACCGGCCCCGAGGAGGATGCCGAGGGTCATCCAGGCGAAGATCGGCCATTGCACCGCGCCCTTGCGATGGTGCTCGAGCACGGCGTTGATCGAGGTGAAGACGATGGTTGCCAGCGATGTACCGACAGCCAGGTGGGTCAGCACCGAGGCATCGAAACCTTGCAAGGTGAAGCTGAACACCAGCACCGGCACGATGATGATACCGCCGCCCACGCCGAACAGCCCGGCCAGCACACCGGCGCAGGCGCCCAACAGCAGATAGAGCACGAATTCCATTCGTCTTCCCCGAAAAAACAATGCGGCATGGTAACGGAAGCCGGGCTCGGGGCTCTAGTGAACAGTGTGTCAGGATGGATCCTCCCCGCCGCTGTGGGTACAGTGGCAAAAAACCCAGAGGCCCGACCGATGTGCCTGATCGTATTCGCCTGGCGGCCGGGGCATGCCCTGCCGCTGATCGTGGCGGCCAACCGCGATGAGTTCTATGCCCGCCCCACCCAGGCCCTGGCGGCCTGGGAGGATGCTCCCGGGGTATATGCCGGGCGCGACCTGGAGGCCGGCGGCACCTGGCTGGGCGTCGGCCCGCAGGGGCGGTTCGCGGCGCTGACCAATATTCGCGACCCGGCGCAGGCTTTGGGGCCGCGCTCGCGGGGCGAGCTGGTGGCGGCGTATCTGCTGGGTGAGTTGGGGGTCGAGGCCTATCTGGACCAGGTGGCCAGCCGCAGCAGGCAGTATTCAGGGTTCAACCTGCTGGTGGGCGATGGGCGACAGCTGGGCTATCTGCATGCCCGGGACGCGGCGCCGCGCTTGCTGGAGGCCGGGGTTTACGGGCTTTCCAATGCCGGGCTGGATACGCCTTGGCCGAAGCTGGTGAAGGCGCGCAGTGGGCTGGAGGGGCTACTGGAAACGCCGGAGCCACAGCGCTTGCTGGCGTTGCTGGCCGATGCCGAACCGGCGCCGGAGGGCGAGTTGCCGGAGACGGGCGTGGGGTTGGCGACCGAGAAGCTGCTGTCGAGTGTGTTCATTGCCAGCCAGAACTACGGGACTCGGGCGAGTACGGTGCTGATTGTGGATGATCAGGGCAAAAGGCGACTGATTGAACGCAGTTTCGGGCCCTTTGGTGGGCACTTGGGGGAAGTTGAGTTGCTGGTCTGATAATTTGATGTTGCTTGCTCCGGCCTCTTCGCGGGTAAACCCGCTCCCACAGGTACTGCGCCGCATCTGAAGGCTGCGCTGTACCTGTGGGAGCGGGTTTACCCGCGAAGAGGCCGGAACAGGCCACCTCACATTCAGAGGGTTTTATTGGCCCCAGGCCCGATCATCCGCGCCAACCCAAGGTTTTTCAGGGCCAGTTGCAGCGAGCTGTGGATAACCTGCGGGTTGTCATGGCTCAAGGCCTCCACCAGCAGCTCCTTGGCCTTGCTCATATTCACCTGACGCAGCATCCACTTCACCTTCGGCAGGTTGGTGGCGTTCATTGACAGGCTGTCGAAGCCCATGGCCATCAACAGGATCGCCGCTGCCGGGTCGCCGGCCATCTCACCGCAGATACTCACCGGCTTGCCTTCGCCATGGGCGTCGCGCACCACCGTGTTCAGCGCCTGCAACACCGCCGGGTGCAGGTAGTCGTACAGGTCGGCGACCCGCGGGTTGTTGCGGTCCACCGCCAGCAGGTACTGGGTCAGGTCGTTGGAACCGACCGACAGGAAGTCCACCTGCCGCGCCAGCTCCTTGGTCTGGTACACCGCCGCAGGAATTTCCACCATCACGCCAACCGGTGGCATCGGCACATCGGTGCCTTCGTCACGCACCTCGCCCCAGGCGCGGTGGATCAGGTGCAGCGCCTCTTCCAGCTCGTGGATGCCGGAAATCATCGGCAGCAGGATACGCAGGTTGTTCAGCCCCTCGCTGGCCTTGAGCATGGCGCGGGTCTGCACCAGGAAGATTTCCGGGTGGTCGAGGGTGACGCGGATCCCGCGCCAGCCGAGGAACGGGTTTTCTTCCTTGATCGGGAAGTACGACAGCGACTTGTCGCCACCGATGTCGAGGGTACGCATGGTCACCGGCAGCGGGTGGAAGGCCGCCAGCTGCTCGCGGTAGATGGCCAGCTGCTCTTTCTCGCTGGGGAAGCGCTGGTTGATCATGAACGGCACTTCGGTGCGGTACAGCCCCACCCCTTCCGCGCCACGCTGCTGGGCACGGGCCACGTCGGCGAGCAGGCCGGTGTTGACCCACAGCGGCATGCGGTGGCCGTCCGGGGTAACGCACGGCAGTTCGCGCAGGGCATCCAGGCCTTGGGCCAGCTGGCGCTCCTCTTCGACCACGTCGCTGTACTGCTTGCGCAGCACTTCGCTGGGGTTGGTGAACACCTCGCCCTTGTAGCCGTCAACGATCATCTCGATGCCGTCGACCTTGGAATAAGGCAAGTCGACCAGGCCCATCACCGTGGGGATGCCCATGGCGCGAGCCAGGATGGCGACGTGGGAGTTGCCCGAGCCCAGTACCGAGACCAGGCCGACCAGCTTGCCTTCCGGCACTTCGCCGAGCATCGCCGGGGTCAGCTCTTCACTGACCAGAATGGTGTTGTCGGCATACACCAGCGACTGCGCACGGGCTTCCTGCAGGTAGGCCAGCAGGCGCCGGCCCAGGTCCTTGACGTCGGAGGCGCGCTCGCGCAGGTAGTCATCGTCCATCAGCTCGAAGCGGTTGACGTGCTCGCCCACCACCTGGCGCAGTGCGCCCTGGGCCCACTGGCCGGTCTTGATGACTTCGGTCACCTCACCGCCCAGGGCCGCGTCTTCGAGCATCATCAGGTACACATCGAACAGTGCACGCTCCTCCGGGCGCAGCTGGGTGGCCAGCTTGGCCGACAGCTTGCGCATATCGTCGCGCACACCTTCGAGGGCGTTCTGGAACAGCTTCAGCTCGGCGTCGATGTCATCGACGGTCTTGTCCGGTACCACTTCCAGATCGGCTGGCGGCAGCATCACCACTGCGCGCCCCACGGCGGCGCCAGGCGAGCCCGGTACACCGACGAAGCGCGCTTCCTGGATACCTTTGCCCTGGCGGCCCAGGCCACGGATCGAGCCGGTGGCCTCGGCGTGGGCGATAACCCCTGCGAGCTGGGCGCTCATGGTGACCAGGAAGGCTTCTTCGCCCTCGTCGAACTGGCGGCGCTCCTTTTGCTGGATGACCAATACCCCGACCACGCGGCGGTGGTGGATGATCGGCGCACCGAGGAAGGAGGCGAATTTTTCCTCGCCGGTTTCGGCAAAGTAGCGGTAACGCGGGTGGTCGGCAGCGTTTTCCAGGTTCAGCGGCTCTTCCCGGGTACCGACCAGGCCGACCAGGCCTTCGTTGGGGGCCATGCTGACCTTGCCGATGGAGCGCTTGTTCAGGCCTTCGGTGGCCATCAGCACGAAGCGGTTGGTTTCCGGGTCGAGCAGGTAGACCGAGCAGACCTGGCTGCCCATGGCCTCCTTGACACGCAAGACAATGATCCCCAACGCCGACTTGAGATCTTTGGCGGAGTTTACTTCCTGGACGATCTTGCGCAGCGTATTGAGCATGGCTCGGGGTCGAACTCCGTCGTCAGTCGCGCGTCAGCAGACGCGGTGCTAGCTCTTTCAGGGCGCGTCGGTAGACCTCGCGCTTGAATGTCACAACCTGGCCCAGCGGGTACCAATAGCTGACCCAGCGCCAGCCGTCGAATTCCGGCTTGCCGGTCAGGTCCATCCGCACCCGTTGTTCGTTGCTGACCAGACGCGGCAGGAACCACTTCTGCTTCTGGCCGATGCACAGCGGCTGGCTATGCGTACGCACCAGTCGCTGGGGTAAACGATAACGCAACCAGCCACGGGTGCAGGCAAGAATTTCCACATCATCGCGTTCAAGGCCAACTTCTTCGTTCAGCTCGCGGTACAGGGCATCTTCCGGCGTCTCGTCAGGGTTGATGCCACCCTGGGGAAACTGCCAGGCATCCTGGTTGATCCGTCGAGCCCATAGCACCTGCCCGGCATCATTCGTGAGAATGATCCCGACATTGGGGCGAAAACCATCCGGGTCGATCACGGCAGCAACCTCGCAAACGCATGTCACCGCATTGTTCCACAAAGCTTGCGAGCGCAGCAACGCGCCCGCCAAGCTTATGTGCAGCAGCGTGAAAACTCCGTATTCTGCGGGCCTACCCTGTGGCTTATGCGAGTGACCGCGATGCGCCTGGCTTTATTCGACCTGGACAATACCCTCCTCGGTGGCGACAGCGACCATGCCTGGGGTGACTACCTTTGCCAGCGCGGCATCCTTGACCCGGTTGCCTACAAACAACGCAACGATGGCTTCTATCAGGAATACCTGAACGGCACCCTGGACCTGCAGGCCTACCTGGCCTTTTCCATGGAAATCCTTGCGGCAACACCGGTAGCCCAGCTCGACGAATGGCACCGCGACTTCATGCGCGACTGCATCGAGCCGATAATCCTGCCCAAGGCGCTGAGCTTGCTGCAGCAGCACCGCGAGGCCGGCGACCAGCTGGTGATCATCACCGCCACCAACCGCTTCGTCACCGCACCGATTGCCCGGCGCCTGGGAGTTCGCGTGTTGCTGGCGACCGAATGCGAGATGCGTGATGGCCGCTATACCGGGCGTAGTACCGATATACCGTGTTTCCGTGAAGGCAAGGTGACGCGGCTGGAGCGCTGGATGCTGGAGAACGGCTTCGATCTTGAGGACAGCTATTTCTATAGCGACTCGATGAACGATTTGCCGCTGTTGCAGCGAGTGGCGCATGCGGTGGCGGTGGACCCCGACCCGAAGCTGCGGGCGGAGGCCGAGATGCGTGGGTGGCCGGTGGTTTCGCTGCGGGATTGAGGTTTTCCTGTAGCGGCCTCTTCGCGGGCATGCCCGCTCCCACAGGGATCACCACAAGCCTGGAGGGCTGCGCCGTACCTGTGGGAGCGGGCGCGCCCGCGAAGAGGCCGGCACATACAGCACAAAGCTGTCAGACCGGCTTGGCCCCCATCAACCCGGCGATGGACAGGAAGCAAACCCCACTGAACACCGCCAGTGCCAAGGTAAAGCGCAACCCCACCACCTCGGCCTTGCGCAGCCGGTTCAGCCGCACCAGCAGCCACCACACGGCAAACGCGCCCAGCGTATAGATGATGCTGGACGCCAGCACCCAGGTCTGCCCCAGCGGCCAGCCCACCAGGTGCACCAGCCACCAGCCGGTGAACGGCATGCTCACCAGGCACAGGCCCATCACCAGCCAGACGAACACCAGCGGCCGACGCAGCAGCTTGGCGTAGGCCTCGGCATCGCCCTGGCGGCGGGCGCGCACGGTCCAGAGCGCCAGACCCAGAGCACCCAGCAGCAGGAGCGCGGTGGCGAGGATGTGCAGGGTCTTGAGGGTGGTCAGGTGTTCCATGTCTCGGTTGTCCTTAAGCAGGCCATTTTGTGCAGGCTTCTTCGCGGGCTTGCCCGCTCCCACAGGGATATCACAGGCCCTGAAGCCTGCGCAGTACCTGTGGGAGCGGGCAAGCCCGCGAAAGGGCCATCAGCCCCAGCTTAGCCGCTCAGCCCAGGAACAGCTTGTAAGCCGGGTTGTCAGTCTCGTCCCAGTACGGGTAGCCGATCTTCGCCAGCGCCGCCGGCACCAGGTGGCGCTCGTCCTCCGGCACCTGCAACCCCGCCACCACGCGCCCGTCAGCGGCACCATGGTTGCGGTAATGGAACATCGAGATGTTCCAGCGCCCGCCCAGCTTGTTGAGGAAGTTGAACAGCGCCCCCGGCCGCTCGGGGAACTCGAAGCGCAGCACCATCTCGTCACTGGCACCGGCCGAATGGCCACCGACCATGTGGCGAATATGCAGCTTG
The DNA here is from genome assembly GCF_043658375.1 of Pseudomonas sp. PsB. Classification (NCBI taxonomy): domain Bacteria; kingdom Pseudomonadati; phylum Pseudomonadota; class Gammaproteobacteria; order Pseudomonadales; family Pseudomonadaceae; genus Pseudomonas; species Pseudomonas sp. PsB. Next base: position 453,919 of record NZ_JBIGLU010000001.1, on the reverse strand, counting down.
GCCAGCTCGTTGTCGGTCAGGTCGGTAACCGGGAAGCCCTGCTCGGTCAGTTGCTGTACCAGTGCCGCACGCGGGTCGTTTTCCGGGTGGGTCTGCACGCCGACGAAGATATGCGCCTCGTCGGAGGTGTGCTTGCGGTAGTTGAACTCGGTGATCTGGCGCTTGCCGATAGCCTCGCAGAAGGCCTTGAAGCTGCCCGGGCGTTCGGGGATGGTCACGGCGATGATCGCTTCGCGCTTTTCACCCAGCTCGGCACGCTCGGCCACATGGCGCAGGCGGTCGAAGTTGACGTTGGCACCGGAGTCGATGGCCACCAGGGTCTGCCCGGCCACGCCGTACAGTTCGACGTACTTCTTGATGCCCGCCACGCCAAGGGCACCGGCAGGTTCGGTGATCGAGCGGGTATCATCGTAGATATCCTTGATAGCCGCGCAGATCTCGTCGGTACTGACGGTGACCACTTCATCCACATGATGGCGGCAGATATCGAAGGTGTGCTGGCCGATCTGAGCCACCGCCACGCCATCGGCGAACAGCCCGACCTGCGGCAGCACCACGCGCTCGCCGGCCGCCATGGCCGCCTGCAGGCAGTTGGAGTCGTCCGGCTCGACGCCAATCACCTTGATTTCCGGGCGCAGGTACTTCACGTAGGCAGCAATGCCGGCGATCAGGCCACCGCCACCCACCGGCACGAAGATCGCGTCCAACTGGCCTGGGTGCTGGCGCAGGATCTCCATGGCCACGGTGCCCTGCCCGGCGATGGTGTGCGGGTCGTCGTAGGGGTGCACGTAGACGAAGCCCTTTTCATCGACCAGTTTCAGCGAATAGGCCAGCGCCTCGGGGAACGAGTCGCCATGCAGCACCACCTTGCCGCCCCGCGAACGCACACCTTCGACCTTGATTTCCGGGGTGGTCTTGGGCATCACGATAGTGGCCTTGATGCCCATCTCGCGCGCAGCCAGGGCCAGGCCCTGGGCGTGGTTGCCGGCCGAGGCGGTGACCACGCCACGGGCCAGTTCTTCCGGGGTCAGTTGGGCCAGCTTGTTGTAGGCCCCGCGGATCTTGAACGAGAACACCGGCTGCAGGTCTTCGCGCTTGAGCAGAATCTGGTTGCCCAGGCGCTTGCTCAGCTGCCCGGCGCTCTGCAGCGGGGTTTCGACCGCAACGTCGTAGACGCGCGAGGTGAGGATCTTCTTGACGTACTGTTCGAGCATCGGGAATGCATCACTGGGCCGCGGGACAAGGGCTGGGAGTCTACCCCAGCGCTACGTCGGGCGACCACAGCAAAGCCGCCCGAGCCGTTATACTAGGCTCTTTTCAAAACCGCCCTGCCCCTCTCGGAGCCCGCATGACCCAGGACCAACTCAAACAGGCCGTCGCCCAGGCCGCTGTCGACTTCATTCTGCCCAAGCTGGATGAAAAGAGCGTCGTCGGCGTCGGCACCGGTTCGACCGCCAACTTCTTCATCGACGCCCTGGCTCAGCACAAGACCGCCTTCGACGGCGCGGTCGCCAGCTCCGAAGCCACTGCCCAGCGTCTGAAGGGCCATGGCATCCCGGTCTACGAGCTGAACAGCGTCAGCGAACTGGAGTTCTACGTGGACGGCGCCGACGAGAGCGACGCGCACCTGAACCTGATCAAGGGCGGCGGCGCAGCCCTGACCCGCGAGAAGATCGTCGCCGCCGTGGCCAAGACCTTCATCTGCATCGCCGACGCCAGCAAGCTGGTACCGGTGCTGGGCGCCTTCCCACTGCCGGTCGAAGTGATCCCGATGGCCCGCAGCCACGTGGCGCGCCAGCTGGTCAAGCTGGGTGGTGACCCGGTGTACCGTGAGGGCGTGGTTACCGACAACGGCAACGTGATCCTCGATGTGCACAACCTGCAGATCACCAACCCGGTGGAGCTGGAAGCACAGATCAACGCCATCGTTGGCGTGGTGACCAACGGCCTGTTCGCGGCGCGTCCGGCGGATTTGCTGCTGCTGGGTACCTCTGAAGGCGTGAAAAGCCTGAAGGCCGAGTAACCTGCGGCGAGGGCTTCGCCCTCGATTCGCAGCACAAGGCTGCTCCTACAAGGGTACGCGATTTCCTGTAGGAGCAGCCTTGTGCTGCGAATGGGCTGCAAAGCAGCCCCACCTGCTCACTCCGCTGGCTGTTTGAACACATAGTACAGGTTCGGCTCACTGACCATATAGATGGTCCCTGTCTCATCCATCGCAATCCCCTCCGCCTGTGGCACCGTCGCCTGCAACCCCTGGAACCCCTTGCGCAACGACAAGGTACTCAGCGGCCGGCCCTCCACATCCAGCTCCAGCACCAGCCGCGACTCGTCCGACAGCGCCAGCAGGTGCCCGCTGCGCTCATCGAACTGCAAGCTCGACAGGTCCCGCACGAACAGCCGCGAATCGCGCTTGCGGTCCTGCACCACATGCACCGCATAGGGCTGCTCAGGGTTGTCGTGCGGGAAGCCATGCACCTCGTAGATCAGCATCGGGTCACGCTCCTTGGCCACGAACAGGCGCTTGCCCGCCGAATCGTAAGCCAGCCCCTCGAAACCCTTGTTGCCGTTCAGGCCAATGCCCAGGGTCAGCTGCTCGGCATCGCCGGCATCGAGGAACATCGTGTCGTCCTCCAGGCGCACGCGAATCAGCCGCTGCTGACGCTCGTCGGTGATCACATAGCTGTTGGGCCCGACGTACTCCACGGCTTCCGGGTCGCCGAAGCCGGTCAGCGGCACCCGGCGCAGGATGCGGCCGTCCAGCGACAGCTCGATCAGCTCCGAGCGGGCATTGGTGACGGTAAACAGGGTCTTGCGGTCGGGGTCGTAGGTCAGCGCCGATATGTCGTCATCCAGCCCTTCGACCGGCTGCGCCTCCACCACCACCCGGTAGCGGTCCAGGCCGATGCTCTGCTCGGCGGGCTGCCACCAGGCCTTGAGGTTGAACCAGCCACGCTCGAACAGGCGGAACTCCTGCCCGGCCAGGCCGAGCAGCAGCAGGCCGATGGCGGCCAAAACAAGGAACAGGCGAACAGAACGGCGCATGAAGGCAGACTCGACATAGGGGTGGCGAATCTAACCATGAACCACTGAATTAAAGCTTAATGCCAGCATCCGAAAAGTCGGATATTGGGTTCAGTTCTTTCTGAAGCGATAGAACAGGGCCGGCTCGCTGACCATGTACAGGTTGCCCTTGTCGTCCATGGCCACCCCTTCGGCACGCGGAATGGTGTCCTGCAGGCCGTTGAAACCGCCGAGCAAGGTCATGAAGCTGACCTGCTGCCCCTGCTCGTCCAGTTCCAGCAGCATGTTGGAATCGGCCGACAGCGCCAGCAGGTGGCCGGTACGCGGGTCGACGCCCAGCGCCGAGAGGTTGCGCAGGTCCAGTTCATCGTTGGGCAACGGCTGCTTTTCGCCCGTGAGCGGGCTGCGGCCATCGGTGTTCCAGGTGTACAGCCTTGGCGGGCGCTCCTCGCCGATGACCAGGCGCTGGCGCAGCGGGTCCCAGGCCACCGCCTCGAAGCCCTTGTTGCTCTTCACCGACTGGCCCAGGTCGTGGCTCTGGAAATCATCATGGTTCAACGAGGTGGTCTGCGCATCCACCTTGACCACGGTCAGGTCGTGCAGGCGCTCATCGGTGATTGCCAGGTAGCCGTCCTCCAGCACGGCGACGCCTTCCGGGTTGTTCCAGCCGTTGAGGGGGATCTTGCGCAGTACATCGCCATCCAGGCTCAGTTCGACCAGGATCGGGTTCTTGCCCATGACTGCGAACAGGGTGCGGGTACGCGGGTTGAAGGCCACATCCGAAGCTTCATCGTCGTCCATGCCCGGCAGCGGCTTGGCATCGATGTCGACCTGGTAGTCCGGCAGCCATACGCTTTCGCTGCGCTCGGCGGTGCTTTCGAAGCTTTCCTTGACCCACAGCGCGCCGCGGTCATCCCAGTGCATGGCCACAGCCACGCCATAGCCGATTACCGCCGCCGCGGCCAGGCCGAAGGGCCAGCGCAGGAAGAAACGACGCTTGGGGGTTGCCGGGGCGCTGGAGGGAGATGGCATGCGGGGGTCCTGGGGAAATGGGCGTAGGTTCGCGCATTATCCGGATCAGGTGTGAAAAATCGGTAAACAGGACCGGCCTCTTCGCGGGCATGCCCGCTCCCACAGGCATAGCGTCGCCCTTGAGGGTTGCGCATTACCTGTGGGAGCGGGTTTACCCGCGAAGAAGGCGACGCGGTCTCGAGTCAGAGCACCCGGCTTTCGAAGCGGCTCACACCCGGCAGCTCCAGCACCAGTTCGTCACCGACATTGAACGGCCCCACACCCGCCGGGGTGCCGGTGAGAATCACATCCCCTGCCTGCAGCGAAAAATGTGCCGCCATGTACTGAATCATCGGCACGATCGGGTTCAGCATCATCGCGCTGTTACCGTCCTGGCGAACTTCGCCGTTGACGGTCAGACGCACCGGAATGTCGGTCACATCCTCGAAGCTGGCGGCCGACACGAACGGCGGCAGTACGCAGGCGCCGTCGAAGCACTTGGCCAACTCCCATGGCAGGCCCTTCTCTTTCAGCTTGGCCTGCACATCGCGCAGGGTGAGGTCCAGCGCCGGGGCGTAACCGGAAATGGCGTCCAGCACCTCTTCCTCGCTCGGATGAGTCGACAGCGGCTTGCCCAGCAGCACGGCAATTTCCGCCTCATAGTGCACCGAGCCACGCTCGACCGGAATCTTGAAGCCGCCCTCGGCCGGCACCACGCAGCTGCCCGGCTTGATGAACAGCAGCGGTTCGGTGGGGATCGGGTTGTCCAGCTCCTTGGCATGCTCGGCATAGTTACGGCCGATGCACACCACCTTGCCCAGCGGGAAGTGAATGCGTGTGCCGTCTACGTACTGGTGCTGGTAACTCATGGCCGACTCCTCTGGATACTGCTTTCTATTCAGGTGCGAAGATCTTACCCGGATTCATGATGCCGTTAGGGTCGAACACGGCCTTTATTGCCTTCATGCAGGCGATTTCTTCGGGCGAGCGGCTGTAGCCCAGGTAGTCTCGCTTGGTAATGCCCACGCCGTGCTCGGCCGAGATCGAGCCGTTGTAGCGTTTGACGATATCGAACACCCACTTGTTGACCTTGGTGCACGAAGCGAAGAAGTCATCCTTGCTCATGTGCTCGGGCTTGAGGATGTTCAGGTGCAGGTTGCCGTCGCCGATGTGGCCGTACCACACCACTTCGTAATCCGGGTAATGTTCGGCCACGATGGCGTCGATATCGCGCAGGAACGCTGGCACTTTCGATACCGTGACGGAAATGTCGTTCTTGTACGGGGTCCAGTGCGAGATGGTTTCCGACAGGTACTCGCGCAGTTTCCACAGGTTTTTCAGCTGGGTCTCGCTCTGGCTCATCACCCCGTCCAGCACCCAGCCTTGCTCGACGCAGTGCTCGAAGGTGGCCAGGGCTTCGTTGGCCACCTCCTCGGTGCTGGCCTCGAATTCCAGCAGCGCATAGAACGGGCAGTCGGTCTCGAACGGCGCCGGCACATCGCCACGCGCCAGGATCTTGGCCAGGCCCTTGTCGGAGAAGAACTCGAAGGCGGTCAGGTCCAGCTTGCCCTGGAAGGCATGCAGCACCGGCATGATCGAGTCGAAATCCGGGGTCCCCAGCACCATCGCGGTGAGGTTGCGCGGCGCACGGTCCAGACGCATGGTGGCCTCGACCACGAAGCCCAGGGTACCTTCGGCACCGATGAACAGCTGGCGCAGGTCGTAGCCGGTGGCGTTCTTGATCAGGTCCTTGTTCAGCTCCAGCAGCTCGCCCTTGCCGGTGACCACTTTCAAGCCGGCCACCCAGTTGCGGGTCATGCCGTAGCGAATCACCTTGATCCCGCCGGCATTGGTGCCGATATTGCCGCCAATCTGGCTGGAGCCGCTGGAGGCGAAGTCCACCGGGTAATACAGGCCCTGTTCTTCGGCGTAGGCCTGCAGCTGGCGGGTAATCACCCCTGGCTGGCAGACCACGGTGCGGTCGAAGGCATTGAAGCCGAGAATCTGGTTCATGTAGTCGAAGGCGACCACCACTTCGCCATTGGCCGCCACGGCGCCTGCGGAGAGCCCGGTACGCCCGCCCGACGGCACCAGCGCCACCTTGTGCGTATTGGCCCAGCGCACGATCGCCTGCACCTGCTCCACCGTCTTGGGGAAGACGATGGCGCTGGGCGCCGGTGGGTAATGCTTGGTCCAGTCCTTGCCATAGGCTTCCAGGGAAGCTGCGTCGGTCAGGACCTTGCCAGGGTCGACAAGGGTCATCAGTTCATCAATAACAGCGGGGTGAGTCATCGCTGGAACTCTCGACTTATTCATAGTCACCCTGAGCACTCTTCACCTGTCGGGATAAGCTCAGATTGTGTCGCGTATGCTAGCATAGCCCTCCCGCTGTTCATGCTAAGGCTGCCTTTGCGCCTGGCATCACCCTCGCCATTTTTTCTCCGGGATACAGGTTTACGCAGATGAGCAAGACTTCTCTCGACAAGAGCAAGATCCGGTTCCTTCTTCTTGAAGGTGTGCACCAGAACGCGGTCGATACCCTCAAGGCCGCCGGCTACACCAACATCGAATACCTCACTGGTTCGCTGCCGGAAGCCGAGCTGAAGGAAAAGATCGCCGATGCCCACTTCATCGGTATCCGTTCGCGCACCCAGCTGACCGAAGAGATCTTCGACTGCGCCAAGAAACTGGTCGCCGTTGGCTGCTTCTGCATCGGCACCAACCAGGTCGACCTGGAAGCTGCCCGCGAGCGCGGTATCGCCGTGTTCAACGCGCCATACTCCAACACCCGTTCGGTAGCCGAACTGGTACTGGCCGAAGCCATCCTGCTGCTGCGCGGCATCCCCGAGAAGAACGCTTCCTGCCACCGTGGCGGCTGGATCAAGAGCGCGGCCAACTCCTTCGAAATCCGCGGCAAGAAGCTGGGTATCGTCGGTTACGGCTCGATCGGCACCCAGCTGTCGGTCCTGGCCGAGAACATGGGCATGCAGGTGTATTTCTACGACCCGCTGACCAAGCTGCCACTGGGCAACGCCGTGCAGGTCACCAGCCTGCACGAGCTGCTGGGCCTGGCCGACATCGTTTCGCTGCACGTGCCTGAGCTGCCGTCCACCCAGTGGATGATCGGCGAGAAGGAAATCCGCGCGATGAAGAAGGGCGCGATCCTGATCAACGCCGCACGCGGCACCGTGGTCGAGCTGGACCACCTGGCCGCCGCCATCAAGGACCAGCACCTGATCGGCGCCGCCATCGACGTGTTCCCGGTGGAGCCGCGCTCCAACGACGAGCAGTTCGAAAGCCCGCTGCGTGGCCTGGACAACGTGATCCTGACCCCGCACATCGGTGGTTCCACTGCCGAAGCCCAGGCCAACATCGGCCTGGAAGTGGCCGAGAAGCTGGTCAAGTACAGCGACAACGGTACCTCGGTATCCTCGGTCAACTTCCCGGAAGTGGCCCTGCCGGCGCACCCAGGCAAGCACCGCCTGCTGCACATCCACGAAAACATCCCGGGCGTGCTCAGCGAGATCAACAAGGTCTTCGCCGAGAACGGCATCAACATCTCCGGTCAGTTCCTGCAGACCAACGAGAAAGTCGGTTACGTGGTGATCGACGTTGACGCCGAGTACTCCGACCTGGCGCAAGAGAAGCTGCAACAGGTCAAGGGCACCATCCGTTCCCGCGTCCTGTTCTAAGTTCGCTGGCGGCATGAAAAAGGGAGGCCCTGGTGGCCTCCCTTTTTTTGCCTGTGACATTGGTGTCGCCTGCTTCGCGGGCTTGCCCGCTCCCACAGGGTCCACACCAGCCTTGAAGCCAGTGGTGATCATGTGGGAGCGGGCGAGCCCGCGAAGAACCCGACACCTATTTCACGTCGACAGTAATCTTCTGCGACACGACACTGGGCTTGAACGGCACGTGATACTGGTCACCCAGCACCAGTTGCAGGGTGTGCTTGCCCGGGGTGAGGGTAATGCTGGTCTCGGTCTGCGCCTTGCCGAAGTGCAGCACTTGCGGGCCATCCGGCAGCGCGGTGCCGGCCTGTGGCATCAGGCTGGATGGCAGCGCCATGTCGGCCACCGGCTCTTTATCCACGTCCACCAGCAGGTGGTGATGCCCGGTGTGCGGGGTGCTGTCGCCCGCAGGCTTGAGCGCCATGCCCTCGATGCCGAACTTGACGGTGAAGGTCTTGTCGACCGTGGCGCCATCGGCGGGGGAAACGATGAAGACCTTGGCATCCTTGGGCGGCTCCTGGCTCTTCAGGGCATCTGCGGCACTGGCGAACATTGACGCTCCCATCAACAGACCAGCAACGGCAGCACGCGAAAATAGGCTGTTCATTCACTTCTCCTGTGATTCACTTATTGACCGCCGCCAGTATTCCAGTGGCGGCGGTGGTTCACCTTAGTTGATATGTTTGCCCAGATGTTCACATCCTCAGGCAGAAATATTTCAATCAGGGTTAAACAATGCCGAGGCTTCAAGGTCATAGGCTGCGCTCGACCACGGCGAGGAAGAAAGCCGTGGCGAAGGTTATTCATCTGCCAAAGAGAAAGGGGCTTTAATGCGTTCGATCATCGGAGTAATGCTGGCGGTACTGATCACGCCATTGGCTCAGGCCGAGCTGATAGACGAAATTGCCGACCGGGGCGAACTGCGCATTGCCGTACAGGCCGACAACTCGCCGTACGCATTCAAGGAAAATGACCACCTGACCGGTTTCGAGATCGAGTTTGGCCAGGACCTGGCCAGGGAGCTGGACCTGCGCGCCGAGTTCATCGAAGCCCCTGCGGCAGAGGTACTGCCCGGTGTCGAAAGTGGCAAGTACGACATCGCACTGACCCCGTCTAGCGAATCGCCCAAAGGTGACGGCCCGCTCGATGTGAGCCTGCCGTTTGGCGAGAAGCAGCTGGTGATCCCGTTCCAGAAGAACAACCCGGCGTTCGAGAGCGCGGTGAACAATGCACTGCAGCGGCTCAAGGACAGCGGGCGGACTGCCGAGCTTGAGCAGAAGTGGTTCAAGGGTGTGCCTGAGACTGCGGCCGGGCAGTAAGTTCTTTATTGCCTGTACTGGCCTCTTCGCGGGCACGCCCGCTCCCACAGGTTAATCACAGGCCCGGGAGCGGGTGCTATCCCTGTGGGAGCGGGCGAGCCCGCGAAGCGGCCGGTACAGGCTTAAGCTGAAAGCCCGGCCAGAGCCTGCTGTGCCTCGTCCAGCTCCAGCTCGCTGAACACCAGCACCCCCGCCCGCCGCAGCAATGCCGTAGTCACCCCTTCCCCGGCCACCTTCACACCACTGAACGTGCCGTCATAGGTCAACCGGTTGCCACACGACGGGCTTCCAGCCTTCAGCACGGCCACACGAATGCCATGCCGGTGCACCAGCTCCAGCGCCCGCTGCGCCCCAGCCAGGAACTCGGCGCTGACATCCTCGCCCGTCACCGTCAGCACCTGCGCGCCACCGTCGAGCACCTCCCCACCCTGCCCGCCCGGTATCTCTGCAGGCGGACGTGGGGTCGGCAAGCCACCGGCCACTTCCGGGCACAACGGCACCACGCGCCCTTCGGCCTGCCAGCGCTGCAACAGGTCGGGGTGGCCACTGGCGCGGCCGTCATAGCGCACCGGTTGCCCCAGCAGGCAAGCACTGACCAGCACCTTGGGCAGGTCAGAACGGGTCATTGCCACGGCGCCGGAACCAGCCGGTCAACGAAAGCCGCTCACGCCCTGCCGGCAGCACCTCATGGGGCACCTCGCCCGACAGGAACACCACCAGGCAGCCCGCCACCGGCTCGACATCATGCTCGACACCGTCCGCCAGGAACATGCGCAACTGGCCACCGTCCTGCGGCTGCCAGCCTTCATTCAGGTACAGGACTGCCGACACCATGCGCCGGTCATCATCGCGGAAGCGGTCCAGGTGCCGGCGATAGAACGCCCCCGGCGGGTACAAGGCAAAATGGCACTCGAAGTCTTCCAGGCCGAGGAACAGGCCCCGGTTGATGGCCTGGCGCAGCTGGTCCATGGCGCTCAGGTACTGGTCGCAGGCCTCGGCCTGGCCAGGGTCGATCCACTGGATCTGGTCGCCGCGAATGGCCTCGCGCACCTCCTGGGCAGCACCGCGCCCAACCCCTGCGGGGTTGAGTTCGCCTTCGGCATCACGGCGCCGGCACTCAGCCGCGAGCGCGCGCACCAGGTCGGCAGGCAGAAAAAGCGCCTGCTGGGACCAGCCATGGGTGACCAGATCGTCGACGACGGCCGCAAGCATCGAGTGTTCAGGGGAGATGTGCATGGCGCGCATCATATCCATTAGCCATGTCGGCGCACAGCGCCACTTGGCCGAGAAGCACGCGGATATCTCGACAAACCGGCGCCCGGCCACGGACAATAGCCACCTGCCGACAGGAGTCCTGAATGCGCCGTCTGTTTTCCCTGATTCTGCTGATGATCTGCACCGTGCCTGTCTGGGCAGACAACCTGGATCAACTGTACAAGGCCGCCGGCTGGCCCGACCAGCGCGCCCATTTCAATGATGCCCTGACCGCCGCCCAGGAACGCTACCGCAACAGTTTGCCACCCGCCGTGTACCAGGCGCTGGTAAACAACAGCAACCAGCGCTTCCAGGCCCAGGCGGTGGACCGTCGCGCCCAGGCGCAGCTGCGCGCAACCCTGGCCAACCCGGCACCAGCGCTGGCCTTCTTCCGGTCGCCGCTGGGGCGCAAGGTGGTGGCTGCGGAGCTCAAGGCCACACGCAAGGACGAACTGGCCAGGAATGCCAAAGGCTTGCCGAAGATCCAGGCCAGTGATGACCGCCTGCTGATAATCGGCCACCTGGCCCAGGCCCTGCCGGCGCGCGAAGCCGGTGCCGAAGTGAGCCTGGCCATCGCCGGCGTGGCGGCCGACAGCCTCAGCTCGATGATCCCCGGCCTGTTCGGCGGCGGCCAGGCCCAGAACCTGCTCGACGGCCAGCGCCAGCGCCTGATGGGCCAGATCGGCGAAGACCTCAACAACACCCTGCTGTATGTCTATCGCGACCTGTCCGATGCCGAGCTGGAAGAGTTCGCCACCTTTGCCGAGTCGCCAGACGGCAAGGCTTACTACCAGGCCGCCCTGGCCGCCGTTCGCGCAGGCCTGGCGGTTGGCCAGAGCAGCAGCGACCTGAAGTGATCAGCCCAGGCGCTGATCGATGAAGTCGAAGTAGCGCTGGCGAATGCCCGGCAGCTCGTTGGCCAGGTGGTGACGGGCCTCGGGCAGCATCAGAATCTGCGGTTCGGCGAACTTGGCCTTGAGCACTTCGAGGTTGTACGGCCAGTCCACTGTGCCATCCGCCTCTCCTTGCACGATCAACGGCCGCCGCGTGCTGCGCGGCGCGGCCTCGATGCGTTTGACCCAGGCAATCAAGGCACCCACCCAGGCTGTAGGCAGGCGGCGCGGTTGTAGCGGGTCGGCTTCGAGGAACGGCAGGAAGGTCGGGTCATTGGTGTTCTCGCTGAAGCGCCGCTCGATGCCATTCACGAAGTGACGCAACACGCGATAGCTCAGCTTCGACCAGCGCCAGGCACAGGGCCGCACCAGCGGCGCCAACAGGATGACCTGGCCATCGATGGGGCTGCGCGCGCCCTGGTACAACAGGTGGTCCACGGCGATGGCGCCACCGGTGCTTTGCCCGCAAAGGTGCCAGGGGCGCGGCAGTTGCAGCGTGCGCGCCTGTTCGAACAAAGCATCCAGCACTTGCTGGTAAACCGCGAAATCACTGATGCTGGCCCGCTCGCCGCTGGACAGGCCATGGCCGGGCAGGTCGCAACTGATCACGGCGAAACCCTGTTTGAGCGCCCAATCGATCACGTGACGGTACAACCCCATGTGATCGTAATAGCCGTGCAGCAGGAACAGCGTCGCGCTCGGCTGCTCGGGTAGCCAGGCCTGCCCGACCAGCTCGAAGCCTGCGGCCTGGAAGCCGCCCAGCCAGCTGTGGGCCGACAGGTTCAGGCCATAGAAGCGCTGGTAGTCCTGCGCCTGCGCCGACAACGGCCGGCGAGCGTTCAACGGCGCCAGGCTGGTGCGCAGGAGGTCGGGGTGAAAGGCAGCGGGCATCGGGTACATCCACAGTGAAGCAAGTATTGATCTGGGATATTCAGCTCTGGCCCGCGCCATGGCAAGCTTGCTCACTATCGAACATCAACCACCGATCCCCTGTAGGAGCGGCCTTGTGTCGCGATAGGGCCGCACAGCGGCCCCGGCAATCTCAGCGTGTGGCACAAATCCTGGGGGCGCTTCGCACCCCATCGCGACGCAAGGCCGCTCCTACAGGGGGCCGCGGAACCTTCATGAAGACTCGGATCATCAAACCACTGTGCATGGCTCTCGTCCTCATCGTCGGCGCCATCATCCTCTGGCAGGCCTACACCACCTTCAAGGCCCGCTACCTGCGCCCGTTCGACAACCAGGCCACGCTGTTCGACGGCAGCCAGCTGCAGTTGCCCGCCGAGCTGGCCGGCCCCGGCCCGATCCGGGTAGTGCATTTCTGGGACCCTGCCTGCCCGTGCAACGTCGGCAACCAGCAGCACTTGGGCGACCTGGTCAACCAGTTCGCCAGCCAGGGCGTGACCTTCCACGTGCTGCAAAAGCCCGACAGCCACGGCCAGCTGCCCGCCAACCTCACCGCCCTCAAGCCACTCGCCAGCGTGCCCGGCAGCGAACACCTGCCCGCCTCCCCGGCCGTGGCCATCTGGGACCGGCAAGGCCACCTGGCCTATTTCGGCCCCTACAGCGAAGGCGCCGTGTGCAATGCCAGCAACAGCTTCATCGAACCGATCCTCAAGGCGCTACTCGACGGCCGCCAGGTGAGTGCCTCCAATACCCTGGCGGTGGGCTGCTACTGCCCCTGGGCCGGCTGACGCACCCGCGCAGGGTTGCCCACCACCACCGCGCCTGCCGGCACGTCACGGGTGACCACACTACCGGCACCCACCACGGCGTTATCGCCAATGGTCACCCCCGGCAGGATGATCGCCGCGCCGCCGATCCACACGTTGTTGCCGATAGTCACCGGCCGGCCACTCTCCAGCCCTGTGCGGCGCACCTCGGGGTCGAGCGGGTGGTCGGCGGTATAGATCTGCACGTTGGGGCCGATCTGGCAGTCATCACCGATATGCACCGGCAGCACATCGAGGATCACGCAGTTGAAATTCATGAAGGTATTGCGGCCGACGCTGATGTTGTAGCCATAGTCGCAATAGAACGGCGGGCGGATTACCGCGCCTTCGCCGACCTGGCCAAAGTGCTCGACCAGGAGCCCATGACGTGCGTCGTTGAGCAATTCGATACTGCTGTTGTAGCGGTGCATCCAGTGCTTGTTGGCGATCTGCTCGGCCTGCAGCTCGGGGCAGCCAGCGTGATAGAGCTGGCCTGTAAGCATTTTCTGTTTTTCGCTGAGGGACATGGAAACTCCTTCCTGGGGCTATGCTCTGTTCGCGAATCCGCCGATCATCGGACCACATTTTTCGCTTGAACGCACAAGGAGCCTGCATGAAGCGCAGCCTTACCCTGTTGGCCGTGGTGGTTGCCGTGGCCGCCGGCGCCGGATACTGGTACGTGCAGGGCAAGCTGCCGCAACGCGAGGGCGAGGTGGCCATCGCCGGCCTGCAGGCGCCGGTCAGCGTGCGCTACGATGCCCGCGGCGTGCCGCACCTGCAGGCGCAGAGCGAGCCAGACCTGTACCGTGCCCTCGGTTACGTGCATGCCCAGGACCGGCTGTTCCAGATGGAGATCCTGCGCCGCCTGGCCCGGGGTGAGCTGGCCGAGGTGCTGGGCGACAAGCTGCTGCCCACCGACACCCTGTTCCGCAGCCTGCGCATTCGCGAACAGGCAGCACTGATGGCCAAGCGTCAGGACCGGCAATCGCCCGCCTGGCAAGCCCTGCAAGCCTACCTCGACGGGGTGAACAGTTGGCAGGCCAGCCACCCCAAGCCCATGGAATTCGACCTGCTCGGCATCACCCCGCGCCCATTCAGCGCCGAAGACACCCTGAGCATCGCCGGCTACCTGGCCTACAGCTTTGCCGCCGCGTTTCGCACCGAGCCCGCGCTGACCTACATCCGCGACCAACTGGGCCCTGAGTACCTGCACATCTTCGATCTCGCCTGGCAGCCCAAGGGCGCCTTGGGTACACCGCTGGCGGCTGCCGACTGGCAAAGCCTGGAGGCCCTCGCCCGCCTCAGCCATGACGCGCTGGGCGATGCGGGCATCCCGCAATTCGAGGGCAGCAACGCCTGGGCCGTGGCCGGCAGCCGCACCCGCAGCGGCAGGCCGCTGCTGGCCGGCGACCCGCACATCGGTTTTGCGGTGCCGGCGGTGTGGTACGAGGCCGAGCTGTCGGCGCCGGGCTTCAACCTGTATGGCTACTTCCAGGCGCTAAACCCGTTCGCCCTGCTCGGCCACAACCGCGACTTCGGCTGGAGCCTGACCATGTTCCAAAACGACGACGTCGACCTGATCGCCGAGCGCACCAACCCGGCCGACGCCAACCAGGTGATGGTCGATGGCAAATGGCAGGCGCTGGAAAAGACCGAGCAACAGATTGCCGTCAAAGGCGAAGCACCGGTCACCCTCAGCCTGCGCCGCTCGCCCCATGGCCCGATCGTCAACGACGTGCTGGGCGCCACTGCCGGGCCCACGCCAATCGCCATGTGGTGGGCGTTCCTGGAAACCGAAAACCCGATCCTCGACGGGTTCTACCAGCTCAACCGCGCCGATACCCTGGGCAAGATGCGCGAGGCCGCGGCCAAGGTGCATGCGCCGGGGCTGAACCTGGTGTGGGCCAATGCCCGTGGCGATATCGGCTGGTGGGCGGCGGCGCAGTTGCCGATCCGCCCCGACGGCGTCGACCCCGCGTTCATCCTTGACGGTGCCAGTGCGCAGGCCGACAAGCTCGGCTTCTATCCCTTCAGCGTCAACCCGCAGCAGGAGAACCCGGCGCGCGGCTACATTGTCTCGGCCAACTACCAGCCTCCGGCGGCGGTGCCGATACCCGGTTACTACAACCTGCCGGACCGAGGCCGCCAGCTCGACCGCCACCTGTCCAACCCCGAGGTGAAGTGGGATACCCAAAACAGCCAGGCGCTGCAGCTGGACACTGCCAGCGACCATGGCCCGCGCACCCTTGCACCACTGCTGGCAACGCTGCGCGCAGTGGCCGAAGGTGACGAAGAGAAGGAGCTGGTCGAGCAACTGGCAGCCTGGAGCGGCGACTACCCGCTGGACTCTACCAGTGCCACGCTGTTCAACCAGTTCCTCTACGAGCTGGCATTCGCGGCCCTGCATGACGAGCTGGGCGACACCTGGTTTCCGGTGCTGATCAGCACCCGCGCCATCGACGCAGCCCTGCCGCGCCTGGCGGCGGATGCCGATTCGCCGTGGTGGAACACCCGCGGAGCCAACCAGCGCACCGACCGCACCGCCGTGGTGCGCACGGCGTGGCAGAACAGCTTGAAGCACCTGCGGGAGACCCTGGGCAGTGACCCGGCCAGCTGGCAGTGGGGCAAGGCCCATACCCTGACCCACAACCACCCGCTGGGGGTTAAAAAGCCGCTGAACCTGCTGTTCAACGTCGGCCCGTTCGCCGCACCGGGCACCCATGAAGTGCCGAACAACCTCTCGGCTAAGATCGGCCCGGCGCCATGGCCGGTGACCTATGGGCCGTCGACGCGGCGGCTGGTCGACTTTGCCGATGCCGGGCAGGCGCTGACCACCAACCCGGTCGGGCAGAGTGGCGTGCCGTTCGACAGGCATTTTGCGGATCAGGCCGAAGGGTATGTGCAGGGGCAGTACCAGAAGGCGCAGATGGGGGTGATTCCGGCGCAGAGTACCTTGCGTCTGGTGCCAGCTCAGTAAAGGAGCTGCCATGCAGCCCATTCGCAGCACAAGGCTGCTCCTACAAGAAACCGCGATCCCCTGTAGGAGCAGCCTTGTGCTGCGAATGGGCCGCAAAGCGGCCCCGACAATTTCGAATACCCTACAGCACTCCCAGCCGAGACCCATTCCATGCAAAGACACTTCATCGAAATCGACGGCGCCCGCATGAGCTACATCGACCAGGGCCAGGGTTTTCCGGTCCTGCTCGGCCACAGCTACCTGTGGTCCGCCGAGATGTGGCAGCCACAAATCGAAGCCTTGTCAGCACACTTCCGCGTCATCGTCCCCGAGCTGTGGGGCCACGGCGGCTCCGATGCTCCGCCTGCCACGACCATCGACATGAACAGCCTGGTCCGCCAGCACCTGACGTTGCTGGACAAACTGGAAATTACCAAGTGCCACCTGGTCGGGCTGTCGGTAGGCGGTATGTGGGGCGCACCGCTGGCCGCTACCCATCCTGAACGAATTGATCGCCTGGTGCTCATGGACACTTACCTGGGCGCCGAGCCGGAGGAGACTCGGCTCAAGTACTTCGCCTTGCTGGATGCCGCCAGCGAAGCCGGCGAATTCAGCGAGCTGCTGCTCGACATCATCGTGCCTATTTTCTTCCACGCAGGCGGCCAGACCGTGCCTGAAATCCGTGAGCGGTTTCGTGCTCAGCTAAAAGCAAGCAGTGCACAAACCATTCGCGAGAGCCTCGATCCCATGGGGCGGATAATCTTTGGACGACACGACCTGCTGGAGCAACTCGAGCAGCTGCCGAGCGAGAGAACCATCCTGATGTGCGGCGACCAGGACATTCCGCGGCCGCCGGAAGAGTCCAATGAAATGGCGCGGATCATTGGCTGCCTGGCGGCGCAGATTCCGGTTGCGGGGCATATCTCCAGCCTGGAGAACCCGCGGGTGGTGAATGAGTTCTTGCTGAATTGGCTACCGCGTAACCGTTGAAGTCATTGGGGCCGCCTTGCGGCCCTTCGCGGGCTCGCCCGCTCCCACAGGGTCCTGCATACGCCGATCAATGTGGGAGCGGGCATGCCCGCGAACGGCTGCAAAGCAGCCCCAATGGCACAGTCACCCCTGCCACTTGCCCCCTTCCACAATCACGCTTTCCGGCTTGGTGTCATCGCTCAGTTCCTTGCGCACATACTGGTCATACAGCTTCAGCAGAAACTTCTCCTCCCCCAGCTTGGCCAGCTCGGCATTCACCCAGTCACGCAGCTCGGTGTTGCCCTTCTTAACCGCCGGTGCAATCGGTGCCTCGTCACCCAGCAGCTCAGGCAGCACGCGGTAACCCGGGTTCTGCTTGGCCCAGCTGAACAGAATCAGGTTGTCCTGCGCATAGGCATCGCCACGCCCGGTGGCCAGCGCCTGCAGCGACTCGCTGTTCTTCTCGAACTTGAGCAGTTTCCAGTCCGGGTGGTTTTTGGTCAGCCAGATATCAGCGGTAGTGCCGGTGGTGACGATGATGGTCTTGTCGGCCAGGTCGTCGAGCTTCTGCACCGGGCTGCCATCCGCGACGATGGCCTGCACGGCAACGCGCAGGTTGGGGTTGGTGAAGTCCACCGCTTCCTTGCGCTCCGGGGTCACGGTCATGTTGGCGAGGATCAGGTCGACCTTGTCGCTCTGCAGGAACGGGATACGGCTGGCCGGCTCCACGGCAACAAACTCGACCTTGTTTTCATCACCCAGCAGGTCCTTGGCCAGGCGCCGGCCGATATCGGTGTCAAAGCCCACGTAGCGGCCCTGCTCATCGACGAAACCGAACGGTGGCTTGTCGGTGAACACCCCGACAATCAGCTTGTCGCGGGCCTTGATGGTTTCCAGGTAGCTGGTGGCCGGCGAGGCCGCCGCGGGCTTGGGTGGTTCTTCAGCCTTGTTGCAGCCGGCCAGCAGGGCCAGGCCGAACAACGGCGCCAGCAGTTTGGTGAGGTTGGCAGTTTTCATGACAGTTCCTTGTGCAGTGTCTTCGGCAGGCTTTCTACGAAGGAGAATTTCTCCAGGAACTGCTGCGCGCGTGCGGTCCGCGGTCGTGTGAAGAAGCTCTCGGGGTCGCCCTGTTCAAGGATCCTGCCGGCCTCCATGAACACGATGCGGTCGGCCACCGCGCGAGCGAAGGCCATTTCGTGGGTAACGATAAGCAAGGTCATGCCGTCGCGGGCCAGGCCCTGGATCACCTGCAGCACCTCCTTGACCATTTCTGGGTCGAGGGCCGCGGTAACCTCGTCGAACAGCATCACCTCGGGGTTCATGCATAGCGAACGCACGATGGCGATGCGCTGTTGCTGGCCCCCGGACAACTGCCGGGGAAAGGCGTCGCGCTTGTCCAGCAGGCCGACCCGCGCCAGCAGCGCCTCGGCCTGGGCCTGGGCTTCGGCGCGCTCGCGCCTTTGCACCTTGAGCGGGCCAAGCAGCAGGTTGTCGATCACGCTCATGTGGCCGAACAGGTGATAGCTCTGGAACACCATGCCGACCCGCTGGCGGATTTCGCGCCAATCGGTGCGCGGGTCGAGCAGCTCCTGCCCGGCCAGGCGCAGGTGGCCGCCGTGGGCCTGCTCCAGGCCGTTGAGGCAGCGCAGCAGCGTGCTTTTGCCACAACCGCTGGGGCCGAGGATGACCACCACCTCGCCGGCCGCCACCTGGAGGTCGACGTCCTTGAGCACCTGGTGCTCGCCAAAGAACTTGTTGAAACCCTGAAATTCGATCAATGCGCTCATGAGCGGGCCCAGCGGCGTTCCAGCACGCGTGAAGCGGCGGACAGCGGATAGCAGACGATGAAGAAGAACAGGAACAAGGCGCCGTAGATCAGCACCGACTCGTAGGTGCGTTCGATGATCTGCTGGCCGGCCTTGATTACCTCGACCACGCCGATCAGCACCGCCAGCGAGCTGGTCTTGATGATCCGCGTGTAAATGTTGATGGTCGGCGGGGTCATGCGCTTGAGCGCCTGTGGCAACAGCACGTAGCCATACAGCTGCCAGCCGGCCAGGCCGATCGACAACCCCGCCTCGCGCTGGCCGCGCGGCAGCGAGCGCAGCGCGCCACGCACCACCTCGCCCACCTCGCTGGCGCCCCACAGGCCCAGCACCAGCACCGCGCACCAGAAGCTGGGGATGCTCAGGGCCAGGAAGATCGGCAGGCCGAAGAACACCAGGTACAGCCAGACCAGCACCGGTATGGCACGGAACAGCTCCATGTACACCTGCAAGGCAATGTTCAGGGCCCGGTTGCCCAAGGTTGCCAGCACGCCATAGAGCACACCGCCCAGCGTCGCGAAGAGGATGCCCAGCGCAGAGATGGCCAGGGTCTGCGCCGCGCCGCCAGCCAGCTGCGGCAATGCCTGCAGCAGCAGTTCAGACGCCGAACTGGCCATGTTGCAGCCTCCTTTCGACATAGCGCAGCAGCAACGACAGCGGCAGGAACAGCAGCACACAGAGCAGGGTCAGCACGGTGAGCATTTCATAGGTCTTGTAGTACAGCGCGATGTAGTTCTTGGTGGTGTAGAGAATTTCCGGCACGGCCACCGCCGACACCACGGTGGTTTCCTTGAGCAGGAAGATGAAGTTGGCAAACAGTGCCGGCAGGCTGAGGATGCCGGCCTGGGGCAACACCACATGGCGCAGCAGTTGGCCTTCGGACAGGCCGATGGAGCGCCCGGACTCCAGCTGGGCACGAGGCACGGCCTCGATGCCGGCACGCAGTACCTCAGTGAGGTAGGCACCGCCCATGAAGGTCATGGTGATGATCGCTGCGGCAAATCCGGAAATCTTCAGGCCCAGGCTGGGCAAGGCGAAGTAGACGAAGAACAGCTGGATCAGCAGCGGCGTGTTGCGGGCCAGTTCCACGTAGGCTTTTACCAGGCGCGACAGGTACGGGGTGCGTAATACCAGCAGTGTGGCGTTGACCAGGGCGACCAGCAGCGAGGTGGCGATGGCGATCAGGCCGACCTGCAGGGTCACGCCCACGGCCTTGAGGAAGGCGGGCAGCGTGCCGAGGATGAATGCGGTGTCGAGGGTCATGGTGAAGCAGGTCTGCAGGGTGCGCGTGGGCACGATAGCTAGACTCTAATGATCTAAAAACTTTTTGATAAATACCTTTGTAGCATATGCATATCACTGAGTGTTCCGCGCTGGATGCATGTACTGACGGCGCACGCAGGACCTTGTGGGAGCGGGTTTACCCGCGAAGCAGACAACGCGGTGGATGGCACGGGCTTCGCCCGTGTTCGCGGGTAAACCCGCTCCCACAGGTAACTAAGCCCACAAACAAAAACGCCGACACAAGGGTGTCGGCGTTGGGTCATGCAAGGTAATGCAAGCGCATCAGAACGCCGGCAGCACCGCACCTTGGTACTTCTTGGCGATGAATTCCTTCACTTCCGGGCTGGTCAGGGCCTTGGCCAGTTTCTGGATGGCTTCGCTGTCCTTGTTGTCTGGGCGGGCGACCAGGAAGTTCACGTATGGCGAGTCGCTGCCTTCGATCACCAGCGCGTCCTTGGCCGGGTTCAGGCCGGCTTCCAGGGCGTAGTTGGTGTTGATCATGTCCAGGTCGACCTGGTCCAGCACACGCGGCAGCATGGCCGACTCAAGCTCGCGGAATTTCAGCTTCTTCGGGTTCTCGGCAATGTCCTTGGGGGTGGCCAGGGCATTCTTCGGGTCCTTCAGGGTGATCAGGCCAGCCTTCTGCAACAGCAGCAGGGCTCGGCCGCTGTTGCTGCCCTCGTTAGGGATGGCAACGGTAGCGCCTTCTTTCAGTTCGCTCAGGCTCTTGACCTTCTTCGAGTAACCACCGAAGGGTTCGACGTGCACGCCGATCACGGTATCCAGGTGGGTGCCCTTGCCTTCGTTGAAGTTCTGCAGGTACGGCAGGGTCTGGAAGTAGTTGGCGTCCAGGCGCTTCTGGTCAACCTGCACGTTCGGCTGCACGTAGTCAGTGAAGACCTTGATCTGCAGGTCCACACCTTCCTTGGCCAGGGTCGGCTTGATCAGCTCGAGGATTTCGGCGTGCGGTACCGGGGTGGCGGCAACCACCAGTTTCTCGGCGGCGGCAGCCAGGCCGGCAAACGACAGGGCAGCAGCCAGGGCAGTGGTCAGCAGGGTCTTCTTCATGGTGGTCCTTGTTCTGGTCTGGGCCATCGACGATGGCGAATCGGGTGCCCAACCGGTTCACCAGCGGGCGTGAGGCGGACAATACCCAGATTTTTTATTCCGTAACAATATCTTTTATTTAGCTTCTTATTCCAAAAACAAACTGCCATCAGCCATTTTGCTTATGAGCGATGTCTAGCGCGCGGGGTTTGGCAGGTCGAGGTCTTCAGCCAGGATCTCTTCGCCGTCATTCACCAGCAAGGCGAAGTGGATGACGTTCTCCAGTTCACGGGTGTTGCCGGGCCATGGGTGTGCCTCCAGCGCCTGCTGCGCCGCCTCGCTCACCAGCGGCACAGGCCGTTGCAGGCGCACGCTGTAGATGCCCACGAAGTACTCGGCCAACGGCAGGATATCGCCCGGCCGCTCGCGCAGTGGCGGCAGCTCCAGCGACCCCTCGCGCAGGTACTGGTACAGGCGCTCGTTGAAGCGCCCTGCGCGCACTACCCGCGCCAGGTCGATACTGGTAGCGGCCACCAGGCGCACGTCCACCGGTTGCGGCTGCGGCGCGCCCACCCGGGTAACCTCGCGGTTTTCCAGGGCCGCCAGCAGCTTGCCCTGGATGGCCAGCGGCAAGTCGGCGATCTCGTCCAGGTACAACGTGCCGCCGTTGGCCGAGCCGAACCAGCCGGCACGGCTGCTGGCTGTGCCGCCCTGGCTGCCAGCGCTGTAGCCGAACAGCTCGGCATCGGCGTAGGTGGGGCTGATGGCCGCGCAGTTGACCGACACGAACAACCCGCTGCGGTCACTGGCACGGTGGATTTGCCGAGCCAGCAGTTCCTTGCCGGTACCGGTTTCGCCACGGATCAGCACTGGCAAGGGTTGTGGCGCCAGGTGCTCGAGCTCCTCGCGCAGCTGCTGCGAACGTGGGTCGATGAACACCAGCGCCTTGGCGCGGATGCTCAACGGGCTCTTGTCCAGCTCAGGGAAGGTCAGCAACGGCTGGCCAAAAGGGTTTTGAAAAGTCATGACAAACTCCCGCCCAAGGCCTTCAATGGCCGGGCGTCAGGCAAACGGTAAACAATAAGGGCGATCAGGCGCGGCGCAGTGCGCGCTGCTCGACCCGGCTCTGCAAGCGATACAAGTAGGCGAAACCTTGTTCCCAGCGCTCATGGCCGGACTTGACGTTGATGTGCCCGGCGTTGGTCAGCAGCCCTGCTTCGGCGCCCCAGACCTGGGCCAGGTACAACGCCCTTGGCACGCTCACGGCCGGGTCGTTGTCCGAGCTGACCACCTGGCTGGGAAATGGCAGTGCTTCGGTCGGGATCGGCGCGAAGTTGCGCAGAGCCGGCGCGCAGGTTGGCCGCTCTACGTCAGCGGGTGCCACCAGCAGCGCGCCACGTACCCGCCGCAGCAGGGCCGGGCTGGCTTGCGCGGCCCAATGAGCGACGGTTATGCAGCCCAGGCTATGGGCAATCAGAATCACCGGCGAGCGCTCGGCGGCAATCGCCTGCTCCAGTGCCTGCACCCAGTCCTTACGTTGCGGGGTAAGCCAGTCGTGCTGCTCGACCCGGGCACTGTTGGGCAGGGTGCGCTGCCAGTGACTTTGCCAATGGTTGTCTGGCGATCCTTGCCAGCCCGGCACAATCAGGTAACGAATCGACTCATTGCGCATGGGGACGCCTCCAGTAAGTTTGCGTGCTTGGAGACAAGTATAGGGAGGGAGTTATATCAGTAAAGGAATAAGGAGCTATTTATTAATAACCAAAATGCAATCCTTGTGGGAGCGGGTTTACCCGCGAATGCGTCGGTGATGCCTACATCGCATTCGCGGGTGAACCCGCTCCCACAGGGGGCATTGATAGCCATGAAATCCGGCAAAAAAAAAGGGCCATCCCCTGCCAAGAGATATGGCCCCTAAGCACTTGCCTGAAGAAAGTTGACGGGTTCAGCGCGCGGTAATCACCGCCAGCTTGCTGATCCCCGCACGTTCGATAGCCGCCATGGCCCGCGCCACTTCGCCGTAGTTCACGCCGTCATCGGCCTGCAGCTGTACGCGCACGTCCACGTCCTTGTCCTTGGCGGCCTTGAGGCTGGTTTCCAGCAGGTCGGGCTGGATCTCGTCCTTGTTGATGAACAACTTGCCATCACCGTCGATGCTGACCACCAGCGGGTCCTTCTGCTCCACCGGGGCCACGGCCTCGGTCTTGGGCAGGTTGATGGGGATGGCATTGGTCAGCAGCGGCGCGGTGACGATGAACACCACCAGCAGCACCAGCATGACGTCCACCAACGGCGTGACGTTGATTTCACTGAGGACTTCGTCGCTGTCCTGGGTCGAAAAGGCCATGTCAGGACGCCTCCTTCACCGGTTGGGTGAAACCGGCCTGGGGCCTGTGCACGGCCGGGTGCACCAGCACGCGGAAGGCACTCTTCTGCGCCAGGCTGTAGAAGTCGTGGGCGAAGTCATCGAGGTCGGCGGCGGTGAGCTTGAGGCGGCGCAGGAAGTAGTTGTAGACCAGCACCGCCGGCACCGCGACGGCGATACCCACGCCGGTGGCCACCAGTGCCGCGCCAATCGGCCCGGCCACGGTTTCCAGGCTGGCGGAACCGGCCGCGCTGATGCCCTTGAGCGCTTCCATGATGCCCCAGACGGTGCCGAACAGGCCGATGAAGGGCGAGGTACTGCCAATACTGGCGACCACCGCCAGGCCGGTTTCCAGCGAACGGCGCTCACGCACGATCTGCTGGCGCAGGGCGCGCTCCAGGCGGTCCTGGTGGTTGATGGCGTGGCTCAGGTCATTGGCCTGGCTGTCACCGACAGCGATGGCGGCATAACCGGCCTGGGCAACACGGGCGGCAGGGCCAGGCAGTTCGTGGCTGGGCTCGGCAGCCGAGTCCAGGCTCGAGGCGGCCCAGAATTGCTGGTGGAAGCGTTTGTCCTGGTTCTTCAGCCGCACGAACTGCACGACCTTGACCAGGGCCAGGCCCCAGGTGACGACAGAAAAACCGACCAGCAGCCAGATGACTGCGCTTTCAACGGATTCGAGGGGGGATGCCAGCAGGCTCATGATGATGTCTTCCTGTGTTCTGCGAAAAAGTTAGCGAAGCTTGAAATCGATCGGCACGCTGACCCAGCCGGTCTGGGCCACGTCGCCCTGCTTGGCAGGCACGAAGCTCCAGCGCTTGACCGCGGCCAGTGCGGCAGCGTCGAGGGCATCACGGCCGCTGCTCTTCTGGATCTGGATCTGCCCGGGCTTGCCGCTGGGCAGCACCTCGACGCGCAGCAGCACGGTGCCTTCCCAACCGCGGCGTTGGGCCATCTGCGGGTACTCCGGCGCCGGGTTCTTCAGGTACGCCGCGTTGGCCGATGCCGGGGTGACCGGGGCCGGCGCGGGTGGCGCTGGCGGGGCCGGGGCAGCCACAGGGGCTGGCGGCGGCGCTACGACCGGCTTGGGCTGCGGCTTGGGCTGTTGCTTGACCACCGGCTTGGGCACGGGCTTTGGCTTGGGTTTGGGCTTGGCGGCCAGCTCGTCGACCACGGGCGGCGGTGGCGGCTGGACCACCGGCGGTGCCGGGGCTGGTGGCGGTGGCTCGACTACAGGTGGTGCCGGCGCGGCGAACTCGATGGTCATCGGCGGTACTTGCGGTGGCACCACCGGCAGCTCGGGCGTTGGTGCCTGGCTGACCCAGTACGCTGCAGCGCCATGCAGGGCCAGCACCAGCAGGCCCAACACCAGCTTGTCGCGGCGCTTGAGCCCGCTGACAGGCGTGCGTTGCAGGCGCAGCTGGCCAAGCGGGAGGCGAAGCGTGCGTCCAAGGTCGACCAGGTCACCCGGTGCCGGGCGCCATGGCTGGTCGTAGGCCCTGACGGCCGACTGGACATTACCCATTGATCAAACTCCTGGGACTCGATTCAGGTGTGTGGCTGAATCATCGGGGTCAGGGGCTTATCTCTTAAAGTAATGTTTACAGTTATGATTAGAACTTTACTGAATATAGATTTTGGCGAGTTTCTCAACGCCGCGAGTTTCGCGGGGTGTAGCAGAGCGAGCCATGAATCATGCTTTGCAGGCATTCAAAATATTCGCGCAAGGCATGAGATTGCCGCGAGGGCTACGCCCTCGATTCGCAGCACAAGGCTGCTCCTACAGGGACCGCGCAAGTTCAGGCAATGCGCGGTCCTTGTAGGAGCAGCCTTGTGCTGCGATGGGCTGCAAAGCAGCCCCGACAATCTCCCAGGCAATAAAAAACCCGGGACCACCCCGGGCTTTTCATCATCAAAGACGACTCAGATATCCGCCACCTTCTGCCAAACCTTCGGCCGGAAGAACAATGTCTCCCCCCGCGCCAACCCGGTCAGGCTGTCATGGTCCTTGACCACTTCGGCCTCGATCAGCTCGCTCTGCCCTTCCACCTTCAAGGTCACCCGCGTGGTCGCGCCCAACGGCCGGATGTCGCGCACCTCGGCCGCATGGTGCCCTTCGGTCTCGTGTCGCGACAACGACACTTCGTGCGGGCGGAACAGCACATGATGCCCTTCGCTCAGGGCCAGGCGGTTGGAATCACCGAGGAAGTGGTAGACGAAATCGTTGGCCGGGTGCTCGTACACCTCGCCCGGCGAGCCGATCTGCTCGATCACACCCTTGTTCATCACCACGATGCGGTCGGCCACCTCCATGGCTTCTTCCTGGTCGTGGGTGACGAACACCGACGTCAGGTTGATATCCTCGTGCAGGCGTGCCAGCCAGCGGCGCAGCTCCTTGCGCACCTTGGCATCCAGCGCACCGAAAGGCTCGTCCAGCAACAGCACCTTGGGCTCCACCGCCAGCGCACGGGCCAGGGCGATACGCTGGCGCTGGCCACCGGACAACTGCTCGGGGTAGCGGTCGGACAGCCAGTCCAGCTGCACCATGTTCAGCAGTTCATGCACCTTCTCGGCAATCTTGCTCTCGCTCGGGCGCTCGCCCTTGGGCTTCATGCGCAGGCCGAAGGCAACGTTGTCGAACACGCTCATGTGGCGGAACAACGCGTAGTGCTGGAACACGAAACCGACGTTGCGGTCGCGCACGTCATGGCCGGACACGTCCTCGCCATGGAACACGATATTGCCCTGGTCGGGGGTTTCCAGGCCGGCGATGATGCGCAGCAACGTGGTCTTGCCGCAGCCGGACGGGCCGAGCAGGGCCACCAGCTCGCCGCTGTTGATGTCCAGGTTGATGTTGTCCAGGGCCTGGAAGCTGTTGAAGCGCTTGCTGACGTTACGAACTTCGATCGACATGAATCATTCCTCCGCGGCGCTGTGGCGCAGGCGGTTAATACGGTTCTCGCTCCACTGCTTGAGCAGCAGGATGAAGAGCGCCAGGATCAGCAACAGGCTGGCCACGCTGAAGGCCGCGACATGGTTGTACTCGTTGTAGAGGATCTCCACATGCAGCGGCAAGGTATTGGTCACGCCGCGAATGTGGCCGGACACCACCGACACCGCGCCAAACTCGCCCATGGCCCGCGCGGTGCACAGCACCACGCCGTAGATCAGGCCCCATTTGATGTTCGGCAGGGTCACGTGCCAGAACATCTGCCAGCCATTGGCGCCGAGCAGGCGCGCGGCCTCCTCTTCCTGCGTGCCCTGCTCCTGCATCAGCGGGATCAGCTCACGGGCCACGAACGGTACGGTGACGAAGATAGTGGCCAGGACGATGCCCGGCAGGGCGAACACGATCTGGATATCGTGGTCCTGCAGCCACGGCCCGAACAGGCCTTGCGCACCGAACATCAGCACGTAGACCAGGCCGGCGATCACCGGCGATACCGAGAACGGCAGGTCGATCAGGGTGACCAGGATACTCTTGCCACGGAAGGTGTACTTGCTCACGCACCAGGCGGCGCTGACGCCGAACACCAGGTTCAGCGGTACCGAAATGACCACGGCGAGCAGGGTCAGCTTCAGCGCCGACAACGCGTCAGGCTCGAAGATCGCTTCGAAGAAGGTGCCAAAGCCGTTCTTCAGTGCCTGCGATACCACGATCACCAGTGGCAGCAGCAGGAACAGCGCGAACACCAGCCAGCCAAGGCCGATCAGAATACGCCGCGAAGTGACGCTGCCCCGGCGGGCGGCGTTGGCGGCGGCGGTTGCATTCAGGGATGAACTGGACATGCCGGCCTCCTTCAAGGGGTTTCGATGCGGCGCTGCAGCAGGTTGATCAGCAGCAGCAGGATGAAGGAAACCACCAGCATCAGCACGCCGATGGCGGTCGCGCCGGTGTAGTCGTACTGGTCGAGCTTGACCATGATCAGCAGCGGCAGGATCTCGGTCTTCATCGGCATGTTGCCGGCAATGAAGATCACCGAACCATACTCGCCCACGCCGCGGGCGAAGGCCAGGGCAAAGCCTGTCAGCCAGGCAGGCAGCAGCGCTGGCGCCAGCACGTGGCGGAACACCTGCAGCGGCTTGGCGCCCAGGCAGGCGGCAGCCTCCTCCACTTCACGCGGAATGTCGGCCAGTACCGGCTGCACCGTCCGCACCACGAACGGCAGGGTGACGAAGGTCAGCGCCAGGGTGATGCCCAGCGGGGTGTAGGCGATCTTGAAACCCAGGTCGGTGGCGAACTGGCCGACCCAGCCCGAAGGCGCGTACAGGGCGGTCAGGGCGATACCGGCTACGGCCGTGGGCAGGGCGAACGGCAGGTCGATCATCGCATCGATGATCTTGCGCCCGGGGAAGGTGTAGCGCACCAGCACCCAGGCCAGCAGGGTGCCGATCACTCCGTTGATGATGGCGGCGAACAGGGCGGTGCCGAAACTCAGCTTGAGCGCGGCGATCACCCGCGGCGCACTGATGACGTTCCAGAACTGCTCCCAGGTAAGCTGCGCGGCATGCACGAACATGGCGGCCAGCGGTATCAGCACGATCAGGCTGAGGTACACCAAGGTGTAGCCCAGCGTCAGCCCGAAGCCGGGTATGACGGGGGAAATGCGGCGTGACATAAATATCCCTGGTTGAACGCACTTGGCCCGGGAACGATCCCGGGCTGGTGCTAGCTTCTGAAATCCTGGGGCTGCTTT
The DNA here is from genome assembly GCF_043658375.1 of Pseudomonas sp. PsB. Taxonomy (NCBI): domain Bacteria; kingdom Pseudomonadati; phylum Pseudomonadota; class Gammaproteobacteria; order Pseudomonadales; family Pseudomonadaceae; genus Pseudomonas; species Pseudomonas sp. PsB. The sequence goes on along the minus strand of NZ_JBIGLU010000001.1, from coordinate 425,837 downwards.
GCAGCCCATCGCGACGCAAGGCCGCTCCTACAGGGGTGCGCGTACCTCTGTAGGAGCGGCCTTGTGTCGCGATGGGCCGCAGCGCGGCCCCGCTTTTCCTTGGCCCTTACTGTGCCTGATAGATCTGGTCGAACACACCGCCATCATTGAAGAATTTAGGTTGTGCAGTCTTCCAGCCACCAAAGTCCTTGTCTATGGTCACCAGGTCCAGTTTCGGGAACTGCTTGCCGAACTCGGCAGCGACCTTCTCGTCACGCGGGCGGTAGAAGTTCTCGGCGGCGATCTTCTGCCCGGCCGGGCTGTACAGGTGCTTGAGGTATTCGTTGGCAATCTCGGTATTGCCCTTCTTCTCGGCGTTCTTGTCCACCACCGCCACCGGCGGCTCGGCGAGGATCGACAGCGACGGCACGACGATCTCGAACTTGTCGGCGCCACCGTCTTCCTTCAGTGCCAGGAAGGCTTCGTTTTCCCAGGCCAGCAGCACATCGCCCTGGCCGTTGTTGACGAAGGTGATGGTCGAGCCACGGGCGCCGGTGTCCAGCACCGGCACGTGCTTGAACAGCTCCTGCACGTAGGCCTTGGCTTTCTCTTCGCTACCGCCGGTCTTCAGGCCATAGGCCCAGGCAGCCAGGAAGTTCCAACGGGCGCCGCCGGAGGTTTTCGGGTTGGGGGTGATGACCGACACGTCCTTCTTGATCAGGTCGCCCCAGTCCTTGATGCCTTTCGGGTTGCCCTTGCGCACCAGGAACACGATGGTCGAGGTGTACGGGGTGCTGGCATCCGGCAGGCGGGTCTGCCAGTTGTCCGGCAGGGTCTTGCCAAGCTTGGCGACTTCATCGATGTCGCCGGCCAGGGCCAGGGTCACCACGTCGGCACGCAGGCCATCGATCACCGCACGGGCCTGCTTGCCCGAACCGCCGTGGGATTGCTGGATCTTCACCTTGTCGCCCGGGTGGGCCTGTTGCCAGTGCTTGATGAACTCGGCGTTGTACTGCTGGTACAGCTCGCGGGTCGGGTCGTAGGACACGTTCAGCAGTTCGTAGTCCTTGGCGATGGCGGAACCGGCAAAAACAGCACTGGCCAGGGCGGCGAGCGCATAACGGCGGATGGACATGGTGAAGCTCCCGATTGGCATTTTTCTAGTTTTGAATGTGTGGTGCGATCAGCCGGTCTTGTTGCCGGGCTGCTGCAGGCGGAACTTCTCCTTGCGCTCGATCTGTACGACCTGAGCGTTGTGCACGGTAATCTCCACCGCACCGAATCGCAGGTCGCGCAGAGCGCTCTGGATTTCACGCAGAATGGTGGCTTCGTCCTGACCGTCGATGCTACGCAGAGATGCACTCATGCTCGTTCTCCTTGGAGTGAGGGTGCCGGGCTGAGGTTTGAAGGGGATTTGCGCCTGGCTTGAGGGCAATAGTAGTGAGGTGGGGTTATTCTTAAAAATACTGTTTAAGAATGTTTATATAACTGAATTATCTTTATGATGTGAGGGCCCTATCGCCGGCAAGCCAGCTCCCACAGGGGCCTCACAATACTCAAGAGCAGTGAGTTTCCTGTGGGAGCTGGCTTGCCGGCGATAGGGCCGTGAAGGTCTCAGGAATTTTTCTGTGGCTCGCGGATCTTGTACCAGGCCACATACAGGGCCGGCAGGAACAGCAGCGTCAGCAGGGTCGCCACGATGATCCCGCCAATCATGGCGTAGGCCATCGGCCCCCAGAACACCTCGCGGGCAATCGGGATCATGCCCAGGCTCGCCGCCGCCGCGGTCAGCAGAATCGGCCGGCGCCGGTGGTTGGTAGCCTCCACTACCGCATCCCACGGCGACAAGCCCTGGGCTTCGAACTCGTCGATCTGGGTCACCAGGATCACCGAGTTACGAATGATGATGCCCGCCAGCGCGAGAATGCCGAGAATCGCCACAAAGCCCATGGGCGTACCTGTTGGCACCAGCGCAATGATCACGCCAATCAGCCCCAACGGCGCCACGCTGACCACCAGGAACAGCTTCTGCACGCTGTGCAGCTGGATCATCAGGAACGTCGCCATCAGGAACAGCATCAGCGGGATGACCTTGCGGATCGGCCCCTGCGCCTTGGCGCTCTCCTCCACCGTACCGCCGGTGGCCACTTCGAAGCCCACCGGCAGCTTGCTGGCGAACTCGTCGATCTTCGGCTTCAGCTGGGCCACCAGGTCGGTGGGCTGGATGTCGCCGTTGACCGATGCCTTGATGGTGATGGTCGGCTTGCGGTCACGGCGCCACACCAGCGGCTGCTCCAGCTCGTAGCGCACGGTGGCGAACGCCAGCAGCGGGATCGAGGTGCCGTTGGGCGTCAGTATCTGCAGGTTCTGCAGGGTATCGGGCGAGCCACGCTCGCTGTCCTCGGCACGGGCGACCACGTCGACCAGGTAGATGTTGTCGTTGACCTGGGTGATCTGCACACCGCTGACGATGCTGTTCATCAGATTGGCCACGTCCTCCGACGACAGGCCCAGCTGGCGCGCCTTGTCCTGGGCGATTTCCACGCGCAGCACCTTACCCGGCTCGTTCCAGTCGTAGATCATCTCGCCGATGTGCTCGTTCTGGTCGAGCAAGGTGGCCAGCTCGATGGCGTGCTTGCGTACCTGGTCGATATTGGCGCCGCTGACCCGATACTGGATCGGCCGGCCCACTGGCGGGCCCATTTCCAGCGATTGCACGTTGGTGCCGACGCCAACGAACTCTTCATGCAGGATCTTCTGCAGGCGGTCCATCATGGCCTGGCGTTCCTCGAAGCCCTTGCTGACGATGACCAGCTGCGCGTAGTACGGGTTCTGCAGCTGCTGGTCGAGGGGCAGGTAGAAGCGGATCGCGCCTTGGCCGATATAGGTACTCCAGTGCACAAGGTCCGGGTCGTCCTTGATCCGCGCCTCGAAGCGGTCGACCACCTTGCGCGTCTCCTCGATCGAGGCGTTCTGCGGCAGGTTGAGGTCGACGAGGATTTCCGGGCGGTCCGAGGACGGGAAGAACTGGTTCTGCACGAAACGCTCGCAGAATATCGCCAGGGCGAACAGCACCACGGTGCCGATGATGGTCAGCCAGCGGTTGCGCATGCACCACAACAAACCATGCTCAAAGACCCGGCCGACACGGCCAGGCTCGGCTTCGTGGGGCTTGAGCTTGGCGCTGCTGAGAATGTGCACGCCGAGCACCGGGGCGAAGAACACCGCTACCACCCACGACACCATCAGCGCCACGGCAATTACCGCAAACAGCGTGTAGGTGTACTCGCCCGCCGAACTGGCGTTGAGGCCGATCGGCACGAAGCCGGCCACCGTCACCAGGGTGCCGGTAAGCATGGGGAAGGCTGTGGAGGTATAGGCAAAAGTCGCCGCCTGCTCCTTGCTTTCGCCCATCTCCAGCCGTGTGACCATCACCTCCACGGTGATCATCGCATCGTCCACCAGCAGGCCCAGGGCGATGATCAGCGCCCCCAGCGAAATCCGCTGCATGGTGATGCCGCTGTATTCCATGAACACGAACACCATGGCCAGCACCAGCGGGATCGAACAGGCCACCACCAGCCCGGCACGCACGCCGAGGCTTACGAAGCTCACCGCCAGCACGATCACCACCGCCTCGAACAGCGCACTGGTGAAGCCGCCGACCGCTTGCTTGACCACCACCGCCTGGTCGGAAACAGTGTGCACCCCGACGCCCACCGGCAGGTCTTCGATCACCTTGTCCATGCGCTTTTTCAGCGCCGCGCCGAACACCTGGATATTGCCGCCGGCCTTCATGCCGATGGCCAGACCCAACGCCGTCTGGCCGTTGTAGCGGAACATCGGCGAAGGAGGGTCGACGTAACCACGCTCGATATCGGCGATGTCGGCCAGGCGGAAGAAGCGGTCGTTGATCTTCAGGTTGACGGTTTGCAGGTCTTTTTCCGAGGTGAACTGCCCGGAGGTACGCACCGAGATACGTTCCGGCCCGGCCTCGATCACACCGGCAGGGGTCACGGCGTTTTGCGATTGCAGGGCCTGCATGACCTGGCGCTGATCGATGCCCAGGGCTGCCAGCTTGCGGGTGGAGAAGTTCAGGTAAAGCACTTCGTCCTGGGTGCCGATCAGCTCGATCTTGCCGATGTTGGGCACATCGCGCACTTCGGCCCGCGCCTGTTCCACGTAGTCGCGCAGCTGGCGCAGGGTCAGGCCGTCGGCGGTGAAGGCATAGATAGAACCGAACACATCGCCGAATTCATCGTTGAACCCGGGCCCCTGTATGCCCGCAGGGAATTCACCGCGAATGTCCTGGATCTTCTTGCGCACCTGGTACCAGATTTCCGGGATGTCCTTGGCCTTGGTGGTGTCGCGCAGGTACACGTAGACCGTGGATTCACCGGGGCGGGTGTAGCTTTTGGTGTAGTCGAGGGAGTCGAGTTCCTCGAGCTTCTTCTCGATACGGTCGGTGACCTGGTACAGGGTTTCGTCCTGGGTCGCGCCGGGCCAGCGGGTCTGGATGACCATGGTCTTGATGGTGAACGACGGGTCTTCCTCACGGCCCAGGTTGAAGTAGGAGAAGATCCCCATCAGCAGGCCAACGAACATCAGGTACCAGACGAACGATTGATGCTTGAGTGCCCAGTCGGACAGGTTGAAGCTTCCTTTCATTGCGCATCCTCGTCGAAGGTGACCTTCTGGCCAGGCTTGAGGCTGTTCACGCCCGCAGTCACCACCCGCTCGCCGGGCTGTACGCCCGAGCTCAGGACGACGCTGTCGGCGGTGCGGCCGATCAGGGCCACGTCACGAGTGGCCACGGTCTTCTGCTGCGTATCGATCACCCATACCTGGGTCTTGCCGTCGCGCTCGAGCAAGGCACTCAAGGGCAGTTCGCTGCGCGGCGACACCTCCGAACTCAGGGTCACGCTGATGGCGGTGCCCAGGTGGAAGGCCGCCGGGGTGCTGGCCAGGGTCAGGCGCGCGCGGCGGGTGCGGGTGGTGGCGTCGGCCTGGGGTTCCAGTTCCCGCAGGCTGGCGGTGGTGTTGATGGTCGGGTCCAGCTGCGAAGCAACGGTGAAGGTCAGGCCTTTGCTCAACTGCTCGGCCAGGCCGATCGGCAGGTCGATCACCGCTTCCTTCACATCCGGCCTGGCCAGGGTTACCACGGCCTGGCCGGCGGTGACGGTTTGCCCGGCTTCGGCCTGCCAGGCAGTGATTACCGCGGCGTGGTCGGTGCGCAGGGTGCTGTAGTCGAGCTGGTCACGCGCCTGGCTGAGTGCAGAGCGCGCCTGCTCCAACGCCGCGCTGGTGGTTTTCAGGTTGGTCTGGGCGATATCCAACTGTGCCTGGGCGCCTACGCCGCGGTCGTACAGCTGTTGCTGGCGGCGGGCATCGGCCTGGGCGTTGATCCACTGCGCCTGCACCTTGGCCAGGTCGCCTTCGGCGGCGCGCAACTGGTTCTGCTGGTCGGTCGGGTCGAGGGTGGCCAGGGTGTCGCCCGGTTTCACCTGGGCGCCCACATCCAGCCAGCGCCGGGCGATACGCCCGGATACCCGGAAGCCCAAGGTGCTTTCGAAACGGGCCTGGATACTGCCGGCGAAACGGCCCAGCTGCGACTGCACCTGGGGTTCGACCTTGACCGACAGCACCGGCCGAATCGGCTCCGGCACTTCATCCTCGCTACTGCAGCCGGCCAACAGCACGCCGGCCGACAGCATCAGCAGCAGGCGCTTCATAGCTCACCCCCGTTGGCCTTGGCATCGATCTTCAGCACCTGCATGCCGGGGTGCAGCAACTGCCCGCCATTGACCACCACGGTCTCGCCGCCTTTCAGGCCACTGGCGACCACGATCCTGCCGGTGAGGTAACGGCTGACCTCGACCTTGCGCAGCTCTACCTTGTCACCCTCGCCCACCACCCAGACGGCGGGCTCATGCAGGGCCTTGGTCAGTGCCGACCATGGCAGCTCGATACTTGGTCGGCCCTGGGCATTGGTGGTGGCCGTCACCGGTGCACCCAGTTGCATCCCTGGCGGCACATCCCTCAGCCCGACCTTGACCTGTACCGTGCCGCTTTGCGCGGACACCGTGGGGGTGATTTCGCGCACGAAGCCACGGGCCTGAACCTTGGGGTCGTCCAGCAGGCTGACGATCACGCCGGCATCGCTGGGCGGGGCCACCAGCAGCGATTCGTAGACATTGAACACGGCATCACGGTCGCCATCGGTGGCCAGGCTGAAGATTGGCATGGTCGCCTGCACCACCTGGCCGACCTCGGCCTGGCGCTCGGTGATGACCCCATCGGCCTCGGAGACCAACGCGGTATAGCTCAGTTGTTCGTTGGCATTGGCCAATTGCGCCTGCGCGGCCTTGAGCGCGCTTTGGTTGCTGCGCAGCGCGGCTTCGGCGGAATCGTATTCGCTCTGGCTGGTGTAGCCCTTGGGCAACAGCTTTTGCTGGCGTACGAAGGCAGCGCTGGTCTGGGTGACCCGCGCCTGCGCGGCGAACACCTCGGCCTTGGCCGAGTCGACATTGTTCTGCAGGTCTTTCGGGTCCAGCCGCGCCAACACCTGGTTGGCCTTTACATGGTCGCCGACATCGACACTGCGCGAAATGATCTTGCCGCCCACCCGGAACGACAGGTCGGTCTGCACCCGCGCCTGCACATCGCCAGTCAGGGTGACCCTGGCAGCGAAATCGGTGGGTGATACCTGTTGCACGCCTACGCGTGGCAGTGTTTCGGTGGTTTCTTCCTTACTACAGCCCGACAGCAGGGACACAAGCCCCAGGCAGACGACCAACAGCGGACGTATCAACGTCATGCAGGCTCCTTGCTTGCGCGCAAATGATTCGTGGGATGCGACTGTCAGCGTAGTTCAGGGTTGGACAAACGGCACTGGCCATATGCGCAAGGGAGGCATTCCGAATGCCGGCGACACAGGGCAGGTTCGGCACAACTTGTTCGTTGAAAACCTGGCATTTCTGCCAGTAGCCGATTATCGCCAGGGCATTACATAGTGTCCCCAACCGGTCGCCCCGATAGTGGCACCACAGAGAGGCATTTTTCTGTTCACCCTTGAACCCTCGGAGGCCCCATGGCCGCTGCAAAAAGTTCACGCCGCTTCTACCAGAACGGCCGTGTTTCCACCGAACTCGGCGGGTCTGTAACACGCTCCATCTTCCGGCATCAGGGTAGCCTCCTGGCGCAATGCACATCAGGTGCTGAGGTATCGCGTTCTATCATGACGGTAACCAATACCAACACCGTCATGAGCGAATTTGGACACACCGGTAAGACGCAGTTCGCTTATACCCCCTATGGCCGACGCCCAGGCGAGAGCAAATCGAATAACCCCTTCGCATTCAACGGCGAGCAGCTAGACACGACAACAGGCTGTTACTTCCTAGGCAATGGTTATCGTCTCTTTAGCCCGATACTCCGAAGGTTCTTTAGCCCAGATAATCTAAGCCCGTTTGAGGAGGGTGGCCTGAACGCTTATGCGTATTGTGTGGGGGATCCGGTGAATAGTACTGATCCCTCGGGGCACTTCCCGCGTAAAATGCTCTTGGATGTTTTATCGTTAACCTTGATAGCAGCATCAATTGCAGGAGCAATTGCGACGGCGGTTACGAAGCCCAAAAAGGCTGAACTCTATTCGTTCTTGGCACTCACTGCGGCTGCAGTAGGGACCGGCTTGGTTATAATGCGTGTCACTTCATCTAGTCGACTATCTGCCCCGTTCCTTCGGCGCCGGCGGCAAACAGAAGTACCTGTCCAATCTCCTGTCCAATCTGGACCGCCTCCTGACTACGCACCTTTCGGTCCACCGCCTTACGCGGATGTAACTCCTACCACGAATATTGAGATGACCCCACTTGCTAATATTGAAGGCAGTCCGGGAGTCAGCACTCCCGGAGCTGCACCTCCCCCTTACCACGTGGCTATGTCTGCTAATGATGTTCGCAACCCGGAATGGAGTTAAGGGTTGGATAACCGACAATGATGGAGATTAGTCGGCATTTTCAGCGCCTGCGCGGGCCTTTTCGCGGGTGAACCCGCTCCCACAGGTATTGAGCAAACCCTGAAGGCTGCACATGACTGTGTGGGAGCGGGCGTGCCCGCGAAAAGGCCGGTACAGGTCAGAGTTGAACTGAAGCCTTGTTCAGTCCCAGCTCGATGTCATCGATCAGTGCTTTGGCAAAGCCACTGAGAATTCTCGCGGCACTACCGGCCAGCCGGTCATTTTCCATCTCGGCTTCGGTCGTCAGGTGATTGATGCAACCGAGCATTACGGAGAGTTCGGAGAAGGCATGGTTGAAGGGGATATTGGCCTGGACGCGGAAAAGGTCCATGCAGGTTTCTTTACCGACGGTGCTGCTGTGTGATGGATGGGGAGTGCCTGGAGCAGAATTGGTCATGGTGGATCTCCTATATCTGGACAAGGAGTTGCCACCTTCATCTTTCTCACGGATCAGGGCGGCAACCGTACGCGAGGTGAGAAACCGCGGATATAGGAACGCAGCCAGACGTAAGTCTGCCCGCGCACGGTTGCCATGACGAAAGCACTATATCGTTGGGTTCTCACACCCAGTCCCAAGTACGTTATCCCTGGGGCATTTCCCCAGCAACAGAGCAGCTTCCACACGGCTCGTAGGATAATTCCCAAGCCGATCCGACTGAAGCCTTTGGTTTGAGTTGATGAAAAGTCGTACACCTCGAGGGCCTCTTCGCGGGTGAACCCGCTCCCACAGGGTTATGTGCAGCCTTCAGGACCTGTGCAATACCTGTGGGAGCGGGTTTACCCGCGAAAGGGCCGGTACTGCCATCCACAAATCTCTGCCATATTCAGAAACAATCATCTACACAGCACCTGCATCTCCCACTGGGGCATGCGCAAGCCCTGAAGGCTGCACAGATCCTTGTGGGAGCGGGTTTACCCGCGAAAGGGCCGGTACTGCCATCCGCAAGTCTCTGTCATATCCAGAAACCATGATCTACACAGCACCTGTATCTCAGCCACTACCTTTGAAAAGTCACCTGCTTTTCATGGAAGAAGCCAATGTCGCGAGCCCAGTCTCACCTGCTTCGCCCTGGTCGCTACTCAGAACTTGGCCGGCTCTATCTGCTGACCACCGTCACCCACCAGCGCAAGCCGCTGTTCCATGATTTCCACCATGCCCGGCTGGTCATTCACCAACTGCGACAATCAGACCAGGAACATGCCTGCCGATCACTGGCCTGGGTGCTGATGCCGGACCATCTGCATTGGCTGATCGAGTTGAAAGGTAGGACGTTGGGCACCTTGATGCGCAGGTTCAAGTTCAGGTCCAGTCTGGTTTTGCATCAGGCGGGGGTTGAGCATGATCCGGTATGGCAGCCTGGGTATCAAGACCGGGCACTGCGGCGGGAGGAGAGCATGGTGCATGTTGCCAGATACATTGTTGCCAACCCCTTGCGGGCTGGCTTGGTCAGTAGTGTCAGGGACTATCCACATTGGGATGCAGTCTGGCTTTGAATCTGTGCTGGGGCATTCGCGGCGGTTCGGCGCCCCGATGAACCCGCTCCCACAGGTACTGCGCAGGTCTTGAAGACTGCACATGACCCTGTGGGAGCGGGTTCACCCGCGAAGAGGCCGGGTCAGGCCGACGCAGCCACCTGCGCCGGGCGCTTGACCTGTGGCTGCGAAGCATTCGCCGCAGCGCCCTCTTCGATCGCCTGCTGTATCGCCTTGCGACGGCGCTCTTCGGCCTGGCGGCTGAAGTACCAGACGAAGAAGGTCACCAGCGACACCGACAGCAGGATCAAGCTTGCCACGGCGTTGATCTCCGGCTTCACGCCCAGGCGCACCGCCGAGAACACTTCCATCGGCAAGGTGGTCGAACCCGGGCCTGACACGAAGCTCGCCAGTACCAGGTCATCCAGCGACAGGGCGAACGACATCATGCCGCCCGCCGCCAGCGACGGCGCGATCATCGGGATGGTGATCAGGAAGAACACCTTCCACGGCTTGGCACCCAGGTCCATCGCCGCTTCCTCGATCGAAAGGTCCAGCTCACGCAGGCGTGCCGACACCACCACCGCCACATACGCGGCACAGAACGTGGTATGGGCGATCCAGATGGTGACGATGCCGCGCTCCTGCGGCCAGCCGATCATCTGCGCCATGGCCACGAACAGCAGCAACAGCGACAGGCCGGTGATCACCTCAGGCATTACCAGCGGCGCGGTGACCAGGCCACCGAACAGCGTGCGGCCCTTGAAGCGGGTAACCCGGGTCAGCACGAACGCCGCCAGGGTACCCAGCGCCACCGCCGCCACCGCCGTATAGCAGGCGATTTCCAGCGACCGCATCACCGAACCCATCAACTGGGTGTTGTCGAGCAGGCCGACGTACCACTTCACCGACCAGCCACCCCACACCGTCACCAGCTTGGAGGCGTTGAACGAGTAGATCACCAGGATCAGCATCGGCAGGTAGATGAACAGCAAGCCGAGCACCAGCATCAGCTTGGAGAAACTGAAGCGCTTCATGCCCTGCCCTCCATTTCTTTGGCCTGGCTGCGGTTGAACAGCAGGATCGGCACGATCAGGATCGCCAGCATCACTACCGCCAGCGCAGAGGCCACCGGCCAGTCACGGTTGTTGAAGAACTCTTGCCACAGCACCTTGCCGATCATCAGGGTTTCCGGGCCACCAAGCAGTTCAGGGATCACGAACTCGCCCACCACCGGGATGAACACCAGCATGCAGCCGGCGATGATGCCGTTCTTCGACAGTGGCACGGTGATCTTCCAGAAGCTGTTGAAGGTGCTCGAACCCAGGTCCGAGGCGGCCTCGAGCAGGCTCGGGTCGTGCTTCACCAGGTTGGCGAACAGCGGCAGGATCATGAACGGCAGGTACGAATAGACCACGCCGATGTACACCGCCAGGTTGGTGTTGAGGATTTGCAGCGGCTGGTCGATCAACCCGGTCCACAGCAGGAAGCCGTTGAGCAGGCCGTTGTTGCTGAGAATGCCCATCCAGGCATAGACGCGGATCAGGATCGCGGTCCAGGTCGGCATCATGATCAGCAACAGCAGGACCGTCTGGGTTTCCTTCTTGGCGTTGGCGATGGCATAGGCCATCGGGTAGCCGATCAGCAGGCACAGCAGGGTGCTGAAGAAGGCCATCTTCAGCGAGCCCAGGTAGGCCGAGATATACAGCTCATCCTCGGTCAACAGGCCATAGTTGGCCAGGTTGAGCACCAGCTGCAGCTTGTCTTCGACGTAGCTGTAGATCTCGGTATACGGCGGGATCGCCACGTCGGCTTCGGCGAAGCTGATCTTCAGCACGATGAAGAACGGCAGCATGAAGAACAGGAACAGCCAGATGAACGGCACGCCGATCACCAGGTGCCGCCCCTCCGGGGTAATACGCTGGAAGGCTCGCTTGAGCTTGCGCAGTTTCATGACCGCAGTACCACGCCGCTGTCGTCTTCCCACCACACGTACACTTCATCGCCCCAGGTCGGGCGGGTGCCCTGGCGCTCGGCGTTGGCGACGAACGACTGGACGACCTTGCCGCTCGGCAACTCGACGTAGAACACCGAGTGGCCACCCAGGTAGGCAATGTCGTGAACCTTGCCGCGCGACCAGTTGTGCTCGCAGGTCGGTTGCTGGGTGGTGACCAGCATCTTTTCCGGGCGCAGGGCATAGGTGATGTGCTTGTCTTCCACCGACGTGGTGATGCCGTGGCCGACATAGATCTTGCGCTCCAGCTCCGGGCTGGCAATGATCGCGTGGCCTTCGGCGTCGTCGACCACTTCACCTTCGAACAGGTTGACGTTGCCGATGAACTCGCACACCAGGCGGCTGGTAGGCGTCTCGTAGATGTCCACCGGCGAACCGATCTGGGCGATCCAGCCCAGGTGCATGATGGCGATGCGCTGGGCCATGGTCATGGCCTCTTCCTGGTCGTGGGTCACCATCACGCAGGTCACGCCCACACGCTCGATGATCTCTACCAGTTCCAGCTGCATCTGCGAACGCAGTTTCTTGTCCAGTGCACCCATCGGCTCATCGAGCAGCAGCAGCTTGGGGCGCTTGGCCAGCGAGCGGGCCAGGGCCACGCGCTGGCGCTGGCCGCCGGACAGCTGGTGCGGCTTGCGCTTGGCGTACTGGGTCATGTGCACCAGCTTGAGCATCTCGGCCACGCGGGCGTCGATCTCGGCCTTGGGCATCTTGTCCTGCTGCAGGCCGAAGGCGATGTTCTGCGCCACGGTCATGTGCGGGAACAGCGCGTAGGACTGGAACATCATGTTGATCGGCCGCTCGTAGGGCGGCATGTCGGTGATGTCGACGCCATCGAGGAAGATCCGCCCTTCGGTCGGGCGTTCGAAGCCGGCCAGCATGCGCAGCAAGGTGGACTTGCCGGAACCGGAGCCACCCAGCAGGGCGAAGATCTCGCCCTTGCGGATTTCCAGGGACACATCGTCCACGGCTACCGTTTCGTCGAACTTTTTCGTGACCCGGTCGATCTTGACCAGCACCTGCTTGGGTTGCTGGCCACCCTCGAGGGCTTTTTTATAGGCACCGGAGGCAACTGCCATGAGTGAAACTCCCAACAAGATTTTTGTGCCCGCGAGCCCTGTTCTACAGGTGCCGCCACGGGCCTGGATTTTTACTTGCCCGACTTGACCTTGGTCCAGCTACGGGTCATCAGCCGTTGCACCTTGGGTGGCAACTCTGAGTTCACGAACATCTTGTCCAGCACTTCCTGCGGTGGGTAAACCGCGGCGTCAGTCCTCACGGCCTGGTCCATCAGGTCGCCAGCCTTGGGGTTCGGGTTGGCGTAACCGACGTAATCACTGACCTGGGCGATAACCTCAGGCTTCAGCAAATAGTTGATGAAGGCATGCGCCTCTTTGACGTTCTTGGCGTCCTTGGGGATCGCCAGCACGTCGAACCAGAGGTTGCCGCCTTCCTTGGGAATGGCGTAGGCCAGGTTCACGCCCTTCTTCGCTTCTTCGGCGCGGGCCTTGGCCTGGAACACATCACCCGAGAAACCTGCCGCGACGCAGATGTCGCCGTTGGCCAGGTCGGTGATGTACTTGGACGAGTGGAAGTAGGTCACGTACGGGCGTACCGCCAGCAGTTTCTTCTCGGCGGCCTGGTAGTCCTTGGCATTGGTGCTGTTGGGGTCCAGCCCCATGTAGTTGAGCACCGCCGGCAGCATTTCGTCCGCCGAGTCGAGGAAGGCCACGCCGCACTTGGCGAGCTTCTTCATGTTCTCGGGCTCGAACAGCACCGCCCAGGAGTCGATGGTGTCCACGCCCAGCGCGGCCTTCACCTTGTCGACGTTGTAACCGATGCCGTTGGTGCCCCACAGATAAGGCACGGCGTACTGGTTGCCCGGGTCGTTCTTTTCCAGGCGTTTCATCAACGCCGGGTCCAGGTTGGAATAATTGGGCAGCAGGCTCTTGTCGAGCTTCTGGAACGCGCCCGCCTTGATCTGCTTGCCGAGGAAATGGTTGGATGGCACTACCACGTCATAGCCGGTGTTGCCGGCCAGCAGCTTGCCTTCCAGGGTTTCGTTGGAGTCGAACACGTCTTGCACGGGCTTGATGCCCGTGGCTTTCTCGAAGTCCGCGAGTGTGGTCGGGCCGACGTAGTCGGACCAGTTGTAGAAGTGCACCGTAGGCGCCGCTTGGACGCTGCATGCCAGCGTCAGGCCCGCTCCAGCCATCAAGGCCTTGCGGAATACAGAAATGGACAAGTGGGTGGTCCTCACAATCAGTGCCTGGGTAGCGACAATGCTGCCGCACACGCAAAACCGGCGCGCAACTTACCTTCGCAGCTTCGATGCCGCAATCATCAATTGCCTTTCACTGGCTCTGGGCCGGGATTCCCCGGCCCAGAGGTACCGCATCGGGCTTATTTGCCCGACTTGATCTTGGTCCAGCTGCGGGTGATCACACGCTGGGCAGACGCTTCAGGCGCAGCGATCGCGTACAGCTGCTTCTTCACTTCAGCTGGCGGATAAATGCTCGGATCGCTGGTGATTTCCTTGTCCACGAACTGGGTGGCGGCAGCGTTGCCGTTCGGGAAGCGCACGGCGTTGGTGATCTCGGCCATGATTTCCGGCTGCATCAGGAAGTTCATGAACTGGTAGGCAGCATCTTTATGCTCGGCATCCTTGGGGATTGCGACCATGTCGTAGAAGGTACCGGCACCTTCCTTCGGAATGACGTAGTCCACCTTGACCTTGTCGCCGGCTTCGTGGGCACGGGCCTTGGACTGCTCCAGGTCACCCGAGTAACCGACGGCTACGCAGATGTTGCCGTTGGCCATGTCGCCGATGTACTTGGACGAGTGGAAGTAGGTGATCGAAGGACGGATCTTGAGGAACAGGTCCTCGGCGGCCTTCAGGTCTTCCTTCTTGGTGCTGTTGCTCGGCAGGCCCAGGTAGTGCAGCGCAGCCGGCAGCATTTCGGTCGGGGCATCCAGGAAGCTCACGCCGCAGCTCTTGAGCTTGGCGATGTTCTCAGGCTTGAACACCACATCCCACGAGTCGATCTTGTCCACGCCCAGCGCGGCCTTGACCTTCTCCGGGTTGTAGCCGATGCCGATCGAGCCCCACATGTACGGGAAGGCGTGCTTGTTGTCCTTGTCGCTGGCATCGCCAACGGCCTTGAGCAGGTCAGGGTCGAGGTTCTTCCAGTTCGGCAGCTTGGAGCGGTCCAGTTCCTCGTACACGCCAGCCTTGATCTGCTTGGCCAGGAAGTTGTTCGAAGGCACGACGATGTCATAGCCCGACTTGCCTGCCAGCAGCTTGGCTTCGAGGGTTTCGTTGCTGTCGAAGACGTCGTACTTGACCTTGATGCCCGACTGTTTCTCGAACTTGGCGATGGTGTCCGGAGCGATGTAGTCCGACCAGTTGTAGACGTTCAACACCTTGTCTTCAGCCTGAACAGCGGTAGCCATGGCACCCATCAGGGCGGCGGCCAGCAACGTCTTGCCCATTTTATTCATGCGTAATGCTCCAGAATTTTTTATTTAGCCATCTGTTCAGCAGCCAGGACCTACGGTGCAGAGCGCGCGGCGACTGAAACAGCCGCTAGTCTGGCAAGTTACAAGGCCCTGTATCAAGGAAAG
Organism: Pseudomonas sp. PsB; assembly: GCF_043658375.1. Classification (NCBI taxonomy): domain Bacteria; kingdom Pseudomonadati; phylum Pseudomonadota; class Gammaproteobacteria; order Pseudomonadales; family Pseudomonadaceae; genus Pseudomonas; species Pseudomonas sp. PsB. The sequence goes on along the minus strand of NZ_JBIGLU010000001.1, from coordinate 410,730 downwards.
CAGGGCCTAGTAACGACTTAATGCCACATCGCTAGCCTAGCAGGTGCTCAGTTGATCGCCTCAAGGGTCAAATCGAGGCATTTGCGTGCCTTTTCCACCAGTTCGTCGATCTCTGCATGGCTGATCACCAGCGGCGGCGCAATGATCATGGTGTCACCCACCGCGCGCATGATCAGGCCGTTTTCGAAGCAGAAGGTGCGGCAGATCATGCCCACGCCCTTGCCCTCGTAACGGCTGCGGGTGGCCTTGTCCTTGACCAGCTCGATCGCGCCGAGCAGGCCCAGGCCGCGTACCTCGCCCACCAGAGGGTGGTCCTGCAGTTCACGCAAACGCTTTTGCAAATACGGTGCCGCTTCGCTGCGCGCCTTCTCGACGATTTTCTCGTCACGCAGGATGCGCAGGTTTTCCAGGCCCACGGCGGCCGCTACCGGGTGGCCGGAGTAGGTGAAGCCGTGGTTGAAGTCGCCGCCTTCGCTGAGTACCTGGGCCACGGTGTCACGCACGATCACACCGCCCATGGGGATGTAACCGGAAGTCAGGCCCTTGGCGATGGTCATCAGGTCGGGCTTGAGGTCGTAGTAGTCGGAGCCGAACCACTCGCCGGTACGGCCGAAACCGCAGATCACTTCGTCGGCGACGAACAGGATGTCGTACCTGGCGAGGATCTCCTTCACCTTCGGCCAGTAGGTTTCCGGCGGGATGATCACGCCGCCGGCGCCCTGGATCGGCTCGGCGATGAAGGCGGCGACATTGTCTTCGCCGACTTCGAGGATTTTCTTCTCCAATTGCTCGGCCGCCCACACCCCGAACTCATCCGGGGTCATGTCGCCGCCTTCGCCGAACCAGTAAGGCTGCGGGATATGCACGATGCCCGGGATCGGCAGGCCGCCCTGCTCGTGCATGCCGCTCATGCCGCCCAGGCTGGCACCAGCCACGGTGGAGCCGTGGTAGCCGTTGATGCGGCCGATGATGGTCTGCTTCTGTGGCTTGCCTTTCAGCGCCCAGTAATGGCGGACCATGCGCAGCACGGTGTCGTTGCCTTCGGAGCCGGAGCCGGTGAAGAACACATGGGTCATGCCTTGCGGCGCCACGTCGGAGATTGCCTTGGCCAGTTCCAGCGCAGGCGGGTGGGCAGTCTGGAAGAACAGGTTGTAGTACGGCAGCTCGCGCATCTGCTTTTCTGCCGCCTGAACCAGTTCTTCACGGCCATAACCCACTGCCACGCACCACAGGCCAGCCATGCCGTCGAGGATCTTGTGCCCCTCGCTATCCCACAAATGCACACCCTGGGCCTTGGTGATGATGCGCGGCCCCTTCTCCTTCAGCTGCTTGTAGTCGCTGAAGGGCGCGAGGTGATGCTCCCCGCTCAGGGTTTGCCATTCACGGGTTTGCGGGTTGTTGACGCTCATGTGCTTCTCCGTTGTTCGACAGCCGCGTCCTGCGGCACCAAGTTGATCAGACAGCAAACAGCAGGAACTCACGCTCCCAGGAACTGATGACTCGCTTGAAGTTCTCGTGCTCGGCGCGCTTGGTGGCGACGTAGCCGGTGATGAACTTCTTGCCCAGGTACTGCACCAGTGCACGGCTGTTTTCCATGCGTTCCAGGGCATCTTCGATGGTCAGTGGCAGGCGCAGGTTGCGGCGTTCGTAGCCACGCCCCTGCACCGGCGCGCTGGCGTCGATGCCTTCGACCATGCCGATGTAGCCACACAGCAGGCTGGCGGCGATGGCCAGGTAAGGGTTGGCGTCGGCGCCTGGCAGGCGGTTCTCGACCCGGCGGCTTTGCGGGCCGGCGTCCGGCACGCGCAGGCCGACGGTACGGTTTTCCTCGCCCCATTCCACGTTCACCGGCGCCGAGGTGTCGGGCAGGAAGCGGCGGAACGAGTTGACGTTGGGAGCGAACAGCGGCAATGCTTCGGGGATGAACTTCTGCAGGCCACCGATGTGGTGCAGGAACAGTTCGCTCATGCTGCCGTCGTCGTTGCTGAAGATGTTCTTGCCGGTAGCCACGTCGACCACGCTCTGGTGCAGGTGCATGGCACTGCCTGGCTCGCCGGTCATGGGCTTGGCCATGAAGGTGGCGGCCACATTGTGCTTGAGCGCGGCCTCGCGCATGGTGCGCTTGAACACCAGGATCTGGTCAGCCAGGTGCAGGGCGTTGCCATGACGGAAGTTGATCTCCATCTGCGCCGTGCCGTCTTCATGGATCAGCGTGTCGAGGTCCAGCTGCTGCAGTTCGCACCAGTCGTAGACGTCTTCGAACAGCGGGTCGAATTCGTTGGCGGCTTCGATCGAGAACGACTGGCGGCCGGTTTCCGGGCGGCCCGAACGGCCTACCGGGGGCTGCAGCGGGAAGTCCGGGTCTTCGCTGCGCTTGGTCAGGTAGAACTCCATCTCCGGCGCGACTATCGGCTGCCAGCCCTTGTCGGCGTAAAGCTTGAGGACTTTCTTCAGCACGTTGCGCGGCGACAGTTCGACCGGGCTGCCCTTCTTGTCGTAGGTGTCGTGGATCACCTGGGCGGTCGGCTCGATGGCCCATGGCACCAGGAACACGGCGTTCTCGTCAGGGCGGCAGATCATGTCGATGTCCGCCGGGTCCAGCAGTTCGTAATAGATGTCGTCGTCGACGTAGTCGCCGGTCACGGTCTGTAGCAACACGCTCTCGGGCAGGCGCATGCCTTTTTCGGCGATGAATTTGTTGGTAGGCGAAATCTTGCCGCGCGTGATGCCGGTCAGGTCACTGATCATGCATTCGACTTCGGTGATCTTGTGCTCTTTCAACCAATCGGTGAGCTGGTCGAGGTTGTTACTCATAAATACCTCAGGAGGTAAGGTGGTCCGCGCACTGATTCTGGATGGAGTACATTGCTAAAGCAAAAACCCCCGCGCAGAGCCACAGTGGATACACTGAAAACAGGTGCGTCCGTAATGAGTTCGAAGGGCAGGAAGACGAAACGAAGGGCGGCAAGCCGCTACGAGGGCAGGTCCGGGAGCGCCAAACGTCAATTATTGCGGCCAGGGCGGCCACGCCATTGACGAAGCTTGCAAAAATGACGGATGTACCCGATGGCACTGCGCAGGCAGTGCTTTCAGGTCTCGGCAAGCGGACCATGTGACCCTCGTATTATTGTGTTCTGGGTTGAGACCGAGCTTAGCCTTGTTCATTTTTTTACACAACACCTCCGTAAAAAATAAAACACGGTTGGTCGGAGATAGCCCTTTGCGCGGGAAATAGCGGATAATGGTTTGCCCCGAGATGCAGCAAATCTGCCGTCGATGTGCCATTTCAGGGCATCATGGGGTTGGCTTGACATCAGTTTGTCTTTTCGATTGACTGGTCTTGCAAGCCCCCCTTGATTGATATTTTTAACAACAAAGGTGTTGCATCATGTCGGTACCCCCGCGTGCCGTTCAGCTTAACGAAGCGAACGCGTTCCTTAAGGAACATCCTGAGGTTCTCTACGTTGACCTTCTGATTGCAGATATGAATGGTGTGGTGCGTGGCAAGCGCATAGAGCGCACCAGCCTCCACAAGGTTTACGAGAAAGGCATCAACCTGCCTGCCTCCCTCTTCGCCCTGGACATCAACGGTTCCACCGTTGAAAGCACCGGGCTGGGCCTGGACATCGGCGATGCTGACCGCATCTGCTACCCGATCCCCGGCACCCTCTCCAACGAACCCTGGCAGAAGCGCCCGACCGCCCAGCTGCTGATGACCATGCACGAGCTCGAAGGTGAGCCGTTTTTTGCCGACCCGCGTGAAGTGCTGCGCCAGGTGGTCGACAAGTTCACCGAGATGGGCCTGACCATCTGCGCCGCGTTCGAGCTGGAGTTCTACCTGATCGACCAGGAGAACGTGAACGGCCGCCCGCAGCCGCCACGCTCGCCAATTTCGGGCAAGCGCCCGCAGTCGACCCAGGTGTACCTGATCGACGACCTCGACGAATATGCCGACTGCCTGCAGGACATCCTGGAAGGCGCGAAGGAGCAAGGCATCCCGGCCGACGCCATCGTCAAGGAAAGCGCCCCGGCGCAGTTCGAAGTCAACCTGCACCACGTGGCCGACCCGCTCAAGGCCTGCGACTACGCGGTACTGCTCAAGCGGTTGATCAAGAACATCGCCTACGACCATGAAATGGACACCACCTTCATGGCCAAGCCCTACCCGGGCCAGGCAGGCAACGGCCTGCATGTACACATTTCCGTGCTGGACAAAGATGGCAACAACATCTTCACCAGCGAGGATCCCGAGCAGAACGCCGCGCTACGTCACGCTGTCGGCGGTGTGCTCGAGACCCTGCCCGCGTCCATGGCGTTCCTTTGCCCGAACGTCAACTCGTACCGCCGCTTCGGCGCGCAGTTCTATGTGCCGAACGCGCCAAGCTGGGGCCTGGACAACCGCACCGTGGCCCTGCGCGTGCCGACCGGTTCGCCGGACGCCGTGCGCATCGAGCACCGCGTGGCCGGTGCCGACGCCAACCCGTACCTGATGATGGCCGCCGTACTGGCCGGCGTGCACCATGGCCTGACCAACAAGGTCGAGCCGGGTGAGCCGATCGAAGGCAACTCGTACGAGCAGCTGGAGCAGAGCCTGCCGAACAACCTGCGCGATGCCCTGCGCGAGCTGGACGACAGCGAGATCCTGAACAAGTACATCGATCCGAAGTACATCGACATCTTCGTCGCGTGCAAGGAGAGCGAGCTGGAGGAGTTCGAGCACTCGATCTCCGACCTCGAGTACAACTGGTACCTGCATACCGTGTAAACAAGAACGCCGCCCACAAGGGCGGCGTTTTTGTTCGAGATCGGTGTCGCCTGCTTCGCGGGTAAACCCGCTCCCACAGGGACCGTGCCGGCCTCAGGTCCGGTGAAGATCCTGTGGGAGCGGGTTCACCCGCGAAGAGGCCGGTACAGGCTTACAGAGGCTTCTCGAAGATTTTCGAATTGCGCTGGTAGTTGTACAGCGAAGCCCGCGCCGCTGGCAGCCGCTCGACCCCGCTCGGCGCAAACCCGCGTTCGCGGAACCAGTGCGCAGTACGCGTCGTCAGCACGAACAGGGTGTTCAGCCCCAACTGCCGCGCCCGGCTTTCGATGCGCTCCAGCAACTCGTCGCCACGCCCGCCATGGCGGTACTCCGGGTTCACCGCCAGGCACGCCAGTTCGCCGGCATCGGAGTCGGCAATCGGGTACAACGCCGCACAGGCGATGATCATGCCCTCGCGCTCGACCACGCTGAACTGCTCGATCTCCCGCTCCAGCACCTCACGCGAACGGCGCACCAGGATGCCCTGCTCTTCCAGCGGGCTGATCAGTTCCAGCAAACCGCCCACGTCCTCGATGGTCGCCTCGCGCACCACTTCGAACTGCTCCTGCGACACCAGCGTGCCGCCACCGCCACGGGTGAACAGCTCGGTCAGCAAGGCGCCGTCCTCGGCATAGCTGACGATATGGCTGCGCGCCACGCCGCCTTTGCAGGCTTCGGCCGCGGCATCCAGCAATTCGCCCTGGTAATCGCTGCCCAGGCGCTGCAGATGCGGGGCAACCTGCTGCGGGCGCAACTCACGCACCAGCTTGCCATCGGCATCCAGCAGGCCCGGCTCGGCACCGAACAGCAGCAGCTTGTCGGCACCCAGTTCGATGGCGGCACGGGTGGCCACGTCTTCACAGGCCAGGTTGAAGATTTCACCCGTGGGCGAGTAGCCCAGCGGCGACAACAGCACGATGGAGCGCTCGTCGAGCAGGCGGCTGATGCCCTTGCGGTCGACCCGGCGCACTTCGCCAGTGTGGTGGTAGTCCACGCCTTCGAGCACGCCTATCGGCCGCGCAGTGACCAGGTTGCCGGACGCCACGCGCAGGCGCGAGCCCTGCATCGGAGAAGCGGCGATGTCCATCGACAGGCGTGCCTCGATGGCCAGGCGCAAGGCGCCGACGGCATCGATCACGCAATCCAGGGTGGCGGCATCGGTGATGCGCAGGCCACGGTGGTAGTGCGGGGTCAGGCCGCGATCAGCCAGGCGGCTTTCGATCTGCGGGCGCGAGCCATGCACCAGCACCAGGCGCACGCCCAGGCTGTGCAGCAGCACCAGGTCGTGGACGATGTTGCCGAAATTAGGGTGTTCCACCCCATCGCCAGGGAGCATGACCACAAAGGTGCAGTCGCGATGGGCATTGATATACGGGGAGGCATGACGCAGCCAGTTGACGTAGTCGGGCATGACAGGGCCTGTGGATAAGTGGACGGAGAACGGCGATACAGGGGGCGTTCAGGATCATCGTCGGAACAGGCTTGCGGTCACGCGCGGTCTCCTCTAGGCAGGAACGAAACAGTTCGGTTGACGTTTAGTCCAGGCAATAGTGCCGGATCAGGTCACGCAATAGACGCACGGTAGGCTCGATTCGTGACATTTCCAGGTATTCGCCGGGCTGGTGAGCACAGGCGATGTCGCCGGGGCCCAGCACGATGGTCTGGCAACCCAGTTGCTGAAGATAAGGCGCTTCGGTGCCGAACGCCACCGCTTCGGCGCGATGGCCGGTCAGGCGCTCCGCCACTTGCACCAGCTCGGCGTCGGCAGCCTGCTCGAATGGCGGCACCTCCGGGAACAGCGGCGCATAGTCGATGCGCACCTCAAAACGCTCTGCCACCGGCACCAGCTTGGAGCGGATGGCTGCGCGCAGTTGCTCCACGTCCATGCCTGGCAGCGGGCGCAGGTCGAATTCCAGGGCGCACTGACCGCAGATACGGTTGGGGTTGTCGCCGCCGTGGATGCAGCCGAAGTTCATGGTCGGGGTCGGTACGGTGAATTGCGGGTTGCGGTAGGTTTGCTGCCATTGCTGGCGCAGGCCCATCAACTCGCCCATCACCGCGTGCATGGCCTCCATGGCGCTGCGGCCAAGGCTTGGGTCCGACGAATGGCCGCTGCGCCCGAGGATGTCGATGCGGTCCATGAGGATGCCCTTGTGCATGCGGATCGGCCGCAGCCCGGTGGGCTCGCCGATCACCGCCGCACGGCCGAGTGGCTGGCCGGCCTCGGCCAGGGCGCGGGCACCGGACATGGAGCTTTCTTCGTCACAGGTAGCGAGGATCAGCAGCGGTTGCTTGAAATCGTGCTCCAGCAGCGGGATGACCGCCTCGATGATCAGGGCGAAGAAGCCCTTCATGTCGCAGCTGCCCAGGCCGACCCAGCGGCCATCGGTTTCGGTCAGCTTCAGCGGGTCGCTGGCCCACAGCTGTTCGTCATAGGGTACGGTGTCGCTGTGCCCCGCAAGCACCAGGCCACCCGGGCCGGTGCCACGGCTGGCCAGCAGGTTGAACTTGCCGGGGCTGACCTGCTGGATGTCGCACTTGAAACCCAGGTCACCCAGCCAGCCGGCCAGCAGGTCGATGACCTGGCGGTTGGACTGGTCCAGCGCAGGCTGGGTGCAACTGACCGAGGGCGCGGCGATCAGGGCGGCGAACTGGTCTTTCAGCGTCGGCAACGGCATGCGCGTACTCCTCGGAAGCGTTGCCCATCATAGCAATGCCGTCCAACCGTGTGGGCTTCTTCGCGGGCTTGCCCGCTCCCACAGGGACTGCACCGCCCTTGAAAGCGATGCTGTACCTGTGGGAGCGGGCAAGCCCGCGAAGAAGGCCACCACGATCCAACAGACGAGAGCCGACTCCTGTAGACTGCTGGGTAACCACGCCCCCTCCTTCGAGCCTGTGATGCACAAAGAAACCGAACTCAAGCTCCGCGCCAGCCGCGAGACCCTTGCCGCCCTGCGCGAGCACCCTCTGCTGAAAAAGCGCAACAAGTCCGGCTGGCAGACCCGCGAACTGCTCAACCAGTACTTCGACACCCCCGAGCGCGAGCTCTCCGCCGCCCGTGTCGCCCTGCGCCTGCGCCGCGATGGCGAGGCCATCATCCAGACCCTCAAGTGCCGCGGCACCAGCGTGGCCGGCCTGTCCGAGCGCAACGAGCACGAATGGCAGCTGGACAAGGTCAAGCTCGACCTGAAGAAGCTCGACGACAGCTGCTGGCCCGCGCAACTGGCCAACCTGGACAAAAAGACCATCAAACCGCTGTTCACCACCGACTTCAGCCGTGAATACGCCGAAATCGCCTGGGGCCGTGGCAAGAGCAAGGTGGTGATCGAGGCCGCGCTGGACCAGGGTTTCGTGATCGCCGGCAAGCGCAAGGAAGAAATCTGCGAGCTGGAACTGGAACTGCGTGAAGGCGAGCCGCAGGCACTGCTGGAACTGGCCGCCGAGCTGGCCGCCAGCCTGCCGCTGATGCCATGCGACATCAGCAAGGCCGAGCGTGGCTACCGCCTGCTGGAGCCGGACAGCTACGAGCTGGGCCTGCCGCACACCGAGCTGGAAGCCGAAATGGCCGTGGACGACGCCTACGCCGCACTGGCCTGGCAACTGCTGGGCAGCAGCCAGCGCCTGGCCGAGCAATACCGCCACAACGGCCACTGGCGCTTGCTGCAGGACTGGGTCGAGTGCCTGAGCGAGCTGCGTGCCATTACCGCCAGCCTGGGCCAGGCCGCGCCGCGCGCCACCACCCGCGACCTGCGCAGCAGCCTCGACGCCCTGCTCGAAGACTGGCGCCCGCTGGTGCAGGCCGGCAACGAAGACGAAGATATCCGCCGCGCCGCCCCCGAGCAGTTCGCCGAAGAGCTGGAGGACGTGCGCTGGGGCCAGTTCTCGCTGGAAACCTCGCGCTGGCTGCTGGCCCGTGCCTGGACCGTGGAGCGCAAAGGCCGTGGCGAGCGCCAAGGCAAGGCGCAGCTGGCAAGCTGGCTGGCGCACCTGCTGGGCGAAGAAGGCCGAGCGTTGAAGCTGCCGCTGTACACCCAGCGTCCGGAAGACCTGGCCGAGCAACTGCCGCGTATCGAACAGCTGCTGGCCTGGCTGCACCATGCCCGTCAGGTGCTGGAAGCGCCGCAGATGGACCGCCTGTATGGCGACCTGAAGAAGCTGCATGAGCTGGCTGAACAGCCGATCAGCGATGAAGTGCTGGAAGCGCGTATCGAACAGGCTCGGGCGGTGGATCAGAGCCGCGGCTGGAAGCACCTGCTCAAGGCGTGAGCCCTTCTGAAGGCTGACGCAGCCTTTGTAGGAGCGGCCTTGTGTCGCGAAAGGGCCGCACAGCGGCCCCGGCAATATCTGCTTGGTGCACAAAGCCTGGGGGCGCTTCGCGCCCCTTTCGCGACACAAGGCCGCTCCTACAGGGACCGCGTCAGCGGGTCTGAAACGGTCTTACCGCGACAGTGGCAGGCTGGTGGTGGACTTGATCTCCGACAGCGCCACGATCGAGTTCACTTCCTGTATCCCCGGCACGTTCGACAGCTTTTCGAAGAAGAACCGTTCATAAGCCTCGATATCCGGGGTGACTATGCGCAACAGAAAGTCCACCGACCCCATCAGCACATAACACTCCAGCACCTCCGGAAACCCGCGGATTGCGTCGGTGAATTCGGTGAAGTTGGAGCGCCCGTGGGCGTTCAGTTTCACCTCGGCGAATATCTGCGTGTTCAGGCCGACCTTCTTGCGGTCCAGCAAGGTCACCTGCCCGCGAATCACCCCCTCCTCCTTCAACCGCTGTATACGCCGCCAGCACGGCGATTGCGACAGCCCCACGCGTTCGGCGATCTGCGCACTGGACAGCGAAGCGTCCTCCTGCAGCAGTTCGAGGATACGGCGGTCGTAGGCGTCCAGCTCGCTGTGCATCAATAATTCTCCTGAACAGCACTTCATGAATAGAACAATTCGCCAATACAGCGAAATGATCAAATCATAGCGAAAAAATACCGCCGCCAACGTGCAAGAATTTCTCCCACATTTGCGGAGACCAGCATGAACGCACAGCCCCGTACCGACGCCTGGGCCGCCAGCAGCGCCCACAGCACCGTGCACTATCGCCTGCAGGCCGAGGCCGAGCCTGACAGCCTGTGCCGGGTGCTCAACCTGTTTGCCCTGCAGTTCCTGACCCCGCACAGCGTGCAGGTCAGCCAGCAGGATGACTGGCTGGATATCGAGGTCGGCATCGGCGGCCTGAGCTGGCACCGGGCCGAGGTGATTGCGCAGAAACTGCGTAACCTGGTGTGTGTGGGTGAGGTGAGCCTGAGCAACCTGCAGCGGGTGGAGCTGGCGGTGGTCTGAGCCATCCACTTTGGCCCCTTCGCGGGCTCGCCCGCTCCCACAGGATTACCACCGGCCTCAGCCCTGTGGTGTACCCGTGGGAGCGGGCGAGCCCGCGAAGAGGCCAGTACAGGCACTGCAAGATTCCGCAACCTTTCACCCTCGGTAATTCTCCCTCGCCCGGCTAGCCTTGATCAGCACTCCCCTATCAGGCACGGACGCCAACCATGCACACACCCGACAACCCGGCACTCGACCTCAAGCGCGTACTCCAGGCCCTGCTCGCCGACCAGCACCTGCACGCCAACGACACCCTGCAGGTACTCGAGCACGCCGCCACTCACCCCACCGCCCACCCGCTGGAACAGATCGCCGCCTGCGCCTTGGAAGACCGTCGACACCCTGGCCAGCCCCTGGACCTGGACCGCCTCTGCCAATGGCTGGCCAGCAAGCTCGGCCAGCCCTACCTGCGCATCGACCCGCTGCAACTGGACCTGCCCCAGGTCACCGGCCTGATATCCCCGGCCTTCGCCCAGCGCCACGGCATCCTTATCGTCGCCGCCGACGCCTCCAGCGTCACCGTCGCCAGCGCCCAGCCCTACCAGGACGACTGGCTGGCCGACCTCACCCGCAGCCTGGGCCGGCCGATCCGTCGCGTGCTGGCCAACCCGCAGCAGGTCCGCCAGGCAGGGCAGTCGTTCCACCGCCTGGCCCAATCGGTAAAGGGCGCGCAACACCAGCAGTCAGCCAGCCTGGGCGAACTCGAACAGCTGCTGGAGCTGGGCAAGCGCCAGGCCGAGGCCAGTGCGGACGACGCGCACATCGTGCATATCGTCGACTGGCTGCTGCAGTACGCCATCGAGCAACGCGCCAGCGATATCCACCTGGAACCACGCCGCGAGCAGGGCCAGCTGCGATACCGCATCGACGGCCTGCTGCACAACGTCTATGCCTTCCCCGCCGGGGTGACCCTGGCGCTGGTCAGCCGCCTGAAACACCTGGGGCGCATGGACGTCGCGGAAAAGCGCCGGCCGCAGGATGGCCGGCTGCAAAGCCGCCTGCCTGGCGGCGGCGAGGTGGAACTGCGGCTGTCGACCTTGCCGACCCCGTTCGGCGAAAAACTGGTGCTGCGCCTGTTCGACCCGCAACAGCTGCAAGAAGGCTTCGACCGGCTGGGCCTGGATGGGCCACAGCTGGACCAGTGGCAAGGCCTGCTGCGCCAGCGCCAGGGCATCATCCTGGTCACTGGCCCCACCGGGTCCGGCAAGACCAGCACGCTGTACGCCAGCCTCAAGCTGCTGGCCACGCCGCAGGTCAACCTGTGCACCATCGAGGACCCGATCGAGCGCCTGGATCCCACCTTCAACCAGTTGCAGGTGCAGCCCGCCCTGGACCTGGGTTTCGCCAACGGTGTGCGGGCCATGCTGCGCCAGGACCCGGACATCATCATGATCGGCGAAATCCGTGACCGCGAGACCGCCCTGGTGGCGGTGCAGGCGGCCCTGACCGGGCACCTGGTGCTGTCGACCCTGCATACCAACGACGCCTGTAGCGCGATCACCCGCCTGCAGGAGCTGGGTGTGGCCGACTACCTGATCAAGGCAACGCTGGTGGGGGTAATGGCCCAGCGGTTGGTGCGCACACTGTGCGCGGATTGCCGGGGTGGTGCAGCGCTGGCCGAAGGCCAGCCGTGCCGTACCTGTCGTGGCACGGGGTTCCATGGCCGCACAGGGTTGTTCGAGCTGCTGGTGCCCAGCGACAGCCTGCGCGCCCTGATAGGGCCGGGCAGCGATCTGGCCAGTTTGCGGCGCCAGGCCGTGGCCGATGGCTTGCTCGATCTGCGCCGCTGCGGCGAAGCCAAGGTAGCCTGCGGGCAGACCCGCCAAGAGGAAGTGCTACGGGCCTGTTCCTGAGCAAAAATCCTTTGTATTCAAGGAACTTGCACCCCTGTGGCAGGATCAAATCGCGCATCTTCAACCCTCACCCTTCGAGGTGTTTCAACATGCGTTTCAAAACCGCCATCGCTGCCGCTGCCTTGCTTTCGCTGCCTATCGGCTCGGCCATGGCCGATACCTTCTGGCGTAACGTGATGACTACCGGTGCTACCACGGCATCGAGCTACCTGACTTCCGGGGATCACAAGCTGGTGATGGCGGCGCAGGATGACGCCGGCAGCTTCGTGGCCAGCGAAGGCGCGATCCGCGGGCCGTTCCTTGAAGCGGCGATTCGCCAGGCCCGCGCGGAAAACCCGGGGATGCAGGCTTCTGACATGGAACTGGCCAATGCCATCCTGGCCAAGAATGCGGTAGCCGAGTAACCGCATCGCCTGCTTCGCGGGTGAACCCGCTCCCACAGGTACTGCACAGTATTCAAAACTTGTACAAGCCCTGTGGGAGCGGGTTTACCCGCGAAGAGGCCGGCACAGGCAAACCACAATTAGCGATACACCTCCACCGGCACACAAGCACAGAACAGATTCCTGTCCCCATACACGTTGTCGACCCGGTTCACCGCTGGCCAGTACTTGTGCTGGCGCACGTGAGCACTGGGCGCCACCGCCTGTTCCAGGCTGTAGGGCCTGTCCCACACCGCCAGCACATCGGCCAGGGTATGCGGCGCATGCTTGAGCGGGTTGTTCTCCGCCGGCCAGTTGCCCTCCTGCACTTCGCCAATTTCCGCCCGAATCGCCAACATCGCCTCGACGAAGCGGTCCAGTTCGGCCTTCGACTCACTCTCGGTCGGCTCGACCATCAGCGTGCCCGGCACCGGGAACGACATGGTCGGCGCGTGGAAGCCATAGTCCATCAGGCGCTTGGCCACGTCCTCTTCGCTGATGCCGGTCAGCGCCTTCAGCGGCCGCAGGTCGAGGATGCACTCATGCGCCACCCGCTGGTTGCGCCCGCGGTAGAGCACCGGGAAGGCGCCACCCAGCTGGCTGGCCAGGTAATTGGCGGAGAGGATCGCCACCTCGCTGGCATCGGCCAGCTGCGGGCCCATCATGGCTATGTACATCCAGCTGATCGGCAGGATGCTCGCACTGCCCCAGGGCGCGGCACTGACCGCGCTGTTGTTCGGGTCCAGGCCGGGTACCGGCACCACCGGGTGGCTGGCGACGAACGGCTTGAGGTGCGCGCGAATGCCGATCGGGCCCATGCCCGGCCCGCCACCACCGTGGGGGATGCAGAAGGTCTTGTGCAGGTTCATGTGTGAAACGTCGGCGCCGATATCCGCCGGCCGCGCCAGGCCCACCTGGGCATTGAGGTTGGCGCCATCCATGTACACCTGGCCACCGTGCTGGTGGACCACTTCGCAGATTTCGCGAATCCCCTCTTCATACACGCCGTGGGTCGACGGGTAAGTGATCATCAGGCACGACAACCGATCCCCGGCCGAGTGGGCCTTGGCCTTGAGGTCGGCCAGGTCGACGTTGCCATCGTCGTCGCAATCGACGATCACCACCTCCATGCCGGCCATTTGCGCCGACGCCGGGTTGGTGCCGTGGGCCGACGACGGGATCAGGCACAGCGTGCGTTGCGGCTGGTGGCGGCTGCGGTGGTAGCGGGTAATGGCCATCAGGCCGGCGTACTCGCCCTGGGCACCGGAGTTGGGCTGCATGCAGATAGCATCGAAGCCGGTAATGGCGCACAGCCAGCTTTCCAGTTCTTCGATCATCGCCTTGTAGCCGGTTGCCTGGGCCGCCGGGGCAAACGGATGCAGCTGGGCAAAGCCAGGCCAGGTGATGGGGATCATCTCGCTGGTGGCGTTGAGCTTCATGGTGCACGAACCCAGCGGGATCATCGACTGGTTCAGCGCCAGGTCCTTGTTCTCGAGCTGCTTGAGGTAGCGCAGCATCTCGGTTTCGCTGTGGTGCAGGTTGAACACCGGGTGGGCGAGGAACGGCGTGCGCCGCACCAGGCTGGCGGGGATGCCTTCGGGCAGGGCCAGCTGGTCGAGTGCGGCTATATCCAGGCCGTGGTCCACCCCCAGGAAGATGTCGAACAGGCGCAGCACCGTCTGCTCCGAGCAGGTCTCGTCCAGGCTCACGCCCAGGTGCCCGCGGCCGAGGATGCGCAAGTTGATCTGCGCGGCTTCGGCGCTTTCGATGATGGCCGCCTGGGCACCGCCGACGTCCAGGGTGAGGGTGTCGAAGAAGTGCTGGTTGAGGCGCTTGATGCCCTTGGCCTCGAGGCCGGCGGCCAGGATGAAGGTCAGCCGGTGCACGCGCTGGGCAATGCGCTGCAGGCCTTCCGGGCCGTGGTACACCGCGTAGAAGCCGGCAATGTTGGCTAGCAGCACCTGGGCCGTGCAGATGTTGGAGTTGGCCTTCTCGCGGCGGATATGCTGCTCGCGGGTCTGCAGGGCCATGCGCAACGCGGTGTTGCCACGGGCATCGCGCGACACGCCGATGATGCGCCCCGGCATGGCTCGCTTGTAGTCATCGCGGCAGGCGAAATAGGCCGCGTGGGGGCCGCCATAGCCCATCGGTACGCCAAAGCGCTGGGTCGAGCCCAGCACCACATCGGCTCCCAGCTCCCCGGGCGGTGCCAGCACCACCAGGCTGAGCAGGTCGGCGGCTACGCAGGCCAAGGCATGCTGGCTGTGCAAATGGTCGATTTGCGGGCGCAGGTCGCGCACCTCGCCGTGGGTATCCGGGTACTGCAGCAAGGCCCCGAAAACCGCGTGTTTGCCAAGGTTATCCACAGAGTCGACGATCAGCTCGAAGCCGAAGCCCTCGGCACGGGTCTTGAGTACCGACAGGGTCTGCGGGTGACAGTGCTCGTCGGCGAAGAAGGCATTGCTCTTGTTGCGCGCCACCCGCTTGGCCAGGGCCATGGCCTCGGCGGCGGCGGTGGCTTCGTCGAGCAGCGAGGCATTGGCCAGGGCCAGCCCGGTGAGGTCGATGACCATCTGCTGGAAGTTCAGCAGCGCCTCCAGCCGGCCTTGGGCAATCTCGGGCTGATAAGGCGTGTAGGCGGTGTACCAGCCCGGGTTTTCCAGCACGTTGCGCAGGATGACCGTGGGGGTGATGGTGCCGTGGTAGCCCATGCCGATCAGGCTGGTCCAGACCTGGTTCTGCCCGGCGTAACCGGCGAGCTTGGCCAGGGCGGCCTGTTCGTCCAGTGCCGGCGGCAGGTCGAGGGGGCGATTGAGGCGAATGTCTGGTGGTACGGTCTGCTCGATCAGCTCACTGCGGCTGGCGACACCCAGCGCATTGAGCATGGCCTGCTGCTCCGTGGCATCCGGGCCCAGGTGGCGACGCAGGAATGGGTTGAGCTCTTGCAGTTGATGCAGGGATGGCGACTGGGACATGACGACGCTCTCTTCCTGGAACAGCTCTCATGGAGACTTACAAGTCTAGGAAGGGATTGCCGATTCTGCGGGGAAAGTTGCTTGCAGGCCCGGCCTCTTCGCGGCTAAAGCCGCTCCCACAGGGACCGCACAGGTATCAGACGCTGTGCAGTCCCTGTGGGAGCGGCTTTAGCCGTGAAGAAGGCAACGCGGTCTTACTCGCCGATAGCGGCTGCGTAACCAGCAGCATCCAGCAGCTTGTCCAGCTCGGCCGGGTTGCTTGGCTTCAGCTTGAAGATCCACGACTCGTAAGGTTCTTCGTTGAGCAGCTCAGGGCTGTCAGCCAGCTCTTCGTTGACCGCGATCACTTCGCCACCGACCGGGGCATAGATGTCCGAAGCGGCCTTGACCGACTCGACCACACCGGCCGCGTCGCCAGCGGCGAATACCTTGCCGACTTCAGCCAGCTCGACGAACACCACGTCACCCAGGGCTTCCTGGGCGTGGTCGCTGATACCCACGGTCACGGTGCCGTCGGCTTCCAGGCGAGCCCACTCGTGGCTTTCGGCAAAACGCAGGTCGGCGGGGATATTGCTCATGTCTTGAATTCCTCGATTGGCTCAGCGGTACGCCCGCCGGTTAAAAATTGTTCAGATCAGGATCTTGCCGTGGCGCACGAAGGTCGGTTTGACCACCCGCACCGGGTACCACTTGCCGCGGATTTCCACCTCGGCCCGGTCGCCGGTGGCCATGGGCACGCGTGCAAGGGCAATGGACTTGCTCAGCGTAGGCGAGAAACTACCACTGGTGATCTCCCCTTCGCCAATCCCGGCTACACGCACCACCTGGTGGGCACGCAGCACGCCGCGCTCTTCCAGCACCAGGCCGACCAGTTTTTCCTGCACGCCGTGCTCGATTTCTGCCAGCAGCCCGGCGCGGCCGATGAAATCGCGCTCGGCCGGCTCCCAGGCGATGCTCCAGCCCAGGTTGGAGGTAAGCGGTGTGTGGGTTTCGTCGATGTCCTGGCCGTACAGGTTCATGCCGGCTTCCAGGCGCAGGGTATCGCGGGCACCAAGGCCGCTGGGGGCGATGCCGGCACCGACCAGGTCGTTGAAGAAGGCCACGGCCTGCTCGCCGGGGAGGATGATCTCCAGGCCGTCTTCACCGGTATAACCGGTGCGGGCAATGAACCAGTCGCCTTCGGCAAAGCCTTCGAAATGACGCAGTTCGCGGATCAGCGCCGCACGCGAGGGGCTGAGCAGGGCTGCAACCTTATCTCGGGCATGCGGCCCCTGGATGGCGAGGATGGCAAGGTCGGGACGGGGCTGGAAGTTCACGGCGAAACCGGCCCGCTGCTGCTCTAGCCATTCGAGCACTTTGGCTCGGGTGGCGGCATTGGTGACCAGGCGGTAGCCGTTTTCCATGCGGTAGACGAGCAAGTCGTCGATTACCCCACCCTGCTCGTGGAGCAGCGGGCTGTACAGTGCCTTGCCGACGTCGTCGAGGCGGGCCACGTCGTTGGCCAGCAAACGCTGCAGCCATACGCAGGCATCGTTGCCATCGACGTCGATCACGGTCATGTGGGAAACATCGAACACCCCGCAATCGCTGCGCACCTGATGGTGCTCCTCGACCTGCGAGCCATAGTGCAGGGGCATGTCCCAGCCACCGAAATCGACCGTCTTGGCGCCAAGCGCCAGGTGCAGGTCATACAAAAGCGTGCGCTGTCCCATGGGTTTCTCCTTCCGGGCGTGGCGAAGCGGCGGCGGTCGATGACGTCGGGTCGTCAGCTCTTCTTGTGTAGGACCCGCCGCGCGAATGCCGCGCATTGTAGCCGCAAGGGCGCGGGCTGGCACCCTCAGTAACTGTGACCGGGTCGACGTGCCGAACGGCGGATCAGGCCGATGACCGGCAGCAGGCCCACCAGCACCAGGGTCAGTGCCGGCAACGATGCACGCGCCCACTCGCCCTCGCTGGTCATCTCGAACACCCTCACCGCCAAGGTGTCCCAGCCGAACGGGCGCATCAGCAAGGTGGCCGGCATTTCCTTGAGCACGTCGACGAAAACCAGCAGGGCGGCGCTGAGCGCGCCAGGCACCAGCAGCGGCAGATACACCTTGAAAAACAGTCCCGCGCCACCGACGCCCAGGCTGCGGGATGCCTCGGGCAGTGACGGGCGGATCCGCTCCAGGCTGCTCTCCAGCGGCCCGTAGGCCACCGCGATGAAGCGCACCAGGTAGGCCAGCAGCAATGCGGCCAGGCTGCCCAGCAGCAGCGGCTTGCCGGCACCGCCCAGCCAGCTGGACAGCGGGATGACCAGGTGGTTGTCGAGGTAACTGAAGGCCAGCATGATCGACACCGCCAGCACCGAGCCGGGCAAGGCATAGCCCAGGTTGGCCAGGCCTACCCCGGCGCGGATACCGCCCGTCGGCGCCTGGCGCCGGGCAAAGGCCAGCAGCAACGCCACGCACACCGTGACCAGCGCCGCCATGCCGCCCAGGTACAGGGTGTGCAGCACCAGGCCGACATAGCGCTCGTCCAGGTCATGCCGGCCGCGCTGCCAGAACCACGCCAGCAGTTGCAGCAGCGGGATGACGAAGGCGCAGGCGAACACCAGCAGGCACCAGCCACTGGCCAGCAACGCCTTGAACCCGCGCAGGTGATACAGCGCCTGCCCGCGCGGCCGCTCGTTGCCGCTGCGGCTGGCCCCCCTGGCACGGCGCTCGCCATACAGCACCAGCATCACCGCCAGCAGCAACAGGCTGGCCAGCTGGGCCGCGCTGGACAGGCTGAAGAAGCCGTACCAGGTCTTGTAGATGGCCGTGGTGAAGGTGTCGAAGTTGAACACCGCCACCGCGCCGAAGTCGGCCAGGGTTTCCATCAGGGCCAGGGCAATACCGGCGCCGATCGCGGGCCGTGCCATGGGCAGGGCCACACGCCAGAACGCTTGCAACGGGGACAACCCCAGCACCCGCGCCGCTTCCATCAGGCCCTTGCCCTGGGCCAGGAATGCGCTGCGCGCCAGCAGGTAGACATAGGGGTAGAACACCAGCACCAGGACGACGATCACCCCGCCGGTGGAACGCACCCGCGGCAGGCGCATCGGCCCGAACACCTCGCGCAGGGCACTCTGCACCGGGCCGGCGAAGTCCAGCAGGCCGACGAAGACGAACGCCAGCACATAGGCCGGGATGGCGAATGGTAGCATCAGCGCCCAGTCCAGCCAGCGCCGGCCAGGGAACTCGCAGAGGCTGGTCAGCCAGGCCAGGCTGACGCCCAGCACGGTGACGCCGATGCCCACACCCACCACCAGCGTCAGGGTATTGCCCAGCAGGCGAGTCATCTGGGTGTCGAGCAGGTGCGACCAGATCTGCAGGTCGATCGACTGCCAGGACAACAGCAGGACGCTCAGGGGCAGGAGCACCAGGGCGGCGACCAGGGTGACCGGGAGGTACCAGCGGCGTTGGGGGGTGTGGGGCAAGGCTTGATTCTCGATTGCGATGGCGACCGCTGCGCGGTCGTTCGCGGGTGAACCCGCTCCCACAGGATCTGCACTGCCTTTGAGGGTTGTGCGGTCCCTGTGGGAGCGGGCATGCCCGCGAAGAGGCCCTGAAAGGCCCCGGAAGGATAAAGCCTGGCGCTTAGTTCCAGCCAGCCCGATCCATCAAGCGAATCGCTTCAGCCTGGCGCTTGCCGGCGATTTCCACCGGAATGCTGTCAGCCTTGAAGCTGCCCCACGCTGCCACTTCTTCCGATGGCTTGACCTTCGGGTTGGCCGGGAACTCCTGGTTGATGTCGGCGAACAGCTTCTGCGCCTCTTCACCTGTCATCCATTCCACCAGCTTCTTCGCCGCCTCCGGGTGTGGCGCATGCTTGGTCAGGCCGATGCCCGACAGGTTCACGTGCACGCCACGGTCACCCTGGTTGGGCCAGAAGATCTTCACCGGCAGTTTCGGGTTCTGGTTGTGCAGGCGGCCGTAGTAATAGGTGTTGACCACGCCCACGTCGCACTGGCCGGCCTCGATGGCCTGGATCACTGCGTTGTCGTCGGAGAACACGTCGGTGGACAGGTTGTTGACCCAGCCTTTGACGATCTGCTCGGTCTTCGCCTCGCCGTGGGTCTCGATCAGGGTGGCGGTCAGCGACTGGTTGTACACCTTCTTCGCCGTGCGCAGGCACAGGCGGCCTTCCCACTGCTTGTCGGCCAGGGCTTCGTAGGTGCTCAGCTCCTGTGGCTTGACCCGCTCGGTGGAGTAGATGATGGTGCGGGCGCGCAGGCTCAGGCCGGTCCAGTCGTGAGACGAGGCGCGGTACTGCGGCGGGATGTTCTGGTCGATGATGTCGGACTTGATCGGCTGCAGGATGCCCATCTGCTCGGCCTGCCACAGGTTGCCGGCATCGACGGTCAGCAGCAGGTCGGCCACGCCGTTTTCGCCCTCGGCCTTGATGCGCTGCATCAGCGGGGCTTCCTTGTCGGTGATGAACTTGATCTTGACCCCGGTCTTGGCGGTATAGGCATCGAACACCGGCTTGATCAGCTCGTCGATGCGCGAGGAGTACACCACCACTTCGTCCGCTGCGTGGGCGGTGCCGCCGAACAGGGTCAGGGCCAGGGCGGCCAGTAGGGGCTTGCGTGGCAACATGGAAAGCACTCCTCGGATCGTATGAGAGGCGCAAATGGTAGTGAATCCCATTTTCCGACTCATCTACATAGGCGTTACCGGATGTTGCAGAACTTGCGCCGCCTTTGTAGGAGCAGCCTTGTGCTGCGAAAGGGCCGGCAGCCCAATCTAAATGATTGGCTGGCTTCACGGGCCTCTTCGCAGCACAAGGCTGCTCCTACAACTGATCGTGCAAGATCTTCAGGCTTTGGCGAGATCGGGCAGGTCACCGCTCAAACCCAGCGCCTGCCGCACGAACAGCGCCTTGGCCTCCGGCATCTGTTCCACCAGCTTCAACCCGCTGTTACGCAACCAGCGCAACGGCAACGGGTTGGCCTGGAACAACCGCTCGAACCCTTCCATCGCCGCCATCAGCGCCAGGTTGTGCGGCATTCGCCGCCGCTCGTAACGGCTCAGCACCTTCACATCCGCCAGCCGCTCGCCACGCTCGCAGGCGTTGACCAGCACCTCGGCCAGCACCGCAGCATCGAGGAAGCCTAGGTTCACGCCCTGCCCGGCCAGCGGGTGAATGGTGTGCGCGGCATCGCCGATCAATGCCAGGCCTTCATCCACATAGCGCTTGGCGTGGCGCTGGCGCAGCGGCACGCACACCCGCGGGTCGGCCTGCAGCACATCACCCAGGCGCCCCTCGAAAGCCCGCTCCAGGGCCTTCAGGAAGGCCGCTTCATCCAGCGCCATCAATTGCTCGGCATGCTCCGGGGTGGTCGACCACACGATCGAGCACCAGTCCTGCTGGCCATCGCGGGTCAGCGGCAGGAACGCCAGTGGCCCTTCATCGGTGAAGCGCTGCCAGGCCGTGGCCTGGTGCCCGGCGCTGCAACGCACGCTGGTGACGATGGCATGGTGCAGGTAATCCCACTCGCGGGTTTCGCAGCCGGCCAGGCGCCGCACTGCCGAGTTGGCACCGTCGGCCGCGATCACCAGCGGCGCACGCAGCTGGCGGCCATCGGCGAGAGTCAGCAGCCACTCGTCGCCGGAGCGGCGCAGCTGTTCGAGCCGCGCATTGGGCAGCAGGCCGATGTCGCTGTCATGCAGGCGCTCCAGCAGGCCATCCTGCACCACCCGGTTCTCGACGATGTGGCCGAGCACCTGGGCATGCACGCTGGCAGCCGAGAAGTGAATCTGCCCGGTGCCGCTGCCATCCCACACATGCATGTCCGAGTATGGCGTGGCACGCCGCTTGGCAATGCCATCCCAGGCGCCAAGGCGCTCGAGGATGCGCTGGCTGGCTGCCGACAGCGCGCTGACACGCGGCTCGAACGGGGCCTGGGCATCGAACGGCTTGACCGTCAGCGGGCCGCCGTCGAGCAAGAGGATTTGCAAGCCACTGTGGCGCAACGCCAGGGCCAGGGCGCTGCCGACCATACCGGCACCGACAATCAACAGATCTGCGCGCATTTCCATGCCTTACGCCAGCCTCGCTTGCGGCTTGAGCCGCACATATAGGGTTTTATCGACCCGCGCCACCAGCTCGCCGGCGCCGTCGCGGATATCGACCTGCAAACGCGGCAGGCACTTCTTGCCGGTGGCGGTCTGCTGGCGGATTTCGTCCAGCAGCGCGTCATCGACGTGGAGTTCGGCATACACCGGGCCTTTGCCCGGCGAAATGAAATCGATGCTGGCAGCCTTGTCCCAGACGATGTAGTCACGCCCCAGCTGCTCGATCAACAGCAGCATGTAGAACGGGTCGACCATGCCGTACAGGCTGCCGCCGCATTGGGTGCCGACGTAGTTGCGGTTCCAGCGGGTCAGTTTCATCGCCACCTTGACGCTGCGCAGGTCCGGGCTGATGTGCTGCACGCGGATACCAGCCCCGAGGTGCGGCGGGAACAGGTTAAGCCGCCAGCGCAACAGGCACGCCCGGCGCGCCAGCCTGCGCGCGGCGTCACTCATGCCTGACCTCGCGGATCGGGGCGGGTGCCCAGGCCCATGGCCTGGCGGGCGAACCAGCTTTTGGCCGGTGGCAGCAGGTCGAGCCCGAGCAGGCCAAGGTTGCGGCCTGCGGCCAGCAATGGCTGGCTGCTGCCGAACAGACGGGTGACCTGGTCGGAAAAACCGATGGTCATGGCCTGGTCCAGGCGCTGGCGCTGGTGGTAGGCCTGCAACGTGGTCAGGTCACCAGGCTGCTGCGGCCCGGCCAGCAGCGCCTCGGCCAGCGCCTGCACGTCACGCAGCGACAGGTTGAAGCCCTGGCCGGCAATGGGGTGCAGGCTGTGCGCGGCGTTGCCCAGCACCACCAGATGCGGCCGCACCTGTTCCTGGGCCTCGATCAGCGACAGTGGGTAGAGGTGCCGCGCGCCGACCTGGCGCAAGGCGCCCAGGCGATAGCCGAACACGCCCTGCAGCTCGCGCAGGAAACTGCGCTCGTCGATGTCGGCCAGGCGTCGCGCGTCCATGCCCTGGCGGGTCCAGACCAGCGCGCAGCGGTTATCCGGCAGCGGCAGCAGGGCCATGGGGCCTTCTTCGGTGAAACGCTCGAAGGCCTGGCCACCGTGGGCCTCGCCCGGGGTGATATTGGCGATCAACGCGCTCTGTTGGTAGGGCGTGTGGCGCACATGGATGCCCAGCTGTTCGCGCAGGCCGGAGCGGCCACCGTCGGCCAGTACCGCCAGGTCGCACTCCAGCTGGGTGTCGTCGTTCAGCAGCAGGCGGTAGCCACCTTCGATGGCCTGCATCGCGGTCACCTCCGCCGGGCAGCGCCAGCTCACCACCTCGCTGTCCAGCCCTTGCCACAGGCACTGGCCCAGCCAGGCGTTTTCCACCACGTAGCCAAGCGCCGGCACGCCCTCTTCCAGGGCATCCAGGCGGGTGGCGCCGAAGCGGCCGCGGTCGGATACGTGAATTTGCCGGATCGGCTCGGCGCGATGGCCGATGGCCTGCCACAGGCCCAGCTGCTGGTAGATCTGCTGGGTACCGAACGACAGTGCCGACGAACGCGCGTCGTAGCTGGGCTGGAAGCTGTCACCGGGGGCGAACGGCTCGATCAGCAGGATCTTCCAGCCTCGCGCCTTGGCCCCCGCCTGCAGGGCCAGGGCCAGGCTCGCGCCCACCAGGCCGCCACCGATGATCGCCAGGTTTACCCGATTCATGCCGCGTCCTTGCGGGCGGCCTGCATCAGCGCCTCGATCTCGGCGACCGTGCGCGGCACGCCCGAAGTCAGGATTTCACAGCCTTGCCTGGTCACTACCACGTCGTCCTCGATCCTTACACCAATGCCGCGCCATTTCTTGGCCACGGCCTGATTGTCGGCGCCTATGTAGATGCCCGGTTCGACGGTCAGCGCCATGCCGGGTTCAAGCACCCGCCACTCGCCGCCCACCTTGTACTCGCCCACATCGTGCACATCCATGCCCAGCCAGTGCCCGGCACGGTGCATGTAGAAGGCACGATAGGCCTCGCTGTCGATCAGCGCCTGCACCTCGCCCGTCAGCAGGCCCAGCTCCACCAGGCCCTCGGTGATGACCCGCACGGTCGCCTCATGGGCGTGGTTCCAGTGCTTGCCGGGGGCGATTTCGGCAAACGCCGCGGCCTGCGCCTTGAGCACCAGCTCGTAGATGGCCTTCTGCTCGGGCGAAAAGCGCCCGCTGACCGGGAAGGTACGGGTGATGTCGCTGGCGTAGCAGTCGATCTCGCAGCCGGCGTCGATCAGCACCAGGTCGCCATCCTTGAGCGGGGCGTCGTTCTGCTGATAGTGCAGGATGCAGCCATTGCGCCCGGCCGCGACGATCGAGCCGTAGGCCGGCATCTTCGCCCCGCCCTTGCGGAACTCGTAGTCCAGCTCGGCTTCCAGGCTGTATTCGTGCAACCCGGCCCGGCAGGCCTGCATGGCCCGCACGTGAGCCCGCGCCGAGATGTCTGCGGCAGCGCGCATCACCTTCACTTCCGCTGCCGATTTATACAGGCGCATGTCGTGCAGCAGATGATCCAGCGCAACGAACTCGTTCGGCGGCTGGGCACCCAGGCGGGCCTTGGAGCGGATCACGTTGATCCAGTCCATCAGCCGGCGGTCGAACTCGGGGTTGCTGCCCATGGCGCTGTACACCCGCTCACGGCCTTCGATCAGGCCCGGCAGGATCTCGTCGATGTCGGTGATGGGGAAGGCATCGTCTGCGCCAAAATCGCGCACCGCACCTTCCTGGCCGGCCCGCAGACCATCCCACAGCTCGCGCTCGGGGTTGCGTTCACGGCAGAACAGCACGTATTCGCCATGCTCGCGCCCTGGGATCAGCGCAATCACCGCTTCCGGCTCGGGGAAACCGCTGAGGTACTGGAAGTCGCTGTCCTGGCGGTAAACGTGCTCGACGTCGCGGTTGCGGATGGCAACCGCGGCGGCGGGCAGGATGGCGATGCTGTTGGGGACCATCTGCGCCATCAGCGCCTTGCGCCGACGGGCATACTCGGCCTTGGGAATGTGGCTCATGGGCAGACTACCCCCGGTTGATCAGTGCAGCGATGGCTTGGGTGCGGGGGCGGCCGGCTTGGCCAGCTCGGAGAACAGCAGCAACGGCGCCACGCGCAGGTATTCCATGACTTCCATGTAGTCGCTCTCGCCGTCCTCGGATTCCTCGAGGGCTTCCTGGACCTGGGAAATGGCTACCAGGTCCTGCAGCACTTCCTTGGCCTCGTCGGACAGGTCCTTGCCACCGGCATTCAGGCCGAAACCGGTGATGAAGCCTTGGCACCACTGGCCCAGCGCGGTGGCGCGGTCGCTCAGGGCGGCGTCGTCGGAAGGCAGCAGCAGGACGATGGCCATGTCGTCGCTGGTCAGCTCGCCCTTGACCATTTCCTGCAGGCCGACCAGGGCGTTGCGCACGGTGTCACCGGGCTCGGTTTCCAGCAGCTGGGCGGCATCGGCCAGCCAGCCGTCGGCGTCGAAGCCGGCACCGGCGCAGCTGCGGCCGATCAGCAGGCCGTGCAGTTCGGCCGGGGTGACAGGATGACCATTGCTGGACAGCAGCATGGCGAAGGCGATGTAGGGCGATTGGGTATTGGGCATGGGCAGCTAGGCGCCAGACGGCGCAATGACTAGAATGGAGACCTTGTATCCTAGCACCGGCAGGCGCGCCAAGACCATCGGCACTGGCCGTCGCCGCCCAGGGAGAGGCATCATCGCCAGGTGACTCAACGACGGAGCGAATCGAGTGCAACCCACGCAAGAGAACGACCTGCAGGCACTGATGAGCCGATTCGAGTTGCTGATCGAACGTGTCGAGCAACTAAAACGGCAAAATGCACTCCTAGTAGCTCAGGAAAAATCCTGGCGCGAAGAGCGCGCCCACCTCATCGAAAAGAACGAGATCGCCAAGCGCAAGGTCGAGTCGATGATTTTACGCCTCAAGGCTCTGGAGCAAGACTCATGAGTTCAAGCAATAGCGTCACCGTGCAGATCCTCGACAAGGAATATTCGATCATCTGCCCGCCGGAAGAGCGCAACAACCTGGTCAGCGCCGCGCGCTACCTGGACGGCAAGATGCGCGAGATCCGCAGCAGCGGCAAGGTGATCGGCGCCGACCGCATCGCGGTCATGGCAGCGTTGAACATCACCCACGAAATGCTGCACCGCCAGGAAGACCGTAACGATGCCCCGGCAGGCGGCACCACCCGCGAACAGGTGCGCGACCTGCTGGAACGGGTCGACCAGGCACTGTCCGACGACGCGGATACCAAAATCGGCTGAGATTGGTATACTGGCGCCACTCCCTGGGGGATGCGCCAGTCGGTTATGTCCCTGAGCCGATACGCACAACCACGGGGGTTGCACGCTGGGGCCGGTGTGCATGTCCGCCCGACGGAAAGCCTTAACGCCCCCTGCAATCTCCACCTTGAACTTTCGGGTTCAAGGGCTACACCGATAGCGGTCTTATCGGGGAGCCTGAATTCTCTTGCCCGCCCCCTTCCGGCGGGCAATTCGTTTTGGCCGACCACGTCGGCCAGCACCTGGGATCGCCCGTGCCATGACCGACACCGCGCAGCTCACCCGCCCCCAGCTCCGTCGCCTGCTCCGCAATGCCCGCCGCGCCCTTACCCCTGCCCAGCAACGCCAGGCCGCCCTTGGCCTGTACCGCCAGCTGGCGCAGCACCCGCTGTTCCGACGCGCCCGGCATATTGCCCTGTACCTGCCCAACGACGGCGAGATCGACCCTTACCTGCTGCTGCGCGAAGCCCAGCGCCGCGGCAAGCGCACCTACCTGCCGGTGCTGCACGCCTGGCCGCGCACGCGCATGGTGTTCCAGCGCTTCGAGCAGGGCGAGAAGCTCAAGCCCAACCGCTTTCGCATTCCCGAGCCGGTCACCGAGCGCAAGCGCCAGCGCCCGATCTGGTCGCTGGACCTGATCCTGCTACCGTTGGTCGGTTTCGACGAAGTGGGCGGTCGCCTGGGAATGGGCGGTGGTTTCTATGATCGCAGCCTGGCCTACCAAGCACGTCGCCAGACCTGGAAAAAACCATTGCTGTTGGGGCTGGCACATGAATGCCAGAAGGTCGAGCGGCTGGCTCAGGCCAGTTGGGATGTACCGCTGCAGGGGACGGTCTCGGACCGTGGCTGGTACCTGGCGCCGCGTTGAGCGGCGCCGGCGGGGGCATCAACGTTGCGGCTGGCTGGCGTCGACCGGCATCTGATAGGCGTTGTCCAGCTTGCGCTCCCAGATACCTTGCGCATAACCGGTCGTGACCACACCCAGGCCGAAAATGAACACCAGGATCCACAGCAGATCCGGCTTGTTACGTTGATTCATCGAAGATTGCCCCCCAGGCAAACTGTTCAGGCTCGGCAATTTTCTGGGTATCGCCGGAGCATCGCGCTTTAAACGGGGCGCATTTTCCGACAACCTGCGTCTGCACGCAAACCTTGACGCCAACCGACTGTCGGTTTCATGCAACAGGTTATTTCAAACCTTTTCAGGAGCAGCACCCATGGCCTACTGGCTGATGAAATCCGAGCCCGACGAGCTCTCCATCGAAGCCCTCGGCCGCCTCGGCGAAGCGCGCTGGGACGGCGTGCGCAACTACCAGGCGCGCAATTTCCTGCGGGCCATGAGCGTTGGCGACGAGTTCTTCTTCTATCACTCCAGCTGCCCGCAGCCGGGCATCGCCGGCATTGCCAGGATCACCCGCGCCGCCTACCCCGACCCGACCGCGCTGGACCCGCAAAGCCACTACTACGATGCCAAGGCCACGGCCGACAAGAACCCGTGGAGCGCGGTGGATGTGGCCCATGTGCAAACCCTGCCACGGGTGCTGGAGCTGGGCTGGCTGAAACAGCAGGCAGGCCTGGCCGAATTGCCGCTGGTGCAGAAGGGCAGCCGCCTGTCGGTGATGCCGGTAACGCCAGAGCAATGGGCGGTGATTGTCGCTTTGCGTTGAAACTGCGACTAAGGTCAGATCTTGCTGACCGGCGCGGTCCCCTGTAGGAGCGGCCTTGTGTCGCGATGGGGCGCACAGCGGCCCCGGGATTTCAGCGTCACCCCATGGATTGCCGGGGCTGCTTTGCAGCCCTTTCGCGACACAAGGCCGCTCCTACAGGGACTGTGGGGGCCTTTGATTGATATCAACACGTCGCTCATGGCCGCAGGCCATGATGCAGTGTGCATGACCGCAAGGATGCAGACCGATGAACCGATACGCCCCCAGGATCTTCGCCACCGCGCTGATCGCCCTACTCGCAACAGCCGGTGGGCTGGGGTACTGGAAGTCGCTCCACGACCAGTTGCCCGAAGGCCTGAGCATGGGCAACGGCCGCCTGGAAGCCACCGAAGTGCAGATCGCCAGCAAAATCCCCGGCCGCCTGGCCGAAGTGCTGGTCGACGAAGGTGACAAGGTAACTCGCGGCCAGCTGCTGGCGCGTATCGACACCCGTACCATGGAAGCCCAGCGCAGCCAGGCCGAAGCCGAAGTGCTGCGCGCCCGGGAAAACTACGCCGCCGCCCAGGCCAGCGTGCAGCTGCGCCAAAGCGAACTGCTGCTGGCCAGCCAGGAGCTCAAGCGCGTGCGCGAGATCTTCCAGCGCAAATACGCCAGCCAGCAGTTGCTCGACCAACAGCAGGCGCGCTTCGACACGGCCAACGCCGCCGTGGTCGCCGCCCGCGCCCAACTGGCGGCGATCAAGGCCGCCATCGGCGCCGCCGAGGCCCAGGTGGCGCAGCTCACCAGCGAGATCGACGACAGCAGCCTGCGCGCACCGATCGACGGCATCATCCAGCTGCGCCTGGCCGAGCCCGGTGAAGTGTTGGGTGCCGGCGGCCGCGTACTGATGCTGATCGACCCCAGCGACCAGTACATGAACCTCTACCTGCCCGCCTCCACCAGCGGCCGGCTGACCGTCGGCGACCAGGCGCGGATCGTGCTCGACGCCCTGCCCGAGCGGGCGCTGCCGGCGAAGGTGGCCTTTGTCGCGGCCAAGGCCCAGTTCACCCCCAAGCAGGTGGAAACCCGCGACGAGCGGCAGAAGCTGGTGTTCCGGGTCAAGTTGCGCCTGACCGACCCGGGCGCCGTACCGCAGGCCAAGCCGGGCATGCCAGGCGCCGGCTATGTACGCACGGCTGAGGTGGACTGGCCGGCCAACCTGCAATGAACGCCCCGGCACTGCTGGCCGAGGGTATCAGCCATCGCTACGGCGATCTGGTGGCCCTGCATCCCCTCGAATTCAGCCTGCCGGCGGGCACCCGTTGCGCGCTGATCGGCCCTGACGGGGCTGGCAAATCGACCCTGCTGGGGCTGATCGCCGGCGTCAAGCGCCTGCAACAGGGCGAACTGCAGGTGCTGGGTGGCTCGATCCGCCAGCGGCGCCATCGCGCGGCGCTGTACCCGAAAGTGGCGTTCATGCCGCAGGGGCTGGGCAACAACCTGTATCCGGAGCTGTCGATCAGCGAGAACATCCGTTTTTTCGCCACCCTGTTCGGCCTCGGCCGCCGCGAATGCGAACAGCGCATGGCCAACCTGCTACTGGCCACCGACCTGCTGCGCTTTGCCGAGCGCCCAGCGGGCAAGCTGTCGGGCGGCATGAAACAGAAGCTGGGCCTGTGCTGCGCGCTGATCCACGAGCCGGACCTGCTGATCCTCGACGAGCCGACCACCGGCGTCGACCCACTGTCACGGCGGCGTTTCTGGGAGCTAGTCGAACAGGTGCGCGCGCAACGCCCGCAACTGACCCTGCTGGTGGCCACCGCCTACATGGAGGAAGCCGAACAATTCGAGCATTGCCTGATGCTCGATGGCGGCCGCCTGCTGGCCGCCGGCCCCAGCCATGAACTTGCCGCAGTCACCCCCAGCGGCAAGCTGGACGACGCCTTCACCCATTACCAAGGCGCGGGCAAGGCACAACACCCTCCGCTCATCATTCCACCGCGCCCAGCCACTGACACCTCGGTCGCCATCGAGGCCCACGACCTGACCCTGCGCTTTGGCGATTTCACGGCAGTGAACAAGGTCAGCTTCGCCATTGGCCGCGGGGAGATCTTCGGCTTCCTGGGCTCCAACGGCTGCGGCAAGACCACCACCATGAAAGTGCTCACCGGCCTGATGCCGGCCAGCGAAGGCAGCGCCAGCCTGCTCGGCCGCCCGGTGGATGCCAGCGACCTGGCCACGCGCAAGCGGGTCGGTTTCATGTCGCAGAGTTTTTCGCTGTATGGGGAGCTCAGCACCCGGCAGAACCTGACCCTGCATGCCCGCCTGTTCGACCTGCCCAAGGCCGAGAGCGCCCAGCGTATCGACGAACTGATCGAGCGCTTCGACCTGGGTGCCATCGCCGACCAGCCATCCGGCGCCCTGCCCCTCGGCCTGCGCCAGCGCCTGTCACTGGCGGTGGCGGTGCTGCACCGCCCGGAAGTGCTGATCCTCGACGAACCCACCTCCGGCGTCGACCCGGCTGCCCGTGACGACTTCTGGCGCCTGCTGGTGGAGCTGTCACGCGAGCAGGGCGTGACCATTTTCCTTTCCACCCACTTCATGAACGAAGCCCAACGCTGCGACCGCATCTCGCTGATGCATGCAGGCCGGGTGCTGGCCTGCGACACGCCGGGAGCCCTGCAACGCCAGTACCAAGGCAACACCCTGGAAGACGCGTTCGTGCGCTGCCTGGAACAGGCCCAGGAACTGGCGCCGCAAGCCACCGACAACGCCGTGCTGGAACAGGCCGCCACGCCTGCGCCGGCGCTGCGCCAGGGTTTCAGCCTGCGTCGCCTGCTGGCGGTGGCCAGCCGTGAGGGCAAGGAGCTGCTGCGCGACAGGGTACGCCTGGCCTTCGCTCTGCTGGGGGCGGTGTTCATGATGGTGATCTTCGGCTATGGCATTTCGCTGGATGTGGAAAACCTCGCCTTCGCCGTACACGACCAGGACCAGAGCCCGCAAAGCCGGGCCTACCTCGAAGCTTTCCGTGGTTCACGATATTTCGCCGAACAGGCGCCAATCCGCGATACCCGCGAAATGCACCAGCGCCTGCAGCGCTCGGAAATCAAACTGGCGCTGGAAATTCCGCCCGGCTTTGGCCGCGACCTGTACGCCGGGCGTCAACCGGTGGTGGCTGCCCGGCTTGATGGCGGTATGCCGTTCCGCGCGGAAACCAGCCGCAACTACGTGGAAGCCGTGCATCAGGCCAACCTCGAGCAACTGGCCAAGGCCAGCCCACAGCCGCAGCCGCGCCAAGACCTGGTGCGCCTGGAAACCCGTTTTCGCTACAACCAGGATGTGGTCAGCGTGAACGCCATCGGCCCGGGAGTAATGGCGCTGATCCTGGCCTTCATCCCGGCCATGCTCACCGCGCTGGGTATCGTCCGCGAGAAAGAGCTCAGCTCCATCACCAACTTCTACGCCACACCCCTCACCCGCCTGGAGTTTCTGCTTGGCAAGCAGATGCCCTATCTGGCCGTGAGCCTGGTCAACCTGGCGTTGCTGGTGGCGATGAACCGCTGGCTGTTCGCCGTGCCGCTCAAGGGCAGCGTGCTGGCCCTGGCCTGTGGCGGCGTCGCCTACCTGCTGGCGACCACCAGCCTGGGCCTGCTGATCTCGGCCTTCACCCGCACACAGATCGCCGCCATCCTGGGCACCATGATCATCACCAGCCTGCCGACCATCCAGTTCTCCGGGCTGATCGTGCCACGCTCGTCGCTGGACGGCGCGGCGGCGGTGATGGGCCAGCTGTTCCCGGCGGGCTACTTCCTCGACATTGCGGTCGGCACCTTCACCAAGGCGCTGGGCCTGCGCGAACTGTGGCCGCAGTGCCTGATCCTGCTCAGTTTCTTTGTTGTGTTCACCGGCCTGAGCCTGGCCATGCTGAAGAAGCAGGAGGCCTGAAATGTCGCGCCTGAACCACACCCTGCGCCTGGGCCTGAAAGAGCTGACCAGCCTGCACCATGACAGCGTGCTGCTGTTGTTCCTGCTGTATGCCTTCAGCGTGGCCATCTACATGCCCGCAGCCGGCTCGGTGATCGGCGTGCACAACGCCAGCGTCGCGGTGGTGGACGAAGACCACAGCCTGCTGTCACGCAAGCTCGGCGAAGCCCTGCAACCACCCGAATTCCAGCCCGCCGTGCCGCTGGCCCCGGGGCGCCTGGACCAGGCCATGGACAGCGGCCAGTACACCTTCGTGATCAACGTGCCGGTGAATTTCCAAAGCGACCTGCTGGCCGGGCGCTCGCCGGAACTGCAGATCAATGTCGACGCCACGGCCATGAGCCAGGCGTTCATGGGGGCCGGCTATATCGGCCACATCTTCGAACGCGAGTTGCTCGACTACAGCCAGCGCAACAACACACAGAGCCCGGTGGTAATAAACGCCAAGGCCCTCTTCAACCCCAACCTGGAGGGTGGCTGGTTCCTGGCGGTGATCCAGATCGTCAACAACATCACCATCCTGGCGATCATCCTCACCGGCACCGCGTTGCTGCGCGAGCGCGAGCACGGCACCCTCGACCACATGCTGGTGCTGCCGCTGACCGCGCTGGAAATCATGCTGGCGAAAATCGCCAGCAACGCGCTGGTGGTGGTGATCTGCACCTGGATTTCGCTGGTGGTGGTGGTCAAGGGCGCGCTTGGCGTGCCGCTCTCCGGTTCGATGGGCCTGTTCCTGGCCGTGACCGCGCTGTACCTGTTTGCCAGCACCGCACTGGGCATCTTCCTCGCCACCCTGGCGCGCTCGACGCCACAATTCGGCCTGTTGGCAATCCCGGTGATCATCCCGATGCTGTTGCTGTCCGGCGGCAGCACACCGCTGGACAGCATGCCGCAGTGGCTGCAGTGGGTGATGCAAGGGTCGCCGTCGACGCACTTTGTCAGCCTTGGCGCCGCAATCCTGTTCCGTGATGCCGGCTGGACGGTGGTGTGGCCGGACATCCTGGCGCTGGCCGTGATCGGGCTGGTGTTCTTCGGTGTGGCGCTGGCGCGGTTTCGCCGAAGCCTGGCGTCTTGATGATGCTCAGGCTCAGCGGGCACTTGTAGGAGCGGCCTTGTGTCGCGAAAGGGCCGCATAGCGGCCCCCGGATTTCGGCTATACCGCATCAATTGCCAGGGGCTGCCATGCAGCCCTTTCGCGACACAAGGCCGCTCCTACAGGGACCGAGTTAGTCAGACAAAGTGGATCACTGCACGATCAGGTTGTTGAACAGCAGGTCTTCAACGATCGGCTTGCCCTCTTCGGCTTCCATCACCTGCTGCACCTGTTTCAGCGCTTCCTGGCGAAGATGCTCCTTGGCTTCGACGTTGCTCATGCTGTCCACCGACTGTTGGGTGAACAGGGCCACCAGCTGGTTGCGGATCAGCGGCTCGTGGTGCTTCACCGCCTTGGCGGCTTCGTCGCCAGTCACGCGCAGGGCCACGTCGGCCTTGTACACGCGCAGCCGCGGGCTGCCGTCGAGGGCGTAGTTGCCGACAAAGGGCGGGCTCAGGCTGATGTAGGCGACTTTCGGCGCCCCTTCCTTGGCTTCCTCGGCCATGGCCGCAGCCGGCAGCAGCAGCGCCAGCACCATCAAGATCCACGCTTTCACGAATTTGCTCCTCAATACAGTTGGCGCCAGCTTACCCAGCATGCCGCTCAAACCCAAGCCCGGGCTTGTGCCGCCACTTATGCCTGCACATCAGGGCGCCCCATGCTCGTTGACCGGGCAGGCGGCACTCCTACACTTATCGGCCACGACCCGCAAAGGAATAGCCCCGATGAAAGCTGTGTTGTGCAAAACCCTGGGCCCGGCGCGCGACCTGGTGCTGGAAGAGGTGGCCAGCCCGGTGCCGAAGAAAAACGAGATCCTGCTGGATGTGCAGGCCGCCGGGGTCAACTTCCCCGACACCCTGATCATCGAAGGCAAGTACCAGTTCCAGCCACCGTTGCCGTTCTCCCCCGGCGGCGAGGCAGCGGGCGTGGTGGCCGCCGTCGGGGAAAAGGCCGGCGCGTTCAAGGTCGGCGACCGGGTCATGGCGCTGACCGGCTGGGGTGCATTCGCCGAGCAGGTGGCGGTGCCGTTCTACAATGTGCTGCCGATCCCGCCGAGCATGGACTTCACCACCGCAGCGGCATTCGGCATGACCTACGGCACCTCCATGCACGCCCTGCGCCAGCGCGGCCAGTTGCAGGCGGGCGAAACCCTGCTGGTGCTAGCCGCGTCCGGCGGGGTCGGCCTGGCGGCGGTGGAGATCGGCAAGGCCATGGGCGCGCGGGTGATCGCGGCCGCCAGCAGTGCGGAAAAACTGGCCGTGGCCAAGGCAGCCGGCGCGGATGAACTAATCGACTACAGCCAGGCCAGA
The DNA here is from genome assembly GCF_043658375.1 of Pseudomonas sp. PsB. NCBI lineage: Bacteria > Pseudomonadati > Pseudomonadota > Gammaproteobacteria > Pseudomonadales > Pseudomonadaceae > Pseudomonas > Pseudomonas sp. PsB. Next base: position 376,908 of record NZ_JBIGLU010000001.1, on the reverse strand, counting down.
CTGCGTGACGAGATCAAGCGCCTGACCGGCGGCCAGGGCGTGGACGTGATCTACGACCCGGTGGGTGGCGAGTTGTTCGAGCAGGCAGTGCGCGGGCTGGCCTGGAATGGCCGGTTGCTGGTGGTGGGTTTTGCCAGCGGGACCATCCCGCAGCTGGCGGCCAACCTGGTGCTCCTCAAGGGCGCGGCGGTGCTCGGGGTGTTCTGCGGGGCGTTTGCCCAGCGTCAGCCGGAGGACAATGCGGCCAACTTCCGGCAGCTGTTTGCATGGCATGCCGAAGGCAAGTTGAAGCCGCTGGTGTCGCAGACTTATCCACTGGCTGAGGCAGGGGCTGCCATTGAAAAGTTGGGGCAGCGTCAGGCTGTGGGTAAGTTGGTGGTGCTGGCCAGGTAAGACAGTTCCGGCCTTTTCGCGGGCACGCCCGCTCCCACAGGAATACCATGCCGTTCGAGGCTGTGGTGATCCTGTGGGAGCGGGCGTGCCCGCGAAGAGGCCGGTGCAGGCTAATCAAACTTCGCGCAGGTTATGGCAGCGCCTGAACCGCGCCTCCAGGTTGCGATCGGGCATCTGGTGGCTGCGCAGGGCATTCAAGGTCTGTTCGACATAATCACGCGTGGTGCCATAGCGCCCCTTGGCACTGGCCAGGATCTGGCTTAGCAGGGTGTCCGGCAGGTTCCCGGCATAGCACGGCAAATGCCGCTCCAGCACGAAGCCCAGGGCCTGCACCTTGCTGCCATCACCCAACCGGCAACTGAGCCAGTGCGGCCGGTACGCCGGGTACGGCATCTCGCGTTGCCACAGGGCCATCAGCGACTCGTCCAGGCTGCTTTCATCCAGCCGGTAGGCAAAACCACTGCAGGAGCCCCCACGGTCCAGGCCGAACACCAGCCCGGGGGTTTCCGGGGTGCCGCGGTGTTCGTGCGACCACAGATACAAACCACGGTGGTAACCATGTACCCGCGCGCGTTGGCGCTCCACCGAGTTGCACTCCGGTCGCCAGATCAACGAACCATAGGCGAACAGCCACACCGGCCCACCCTGATGGCGAGACATGGTTGTCTTCATGGAATTGAACAACTGTTCGCGAGTATGTTGCTGACCGAAGTCGAGTGTCGGTGGATATGAAACTTCCCAGGACATACTTTCAAGTGCCGACATAAGCTGCCGCCATTATCCCTGTGAACTACGGATGTAGCGAGATTCGATTACGATGCGCCCCCAACCTCTGTACCAAGGGCGCTTGCAGTAACCATAGGACAGAAATGCAGGAATACTCAAGCCCTCGCGCCAGAGTTTCATCCGCGCTCCCGACGACTGGAAAGTACTGTTTCGACAACTGTGAAAGTTATTAGCCAAGGCGGTAACAATTACCGCCTTATACCCATACTTTCAAACTTCGGTTATTAGCCGCGTGGTGCGTAGGCAAACACATCGGCGCGCATGCGGTGCGCATCCATGCCGGCTTCGACCAGGGCGTCGAGAGTGGCATAGATCATGTTCGGCGAGCCGCTGGCATATACATGCACGCTGTTGAGGTCGGCGATGTCCTCGCAGACCGCCTCATGCAGCATGCCGCAACGGCCTTCCCAGCCGCACAGGTCGCTGACCACCTGATGCAGGAACAGGTTGGGCAGGCGCTGCCATTCGTCCCAGTGCTCGATCTGGTAGAAGTCCTCGGGCCGGCGCACGCCCCAGTACAGGTGCACCGGGTGCTTGAAACCCTGAGCCCGGCAATGCTCGACCAGGCTGTGCATCTGGCCCATGCCGGTGCCAGCAGCTATCAGCACCAGCGGCCCGTCGGGCAACTCGGCCAGGTGGGTGTCGCCGAACGGCATTTCGATGCGCGCCAGGCCGTCGCGCTTGAGCTGCTCGATAAGTTGCACCGCACTGGGCTCGCGCGCCAGCACATGCAGCTCCAGCTCGCGCCCGGCATGGGGTGCGGAAGCCAGCGAAAACGCTGCCTGCTTGCCGCCTTCGCGCTCGATCATCAGATACTGCCCCGCGTGGTAGCGCGGCGGCCTGCCAGCCGGCGCGCGCAACCGCACGCGCCAGACGTCGCCACCGACCTCGACGCACTCACTGACACTGCACGCCAGTTTGCGCACCGGCAACTCGCCCAGGGCGAGCACACCATCCCAGAGCAACACGCAGTCCTCCAGCGGTTCGGCAATGCAGGTGAACAGCTCGCCATGGTCGCGGACTTCACCTTCCTGGCGTACCCGGCCTTCGACCAACAACGCGGCGCAGACATGGCAATTGCCATTGCGGCAGCTGTTCGGGCAGTCATAGCCCAGCCGCCGCGCTCCATCCAGGATCCGTTCCCCGGGTTCGAGCGCCAGCACCGCCCCGGACGGCTGCAACGTTACCTGCATCAATCTATTCCCAACTGATCCCACAGCTCATCGATACGGCGGGTGACGGCTTCGTCCTTGACGATGACCCGTCCCCATTCGCGTGTAGTCTCGCCCGGCCACTTGTGCGTGGCGTCCAGGCCCATCTTCGACCCCAACCCGGATACCGGCGACGCGAAGTCCAGGTAGTCGATCGGGGTGTTGTCGATCATCACCGTATCACGCTTGGGGTCCATGCGTGTGGTGATGGCCCAGATCACATCGTTCCAGTCGCGGGCATTGATATCGTCATCGGTGACAATAACGAACTTGGTGTACATGAACTGTCGCAGGAACGACCACACACCCAGCATCACACGCTTGGCGTGGCCCGGGTACTGCTTCTTCATGGTCACCACCGCCATGCGGTACGAGCAGCCTTCCGGCGGCAGGTAGAAATCGACGATTTCCGGGAACTGCTTCTGCAGGATCGGCACGAACACTTCGTTCAGCGCCACGCCGAGGATCGCCGGCTCATCTGGCGGGCGGCCGGTGTAGGTGCTGTGGTAGATCGGTTTCTGCCGATGGGTGATGCGCTCGACGGTGAACACCGGGAAGCTGTCCACTTCGTTGTAGTAGCCGGTGTGGTCGCCGTACGGGCCTTCCGGGGCCATTTCGCCCGGGTGGATCACACCTTCCAGGATGATTTCGGCGGTGGCCGGTACCTGCAGGTTGCTACCCCGGCACTTGACCAGTTCGGTGCGGTTGCCGCGCAGCAGGCCGGCGAAGGCGTACTCGGAGAGGGTGTCCGGCACCGGGGTCACGGCGCCGAGGATGGTGGCCGGGTCAGCGCCCAGGGCCACGGCGACCGGGAACGGCTGGCCAGGGTTCTTCTCGCACCATTCGCGGTAGTCCAGGGCCCCGCCACGGTGGCTGAGCCAGCGCATGATGACCTTGTTGCGGCCGATCACCTGCTGGCGGTAGATGCCCAGGTTCTGGCGGTCCTTGTTCGGGCCGCGGGTGACGGTGAGGCCCCAGGTGATCAGCGGCGCCACGTCGCCCGGCCAGCAGTGCTGGATCGGCAGAGCGCCGAGGTCGACATCGTCCCCCTCGACCACCACTTCCTGACACACCGCGTCCTTGACCACTTTCGGCGCCATCGACACGACTTTCTTGAAGATCGGCAGCTTGGACCAGGCATCCTTCAGGCCCTTCGGCGGCTCAGGCTCCTTGAGGAAGGCCAGCAGCTTGCCGATTTCCCGCAGTTCATCGACCGACTCGGCGCCCATGCCCATGGCCACGCGCTCCGGGGTGCCGAAAAGGTTGCCCAGCACCGGGATGTCGAAGCCGGTGGGCTTTTCGAACAGCAATGCAGGGCCCTTGGCACGCAGGGTGCGGTCGCAGACCTCGGTCATTTCCAGGACGGGGGAGATCGGAACCTGGATGCGCTTGAGCTCGCCGCGCTGTTCCAGGCCACGGATGAAGTCGCGCAAGTCGCGATACTGCATGCAGGAGCCTCGTGTTGGCCGTATCGGTCGGGGGTGCAGAGTGTAGCGCCGTTCAGTGCCTAATAGCCAAAAATGACTTGGGGCCGCTTCGCGCCCCATCGCGACACAAGGCCGCTCCTACAGGATTACGCATTCCCCTGTAGGAGCGGCCTTGTGTCGCGATGGGGCGCGAAGCGGCCCCAATCAATTCCGGCCTGAAACGCTTACTTGCGCTTCATCGACAGGAAGAACTCGTCGTTGGTCTTGGTCTGCTTGAGCTTGTCGACCAGGAACTCGATGGCGGCGATTTCGTCCATCGGGTGCAGCAGCTTGCGCAGGATCCACATGCGCTGCAGTTCGTCGTCGGCGGTCAGCAGCTCTTCGCGGCGAGTACCGGAACGGTTGATGTTGATGGCCGGGAACACGCGCTTCTCGGCGATGCGGCGGTCCAGCGGCAGCTCCATGTTGCCGGTGCCCTTGAACTCTTCGTAGATCACTTCGTCCATCTTCGAGCCGGTTTCGACCAGCGCGGTGGCGATGATGGTCAGCGAACCGCCTTCCTCGATGTTACGCGCGGCACCGAAGAAGCGCTTCGGCTTCTCCAGGGCGTGGGCGTCGACACCACCGGTCAATACCTTGCCGGAGCTCGGGATCACGGTGTTGTAGGCACGCGCCAGACGGGTGATGGAGTCCAGCAGGATGACCACATCCTTCTTGTGCTCGACCAGGCGTTTGGCCTTCTCGATCACCATTTCGGCGACCTGCACGTGGCGGGTTGGCGGCTCGTCGAAGGTGGAAGCAACCACTTCGCCGCGCACGGTGCGCTGCATTTCGGTCACTTCTTCCGGGCGCTCGTCGATCAGCAGGACGATCAGGTGGCACTCGGGGTTGTTGCGGGTGATGTTGGCCGCGATGTTCTGCAGCATGATCGTCTTGCCCGCTTTCGGCGGAGCAACGATCAGGCCACGCTGGCCTTTGCCGATCGGGGCGCACAGGTCGATGACGCGGCCGGTCAGGTCTTCGGTGGAGCCGTTACCGGCTTCCATCTTCAGGCGCTTGTTCGGGAACAGCGGCGTCAGGTTTTCGAACAGGATCTTGTTCTTCGCGTTTTCCGGGCGGTCGAAGTTGATGGTGTCGACCTTCAGCAGGGCGAAGTAACGCTCCCCTTCCTTCGGCGGGCGGATCTTGCCGACGATGGTGTCACCGGTACGCAGGTTGAAGCGGCGGATCTGGCTGGGCGAGACGTAGATATCGTCAGGGCCGGCCAGGTAGGACGCATCAGCCGAACGCAGGAAACCGAAACCATCCTGGAGAATCTCCAGCACGCCGTCACCCGAGATCTCTTCGCCGCTTTTCGCGTGCTTCTTCAGCAGGGCGAAAATCACGTCCTGTTTGCGCGAACGGGCCATGTTTTCGATGCCCATCTGTTCGGCCATTTCCAAAAGATCGGTAATCGGCTTTTGCTTGAGTTCAGTCAGGTTCATAAGGGGAGTGACGTAATCATGTAAGAAGGGAGAATTAAGCTTCTGGCTTAATGAGGCCGCGCCGCTAGATGGCGACAGGATCGCGTACTGATTCGAATTAGGGATGCTTCGGCGACGGCGTGTAGAGGGCACTGGAGAAGCAGTGCGAGGCCGAATGTAACACTTGCTTTTTTCTGCGTCTAGTGGTTTTGCCCTGCCATTTTCTGCTGCAACACACCTGTCAGTAGGAGCAGCCTTGTGCTGCGAAGAGGCCATCAGCCGCAGCGACAACGTCAGCCTTACCGGCCCTTTCGCAGCACAAGGCTGCTCCTACATGGGCAAGACTGCCTTTGCAGAGGCAAAAAAAACCCCGCATCTGCGGGGCTTTTTCACATCACAGGTGGGCGTCGAGGAACGCGGCCAGCTGCGATTTGGACAGGGCGCCGACCTTGGTGGCTTCGACGTTGCCGTTCTTGAACAGCATCAGCGTCGGGATACCACGCACGCCGTGCTTGGCCGGGGTTTCCTGGTTCTCGTCGATGTTCAGCTTGGCGACGGTCAGTTTGCCCTCGTAGGTAGCAGCGATGTCGTCCAGAACCGGAGCGATCATCTTGCATGGGCCGCACCATTCAGCCCAGTAGTCGACCAGCACCGGGCCTTGAGCCTGCAGTACGTCGGCTTCGAAGCTGGCGTCGGTGACGTGTTTGATTTTGTCGCTCATGGAAATCTCCAAGGTCGTAAGCAATAAAAAACGTTGCCCATCATAGCCGCACCCGTCTCCTACAGGAAGCCGCGGACGATTGAGTGTAACTATAGTTGTGCAAGACGCCACGAATCGAAACTGTCATACAAACGTCATAGCATCGAATGGCACATTGCCTTGCATCAAGGCCAGCTCAACGGCTATGTACCACGCGTTGGCGACAGCCTGCTATCGTGGCACGATTGCCGGGTTAACGACCGAGAACAACCAGATCATGCCGCAAACCATCGCGAAGAACCTGTCCCTGATCGCCGCCATCGACCTTGGCTCCAACAGCTTTCATATGGTCGTGGCCAAGGCCCACCATACCGAAATCCGCATTCTCGAGCGGCTCGGCGAGAAGGTTCAGCTGGCCGCTGGCATCGACGAAGAACGCAAGCTCAGTGAAGAGGCAATGGAACGAGGCCTGGATTGCCTCAAGCGCTTTTCCCAACTGATCAACGGCATGCCGGCAGGCTCGGTGCGCATCGTCGGTACCAACGCCTTGCGCGAAGCGCGCAACCGCAACGAATTCATCCAGCGCGCCGAAGCCATCCTTGGCCACCCGGTCGAGGTGATCTCCGGCCGTGAAGAAGCGCGCCTGATCTACCTGGGCGTGTCGCATACCCTGGCCGATACCCCCGGCAAGCGCCTGGTGGCCGATATCGGCGGCGGCAGTACCGAGTTCATCATCGGCCAGCGCTTCGAGCCGCTGCTGCGCGAAAGCCTGCAGATGGGCTGCGTCAGCTTCACCCAGCGCTACTTCCGCGACGGCAAGATCACCCCGGCCCGCTACGCGCAGGCCTACACCGCCGCGCGCCTCGAGCTGATGAGCATCGAGAATGCCCTGCACCGCCTGACCTGGGACGAGGCCATCGGCTCGTCCGGTACCATTCGAGCCATCGGCGCCGCCATCAAGGCAGGCGGCCTGGGCAATGGCGAGGTCAACGCCGAGGGGCTGGCCTGGGTCAAGCGCAAGCTGTTCAAGCTTGGCGAGGTCGACAAGATCGACTTCGAAGGCGTCAAGCCGGACCGCCGCACCATCTTCCCGGCGGGCCTGGCGATTCTCGAAGCGATCTTCGATGCCCTGGAACTGCAACGCATGGACCACTGCGACGGCGCCCTGCGCGAAGGCGTGCTGTTCGACCTGCTGGGCCGCCACCACCACGAAGACGTGCGCGAACGCACCCTGAACTCGCTGATGGAGCGCTACCACGTGGACCAGGGCCAGGCTGCGCGCGTCGAGCGCAAGGCATTGCACGCCTTCGACCAGGTGGCTGACGCGTGGGACCTCAAAGACGGGAATTGGCGCGATCTGCTGGGCTGGGCGGCGAAAGTGCACGAAATCGGCCTGGATATCGCCCACTACCACTATCACAAGCACGGCGCCTACCTGATCGAACACTCCGACCTGTCGGGCTTCTCCCGCGAGGACCAGCAGATGATGGCCTTGCTGGTGCGCGGCCACCGCCGCAACATCCCCAAGGACAAGATCGCCGAACTGGGTGAGGAAGGGGTCAAGCTTCTGCGCCTGTGCGTGCTGCTGCGCTTCGCCATCCTGTTCCACCACATCCGTGGCAACCAGCAGATGCCGAAGGTCGAGCTCAAGGCTGCCGACAGCAGCCTCGATGTGGCCTTCCCAGAGGGCTGGCTGGAACAGAACCAGCTGACCCAGGCCGACTTCGCCAACGAGGCGGAGTGGCTGGCCCGGGTCGGCTTCGTCCTCAGCGTACGTTGAGGACCGGGTTGCTCAGGCGCTCCAGCAGGGTCGCCTGGGCACTGCGTGGGTTCTGGTTGCCGGTCGGCGTGCTGCGCACGTAGCGCCCGTCCGGCTGCAAGGTCCAGGCGTGGGTGTTGTCGGTCAGGTAGCCTTCCAGCTCCTTCTTCACCCGCAGCAACAGCTTCTTGCCTTCCACCGGGAAGCAGGTCTCGACACGCTTGTCGAGGTTGCGCTCCATCCAGTCGGCACTGGACAGGTAGATCTGCTCTTCGCCGCCATTGAGGAAGTAGAACACCCGCGTGTGCTCGAGGAAGCGGCCGATGATCGAGCGCACCTGGATGTTGTGCGAAACCCCCGGAATGCCTGGGCGCAGGCAGCACATGCCACGCACCACCAGGTCGATCTTCACGCCCGACTGGCTGGCCTTGTACAGCGCCTTGATGACCTTGGCGTCGGTCAGCGAGTTGAACTTGGCGATGATATGCGCCGGCTTGCCTTCGAGGGCGAACTGGGTTTCCCGCGCGATCATGTCGAGCATGCCCTTCTTCAGGGTGAACGGCGCGTGCAGCAGTTTCTTCATGCGCAGGGTCTTGCCCATGCCGATCAGCTGGCTGAACAGCTTGCCGACGTCCTCGGTGAGGGCGTCGTCGGAGGTCAGCAGGCTGTAGTCGGTGTAAAGGCGGGCGTTGCCGGCGTGGTAGTTACCAGTGCCCAGGTGCGCATAACGCACGATCTCGCCCTGCTCGCGGCGCAGGATCAGCATCATCTTGGCGTGGGTCTTGAAGCCGACCACGCCGTAGATCACCACCGCACCGGCCGCTTGCAGGCGGCTGGCCATCTGCAGGTTGGACTCTTCGTCAAAGCGCGCCCGCAACTCGATCACCGCAGTGACCTCCTTGCCGTTACGTGCCGCGTCCACCAGCGCGTCGACGATTTCCGAGTTGGCCCCGGAACGGTACAGGGTCTGGCGCACGGCAAGTACGTGCGGGTCCTTGGCGGCCTGGCGCAGCAAGTCGATCACCGGGGTGAAGGACTCGAACGGGTGCATCAGCAGGATGTCCTGCTTGCCGATCACGCTGAAGATGTTGTCGGCGTTCTGCAGCAGCTTGGGGATCGCCGGGGTGAACGGCGTGTACTGCAGCTCGGGGTGGCTGTCCAGGCCGGTGATGCTGAACAGACGGGTAAGGTTGACCGGGCCGTTGACCTGGTACAGCTCGCTTTCGCTGAGGCTGAACTGCTTGAGCAGGTAGTCCGACAAGTGTTTCGGGCAGGTGTCGGCCACCTCCAGGCGCACGGCGTCACCGTAGCGGCGCGAGAACAGCTCGCCGCGCAGGGCGCGGGCCAGGTCGTCGACCTCTTCGGAGTCCAGCGCCAGGTCGGCGTTACGGGTCAGGCGGAACTGGTAGCAGCCCTTCACCTTCATGCCCTGGAACAGGTCGTCGGCGTGCGCGTGAATCATCGACGACAGGAACACGTAGTTGGCGCCCGGGCCACCCACCTCTTCCGGCACCCGGATGACCCGCGGCAGCAGGCGCGGGGCCGGGATGATCGCCAGGCCCGAATCGCGGCCGAAGGCGTCGACACCCTCGAGCTCGACGATGAAGTTGAGGCTCTTGTTCACCAGCAGCGGGAACGGGTGGGTAGGGTCGAGGCCGATCGGGGTGATGATCGGGGCGATTTCGTCGCGGAAGTAGCGGCGCACCCAGGTCTTGAGCTTGGGTGTCCAGTAACGCCGGCGGATGAAGCGAATATGGTGCTTTTCCAGCTCTGGCAGCAGCACGTCGTTGAGGATCGCGTACTGGCGCTCCACTTCGCTGTGCACCAGGTCGCTGATGCGTGCTAGCGCCTGGTGCGGCTGCAGGCCGTCGGCACCGGCCTGTTCACGGGCGAAGTTGATCTGCTTCTTCAGGCCGGCGACGCGGATCTCGAAGAACTCGTCGAGGTTGCTGGAGAAGATCAACAGGAACTTGAGGCGTTCGAGCAGAGGGTAGTTCTCGTCCAGCGCCTGTTCCAGCACACGGATATTGAACTGCAGCTGCGAGAGTTCGCGATGAATGTACAGGCTGCTGTCGTCCAGGCCTGGGATGATGATTGCAGGGGCCGGCGCGGGTGCCGGAGCCGCAGGCTCTGCCACCGGTTCCACGGCAGGCAGGGGCGCCGGCGGCAGGTCTGGCGGGGTCTGCACCATCTCTTCGGGGAGTTCCTGGGCATCCTTGATCGCGACAGGGGTTAGCACTTCATTATTCATCTGGCGTTCCTGAGGACGTTAACGCCCTATCATCTATTGAGCGGCAAGATAAGCGCCCATTATGACGCCTGTGTTACACGCCAGGGCAAGCCATGGCGCGTGGCTTTTGGCATTCTCCGAGCAGGAATTGTTCATGTCGAGACACATTTGGACACTTTCACGAACGCGCGCGAAGGGGTAGGCTTCGCGTTCATTTCGCCAGCACCTCAGAAAATGCTTCAACAATTCCTGCAGGATTTCGGCTACTTCGCCCTTTTTCTAGGCACCTTCTTCGAAGGCGAGACCATTCTGGTGCTTGCGGGATTCCTTGCGTTCCGCGGTTACATGGACATCAACCTGGTGTGCCTGGTGGCGTTTTTCGGCAGCTATGCCGGCGACCAGCTGTGGTACTTCATGGGCCGTCGCCACGGGCGCAGGATCCTGGCACGCAAACCACGCTGGCAGGCGATGGGTGACCGGGCGCTGGACCACATCCGTCGCCACCCCGACATCTGGGTACTGAGTTTCCGCTTCGTCTATGGCCTGCGCACGGTCATGCCGGTGGCCATTGGCCTGTCCGGCTACCCGCCACGCCGCTATCTGCTGCTGAATGGTCTTGGCGCTGCCATCTGGGCAGTGGCCCTGGGCGCGGCCGCGTATCACTTCGGCGCCATCCTCGAAGGCCTGCTGGGCAACGTGAAGCGCTACGAGCTATGGGTGCTCGGTGGCCTGTTGGCGCTGGGCGGCCTGCTGTGGCTGCGCCGGCGCTTCCGCACGTTGCGCGCGGAGCGCAAGGCGGCGGGCAAGGCCCAGGCCCCAGAGGCTGAGCAGGCTGTAAGCCACGAGCAGCAACCAGGCCAGCGGCACGACCACCGCTAGGCCCAGTGCGCCGGCCAGGTACAGCGCCGGCGCGTTCGCCAGCAGCCGTACCAGCTCCAGGCGCACGGCCCATGGCCGGTTCTCCAGCAGCGCGCCAAGCACGAACAAGCCAAACGCCATCAGCGCCCAGCCGAGTACCAGGGCGGCGGTTGGCACGCGCTCGGCCACCTCCATCAGATAGCTGCCCAGCGCCACGTAACCCACGAATTGCACCGCCACATAGGCCTGCTGCGCACGGCCCAGGGCAACCTCGAACTTGCGAAACAACGCCAGGTCCTGCTTGGCCTGCGGGTAGCGTGCAGCCACATCGGCCGGGCGCCAGCCGGTGGGCATGAACCAGATGCGCAGTTTGTCCCACAGGCTGCCGGCGCGACGGGCGTCGTGCCAGAGCTGGGCATAGAACTGCAGGTTGGCCCACAGCGGGTTCCAGCTGGCCAGCGGCGTGGTCACCCCGAACACCACCGGCTCGGCCGGGTCTTCCTCTTTGAAGGTGCCGAACAGACGATCCCAGAGAATGAACACGCCGCCGTAATTGCGATCCAAGTAAGCAGGATTTTGCGCATGGTGGACGCGATGGTTGGATGGCGTGATCAACACCCACTCAAGCCAGCCCAACTTGGGAATGTGCCGGGTATGCACCCAGAACTGGTACAGCAGGTTGAGCGACGCCACCGTGATGAACACCAGCGGCGGCACACCGAGCAACGCCAGCGGCAGGTAGAACAGCCACGAGAAGATGAACCCGCTGCTGGTCTGGCGCAGCGCCGTGGTGAGGTTGTATTCCTCGCTCTGGTGATGCACCGAGTGCGCAGCCCACAGCACGTTGCGCTCGTGGCCAAGACGATGCAGCCAGTAGTAGCAGAAGTCGTACAGGACAAAGGCCAGCAGCCACACCCACCAGGCCTGCGGCGGCAGGCGCAGCAACGCCATGTGCTCGAACGCCAGGGCATAGGTCACCAGCCCCACCCCTTTGGTCAGCAACCCGGTACTGGTCGACAGCGCACCGGTGCTGAGGCTGTTGATCGAGTCGGCCAGGGTGAAGTTGCGCTGGCCGCGCACACGGTCGGCCAGCAGTTCGACGGCGATCAGCACGAAGAAGAACGGCACGGCCAGCAGGATCAGGTCCATGGGTACGACCTCAGGTGTTATCCGCCAAGATTAGGCCGCGCTTGCAGGAATCCCTATGGCTACATCTGCCAAACTAGAGGACATTTAGCGCCTCGACACTGGAGTAAAAAGCATGACAAAAAAAGTAGCGGTGATTCTTTCCGGCTGTGGCGTTTATGACGGCGCCGAGATCCACGAAAGCGTGATCACCCTGCTGCGCCTCGACCAGCGTGGTGCGCAGGTGCAGTGCTTCGCGCCGAACATTGCGCAGATGCATGTGATCAACCACCTGACCGGCGAGGAAATGCCCGAATCGCGCAATGTGCTGGTGGAGTCGGCGCGCATTGCCCGCGGCGAGGTCAAGGACATACGCGAAGCCAAGGCCGAAGACTTCGATGCGCTGATCGTGCCGGGCGGTTTCGGGGCGGCGAAGAACCTGTCCAACTTTGCCGTGGAAGGCGCCAACTGCAGCGTCCACCCAGATGTGCTGGCCCTGGCCGAAGCCTTTGCCGATGCCTGCAAGCCAGTTGGCCTGATCTGCATCTCGCCGGCGCTGGCGGCGAAGATCTACGGGCCAGGCGTGGTCTGCACCATCGGTACCGACGCCGGCACTGCGGCGGCCGTGACGAAGATGGGTGGCACCCATGAAGAGTGCGATGTGCACGATATTGTCGAGGACACCCAGCGCAAGCTGGTGACCACCCCGGCGTACATGGAGGCCAAGTCGATCAGTGAAGCGGCTGGCGGGATCTACAAGCTGGTGGACCGGGTGCTGGAGCTGACGCACGAGTAACGGGTGCAAGATTCAGAATCTGACGCGGTCCCTGTGGGAGCGGCCTTGTGTCGCGAAAGGGCCGCAGCGCGGCCCCGGCAATTTATGCGGCGAAGCTGAAATCCTGGGGCCGCTTCGCGGCCCTTTCGCGACACAAGGCCGCTCCCACACGTCGTGTCCATCCCGCCAGCCGGGTCGCTTCAGGGTTTGGACAACCGGGCAATGATCCGGTCCAGCGCATTGGCAAACGCCTGTTTCTCGCGCTCGCCATAAGGCGCCTGCCCTCCCCCCACCTGGCCCTGCTCGCGCAGCTCGGTGAACAGGTTGCGCGCCGCCAGCCGATCACCCATGTTGCGCTCGTCGAACTCGCGCCCGCGCGGGTCCAGTGCCGCCACGCCCTTTTTCACCAGGCGGTCGGCCAACGGCACGTCACTGCAGATCACCAGCTCGCCAGGCACGGCGTGCTCCACCAGGTAATCATCGGCCGCGTCCATGCCGCTGGGCACCACGATCAGGCGCACGATCGCGAACGCCGGCTTGGCCACAGCCTGGCCCGCCACCATCACTACCTCGAACTTGCGCTTGAGGGCGAACTTGACGATCAGATCCTTGGCCGCCTTGGGGCAGGCGTCGGCATCGATCCACACACGCATCGGAAAACCTCGCAATCAGCTTGAGACCCCCATCATGCCTCAAGCGCAACGAAAGCTGCAGCCGCCGCCCACGCGCGCTGGGAAAATGGCGCCAATATTTCAATTGCCGCTTATCCGACCCCGCCACTCAGGCTACACTCGCCACAGCTCCGCTGGCCTGCCCGAGTGCGCAATGAACCACCCCCACGAAATCCGCCCCGACCTGGACGAAGGCGTCGACCGCAAGGTCCTGGCGACATTGCGTGCGCGCTTCCTGCGGCTCAACCAGGGCCGGCTGCAGCGGGCCCTGGAGGGCCTGTCGACGCGCCAGCAACAGGTGCTGACGCTGCTGCCGCTGCTGTTTCATGTGAACCACCCGTTGCTGCCGGGCTATGTCTCCGGCAGCACCCCCGCCGGCGTATCGGGCTACGAGCCAAGCGCCGACCTGGTAGTCGAGGCCCAGCGCCTGGCCCGCTCGTTCACCTACAAGGCCCGCCATGGCAACCCGCCGCGGCCGATCCACGGCCTGTTCCTGATGGGCAGCCTGGGCTCGCTGGCCCAGGCCGAGCACAGCGACATGGACCTGTGGGTGTGCCATGCACCCGGTCTGGCCGACGAGCTGCTGGGCGAGTTGCGCCGCAAATGCCAACTGCTGGAGGCATGGGCGGAAAGCCTGGGTGCCGAGGCACACTTCTTCCTGATCGACACGCAAGGTTTCGCCCAGGGCCAACGCGAGGGCCAGCTCGGTTCCGACGATTGCGGCACCACCCAGCACTACCTGCTGCTGGACGAGTTCTACCGCACGACTATCTGGCTGGCCGGGCGCACGCCACTGTGGTGGCTGGTGCCGGTCTACCAGGAACACGATTACCACACCTATACCCAGACCCTGCTGTCCAAGCGCTTCATCCGCAGCCAGGATGCCCTCGATCTCGGCAACCTGGCGCACATTCCGCCCGGCGAATTCGTCGGCGCCGGCTTGTGGCAACTGTTCAAAGGCATCGACTCGCCCTACAAGTCGCTGCTCAAGCTGCTGCTGACCGAGGCCTATGCCAGCGAACACCCCGCAGTACGCTGCCTGAGCCTGGACTACAAGCAGGCAGTGTTCGCCAACCAGCTCGACCTCGACGAGCTGGACCCGTACGTGATGGTGTACCGGCGCATCGAGCGCTACCTGCTGCAGCGTGGCGAACACGCGCGCCTGGAGTTGGTGCGGCGCAGCCTGTACCTGAAGGTGAACAAGAAGCTCAGCGACCCGGCCCGGGCCAATGGCTGGCAACGCCGGCTGTTGCAGCGCCTGGCCGACGAGTGGGGCTGGGACGAGCGCCAGTTGGCCCTGCTGGACAGTCGCAACCAATGGAAAGTGCAACAGGTTGCCGTCGAGCGCCGCGAGTTGGTGGCCGAACTGAACCACAGCTACCGCTTTCTCAGCCAGTTCGCCCGCACCCAGAACGCCAGCAGCCGCGCCGACCAGCGCGATCTCAATGTGCTGGGCCGGCGCCTTTACGCGGCCTTCGAGCGCCGCGCCGGCAAGGTCGAAGTGATCAACCCCGGTATCGCGCCGGACCTGGCCGAAGGCACCCTGACCCTGGTCCAGGCGCCTAACCGCAAAGAGCCCGGCAGCCACCACTGGGAGCTGTACACCGGCAACCTGAGCCCCCATGAGGTGGACCACTTCAGCCCGCTCAAGCGTTGCCGCGAACTGCTCGAACTGCTGACCTGGGCCCATCGCAACGGGGTGATCGACAGCAGCACGCGCCTGGCGCTGCACCCGGGTGTCAGCGACCTCAGCGAATTCGAGCTGTTCAACCTGGTCGGCTGCCTGCAGCAGAGCATCCCCCTGCCCTTGCCGACCGTCAGCGAAGTGCGCCTGCTGCAACCCAGCGTTGCCGACGAGGTGCTGCTGCTGGTCAACGTCGCCATCGACCCACTGCGCCACCACCGCGACCTGAACATCCTGATGACCACCGAGCGTACCGACTCGTTGAGCTATGCAGGCGTGCGCGAAAACCTGGTCCTGACCCTGGACCAGGTCACCCTCAACAGCTGGAACGAGGTATTGGTCCAGCGCTATGACGGCGAGCACGCGCTGGTGCGCTGCCTGCGCGACTTCCTCAACAGCCCCGTGCTGCGCGGCCACCGGCCGAGGGTGCGGGTGCGCTGCTTCTGCCACAGCCGCGCCCAAGCCATCGGCCAACGCGTGGAGGAAATCTTCGACACCGTGCAGCTGCTGCTGGACCAGGGCCTGAACCACCGCTACCTGCTGCAGGTGGCCCAGCACACCCATGTGCTGGAGCTGCTGGCCGGGCATGTCGGCCTCACCACCTTGGCCGAGCACGAGGCACTGCTGGACCACCTGGGCGAAGAGCGTAGCGCCTACAGCCCGCTATACCTGGATGCCAACGCCCTGCAGGACCACGACCTGCACCTGGTGCTGGAGCAGGGCCGGCCGGCCTGCATCCAGGTGTTCTACCGCCTGCAGGGTGGCTGGGCCGAGCTGTACGTGCTGGATGAATACAATGCCCTGTGGCAGCAACGCCTGCCCCTGCACGACGAAGCCCACCTGCTGTTGCCGCTGCAGCGCTTTCTGCGCTCGGTGGTGATGCGCCGTGATGCCCGGCTGCCGCTGGACACCCAGCGCGCGGCCTCACTGGACATCCACTACGCGCAACTGTTGCCTTCCGGGCCAGGCAAGGCGCGCAGCATCGAGCCGCGCCAGGCCCCGCTCGAGGGTAGCGACCAGCCTTACTATGAGGTGCAGGCGATCATCCAGGCCGGGGTGGCGGGTGCGGCGCACGTGACGCTGTATTGCGACCAGCAGGAGTTTTCCGAACTGGAGCATGGTGAACAGCTATATGCGGTAGCGGCCCGGCAAATCCTCGGGCAGCGACGTGGTGCAGGACAGTACCGCTGCTACATCACTGACCTGGATTTGTCCGAGTTGCTGGATGACCAGCTGGGGTCGACGCAGCTGTACCTGCGCTACAAGCGGGAGCTGGAGCAGGCTTTGAATGAGGGGTTGGAGCAGGTTTTGGCAGAAGGATCCTGAGTTGCCGGGGGACACATGTGGGAGCGGGTTCACCCGCGAACACCGGCGAAGCCGGTGCCATACACCGCGTCGCCTTCTTCGCGGGTAAACCCGCTCCCACAGCGGCCCCCTGGCCCTTACAGGTCGAAATCGCCCGCCGCTTCCGGCTGGTATTCCACTTCCAGCAGCTTCAGCTTGAGGGTCTTGCCCCCCGGGGCCGGCCAGTCGATCTGCGCGCCCACCGACAACCCCAGCAAGGCGCAACCGATCGGCGCCAGGATCGAGACCTTGCCTTCCGGCCCGGCATCCTTCGGGTACACCAGGGTCAGATGGTAGTCCTTGCCGCTGGCTTCCTCACGGCAGTGCACGCGCGAGTTCATGGTCACCACGCCAGCCGGGACTTCCTCGTGACCGACCACCTGCTCGGCGCGGTCCAGCTCGTCCTGCAGGGCGAGCACACCCGGCGTACTCTCGTCGAGGCTGTCGATCAGACGCTCCAGACGTTGTACGTCCAATCGGGTGAGGATGAGGGAAGGCTTGGTGCTCATGATCCAGTCAGACTCCTTTGAACAGGCGGTTTTCATCGTGCAGATAAAGCAAAACCCCGCCCAAGGGCGGGGTTTGTGAAGGCTTTGGCGTCACCGACGCAGAACCCGACGTTACCACAGCCGGGTAAATACTCAAGCCCCTGCGATCAGTGTGCCTTAGCCTGGTCGCGCAGGGCCTGGGCCTCGCGGCAGATCTGCCGGCGCCGTTCGTCATCGGCCGAACGCCATTCGCGGATGTGCTCGACATGCCGGTGGCAACCCGTGCAGACCCGCTGTTCGTCCAGCCGGCAAACGCTGATGCAGGGCGACGGTACTGCGGGGCTGACGTTGCTGTAGAGCGGCTTGGGCGGCCGGGCCTGGGTGCTGCTCATGTCAGATCTCGTCGAAGTCCAGCTTCTCGCCGGCCCGCTCCCAGACGATGCGCTCGAGCATTTCGCCCAACAGCTCTTCGCTCTTCTCGCACACCCACTTGCCGCTGTCTTCGTCGTAGTCGAAGTGGAAACCGCCGGAACGGTCGGCCAGCCACAGCTGGCGCAGCGGCTCCTGGCGGCTGAAGATCAGCTGGGCGCCGCCTTCGAACTTGACGGTGAGGACGCCAGCGGAGTTCTCCATGTCCAGGTCCAGGCCGCTCTCGTCGAACAGGTCTTCCAGGGCCTGTTGGGTCGCGTCGACCAGATCATGGAAACGCGCTTCACTCAAACTCATTGCAGGAACCTCGAAATTGGCTGCGTTACAGGCAAGCCCGGCAAGATACGGGCGCTTGCCGCCGAATGCAAAGGTTTAGCCGCTACCTTCACTTGCCCCTTCGCGGCTAAAGCCGCTCCTACAGGGCCCGAGACCAGTGCAGTAGCTGTAGGAGCAGCCTTGTGCTGCGAAGAGGCCGGCAAGGCTGCAGATATGTGTTGCCAGTACCGGCCTCTTCGCAGCACAAGGCTGCTCCTACAGTACTGCACATGGCGTGAGGCCGATGCGGTCGAGGTGGGAGCGGCTTCAGCCGCGAAAGGGCCCTTGCAGGCGGTAAGAATAGCCCGCCCGGCGGGCCGGCCCTTGCATAGGCAAGCCGTCGGTCGCTCGGTATACTCGGGCGCAATACTGCATATTTCTAAGGATTTCACCCATGAAGCGCCTGATTTCCTCCCTCGCGGCGCTGGTCGCTGTTGCCTGCCTCGTTTCGGCCTGCGGCCAGAAAGGTCCGCTGTATCTGCCAGAAGACAGCGATAACGGCAAAGCGCACAAGTCGCACCAGCACCAGCCAAAAGCCAAGCCGGCCCCGGTACAAGAGCAGCAGCCAGAGCCGGAGCTCGAGCCCGAGCCCGAGCAGTCGCCAGCGCAGTAAGGAAACCAGATGAACGCTTTCAACTACCGCGACGGCGAGCTGTTCGCGGAAGGCGTGGGCCTGTCGGCCATCGCCGAACGCTACGGCACCCCGACCTACGTGTATTCGCGCGCCCACATCGAGGCCCAGTACCGTAGCTACGCCGACGCCCTGCAACGCACCGAGCACCTGGTGTGCTTCGCGGTCAAGGCCAACTCCAACCTCGGCGTACTGAACGTGCTGGCGCGCCTGGGCGCAGGCTTCGACATCGTCTCCGGCGGTGAGCTGGAGCGCGTGCTGGCCGCTGGCGGCCGTGCCGACCGCGTGGTGTTCTCCGGCGTCGGCAAGACCCGCGACGACATGCGCCGTGCCCTGGAAGTCGGCGTGCACTGCTTCAACGTCGAATCCACCGACGAACTGGAGCGCCTGCAAGTGGTGGCCGCCGAGATGGGCAAGGTTGCCCCGATCTCGCTGCGGGTCAACCCGGACGTCGACGCCGGCACCCACCCGTACATCTCCACCGGCCTGAAAGAGAACAAGTTCGGCATCGCCATCGCCGACGCCGAGGCCATCTACGTGCGCGCCGCGCAGCTGCCGAACCTGGAAGTGGTCGGTGTCGACTGCCACATCGGTTCGCAACTGACCACCGTCGAGCCTTTCCTCGATGCCCTCGACCGCCTGCTGGTGCTGGTCGACCGCCTGGCAGAGTGCGGCATCCACCTGCGCCACCTGGACCTGGGTGGCGGTGTCGGCGTGCGTTACCGCGATGAGGAGCCGCCGCTGGTGGCCGACTACATCAAGGCGATCCGCGAGCGCGTCGGCGACCGCGACCTGGCCCTGGTGTTCGAGCCGGGCCGCTACATCGTGGCCAACGCCGGCGTCCTGCTGACCCGCGTGGAATACCTCAAGCACACCGAGCACAAGGACTTCGCCATCATCGATGCGGCGATGAACGACCTGATCCGCCCGGCCCTGTACCAGGCCTGGATGGGTGTCAGCGCGGTCAAGCCACGCGCAGGCGAAGGCCGTGCCTACGACCTGGTCGGCCCGATCTGCGAGACTGGCGACTTCCTCGGCAAGGACCGCGTGCTGAACCTGGCCGAAGGTGACCTGCTGGCCGTACAGTCCGCGGGCGCCTATGGTTTTGTCATGAGCTCCAACTACAACACCCGTGGCCGTTGCGCTGAAATCCTGGTCGACGGCGACCAGGCCTTCGAAGTACGCCGCCGCGAGACCATCGCCGAATTGTACGCTGGCGAAAGCCTGCTGCCGGAGTAAGCCCATGCTGCTGCGTTTTACCAAGATGCATGGGCTGGGCAACGACTTCATGGTCCTCGACCTGGTCAGCCAGCACGCGCACATCCAGCCCAAGCACGCCAAGCAATGGGGTGACCGCCACACCGGCATCGGCTTCGACCAGTTGCTGATCGTCGAGGCGCCGAACAACCCGGAAGTGGACTTCCGCTACCGCATCTTCAATGCCGACGGCTCCGAGGTCGAGCAGTGCGGCAACGGTGCGCGCTGCTTCGCCCGCTTCGTGCTGGACAAGCGCCTGACCGCGAAAAAGCGCATCCGCGTGGAAACCAAGAGCGGCATCATCGAGCTGGACGTGCAGAACGACGGCCAGATCAGTGTCGACATGGGCCCACCGCGCTTCATCCCTGCCGAAATCCCCTTCGTCGCCGACGAGCAGGCGCTGAACTACCCATTGGAAGTCGACGGCCAGGTGCATTCGATTGCCGCCGTGTCCATGGGTAACCCGCATGCCGTGCTGCGTGTCGACGATGTGCGTACCGCCCCTGTGCACCAGCTGGGCCCGAAGATCGAGAACCACCCACGCTTCCCGCAGCGGGTGAATGCCGGCTTCCTCCAGGTCATCGACCGCCACCGCGCCAACCTGCGTGTGTGGGAACGTGGTGCGGGCGAAACCCAGGCCTGCGGCACCGGCGCCTGCGCCGCCGCCGTGGCGGCGATCAGCCAGGGCTGGATGGACTCCCCGGTGTCCCTCGACCTGCCCGGTGGCCGCCTGCACATCGAATGGGCCGGCCCCGGCAAGCCCGTGCTGATGACCGGCCCGGCCGTACGCGTCTACGAAGGACAGGTTCGTCTCTAAGCGAGTAACCGCCATGACCGATCAGCCCCAGGTTGTACCCCAGCAGTCCGCCGAGCTCGATGCCGAAGCGGTGGTCGCCTACCTGCGCGCCCACCCCACCTTCTTCGCCGAGCACGACGAGCTGCTGATCGAACAGCGCATCCCGCACCAGCGTGGCGACAGCGTGTCGCTGGTGGAGCGCCAGCTCAAGCTGTTGCGCGACCGCAACATCGAGATGCGCCACCGCCTGTCGCAACTGATGGACGTGGCCCGCGACAACGATCGGCTGTTCGACAAGACCCGCCGGCTGATCCTCGACCTGCTCGACGCCGGCAGCCTGGAAGAAGTGGTGATGGCGGTCGAAGACAGCCTGCGCCAGGAGTTCCAGGTGCCCTTCGTCAGCCTGATCCTGTTCGGCGAAAACGTCGCGCCGGTCGGGCGCTGGGTCAGCAACGCCGAAGCGCAGCAGGCCATCGGTGCCCTGCTGGGCGGCGGCAAGACGGTCAGCGGCAACCTGCGCGAGCACGAGCTGGCCTTCCTGTTCGGTGAAGAACAGCGCCGGGAAGTGGGCTCCAGCGCCGTGGCTGCCCTGGAATACCAGGGCCTGCACGGGGTGCTGGCGATCGGCAGCCGCGACCCGCAACACTACAAGAGCAGCGTCGGTACCTTGTTCCTTGGCTACATTGCCGAGGTACTTGGCCGCGTTGTGCCACGCGTTACCCAGACCCTGCGCCCGGTACGCTGATGGAACGCCAGCTGGAGGCTTATTGCGCACACCTGCGCAACGAGCGCCAGGTGTCCGAGCACACCCTGCTGGGCTACCGTCGCGACCTCGACAAGGTGGTCGCCTACTGCAAGGAGCACGGCATTGCCGATTGGCAGGCGCTGCAGATCCAGCAGCTGCGCCAGCTGATCGCCCGCCAGCACCACCACGGCCAGTCCTCGCGCAGCCTGGCCCGGCTACTGTCGGCGGTGCGTGGCCTGTACCGCTATCTCAACCGCGAAGGCCTGTGCCAGCACGACCCGGCCAGCGGCCTGAGCGCGCCCAAGGGCGAACGCCGGCTGCCCAAGGTGCTGGACACCGACCGCGCCCTGCAACTGCTTGATGGCGGTGTCGACGATGACTTCATCGCCCGTCGTGACCAGGCCATCCTCGAACTGTTCTATTCGTCGGGCCTGCGCCTGTCCGAGCTGACCAACCTCGACCTCGATCACCTGGACCTCGCCGCCGGCCTGGTGCAGGTGCTGGGCAAGGGCGGCAAGGCCCGCGTGCTGCCGGTCGGCCGCAAGGCCCGCGAAGCGTTGCAGGCCTGGTACCGCCTGCGCGGCATCGGCAACCCGCGCGACCGCGCGGTGTTCATCACCCGCCAGGGCAACCGCATCAGCCCACGGGCCGTTCAGCAACGGGTGAAGGCAGCCGGTGAGCGCGAGCTGGGCCAGCACCTGCACCCACACATGCTTCGCCATTCCTTCGCCAGCCACGTGCTGGAATCGTCCCAGGACCTGCGCGCAGTGCAAGAGATGCTCGGCCATGCCGACATCGGCACCACGCAGATCTATACCCACTTGGACTTCCAGCACCTGGCCGCGGTGTACGACAGCGCCCACCCTCGGGCCAAACGCAGCAAAGGCACAGACTCATGAGCATCAAGCTGATCACCTTCGACCTCGACGACACCCTGTGGGATACCGCGCCGGTGATTGCCAGCGCGGAAGTCGTGCTGCGCGACTGGCTCGAAGCCAACGCCCCAATCCTTGGCGGCGTGCCGGTGGAGCACCTGTTCGCCATTCGCGAGCGCCTGGTGCAGGCCGAACCCGGCCTGAAGCACCGCATCAGCGCCCTGCGCCGACGGGTGCTGTTCCATGCCCTGGAAGAAGTCGGCTACAGCGAAAAGCATGCGCAGGAGCTGGCCAACGAAGGTTTCGAAGTATTCCTGCATGCCCGCCACCAGGTGGAGATCTTCCCGGAGGTGCAGCCGGTGCTGGAGATCCTGCGCCATCACTACACCTTGGGCGTGGTCACCAACGGCAATGCCGACGTGAGCCGGCTGGGGCTGGCGGACTATTTCCGCTTTGCCCTGTGTGCCGAGGACCTCGGTATCGGCAAGCCGGACCCGGCGCCGTTCCTCGAAGCCCTGCGCCGCGGTGCCGTTGAGGCCAGCGCGGCGGTGCACATCGGTGACCACCCGGGCGATGACATCGCCGGCGCCCAGCGTGCCGGGCTGCGCGCGGTGTGGTTCAACCCGCAGGGCAAGGCGTGGGTAGGCGAACAGGCGCCTGATGCCGAGATCCAGCGCCTGTCGCAGTTACCCGACATCCTCGCGCGCTGGCGCTGACAGGTACTGCACAGCCCTCGAAGCCTGCGCGGCCCGTTGTAGGAGCGGCCTTGTGTCGCGAAAGGGCTGCGAAGCAGCCCCAGCAATTCGTGCATCTACGCGAAAACCCTGGGGCTGCTTCGCAGCCCTTTCGCGACACAAGGCCGCTCCTACAGGGACCGCGTCAACCTGGCCTGAACAGTAGGCACAAAAAAGCCCGCAGCGACGGCGGGCTTTTTTTCGATCAGCCACTCAGATAGGGCGGCTGCCGTACTTGTTGTCCGGCTTCTTGGGCGGGTCGGCGACCACGTTGGCCTCGACTTCCTGAACCTTGCCGCCGCGAGCGAGGAACTCTTCCATGGCCTTGGCCAGGGCGTCACGCTCCTTCTGCTTGGCTTCCATGCTCGGCATCTCGTCTACCGAGACCGCGGCCTTGGATTTGCCCTTGGCAGCGGGTGCCGGGCTGCTGTCGTCATCGCCAGCGTCTTCGGCGCCGTCATCAGCTGCCGCTTCGAGGCCTTCATCGCCCTCGTCTTCGTCGCCTACTTCGAGGTCATCATTTTCCAGATCGTCGTCGCTCATGTTCTACCTCATGACTTGCGAAAAGCAGGTTAGTTATAGACCAGTGCAGCCGTAGACCGGCAGCCACCAGTGAAAATTCAACTGGCCGTGGGTTAGGCCACTGCCCTAGGGTCGGCGCTCCTGATGGGAGGCGGCACCCAGCAGGCCCTGCTCCTGGCAGGACCTGACAAATCCTTTAGCCCCTGCTGGCCACACGCTATTGGCAAGCCTAGCAAAGGCTGGCGAAGCGTGTGGACTACTCGTCAAACACCCTTCGGCGCGCATTCTAGCGCGCCAGCAGAAAAAGCAAAGCACCATGAATGCTCTGCGTTTTGTAAGATTTCCGCCTACGTCGCGAACGTGTCGGATAAACCGTTTGCCGTGCGGGAAATGCTAAAAATCTGGCAAAAAAATGCCCGGCAAGCCGGGCAAGTTTTTACCGCGTCGCAGTTACAGGTTGTAGCCGCGCTCGTTGTGCTGAGCCAGGTCGAGGCCGACCGACTCTTCTTCTTCGCTGACCCGCAGGCCCATCACTACATCCAGCACCTTGAGGATCACGTAGGTGACGATGGCGGTGTAGACCACGGTGAAGATCACGCCCTTGGCCTGGATCCAGACCTGCATGCCGATGTCGGTGACGGCACCGAAGCCGCCCAATGCCGGGGCTGCGAACACGCCGGTGAGGATGGCGCCGATGATACCGCCGATGCCGTGCACGCCGAAGGCGTCCAGCGAGTCGTCATAGCCCAGCTTGCGTTTGAGGCTGGTGGCGCAGAAGTAGCAGACCACACCCGAGACCAGGCCGATCACCAGGGCACCCATCGGGCCTACGGTGCCGGCAGCCGGGGTGATGGCGACCAGGCCGGCGACCACGCCCGAAGCGATACCCAGGGCGCTCGGCTTACCGTGGCCGATCCACTCGGCGAACATCCAGCCCAGGGCCGCGGCGGCGGTGGCAATCTGGGTCACCAGCATGGCCATGCCGGCGGTGCCGTTGGCGGCAGCGGCAGAGCCCGCGTTGAAGCCGAACCAGCCGATCCACAGCATGGCCGCGCCCATCAGGGTGTAGCCCAGGTTGTGCGGGGCCATCGGGGTGGTCGGGTAGCCCTTGCGCTTGCCCAGCACCAGGCAGCAGACCAGGCCCGCGATACCGGCGTTGATGTGCACCACGGTGCCGCCGGCGAAATCCAGCACGCCCCAGTCCCACATCAGAGCACCGTCGCCGCTCCAGACCATGTGCGCGATCGGCGCGTAGACCAGGGTGAACCAGATGCCCATGAACACCAGCATCGCGGAGAACTTCATGCGCTCGGCGAAGGCACCGACGATCAGCGCCGGGGTGATGATGGCGAAGGTCATCTGGAAGGTGATGAATACCGCTTCAGGGAACAGCGCGGCAGCCGAGGTCAGGTTCGAGGGCGTGACGCCGCTGAGGAATGCCTTGGAGAAGCCGCCGACGAAGGAATTGAAGTTGAGCACGCCCTTTTCCATACCGGTGGTATCGAAGGCCATGCTGTAGCCGTAGACGACCCAGAGAATGCTCATCAGGCCAGTGATTGCAAAGCACTGCATCATCACCGACAGCACGTTCTTGGAACGCACCATGCCGCCATAGAACAGGGCCAGGCCCGGAATGGTCATGAACAGCACCAGCGCCGTTGCGGTCAGCATCCAGGCGGTGTCGCCGGAGTTCAGCGCTGGGGCAGCTTCCTCGGCCAGGGCAAGCCCGGGCATTACGAGGGACAATAGGGCTCCTAGCCCTGCGATCTTACGCAGAGTCATGTTGTTTTCTCCTGGGGCGTTGGGTTTGGTGAGGCTTTGTTGCTGCTTAGATCGCGTCGGTATCGGTTTCGCCGGTACGGATACGGATCGCCTGCTCCAGATTCACCACGAAAATCTTGCCGTCACCGATCTTGCCGGTGTTGGCTGCCTTGGTGATGGCTTCGATTACCCGATCAAGGTCCTTGTCATCGATGGCGACATCGATCTTCACCTTGGGCAGGAAATCGACCACGTATTCAGCACCGCGATACAGCTCGGTATGGCCCTTCTGCCGACCGAAGCCTTTGACTTCGGTGACGGTGATGCCCTGCACGCCGATTTCCGACAGCGACTCGCGCACGTCGTCCAGCTTGAACGGCTTGATGATGGCTGTGACTAGCTTCATGAAACTCTCTCCCGATTTGGTGGACTTGCCCCAGGAAAACAAACCCGTCTCAAGTCTAAGCGCAGCGCTTGGCTTTGTAACGCGTCGTCGGCATCCGGCTCCGCGTGCGCACTGCCTGGTCACAAGGAACTGCATCAGTGCATGGCTCGCAGTGGTCTTTGCAGAAACCTTGCCAGTTCCGTCAAAGCACGGGAAAACAGCGAGTTATGTGAATCAGTCGGGATTGGCCAGTCGCCAGCATGCGTAACATGCACAATTTCGGTGCATACCGACCTGGCGCATTGCTCGAAAAATGTGCAACCGCGTGGCGAGGGCGAATGATTTTTGTGGGAGCGGCCTTGTGTCGCGAAAGGGCCGCACAGCGGCCCCGGCAATGCATGCTGCGCAACCGATATCCCGGGGCTGCTGCGCAGCCCTTTCGCGACACAAGGCCGCTCCCACAAGGACCAATGTGCAATCAAGGGCCAGGTTCGCCCGTGTTACACTGCCGGCCATTTCCCAGTATCAGTGGACAGCCCCATGCTCGCGCCCAAAGCCCTTCTCGATGCCCTGAGCGACCAGGCCTCGCGCCTGTTCAGCAGCGATACCGCCCAGCCCCGCGCCGAACTGGAAAGCCAGTTCAAGGTGCTGATGCAAGGTGCCTTCAGCAAGCTGGACCTGGTCAGCCGCGAAGAATTCGACAGCCAGATGGTCGTCCTGGCGCGCACCCGCGCGCGCCTCGAGGCCCTGGAAAAACAGGTAGCCGAACTGGAAGCACGGCTGAATCCAGCCCCGCAGGATGAATGAATGCGCAAGGGCATGAAAATACAGGGTAACGCCCTAGCCTGAAAAACCACGACGCACACTTGTAGCTCCGGCCCGGGCCGCGCTGGCTATGCTTGCAAAGCCGCAGGAAGCGGCCCTTTTCAGCGACAACGGAGCGTCCATGTCCCTAGCCCTCGTCCACAGTCGCGCCCAGGTGGGCGTGCAGGCACCGGCGGTCAGCGTCGAAACCCACCTGGCCAACGGCTTGCCCCATCTCACGCTGGTCGGTCTGCCGGAAACCACGGTCAAAGAGAGCAAGGACCGGGTACGCAGCGCCATCGTCAACTCCGGTTTGAACTATCCGCAGCGGCGCATCACCCAGAACCTCGCCCCCGCCGACCTGCCCAAGGATGGCGGGCGCTATGACCTGGCCATTGCCCTGGGTATCCTCGCCGCCGATGGCCAGGTACCAACGGCCACCCTTGCCGAGGTCGAGTGCCTGGGCGAACTGGCACTGTCTGGCAAGTTGCGCCCGGTGCAGGGCGTGCTACCCGCGGCACTGGCGGCACGCGAAGCAGGCCGGGCGCTGGTGGTGCCACGGGAGAATGCCGAGGAGGCCAGCCTGGCAGGCGGGCTGGTGGTTTATGCGGTGGGGCACCTGCTGGAGCTAGTCGCCCACCTGAACGGCCAGGTGCCGTTGCCGCCGTATGCGGCCAACGGCCTGATCCTGCAGCAACGCCCGTACCCGGACCTGAGCGAGGTGCAGGGCCAACTAGCTGCCAAGCGTGCACTGCTGCTAGCGGCGGCCGGGGCACATAACCTGCTGTTCACCGGGCCTCCCGGTACCGGCAAGACCTTGCTCGCCAGCCGCCTGCCAGGGCTGCTGCCACCGCTGGACGAGCACGAGGCACTGGAAGTGGCGGCGATCCAGTCGGTCAGCGGCCATGCGCCTCTGAGCAGCTGGCCGCAGCGGCCTTTTCGCCATCCACACCACTCCGCCTCCGGCCCGGCGCTGGTCGGCGGCAGCAGCCGGCCGCAACCGGGCGAAATCACCCTGGCCCACCATGGCGTGCTGTTTCTGGATGAATTGCCGGAATTCGAGCGGCGCGTGCTGGAGGTGTTGCGCGAGCCGCTGGAGTCGGGCGAGATCGTGATTGCCCGGGCCCGCGACAAGGTGCGCTTCCCGGCACGTTTCCAACTGGTGGCGGCAATGAACCCCTGCCCTTGCGGCTACCTGGGCGACCCCACTGGCCGCTGCCGCTGCAGTACCGAGCAGATCGCGCGGTATCGCAACAAGCTGTCCGGGCCGTTGCTGGACCGTATCGACCTGCACCTGACCGTGGCCCGGGAGAGCACCACGCTGAACAACCAGCCCTGCGGTGAGACCAGTGCCGATGTGGCGGCCAAGGTAGCCGAGGCACGTGAACTGCAACAGCGGCGGCAAGGGTGTGCGAATGCGTTTCTCGACCTTGAGGGGTTGCGCCACCATTGTGGGTTGGCAGCGGCGGACCAGGCCTGGCTGGAGGGGGCCTGTGAACGGCTGACCCTGTCGTTGCGCGCGGCACACCGGTTGTTGAAGGTGGCGCGGACGCTGGCGGATCTGGAAGGCAGCCAGGCAATTGGCCGGGCGCATCTGGCCGAGGCCCTGCAGTACCGGCCGGGGAGCAGCTAGATCGCCGGGGCTGCCTTGCAGCCCATCGCGACACAAGAGACACCACAGTTTCAAGGGTTGTGGAGATCCCTGTGGGAGCGGGCAAGCCCGCGAAGGGCCGACACAGGCATCACTGGCTGCCCAGCAAAGCATCTTCAACCACCTTCAGCAGCACCTCTTCAGAAAATGGCTTGCCCAGGCAGACCAGCGCCCCAAGCGCCATCGCCGCCCGCACCGCCCCTTCATCCCAATGCGCCGACATGCAGATCACCGGCAAACGCCACTCCAGCCGGGCCAGTTCGCGCTGCACCGCCAGCCCGCTCATTCCAGGCATCCTCAGGTCGAGCAGCACACACCCCGCTTGCCGCGCCAGTGCCGAGGCCAGGAACAGGTCCCCTGCAGCAAACGACAAGGTCTCGAAACCTGCCGAACGCAGCAGGTTTGCCAGGCTTTTGCGCACCGACGCATCGTCGTCGACGATGCACACCGCTCTGCTCATGCGCCGCCCAGGCCTTCAGGCTGCGCCCCGATGACGTTGTGCATGGCCACCAGCTCCAAGAGCGAGCGGGACTGCATCTTGTTCATGATGTTCTTCTTGTGCACCTTGGTCGTCACCTCGCTGGTGCCGATCTGCTTGGCGATCTGCTTGTGCGAGAGGCCGCCAACCACCAGCGAGAACACCTGGCGCTCGCGCTGGGTCAGGCGCTGGTACTTTTCCTCGACCTGCCGCGCATGGTGCCACCTGCGTCCTTCGGCCACGGCACGCGTGCGCACCGCCTGCAGCAGTGTCAGCAGCTGGTCTTCGTCGAACGGTTTGGTCAGGAACTCCACGGCCCCGGCACGCATGGCCTGGACGGTCATCGGGATGGTGCCGAAGCCGGTCATGAACACGATCGGCCAGGGCAGCGCCAGCCGGCGCAGCGCGTCTTGTACCTCCAGGCCGCTGGTATCGGGCAGGTGCATGTCCAGCAACAGGCAGGCATAGGGGGTTTCCAGGCGGGCCTCGAACAACGCCTCGGCACTGGCGAACAAATGATGCGGAATGTCCTGCGAGCGCAGCAGGCGGCCTAACGCCGTACGCACCGACGGGTCGTCATCCACCACCAGCACCGGCACGTTCAAGTGCTCATCGAACAACTCGACAGTGTCGGCCACGGCGCACAGCGGCGATTTGCCCAACGCCTCGCCAGGCACCTCGAGGCTGATCTCGGCGGCCAGGCGGTAGCCCCGGCGCGGCACGGTCTGGATCAGGCCACGGTCACCAAAGGCCTTGCGCAGCAAGGACACCTGCACCTGGAGGTTGTTGTCCTCCACCACCGTGCCAGCCCACACCTGGCTGAACAGCTCGTCCTTGCCGACCACCCGGCCCTTGGCCTTGATCAGCGTCGCCAGCACCTCGAAGGCACGCCCGCCCAACAGGATCGGCTTGCCATCAACAAAGGCTTCGCGCCGCTCCAGCGACACCTGGGCATTACCTATTCGGATCATGGCTTCCTCGCGCGGGCATGGGCGTTTCCCAGCCCCGGGCAGCCTAGGCCAGCGTACGCCTTCAGACAATTATCCCGAGGGATAGGTTGGCCTGGGGACTATACAAAAGCCCGCCAGCCCCCAGGGGACGATAACGGACAACAGCGTGCCCGTTCCTGCCAAGCAGGCTGCAGGCCGCATCCGTGCTGGGCTCGCTGCGTATACTCGCGCGTCAGGATGTCGCTAGCAGGGGTGCCTTATGCTCGATGAACGCCTTGCCCACAGGCCCATCGATTACGACCAGACCGTCGACGAGGGCTGGCTGAACCGGTGCGACATCAGCGCGCTGGGCCAGGAAGGTGAGCTCAGCTACTTCCGCCTGCGCGACCCTGCCACCCACCAGGCCTGGATCGCCGTGCGCGCCCCGCGCGAGGCCCCCGCCGCCTGCCAGCGCCTGGAACGTGACTACCGCCTGCAACTCGACCCGCAGTGGGCGGTGATCCCCTCGGCGTTCGTGCGTTCGGCCGAAGGCCCGCTACTGGTGTACCCGGCCGGCCGCTCCATCGCCGACCTTATCGCAGAAGGCCCTGCAGCCCTGACGCCGTTTCTCGAGATTGCGGTAAACGCGGCCACTGCCTTGGCCCAGGCCCACGAACGCAACGTGCTGCACGGCGCGCTGCAGCCCGAACATGTGTGCCTGCACTCCAACCAGCGAGTGCGGCTGGGCTGCTTTCGCGCCGACCCGGCGGAGCTGATCAGCGAACAGGGCACCGCGCTCGGCAACTGGGCGTACCTGGCACCGGAACAGGTCTGCCCGCACGGCAGCAGCAGCGACCGACGCACCGACATCTATGCCCTTGGCGCGATCCTCTACCAGCTACTGCTGGGCGAATTGCCGCTAGCCGGACGCGACACCCAGCACTGGCGCCAGCTGCATGCCGGCGTGCAGCCACGAGCGGCCTGCGAAGTGGACAGCAATGTGCCGCAACCGCTCAGCAGGATCCTGGCCAAGGCCTTGGCCAAAGAGCCGGACGCCCGCTACCAGAGTGCCCGCGCCCTGGCGGTGGACCTGGCCCATTGCCAGCGGCAGTGGGCCGCCAGCAAGTCCATGGAGGCCTTCGAACCAGGCTGTGCCGACCCGGTCACGCCCGACCGCGCACGCCTGTATGGCCGCTGCGCCGAGCAGAAGGCCATCGCCCTGCTGCTCAAGGCCCTGCGCCGTGACAGCAAGCCACAGGCCCTGTTCATCAATGGGGCTACCGGCATGGGCAAGTCGAGCCTGGTCGAGGCAGCACTCAAGGCCAACGCCCAGGGTTACTGGGCCACCGGCAAGTGCAACGGCGTTGCCCAGGCCGTGCCCTACGCGCCCTGGGTCGAAATTCTCGGCGCGCTGACCACCCAGTTGCTGGCCCAGAACAGCCAGGACCTCGACACTCTGCGCCGCGAGATCCTGCGCCGCATCAAGGGCCACGGCCGGCTGCTCGGCAAGCTGGCGCCAGACCTGCAACTGGTCCTCGGCCCCCTGCCCGAATTGCCAGCCAAGCCCACACGCCTGGCGCTGCAGAAGGAGCTGCGGGCGATCGTCGAATTCCTGCAGGTGTTCAGCCGCCCCGGCCAGCCGCTGGTGCTATTCTTCGATGACCTGCAGTGGGTCGACGACGCCAGCCAGCAACTGCTGGCGCAACTGCTGGCTCACGCGCCCGGCAACCTGTTGCTGATCTTCGCCCGGCGCAATGATGCGCCAGCCAGCAGTACACCCCTTGCCCTGCCTGCAGCGGTGCGCAGCACCACGCTGAACCTGCGGCCCCTGGCGGTGGGCGCGGTGACCGAGCTGATCGGCGAGCGCTACCACGTCGGCCCCGAGGACGCATTGCAGGTGGCCGAGCTGGTGCACGACAAGACGGCGGGCAACCCGTTCTTCATCAATCAGATTCTCCGGGCCCTGGTCGAGGACCAGCTGTTCACCTTCGACACCCAGGCCATGCGCTGGTCATGGTGCCTGAAGGCCGTGGCCCGCCACCGCTATTCCGACAATGTCGCCGACCTGATGATCCACCGCCTGGCGCGCCTGCCAGAGCCGCAGCGCGACCTGCTGCGAGTGGCCAGCGCAGCGGGCAGCCGCTGCGATGAACGCCTGCTTCAGCAGGTGCTCTCTCAAGTGCCCGGCGAACCGTTGAAAGCCTTGATTGGCGCGGGTTTCCTGCAATCGGGCCAGAACGGCCTGGGCTTCGCTCACGAGCGGGTGATGGAAGCCGCGTACGCTCTCACGCCCGCGCGCGAGCGCGCCCAGCTGCATGCAAATATCGCCCTGGCCATGCGCCAGGCCTGGCCGGGGCGCCTGCACGAGGCACTGTTCGAGCTTGCCAACCAGCTGCAACGCGCCAGCCCATGCGGGTTTGCAGCGGATGACTGCGAAGCGTTCCTGCAGCTTTTACGCGAAGCCGCAGCACGCGCACGCGACGGCGGCGCTTTCGAACAGACAGCTGGCTACCTGCACACGGCCGAGCAGTTGCTGCACCACGGCGCAACGCTGGAAAGCCGCGCCACGCATGGCTTTGCCATCGCCTGCATGGCCACCGAGTGCGACATGCAACTGTCGCGAATGATCGCGGCCGAGGCCCGCATCACAGAATGCCGCCAGCGCGCTCGCTCGGCGTTGGACCAGGCGCGGGTGTGCCGCCTGCAGGCGCTGCTGTACACCTTGCGCGGCGACTATCAGGCGGCCATCGACAGCGCCATATCCGGCCTGGACTTGCTGGGTATAAGCCCGGTGCGGGGTGTCGACTGGCAACAGGTCGAGGCCAGTCATGCCCATGTACAGGCCTTGGTCGAACAGAAAGGCCGCCACTGCCTGGAGTCGCTGCAGCGCACCGATTCGGAGGAAGTGACGGTTGCCATCAGCCTGCTGGCCACCCTGTCGTCATCGTTTTTCGTAAAGGACGACATCTGCTTCCTGCACCTGGCCAAGCTCATGGAGCTGTCGCTGCTGCACGGCGTCGCCCCGGGCAGCACCTACGGCATGGCCTGGTACGGGGTGATGATTGCCGAGCGCTTCGGCGCCTACCATGATGGCCATGCTTGCTGCCTGGCTGCGCTCAAGCTGATAGAACGACACGGTTTCGACGCTGACTTGACCAGCGCGCTGCTGGCCCTGGACCAGGTCAGCGCCTGGACCTCGCCCATGGAGTTCGCCCGCCGCACCGCGTTGGATGCGGTCGATTCAGGGCGCGTGAGCGGTGACCTGGCGATGAGCTGCTATGCCTGCAACCACCTGGTTTCCGATTCGCTGTTCATGGGCCGCTACCTGCCGGACGTGGTGGAGGAACTGGCGCAAGGCCTGGCCACCGTGCGTCGCTACGGTTACCGCGACATCGAGCAGATCCTGCAGGCCCAGCAAGCGTTCGTCGCCAAATTGAGCGGCACGCCCTGCCCGGCCTCGGCCACAGCCTCGAAATCGCCTGCCACGCGGTTCTTCCAGTACCTGATGGCCGGCATGTGCGATTTCTACCTGGGCAACATCCCGCAGGCCATGCGCAACCTGGCACTGACCGGCGACAACACCTGGGCGGTACCGGCGCACATCAACCTGGCCGACTATCACCTGTTCCGCGGCCTGGCCCTTGGCAGCCCCGAGGCCATTGGCAGCCTTGCCGACAAGCTGCGCGAGCTACACGCCCTGCGCGAGCGCTTCGGCCGCTGGGCCGGCTTCAACCCGGCCACCTTCCGCAACAAGCTGTTGCTGATCGAAGGTGTGATCGCCAAGCTCGAAGGCGACGGCCTGGCCGCCATCCGCTGCTTCGACCAGGCACAGATCGCCGCCACCGCCGCCGGTTTCATCCACGAGCAGGCGCTGGCCCACGAACAGCTGGCCGAGGTATGCATCCCCAGCGGCCTGATCTCCGGCGCCAACCTGCACCTGCGCATCGCCCGCGACTGTTTCCATATCTGGGGCGCGACCGGCAAGGTGCACCAGCTGGAGGCTTTGCACCCGTTCCTGCGCACCCAGCCGATCCAGGAATGCCACCGCGCCACCCACCAGGCCAAGCTCGACCTGGAAGCCGGCATCGAGGCAGCACGGGCGCTGTCCGAGGAAGTGCTGCTCGAGGGCCTGATCGAAACCCTGATGGGCCAGCTGACCCAGCATTCCGGCGCCGACCACGGTGCGCTGCTGATCGTCAGCGGTGCCGAATTCCAGATGGCGGCCCTCGCCTACATCGACGACGCCGGGCTGCACGTGAGCATGGACGACTGCCAGAAGTTCATGACCCAGGCGCCGCTGTCGATCATCAACGCCACCATGCGCACCAAGAAGCCCCTGGTGCTCAACGATGCCCAAAGCGATTGCCCCGAGGCCTTCCGCCAGCAGTTGCAGGCGCGCAAGGCCCGTTCGGTGCTGTGCCTGCCGCTGGTGATCCAGGGCGTGCTGATCGGCCTGGTGTACCTGGAAAACCGCCTGGTCCCGAACCTGTTCGGCAGTCAGCGCCTGGCCATGCTGGAAATCCTCGCCTCGCAGGCAGCGGTGTCGCTGCAAACCGCCAAGTTCTACACACGCCTGGCCGAAGACAACCAGACCCGCGCCCAGATGGAGGCCGAGTTGCGCCGCTCCCGCGCGGAGTTGGCGCGCACGGCGCATCTGCAGGTGATGAACGAGCTGTCCGCGTCCATCGCCCACGAGATCAGCCAGCCGCTGCTGGGCATCGCCTCCAACGCCGCTGCCAGCCTGCGCTGGCTGAAACGCGCCAAGCCCGACCTGGAAGAGGCGATTGCCGGCCTGGAAGACATCCGCAACGACAGCGAACGGGCCGCCAACATCGTGCGTGCACTGCGCTCGCTGGCCAAGCAGTCACCGATGCAGCTCAAGGTAGTGAAGCTGGACGAACTGATCCGCGAAGTGGTGCGCTTGACCTCGGCCGATGCCGCCAAGGGCATGGTGGATGTGCAGATGCGCTTGCAGGCGGGGGTGAGCGTGATGGCCGACCCGGTGCAGTTGCAGCAGTTGGTGTTCAACCTGATTACCAATGGCCTGGAGGCGCTGGCGGGGTATCGCAGCGATGGGGTGCTGCGGATTGCGTCGGCGGTGGTCGGGGATGGGGTGGAAATCTGCGTGGACGACAACGGGCCGGGGATTGCAGCGGATGAGCGCGAGCGAGTGTTCGATGCGTTTCATACCACCAAGATCGGCGGCATGGGGATGGGCTTGGCGATCTGCAACTCGGTGGTGCAGGCCCATGGTGGGCAGTTGCAGGCGCTGGTGTCGGAGTTGGGGGGGTGTCGGGTTCGCTTTACGCTGCCTGTGAATCCTTCTTGAGCCTGTACCGGCCCTTTCGCGGGTGAACCCGCTCCCACAGGGATAGTGCACAGCTTGAGAACTGCACGGTTCCTGTGGGAGCGGGTTCACCCGCGAAGGGGCCGGTACAGGTTTACATCAACGGGCGCTCAGGGCCGCATAGCTGTTCATCAGGTTGCGGTAGTTGGGAATGCGCTGCGACAGCAGGTTACCCAGCCCTTCGATGTCATTGCGCCAGTCGCGGTGCAGCTCACAGGCCACCGAGAACCAGTTCATCATCTGTGCACCCGCCTGGGTCATGCGCACCCAGGCCGCCTGCTGCACGGTTTCGTTGAAGGTGCCGGAAGCATCGGTCACCACGAACACTTCAAAACCTTCCGCCAGCGCCGACAGGGTCGGGAACGCCACACACACATCGGTCACCACGCCAGCGATGATCAACTGCTTGCGGCCAGTGGCCTTGATCGCCTTGACGAAGTCTTCGTTGTCCCAGGCGTTGATCTGGCCAGGGCGGGCAATGTACGGCGCATCCGGGAACATCTCTTTCAGCTCGGGCACCAGCGGGCCGTTCGGGCCTTGCTCGAAGCTGGTGGTGAGAATGGTCGGCAGGCCGAAGAACTTGGCCAGGTCGCCCAGGGCCAGCACGTTGTTCTTGAACTCGTTGGGCGAGAAGTCCTGCACCAGCGAAATCAGGCCGGTCTGGTGGTCGACCAGCAGCACCACGGCGTCGTCTTTGTTCAGGCGCTTGTAATCGGGTTGGCTCATCGGGGTGACTCCTTGGGTTGGGAAAACGGGCCGGCACTGTCCACAAGGGGCTATACCGGCGGATAGGTTCGGCTTAAGGATGGGCCTGCGCCTGGCGCCAGGCCTTGGGCGGCTGGCCGACCAGGCGGCTGAAGGCACGGGTGAAATGGGCCTGGTCGCAGAAGCCGCATTCCAGGCTCACGTGGGTGATCGGCGCCTCGGTGGCGAGCAGGCGCTTGGCCTTTTCCATGCGTGCCAGCAGGCGCCAGGCCTGGGGCGAGAGGCCGGTGTTGACCTTGAATGCGCGGGAGAAGTGGCTGCGGGTGAGGTTGCATACCCCGGCGATTTCGATGATCGACAACGGGCTGTGCAACATCAGTTCCTTGGCCCGGCGCAACCGTGCTGGCGTCAGTGCGCCGGGGGTTTGCAGCGGTGCTTGGGGCGTCCCGGGGTGCATGGCGACTCTCCTGTTCAATGCAGGAAGTCTCGCCCCCGGCACATGACAAAGTCCTGAGCCAAACCTGAATTGTTGTTAATTGCGCGCTGCTGGCCCTGGCTGTTTTACCGATACCTTAAGATGCGTTTCGTATTCAGCTTCAGGCCGCCAGTGGCGGCCGGCATTCAAGGCAAAAGAGCCATGCAGGAAAAACCCGCCCACCGCACCGTGGCCATGGTGCTGTTCAATGATGTGCTGTTGCTGGACGTGACCGGGCCCATGGACGCGTTTGCCATTGCTAACCGCTTCCTTCCTGCCGAGCGGAAGTACCGGCTGCTGACCCTGGCCGAAGGGCAGGCAGCGGTGCGCGGCTCCTGCGGGTTGAAAGTGGTAGCCGACCTGCGCCTGGAGGACTTGCCGGAAGCCGTCGACCTGTTGCTGGTGCCAGGCGGCCCGGGGGCCTATGACATCGCCCTGCCAGGCATCGAGCGCTGGCTGCCCCAGGCCGTGCGCCAGGCCAAACGCTTTGGTGCCATCTGCACCGGGGTATTCCTGCTGGGCCGGGCCGGGCTGCTGGGCGGCTATCGCTGCACCACCCACTGGAACTACGTGGAGCGCCTGGCACAGGCGTTCCCCGAGGCGAAGGTCGAGACCGAACAGATCTACGTGATCGACCGCTGCCTGATTACCTCGGGCGGCATCACCGCTGGCATCGACCTGGCACTGGCGGTGGTGGCCGAAGACCACGGCAAGGCGCTGGCCCTGGAAGTGGCCAAGGTGCTGCTGGTCGCCCGCCATCGCCAGGGTGGGCAAACACCCTACGGGCCACTGCTGGCGGCTGTACCGCGGGATGATTCGCCGATTGCCCGGGTGCAGGCGTATATCGTCGACCATATCGAGCAAGCCTTCACCGTGCAGAAGATGGCCGACCTGGTGGCCATGAGCGGGCGCAACTTCGCCCGCACCTTTCAACGCGAGGTGGGCATCACGCCGCTGCAATACCTGCAGAACGCACGCATCGACCGCGCGCGCAAACTGCTGGAAGGCACCGACCTGCCGTTGAAGGTAGTGGCTGCGCAGTGCGGGTTTGGCAGTGACCGGCATTTGCGCAAGGTGTTCTGCGAGCGGATTGGCATGACGCCGGCGCAGTATCGGGCGCAGTTTGGTGGCGGTGAATAGTCAGATCTGCGCTGCCTTCTTCGCGGGCACGCCCGCTCCCACAGCGATAACACCGGCCTCAGGGGCAGTGTTGTACCTGTGGGAGCGGGCGTGCCCGCGAAGAGGCCACCACAGGTTGTCACCTGTACCGGGACAATGTTTCTCCCCGATGGCAGATTGTCTGACTCCATCTCAACCCCCAGAATTGTCCGCCAAACTGATCTAACGCTGCCCCGGCAGCTCATGGAGTAAGAGCCAATGCCACACGAAGGCAGCCTTCTGCAAACCGCGGTGATCTTCCTGCTCGCCGCTGTCCTCGCCGTCCCCCTGGCCAAGCGCCTGCACCTGGGGGCCGTGCTCGGTTACCTGCTCGCCGGCGTGATCATCGGCCCGCAGGCGCTGGGCCTGATCCGCGACACCGAAAGCGTGGCGCACATTTCCGAGCTGGGCGTGGTCCTGCTGCTGTTCATCATCGGCCTCGAGCTGTCGCCCAAGCGCCTGTGGCTGATGCGCAAGTCGGTATTCGGCGTCGGTACCGCCCAGGTGCTGCTGACCGGTGCGCTGATCGGCGCCATCGCCCTGTTCGGCTTCAGCCAGACGCTACCGGCGGCCATCGTGCTCGGTCTGGGCCTGGCGCTGTCGTCCACCGCCCTTGGCCTGCAGAGCCTGGCCGAAAGCAAGCAGCTCAACGCCCCGCACGGCCGCCTGGCGTTCGCCATCCTGCTGTTCCAGGACATCGCCGCCATCCCACTGATCGCATTGGTTCCGCTGCTGGCCGCCAGTGGCCCGGACACCAGCCACGGCGACAGCCTGGAGCATGGCCTGAAGGTGTTCGCCAGCATCGCCGTGGTCATCGTCGGTGGCCGCTACCTGCTGCGCCCGGTGTTCCGCACCGTGGCCCGCACCGGCCTGCCGGAAGTGTCCACCGCCACCGCGCTGCTGGTTGTGATCGGCACTGCCTGGCTGATGGAAGAAGCCGGCATTTCCATGGCCCTGGGTGCCTTCCTCGCCGGCCTGCTGCTGGCCGACTCGGAATACCGCCACGAGCTGGAATCGCAGATCGAACCGTTCAAGGGCCTGCTGCTGGGGCTGTTCTTCATCAGCGTCGGCATGGGCGCCAACCTGCGCCTGCTGCTGGAAATGCCTTTGGTGGTGCTGGGCCTGACCCTGCTGCTGGTGGCCGTGAAGCTGGTACTGCTGATCGGCGTCGGGCGCCTGGCCGGTGGCCTGAACAGCGCCAGCGCCCTGCGCCTGGGCATGGTGCTGGCTGCCGGTGGCGAATTTGCCTTCGTGGTGTTCAAGCTGGGCAAGGACCAAGGCTTGTTCGACACCCAGACCTACGACCTGCTGCTGATGACCATCACCCTGTCGATGGCCATTACCCCGCTGCTGATGATTGGCTGCGCCCACGCCCTCAAGCGCCCGCAACCGGCGCGTGAGGTGCCGGAGCATTACAAGCAGATCCAGGCTGACACGCCACGGGTGGTGATCGTCGGCATGGGCCGCATGGGCCAGATCGTCGCGCGCATCCTGCGGGCACAGAAGATTCCGTTCATTGCCCTGGAAACCTCGGTGGACACCATCGAGATGACCCGTATGTTCGAACAGGTACCCGTGTTCTACGGCGACCCACTGCGCCCCGAGGTGCTGCATGCCGCCAAGGTGGGCGAGGCAGAATACTTCATCATCACCATCGATGACCCGGAAGCTGCCATTCACACGGCGGAACGGGTGAAACGCCTGTACCCGCACCTGAAAGTGCTGGCCCGCGCGCGTAACCGCCAGCATGTGCACAAGTTGGCGGATGTCGGCGCCGAGCCGATTCGCGAGACGTTCTACTCCAGCCTGGAGATGACACGCCGGGCATTGGTGGGGTTGGGGTTGAGCGACGCGCAGGCGGCGGACCGGATTGCGCGGTTTACCCAGCATGACGAAGAAGTGCTGGTGGCCCAGGGGCAGGTGCGTGATGACCGGGCCAAGGTGATGCAGACGGCCAAGGAGGCCCGGGCGGAGTTGGAGCGGTTGTTTGATTCGGATGCGGATTGAGGGTTTCGAGCGCATTGGCTGTAGAGATGCAGCGCCCTTGCGATCGAGCGCCGCCCGCGCGGCGCTTCGCAGCACAAGGCTGCTCCTACATCTGTTTCGGGCCAGTAACGCCTGTACCTGCGCGCGCGACCGCCTTGTTTGTCCGGCGCGATTAGAGATGGACACCAGGAGGCCGCGCGCTTCTGTCCCAGGAATAATTGGCCCGAAACAGATGTAGGAGCAGCCTTGTGCTGCGAAGCGCCGCGCGGGCGGCGCTCGATCTCATAGGCGCCAGAGGCCTCACGACATACTCTT
The DNA here is from genome assembly GCF_043658375.1 of Pseudomonas sp. PsB. Classification (NCBI taxonomy): domain Bacteria; kingdom Pseudomonadati; phylum Pseudomonadota; class Gammaproteobacteria; order Pseudomonadales; family Pseudomonadaceae; genus Pseudomonas; species Pseudomonas sp. PsB. The sequence goes on along the minus strand of NZ_JBIGLU010000001.1, from coordinate 337,696 downwards.
GGTGGCCGTGACTCAATGCCCCGTCAAGCGAGTAAACAGGCAAAACAGCGCTAACTAAGGATGATCACCGTGAGTGACCTGCCAAAGATCATAAGCAGCCTGCTCGCGGAGGTACTGCCGGGCTGGGCCGAGGCCGGCGCGCTCAAGTCTATAAGCTAGATCGGGTGAAATGGCGGCACTACCATCAAGTACAGCGGCCAATTGCACCTGTGGATAATCAAGGTGCTGGGCTAATCCCGAAACTGTCATTTCAATCGCTGGCAGCACATCGCAGAGCAGCGACTCTCCCGGATGCGGTGGGTTATAGAGGGGCATTTGAAATCTCCTAGATTGGCTCCCCAATGCTCCTCCCTTTCAGCTCTAGACATCAGGTCGCAACGTCTGACCGCATTGTCAGAGCGTTCCTGATCCTTCCCACAACTGGGGCTGCTATGCAGCCCTTCGCGGGCATGCCCGCTCCCACAGGTACTGCACCGCTTGCCAGGCTTGCGCTATTCCTGTGGGAGCGGGCGTGCCCGCGAAGGGCCGCGCAGCGGACCCAGTGCACAAAAATATCAGCAGCATCCTACTTCGTTGCGAGCCATTTCCTACTCAGCCATACCATCTGACGAATTATCCTACGCACCGTGTCGAAGCCCGTCTGATTGTCCGGGGAAAGCCTGCTCTCTAGGCTTGCCGGGTCGCTGTCGGTTCAGCGATCGGGTGTGGAAACCCGGCAGGTAAATCGGAATAGCTGTTGTCATGGCAGCTGCGCGCGGGAGGCCGAATGGCCTGCCGGGGTTCCGATAGCCTGGCTTTCCACCCCGCGTGCAGCCGCCACCCTTCGCGTGGAAACGGATGGTGCCGGCCAACCTCTATCGGAGTTTGGCTATGAAAAAAATTGTCCCCAATCCACCTCTTCCCGACACCAAAGAGCGCGCTTTCAGCCGCTGCGATGCCGGCCATCCACCTTTGTTCACAGTAAACCCGGGCGTCTCTGCCCACGACGCCCTGGTGCATGTCGCCCAGTACCTGCGCGGCGCCTACGACTGTGGCTACAAAGCCCTGGAACACCTGGATGAAACCGGCAAGAGCCTGTTCTGGAGCAACCTGAATGCGCTCGAAATGGCAGAAGGATTGGTTGAGGCATTGCTGGATGGGATTGAGTCGCAGCCCATGAATTGATGTTGTCCTTGCTGGCCTCTTCGCGGGTGAACCCGCTCCCACAAGGATCACCACAGGCGCTGAAACTGTGCAGTACCTGTGGGAGCGGGTTTACCCGCGAAAGGGCCAGCGCAGCAAACAAAAAAGGCCAGCTCCCTACAGAGGAAGCCGGCCTTTTTGCATTCAACTAACGGGCTGTTACTTACCCGCAGTCAGCGCGTTGTAGCTGGTAATCAGGTTGCGATAATCCGGAATGTGGTTGGAGCACAGCGCCGCCAGCCCTTCGATGTCGTTGCGCCAGTCGCGGTGCAGCTCACAGGCCACGCCGAACCAGGTCATCATTTGCGCGCCGGCGCGGCTCATGCGGTCATGGGCAGCATCGCGGGTCATTTCGTTGAAGGTGCCGGAAGCATCGGTTACCACGAACACTTCGAACTCCTCTTCCAGGGCCGACAGCGCCGGGAACGCTACACAGACCTCAGTCACCACGCCGGCAATGATCAGCTGCTTCTTGCCAGTGGCCTTCACCGCCTTGACGAAATCTTCGTTGTCCCAAGCGTTGATCTGGCCCGGGCGGGCGATGTACGGGGCGTCCGGGAACAGGGCTTTCAGCTCTGGTACCAGCGGGCCGTTGGGGCCTTGCTCGAAGCTGGTGGTGAGGATGGTCGGCAGGTTGAAGAACTTGGCCAGGTCGGCCAGGGCCAGCACGTTGTTCTTGAACTTGTCCGGCTCGATGTCACGGACCAGGGACAGCAGGCCGGCCTGGTGGTCGACCAGCAGGACAGCGGCGTCGTCTTTGTTCAGGCGGTTGTAGGTGAATTTGCTCATGGTCTGTGCTCCTAAGGGTTATGAATTTTTCAGCATTCGGGGGTGTTTCGCGTTGATGGGCACAGATTAAAATCATCACCTTTGTGGCGGTAGATAGCAGAATTTGGCTTTAGCGTTCCGTTTTATGAACGATAGATTGGCGCTGGAGTTACTGGCCTCTTCGCGGGCATGCCCGCTCCCACAGCTACTGCACTGGCTTTGAATCTTGTGCGATCCCTGTGGGAGCGGGCGTGCCCGCGAAGAGGCCAGTACAGGCAGCCAACAATCCGGAGACCGATCATTGGAAGACCTCAACTCCCTCTACTACTTCACCCAGGTAGTCGAGCACGGCGGCTTCGCCCCGGCTGGCCGGGCGCTGGACATGCCCAAGTCGAAGCTAAGCCGGCGCATCGCCGATCTCGAAGACCGCCTGGGCGTGCGGCTGCTGCACCGCACCAGCCGCCATTGTTCGCTCACCGAGATCGGCCAGGCCTACTACAACCGCTGCCTGGCCATGCGCGTGGAGGCCGAGGGCGCGGCGGAGATCATCGAGCGCAACCGCAGCGAACCGCGCGGTCTGGTGCGTATCAGTTGCCCGACCACCCTGCTCAATTCCTGGGTCGGGCCGATGCTGACCCGCTACATGCTCAAGTACCCGCAGGTGGAGCTGTTCATCGAGAGCACCAACCGCCGCGTCGACCTGCTGCACGAGGGCTTCGATATTGCCCTGCGGGTGCGCTTTCCGCCGCTGGAGAACACCGACATGGTGATGAAGGTACTGAGCAACAGTACCCAGTGCCTGGTCGGCCAGCCGCAGTACTTGGAGCAGTTGCCCAAGGGCTTCGACCCGCAGCTGCTCGGCACCCTGCCGAGCCTGCATTGGGGCAGCGCCCAGCGTGAGTACCAATGGGAGCTGTTCCAGGGAGAGGACAGCAGCCGCAGCATCGTCATCCCGCACACACCGCGCATGGTGACGGACGACCTGTTCGCCCTGCGCCATTTCGTGGTGGCCGGGGTGGGTATCGCGCACCTGCCGCGGGTGGCGGTGCGTGAAGACCTGGCGGCGGGGCGGCTGGTGGAGTTGTTGCCGGAATGGCACCCGCGTTGCGGCATCGTGCATGCGATCTTCCCGTCGCGGCGGGGGTTGCTACCGTCGGTGCGGGCGCTGATCGATCATCTGGCCGAGGAGTTTGCGATCAGCGACATGGCTTGAGTTCTGGGTTGGCTGTACCGGCCTCTTCGCGGGCTCGCCCGCTCCCACAGGTTCACCACAGGCTCTGAACCCTGTGCAAAACCTGTAGGAGCGGGCGAGCCCGCGAAGAGGCCGGCACAGGCAAACCCAGCCAGAGCACACACATACAAGACCCCTGGCCTATCCTTCCTCCACATTCCCGGATCATCCCTCCCGGAGCCCCCATGATCCGCGCCACTCACGGACCAGGCCGCGCCCTGCTCGCCACCCTCGCCCTGTGCCCGGCGCTCAGCCAGGCCGAAGAGCCCGGCTGGTCGCTGCTCAGCCGCAACTACTTCCTGCACAGCGACTTCCGCTCGCCCTCCGGCAGTGGCCAGAACTACCGCCAGGAATGGGCCCAGGGCTTCATTGGCGAAATCCGCTCCAGCTTCACCGAGGGCACACTCGGCGTCGGCATCGATGCCCATGGTTTTCTCGGCCTCAAGCTGGACGGCGGCCGCGGCCATGCCGGCACCGGCCTGCTGCCGCGCGACAGCGATGGCCGCGCCGAGTCCGACTACTCCAGCGCCGGCGCCGCACTCAAGCTGCGGATGGGCAACACCCAACTGCGCTACGGCGAAATGACCGTGGAAACCCCGGTGTTCGACACCAGCGACAAACGCCTGCACCCGGAGTACGCCACCGGCTGGTTCCTGGACAACACCGACCTGCCCGACTGGCGCCTGCAGGCCGGGCACTTCACCGCCTTCAACAACCAGGACAACAGCTCCAGCCATGATGACTTCAGCGGCTACGGCGCTATCACCGACAACCGTGCCATCAGCCTGGCCGGCGCCGCGTTCGCACCCGACGGGCCATTTGGTGGCGCACTGTACGCAGGCCAACTGGAGGACACCTGGCGCCAGGCCTACCTCAACCTGAACCTGGCCGAGGGCAACTGGCGCCTGGACGGCAACCTGTACAAGACCCGCGACACCGGCAATGCCAGTGCCGGGGCAATCCACACCCTCGCCTACAGCCTGCTGGCCAGGTACAGCTTTGGCGCCCAGGCGCTGAGCCTGGCCTACCAGAAGGTCGAGGGCGATACCCCGTTCGACTTCGTCGGCGGCGACTCCATCTACCTGGCCAACTCGATCAAGTACGCCGACTTCAATGGCCCCGGCGAGCGCTCGTGGCAACTGCGCTACGACCTCGACTTCGCCACCCTCGGCGCCCCCGGCCTGAGCCTGATGGGCCGCTACGTCAGCGGCCGTGGCATCGACGGCAGCCATGCCCCGGCAGGCGGCGCCTATGTGGGCCAGTACGGCGACGGCGGCAACCATTGGGAGCGCGACATCGACCTGAAATACGTGGTGCAGTCGGGCGCCGCCAAGGACCTGAGCCTGTCGTTTTCCCACGTCAGCCACCGCGCCAACCAGGCACAGGCCGGCGATGACATCGACCGGATCTACCTGATCATCGAATACCCACTCAAAGGCAGCTTCTGACATGAGCACGACCCCTTCAGGCGCCTGGAGCCCATTGCGCAACGCCACCTTCCGCATGCTGTGGATCGCCACCATCGCTTCCAACATCGGCACCTGGATGCACGAGGTGGGCGCCGGCTGGCTGATGACCACACTGTCGGCCAGCCCGTTGCATGTGGCCCTGATCCAGGTAGCCGGCTCGCTACCGATGTTCTTCCTCGCCCTGCCGGCCGGCGCGGCGGCGGATATTGTCGACAAGCGCCGCTACCTGTTGCTGGTGCAACTGTGGATGTCTTCGGTGGCCGTGGTGCTGGCGGCCCTGACCCTGCTCGGGCTGATGAACGTCACCCTGCTGCTGGTGCTTACCCTGGCGCTGGGCATCGGCACGGCACTGATGATGCCGGCCTGGAGCGCGCTGACACCGGAGCTGGTGGGCAAGGACGACCTGGCCAACGCGGTGGCGCTTTCCAGTGTCGGTATCAATGTGTCGCGCGCCATCGGCCCGGCTTTGGCGGGCGTGGTGGTGAGCATGGTCGGCCCGTGGCTGACCTTCGCCCTGAATGCCATCTCGTTCGCCGGGGTGATTCTGGTGCTGTTCCTGTGGAAGCGCGAGGTGAAGGAGCCGCTGCTGCCGGCCGAGCGCTTCGTCGGCGCCATGCGCACCGGGCTGCGTTTCGCGCGCAGTGCCAAGCCCTTGCAGGCGGTGATATTGCGCGCCTTGGCATTCTTTTTCTGCGCCAGCGCCGGCACCTCGCTGCTGCCGTTGATCGTGCGTGGCGAGATGCAGGGCACCGCCGCCGATTTCGGCCTGCTGCTGGCGGCCATCGGCATTGGCGCGGTGGCCGGCGCCACCTTGCTGCCACGCCTGCGCGAACGCATCAGCCGCGACCGCCTGGTGCTGCTGGCCAGCCTGCTGTATGCCCTGTTCCTGCTGGCCCTGGCGCTGGTGCGCAACTTCTATGTGCTGCTGCCGGCAATGCTGCTCAGCGGCGCGGCGTGGATTGCCGTGCTGTCCAACCTGCAGGTGGCGGCGCAGACCTCGGTGCCGGCCTGGGTGCGGGCGCGGGCGCTGTCGGTGTACATCCTGATCTTCTTTGGTGCCATGGCCAGTGGCGGGTTGCTATGGGGCACGCTGGCCAGCCATGCAACGATCACCTTGAGCCTGCTGCTGGCCGCAGGAGGCTTGGCACTGGGCACGCTGCTGACCTGCAAGGTGACGCTGCCGGAAACCGCAGCCGAGGAGCTGACGCCGTCACTGCATTGGCCGGTGCCACTGCTGAGCGACGACATGGACAAGGAAAGCGGGCCGGTGATGGTCACCGTGGAATACCACATCGACCCGGCCAAGGCCGAGGCGTTCCAGCAGGCAGCGCGGGAGCTGGAGGCGATGCGCAAGCGCAATGGCGCGTTGTCGTGGGGGTTGATGCGCGACAGTGCGGACCCGGCGTTGTGGCTGGAGTTCTTCTTCGAGGAATCGTGGCTGGAGCATTTGAGGCATCACCACCGGGTTACCCGGGGTGAGCTGAAGATCGAGGCCAGGGTGCGGATGCTGCAGACCGATGGGGTGAAAGTGAAGATTCGGCATCTGTTGGCTGGAGCTGAGCACAAGGCTCACCATTGATGCTGGCCTCTCCGGCCCTATCGCCGGCAAGCCAGCTCCCACAAGGTCTCCACAGGTCCTGAGGGCTGTGCAGTACCTGTGGGAGCTGGCTTGCCGGCGATAGGGCCAGCACAGAAGGAACAAAAAAGGGGGCCAATAACTGGCCCCCTTTTTCACATCAGCTCAGCTTAGAAAGCAAAGCACGAACAACCCAACGCCCCCCAGAAGCCCTGGAAGTCATTCACCGGCACACTCGAATGCCGTGCCTTCTCATGGCTGTGCGCATGCACCCCGCAAGGCCCGACACACTGGTGCGCCACCGCTGCCAGCGACGGCGTGCCCACGCGCCAGTGGCCCGGCACCTTGGTCACCGGCGACCACTCCGGCAGCACCGGCACCTGGGGCGGGCCGAGCTTGTCGAATTCCGCCGCGCCATACACCACCTTGCCGTCGACCACGGTCAGCACCGACTCGATGCCCTTGATCGCCTCTTCATCGACACTGAAGAAGTCCAGCGACAGCGCCGCCAGGTCGGCCAGCTGGCCCACCTTGATCTGGCCTTTCTTGCCCTGCTCGCTGGAGAACCAGGCGCTGCCCTGGGTGAACAGCTGCAGCGCGGTGTCACGGCTGAGGCCTTCCGGGTACAGTTCCATGCCACCGACGGTCTTGCCGCTGACCAGCCAGTACAGCGAGGTCCACGGGTTGTAGCTGGACACGCGAGTGGCGTCGGTACCGGCGCCCACCGGCACGCCCATGTCGAGCATGCGCTTGATCGGCGGGGTCTGCTCGGCAGCCTTGGCGCCGTAGCGGTCGACGAAATACTCACCCTGGAAGGCCATGCGATCCTGGATGGCGATACCGCCGCCCAGCGCACGCACACGCTCGATGTTCTGCGGGGTGATGGTTTCGGCGTGGTCGAAGAACCACGGCAGGCCATTGAACGGAATGTCCCGGTTGACCTTCTCGAACACGTCGAGCATGCGCGTGATCGATTCGTTGTAGGTGGCATGCAGGCGGAACGGCCAGCGCTGCTCGACCAGGTGGCGCACCACCGGCTCCAGTTCTTGTTCCATGGTTTGCGGCAGGTCCGGGCGCGGTTCGAGGAAGTCCTCGAAGTCGGCGGCGGAGAAAACCAGCATTTCGCCGGCGCCATTGTGGCGCAGGAAGTCGGTACCGCTGTGCAGCTTCACGCTGGACGTCCACTTGCGGAAGTCGTCCAGCTCTTCCTTGGGCTTCTGGGTGAACAGGTTGTAGGCAATGCGCACGGTCAGCTGGTTGTTGTCGGCCAGCTCCTGGATCACCTGATAGTCGTCCGGGTAGTTCTGGTAGCCACCACCGGCATCGATGGCGCTGGTCAGGCCCAGGCGGTTGAGCTCGCGCATGAACTGGCGGGTGGAGTTGACCTGGTATTCCAGCGGCAGCTTCGGCCCCTTGGCCAGGGTGGCGTAGAGGATCATCGCGTTGGGGCGGGCGATGAGCATGCCGGTCGGGTTGCCGAACTTGTCACGCTGGATCTCGCCGCCCGGCGGGTTGGGCGTGTCCTTGGTGTAGCCGACGGCCTTGAGCGCGGCGCGGTTGAGCAGTGCGCGGTCATACAGGTGCAGCAGGAATACCGGGGTGTCAGGTGCGGCCTGGTTGATTTCCTCCAGGGTGGGCATGCGCTTTTCGGCGAACTGGAACTCGTTCCAGCCACCGACCACGCGCACCCACTGCGGGGTTGGCGTGCGCGCAGCCTGGTCCTTGAGCATGCGCAGGGCATCGGCCACCGAAGGCACGCCTTCCCAGCGCAGTTCCAGGTTGTAGTTCAGGCCACCACGGATCAGGTGCAGGTGCGAGTCGTTCAGGCCGGGGATGACCGTGCGCTGCTTGAGGTCGATGATCTGCGTGGTGGCGCCCTTGTGGGCCATGGCTTCGGCGTCGTTGCCCACTGCGATGAAACGGCCATCCTTGATGGCGACAGCGGTCGCGGTGGGCTTTTCACGATCAACGGTGTGCAGTTTGCCGTTGAACAGAATCAGATCGGCGGTCATGGAACCTCCTTGGGTGGATGCGTGAGCGGAACCGGCGGAACCGGTAAAAGGCAATGCGGACCAGAGCGCGCCGGCGGCACCGAGCACGGTACTGGTGGCGAGGAACTGGCGACGGGTCTTGTCGTTGCGGTCTTGGGACATGGGGTTCTCCGTCTGGTGCGGCAGCGGGCAGGCGCAACTGCGGAGCATGCCGGTTGGTGTAGGGGCAAGGCTTGGATGGATGTGCGGTGGGTGGTTGAAGGTTAGCCCTGTTCAGCATTTGTGCTGCCTGGGCTGGCCTCTTCGCGGGCACGCCCGCTCCCACAGGGACACCACCGGCCTTGAAGACTGTGGTATCCCCTGTGGGAGCGGGTTTACCCGCGAATGCCCCAGCACAGTTACTTCTGAAGGAACGCCAGCAGGTCCTCGTTCAGTTGCTGTGCATGAGTCACCGCAAACCCGTGCGGCGCCCCCGCGTACACCTTCAGCTCAGCCCCGCGAATCAGCTCCGCCGCCCGCTTGCCGGTGCTCTCGAACGGCACGATCTGGTCGTCGTCACCGTGGATCACCAGGGTTGGCACGTCGATCTTGGCCATATCTGGACGGAAGTCGGTTTCGGAAAACGCCGTCACACAATCCAAAGTGCCCTTGATCGATGCCATCAGCGCAATGTTCAGGGTCTGGGTCTGCACACCCTGGGACACCTGCTGCCCATGGTTGATGCCATAGAACGGTGCGGCGAAATCGGCGATGAACTGCGCCCGGTCGGCACGTAGGCCGGCGCGGATACCCTCGAACACCGACAGGTCGACACCTTCAGGGTTGTCGTCACGCTTGCCGAACACCGGCGTCACCGCGCCCAGCAGCACCAACCCGGCCACCCGCTCGCTGCCGTGGCGGGCGATGTAGCGGCTGACGTCGCCGCCACCCATCGAGAAGCCCACCAAGGTCACGTCGCGCAGGTCGAGGTGTTCGATCAGCTGGGCGATATCATCGGCGAAGGTGTCGTAGTCGTAGCCGTTCCATGGCTGGCTCGAACGGCCGAAACCACGGCGGTCGAAGGCGATGGCGCGGTAGCCGCGGCTGGCCAGGAATTCCATCTGCGAATCCCACATGTCGGCATCCAGTGGCCAGCCGTGGCTGAACAGCACAGGTTTGCCGCTACCCCAGTCCTTGAAGTAGATCGAAGTGCCATCGCGGGTAACGAACGTGCTCATGTCGGTATCTCCTTGAAAATGTCGAGGTAAAGGCCTGGCTCAGCCACGCAGCCAGTTGGCGCAGCGGCGGGTTACCCAAGGCATGATGTAGAACACCACGGGCAGGATGACGAACACATTGACGATCAGGTTGCCGGCAATCACACCGCCCAGCTGCGGGAAGCGTGCGAACAGCGGTGCCAGCAGTTGCGGAATGATCATGGTCATCGGGCAGATCACCAGGTAGGTCAGCAGCGCCTGCTTCCAGCGCGGCGGTTGCGCTGCCGTGGTGCCCGGGGTGCTATCAAGAACCTGGTGTTGCAGGCATACGGTTACCACTTCGCGGTTGTCTTGGAGTGCGGTGTTCATCAGCGTTCCTTGGGATGAGCTTGCCCGCATCCACTGTGCAACGGCGGACGGGCGCTGGATTGGACAGGTGTGCTGCCTTGGCGGGCACCGGCTGGCGGTGCCCGCGCATCTGGCTTACTTGTTGGCGTTGAAAGCGTTGTAGCTGGTGATCAGGTTGCGGTAGTCCGGGATGTGGTTGGAGCACAGCGCGGCCAGGCCTTCGATATCGTTGCGCCAGTCGCGGTGCAGCTCACAGGCCACGCCGAACCAGGTCATCAGTTGTGCGCCGGCCTGGCTCATGCGGTCGTGGGCGGCGTCGCGGGTCATGGCGTTGAAGGTGCCGGAGGCATCGGTGACCACGAACACTTCGAACTCTTCTTCCAGGGCCGACAGCGCCGGGAAGGCTACGCACACTTCGGTCACCACGCCGGCGATGATCAGCTGCTTCTTGCCGGTAGCCTTCACCGCCTTGACGAAGTCCTCGTTGTCCCAGGCGTTGATCTGGCCTGGGCGGGCGATGTAGGGGGCGTCCGGGAACAGGGCTTTCAGTTCTGGTACCAGCGGGCCGTTCGGGCCTTGTTCGAAGCTGGTGGTGAGGATGGTCGGCAGGTTGAAGAACTTGGCCAGGTCGGCCAGGGCCAATACGTTGTTCTTGAACGCGTCCGGCTCGATGTCGCGGACCAGGGACAGCAGGCCAGCCTGGTGGTCGACCAGCAGGACAGCGGCGTCGTCTTTGTTCAGGCGGTTGTATTTGAAGTTGGTCATGGTCGTTGCTCCTAAGGGTTTTGATCTTTTCAGTAAGTTGGGTGTTTCGCGTTGATGGGAGAAGATTAAAACCATGACCTTTCTGGCGGTAGATAGCAGTTTTTTGCTCTAGCGTTCTGTTTTATGAACGATGGCTTTGTATAGGCTCGACCGGCCCTTTCGCGGCTAAAGCCGCTCCCACAGGCATTGCGCTGGATTTGAATCGTGTGCAGTACCTGTGGGAGCGGCTTTAGCCGCGAAGAGGCCGGCACAGGCCCCATTGCCTGCCCGGCCAACCTGCTCTATTACTACCCACAGCCCTCCCCTCACCCGAGACCACCATGCTGGCGTTCATCCAGTCATACCCGTTGTTGCTCGGCACCGCCCTGATCCTGCTCGACCTCGTGCTTTGGCAACTGATCCCTCTCCAGCAACGCGCCTGGCGCATCGGCGCGCGGCTGGTGCTGTTCCTGCTGTTCAGCTCGGTACTGGTGGCTGCCGGCATGAGCCCGATGCAACCACCACCCTGGCCCGATGATGTCTCGCGCAACCTGATCGCCACGGTACTGGCGATCGGCTGGTGGCTGTTCGGCGCCCGCACGGTGACGGTGGTGTTCGGCCTGTTGCTGGTGGCCCGCGGCAGCCATGGCGGGCGTTTGCTGCAGGATGTGCTGGGGGCGCTGATCTTCCTGGCTGCCGTGGTCGCTGCCGCAGGCTATGTGTTGCAGTTGCCGGTCAAGGGCCTGCTGGCCACGTCGGGGGTAATGGCCATCGTCATCGGCCTGGCGCTGCAGAGCACACTGGCCGACGTGTTCAGTGGCATCATCCTGAACACCACGCGGCCGTATCAGATTGGCGACTCGATCTCCATCGACAGCACCGAAGGCAAGGTGCTGGAAATCGACTGGCGTGCCACCCGCCTGCTCACCAGCACCGGAAGCCTGGCGGTAATCCCCAACTCGGTGGCGGCCAAGGCCCGGCTGCTCAACCACAGCCGCCCTGCCGATGTGCACGGGGTGTCGGTCAGCGTGGTGGTACCGGCCAAGGTGCGGCCCAAACGGGTGTTCGATGCTCTGGAAAAAGCCTTGCAAGGCGTCAGTGCCATCCTGGCTACACCAAGACCAAAGGTGACGGTGAAAGCCTCGACGCTGGAATCAGTGGAATACGAAGCCAGTGGCTTCGTGGCCGATGCGGGCGCCAAGGGCGACGCGCGCAACCAACTGTTCGACCTGGCCCACCGGCACCTGGAGGCCAGTGGGGTGATGTGGAACACCGACCTGGCCATGCCACCACGCAGCCGCCAGCGCGAGGTGCTGGACGAGGTGCGGGTGTTCCGCTCGCTGAGCGCGGAAGAGCGCGATGCGCTTAGCCAGCGCATGACGGCGGTGGAATACCTGGCCGACCAGGTAATCCTGGGCGTGGGCGAGCATTCCGATCATTTGCTGGTGATTGGCAGCGGGGTGGTTTCGGCGTCGATCCGCGATGGCGACAAGCTGGTCGAGGCCGGGCGCATGGGGCCGGGCGAGGTGCTGGGGATCGAAGGAATCATCGACGAAGAGGATTCGCTGGCCGAGTTCCGCACGCTGACCGGTTGCGTGCTGTATCGGATCGACAAGGAACAGGTGAAGAGCTGCCTGGTGCAACGCGGCGATGTGCAGACGGCGTTGAGCAAGTTGCAACGGTTTCGGCGGCAGAGCCGGGAGTCGTTGTTGCTGCAGAAGCCGGTTTCGATCAAGAAGGGCGGCTTTCTCAGCTGGTTGCACAAGTAAGCCTGTGCCGGCCTCTTCGCAGGTAAACCCGCTCCCACAGAGACCGCGCAAAATCTGAACGCTGCGCAGTACCTGTGGGAGCGGGTTTACCCGCGAAGAGGCCAGTATTTACAACACAACTCTCAAACATTGCCCCGCGTGGTACAGCGAGAACCCGGACTCGTAGAACGCAGTCCGCAGCGAAGGCGCACTCACGCCCTTCATCGGCGAAAACGGAATCGGCAGGCTGCCCGCCTCCCCCTTCAGCAAAAACTCGGCAAACGCCCGGCCAATCACGGTCCCGGTGGTATTGCCCCGCCCGTTGTAGCCGGTCACCGCCACCAGCCCCGGCGCCGGTTCGAACAGGCGCATCAGGTGGTCCGGGGTGAAGTCGATGCAGCCGGTCCAGTGCATTTCCCACTCGACCTTGCCCAGCTCCGGGTAATAGTGGCTCTGGATGCGGTCGGCCCAGCTGCGCACGAACCACGCCGGCTTGTTGTCGACCCGGCCCAGGCTGCCGAGCAGCAGGCGGCCCTGGTCGTCGCGACGGATGCTGCTGAGCACGGTGCGGGTGTCCCACGAGCCTTGGCCATGTGGCAGCACCTTGTCGGCTGCAGCACCCTGCAACGGCTTGGATGCCACCTGGTAGTAGTAGCCACGGAAGAACTGCTTCTGCAGGTTGCTCCAGTCGCCTTCGGTGTAGGCGCCGGTGGAAATCACCACCTTGTCGGCGCGCACCGAACCACGTGCGGTCTTCACCCGCCAGGCATCGCCGTCACGCTCCAGGCCTTCGACCGAAGACTGCTGGAACAGCTTGCCACCCAGGCGTGCCACCGCTGCGGCCAGGCCCTGGGTGTAGCCCATGGGGTTGATGGTGCCGGCGCGGCGGTCGAGCAGCGCGGCGGAAATCTTGTCGGTGCCGCAGTATTCCTGGCATTGGGCGCCGGTCAGCAGCTCCACATCGGCACCACGGCGGCGCCATTGTTCGTGGCGGGCCTCGAGGTCGGCGATACCGGTGGCGTTGTGCGCCATGTGCAGCGTGCCTTTGTGCTGGGCCTGGCAGTCGATGCCAAGGCGTTCGATCATGGCGAACACTTCGGCCGGGGCTTCGCCGAGCACCTTGTTCAGGCGGCTGCCCTGCTGCAAGCCGAGGGTGGCCTCGACATCGTCGGGGCGGATCCAGGTGCCGGCGTTGACCAGGCCGACGTTGCGCCCGGAGCCACCGTGACCGATCTTCCAGGCCTCCAGCAGGATCACCGACTTGCCCTGTTCGAGCAGGTGGATGGCCGCCGACAGGCCGGTAATGCCGCCACCGATCACGCAGACATCGGCCTTGTGCTCACCGGCCAGGGCCTGGGCGGCGACGGTCGGTTTGCTGACGAATTCCCACAAGCATTCTTGACGCAGTTCGGACATGGCCCGGCTCCAGCAATTTGTTCTTGTTTGGGGCCGTTGTGCGGCCCATTCGCGGGTAAACCCGCTCCCACAGGTGCATCACAGGTTTCAAGAACTGTGTTGTACCTGTGGGAGCGGGTTTACCCGCGAACCGGGGGCCAGGCCCCCGGCCATGCAGCATCAGCCGATCAGTCGAACACGATACCCTGCGCCAACGGCAGTTCGCGCGAGTAGTTCACGGTGTTGGTCTGGCGACGCATGTAACCTTTCCAGGCATCCGAACCGGACTCACGGCCACCGCCAGTCTCCTTCTCGCCACCGAACGCACCGCCGATCTCGGCGCCGCTGGTGCCGATGTTGACGTTGGCGATGCCGCAGTCGCTGCCCGAGGCGCTCTGGAAGCGTTCGGCCTCACGGATGTCGGTGGTGAAGATGCACGACGACAGGCCTTGTGGCACTTCGTTGTTCAGGCGCAGGGCCTCTTCGAAGTCGTCGTAGGCCAGCACGTACAGGATCGGGGCGAAGGTTTCGTGGCGCACCACGTCGCTCTGCGCCGGCATTTCGGCGATGGCAGGCGATACGTAGTAGGCGTTCGGGTACTGGTCGGCCAGCTGACGCTCGCCACCAAATACCTGGCCACCTTCGTCGCGGGCCTTGGCCAGCGCGCCCTGCATGGCGTCGAACGACTGCTTGTCGATCAGCGGGCCCACCAGGTTGTCCTTGCGTGGGTCACCGATGCGCACCTTGCCGTAGGCGGCTTTGACGCGGGCAACCACTTCGTCCTTGATCGAACGGTGCACGATCAGGCGGCGCAGGGTGGTGCAACGCTGGCCGGCGGTGCCGACTGCGGAGAACAGGATGCCACGCACGGCCAGGTCGAGGTCGGCGCTCGGGGCCAGGATCATGGCGTTGTTGCCGCCCAGTTCGAGGATGCTGCGGCCGAAGCGGGCAGCCACACGTGGGCCGACTTCGCGCCCCATGCGGGTGCTGCCGGTGGCGCTGACCAGCGGTACGCGCGGGTCGTCGACCATGGCTTCGCCGGCTTCACGGCCGCCGATCACCAGTTGTGCCAGGCCAGCCGGGGCATCACCGAAGGCTTTCAGGGCTTTTTCGAACAGCGCCTGACAGGCCAGGGCGGTCAGCGGGGTCTTCTCGGACGGTTTCCATACCACCGAGTTACCGGCGACCAGGGCCAGGGCGGTGTTCCAGGCCCAGACTGCGACCGGGAAGTTGAAGGCGCTGATCACGCCGACCACGCCCAGCGGGTGCCAGGTTTCACGCATGTGGTGGCCAGGGCGCTCGGAAGCGATGGTCAGGCCGTACAGCTGGCGCGACAGGCCAACGGCGAAGTCGCAGATGTCGATCATTTCCTGCACTTCGCCCAGGCCTTCCTGGGTGATCTTGCCGGCTTCGATCGAAACCAGCTCGCCGAGGTCGGCCTTGTGCTCACGCAGCACTTCGCCGAACAGGCGCACCAGCTCGCCACGGCGCGGGGCCGGCACGCTGCGCCAGGCTTCGAAGGCGCTCTGGGCCTGATCGATGCGGGCGATGGTCTCGGCCTTGCCGAGCAGTTTCACCGAGGCGATCTGGCTGCCGTCGATCGGCGTGTGAACAGGGTAGTCGCCCTGGGTGTAAGCCTCGGCAGCAACGCCAAGGCGCTCGAGCAGTCCAGCAACCATTTGTGCATCTCCTACATCGGGTGATGGGGTGGAAAAATGATGTGGATCAGTATTAATCCGATCACACCGGTGCAACAAACGACCTTTATTCCGCATATCATTCCGTCAGGTAATGATTTGAGCCGCAGAGACCGCTATGTCCAAACGCCTGGTGCCCTCCATGACCGCCCTGCAGTGCTTCGAAGCTGCAGCCCGCCATTTGAGCTTTACCCGTGCCGCCGAAGAGCTGCACCTGACCCAGAGCGCGGTCAGCAAGCAGGTGGCGCAGCTTGAAGACATGCTGCGCCACCACCTGTTCCTGCGTATCCGTCGCCGCCTGCAGCTGACGCCGGCGGGCAGCCTGTACCTGGCCGAGGTCAACAAGATCCTCACCCAGGTGGATATGTCCAGCCGCTACGTGCTCACCTACGGCGAGCAGACCGAGATATTGAAGGTAGCCACTCAGCCGAGTTTTGGCGTGCGCTGGTTGATCCCGCACCTAAAGGGCTTTGGCAAGCGCCACAGCAACATCCACCTGGACATCCGCAACGAGATGGAACCGTTCGCCCTGCTGCAGGGCTCGGCGGACGTGGTGTTCTTCTATGGCCAGGGCACCTGGCCGGGGGCCACCTGCGTGGAGCTGTTCGGTGAGGAGGTGGTGCCGGTGTGCGCGCCGGAGTTGCTGGCCGGGCGAGAACTGAACGATGCCGGGGAGCTGGCCGAACTGGTGCTGCTGCAGAGCACGTCGCGGCCAGAAGCCTGGCACGAGTGGTTCCTGGAATTGGGTTTGCAGAGCGTCAGCGCCTACCACGGGCCGCGCTTCGATACCTTCTACATGGCCTTGAGCGCGGCGCAGGCCGGGTGCGGGGTGGCGTTGGTGCCGCGCTACCTGGCGGCGAAGGAGCTGGCCGAGGGGAGTTTGGTGGTGCCGTGGAACCATGCGATGCGCAGTGCCGGGGCGCATTACCTGGCGTATGCCGAGCATGCGGCGGAGGTGCCCAAGGTAAGGGCGTTGGTGGAATGGATTCGTGAGCAGTTATCGGCTTGAGGGCCTCTTCGCGGGCACGCCCGCTCCCACAAGGTACTTCATAAGGTTCAGACTGCGCACCCTGTGGGAGCGGGCGTGCCCGCGAAAGGGCCCTTGAGGTCGATCAAAAAAGGAATGACACACTCACTTTTTTTCGCTTGTGAGCAAAGTGCATTCCCAGCTTTCATGTAAGCGTCCGAACCCAACCAGGAAGCTAGCGATGCCCGCCCACGATTTCGTCAGCCCCGACAGCATCCGCGCGCAGTTCTCTGCCGCCATGTCGCTCATGTACAAACAGGAAGTGCCCCTGTACGGCACGCTGCTGGAGCTGGTGAGCGAAATCAACCAGCAGGTCATGGCCCAGCAACCCGAGGTTGCCGAGGCCCTGCGCTGGACCGGCGAAATCGAGCGCCTGGATCAGGAGCGTCACGGCGCCATCCGTGTGGGCACCGCCGCAGAGCTGGCCACCATCGCCCGGTTGTTCGCGGTCATGGGCATGCAGCCAGTCGGCTACTACGACCTCAGTTCCGCTGGCGTGCCGGTGCATTCCACCGCCTTCCGCGCGGTGCACGAGCAGTCGCTGCACGTCAGCCCGTTCCGCGTGTTCACCTCGCTGCTGCGCCTGGAACTGATCGACAACCCGCAACTGCGCGAGCTGGCAGAGAGCATCCTGGCCAAGCGCCAGATCTTCACCGCCCGTGCCCTCGAACTGATCGCCCAATGCGAGCGCGATGGTGGCCTGAACGCCGCCGATGCCGAAGCGTTCGTGCAGGAAGCGCTGCACACCTTCCGCTGGCACCATGACGCCACCGTCACTGCCGAGCAGTACCAGCAGTTGCACGACCAGCACCGCCTGATCGCCGATGTGGTGGCCTTCAAGGGCCCGCACATCAACCACCTGACCCCGCGCACCCTGGACATCGATGCAATCCAGCTTGGCATGCCGGCCAAGGGCATCCCGCCAAAGGCCGTGGTCGAAGGCCCGCCCACCCGCCGCCACCCGATCCTGTTGCGCCAGACCAGCTTCAAGGCCCTGCAGGAAAAGGTCGCGTTCAGCGACCAGCAGGGCAGCGAAGGGAGCCACACCGCGCGCTTTGGCGAAATCGAGCAACGCGGCGCGGCGCTGACACCGAAAGGTCGCCAGCTGTACGACAAGCTGCTCGACGCCACCCGCGCCGCCCTGGGTGGCGCCCCGGCCGAGGCCAATGCCGAACGCTACATGGCGTTGCTGAAGGACACCTTTGCCGAATTCCCGGATGACCTGGCACAGATGCGTGAACAAGGGCTGGCCTACTTCCGCTACTTCGCCACCGAGAAAGGCCTGGCTGCGCGCGATCAGGACGGCCGCCCGACCACTCTGGAAGGGCTGATCGAGGCTGGCCATGTGCACTTCGAGGCGTTGGTGTACGAGGACTTCCTGCCGGTGAGCGCGGCGGGGATCTTCCAGTCCAACCTGGGTGACGATGCGCAGGCCGAGTACGGCAGCAACGCCAACCGCGACGCGTTCGAAGCGGCGCTGGGGCTGCAGGTGCAGGATGAGCTGGCGCTGTATGCGCAGAGCGAGCGTCGGTCGCTGCAGGCGTGTGCACAGGCGTTGAACCTGGGCTCGATGTAAGTCATTGCGGCCTCTTCGCGGGCTCGCCCGCTCCCACAGGTACAGTGCCGGTTTCAAGGCATGCGATAACCCTGTGGGAGCGGGCAAGCCCGCGAAGAGGCCGGTACAGGTGATCAAAGGGCCGGCAGGATCTGCACATTCGGCAAATCCATCGCCGCCACCTCCTCTTCCAGAAACGCGCTCAAACGCCGCAACCGCTCGCCCCCTGGCCGAGTGCGCGGCCACACCAGGTAATAATCCATCCCGCTGGGCACCGCCGTCGGCCAAGGCAGGCTCAAGCGCCCCTGCGCGACATCCTCGGCCACCATCAGCAAATCACCCATGGAAATGCCATAGCCACGCGCCGCGGCAATCATGCCCAGCTCCAGGGTGTCGAACACCTGCCCGCCCTTGAGCGAAACCTTGTCACTCAGCCCCATGCGCTCCAACCATTCCCGCCAGTCGCGCTTGTCCACCGTGGGGTGCAGCAGCTCGATGCAGGCCAGCCGACGCTCGTCCCAGGGTTCCTCGTCGAGCAGGTCTGGCGCACCCACGGGGATCAGCAGCTCCGGGAACAACCTGCGCACTTCCCATTCCGGCGGGAACACCCCGTCGCTTAGCAACACCGCGCAATCGAACGGTTCCTGGTTGAAGTCCACATGGTCGACATCCATCCAGGCGCTGGTCAGCTGCACTTCGTTGCCAGGCTGCAAGTGGCGAAAGCGGCTAAGGCGCGCCAGCAACCAGCGCATGGTCAGGGTCGAGGGGGCCTTCATGCGCAGGATGTCATCCTCACCGCGCAAGGTATCGCAAGCCCGTTCCAGCGCGGCAAATCCTTCACGCACACCGGGCAGCAACACCCGCGCTGCTTCGGTCAGTTGCAGGCTGCGGCCGCTGCGCACGAACAGGCGACAGGCAAAATGCTCCTCCAGCGTGCGGATATGCCGGCTGACCGCGCTCTGGGTAATCGACAGCTCTTCGCCGGCACGGGTGAAGGAGCTTAGCCGCGCGGCGGCTTCGAATGCGCGCAGGGCATACAGCGGGGGGAGCTGACGGGACATGAGGCACCTGCCATACGGGGCTGTGATATGAATCACCGGGAAGCATATATACATGAGTCAGACTCATGCCAATGATCGCTTTTATCCTTTTGTGCAAAGTTGACCAAAGCCTCAGAATCGCCCTTCGTTGATCACCCCAGGAAAAGGACTGCCCCCATGCACGTCGCGCCCACCACAGAACTCAAGGCTTTGCTGCGCCTGGCCGGGCCGCTGATCGCCTCGCAGTTGGCGCACATGCTGATGGTGCTGACCGATACCCTGATGATGGCCCGCATCAGCCCGCAAGCCCTGGCTGGCGGCGGCCTGGGCGCGGCGAGCTACTCGTTCGTGTCGATCTTCTGCCTTGGCGTGATCGCTGCGGTCGGTACCCTGGTGGCCATTCGCAAGGGCGCCAACGACATCGAGGGCGCCACCCGCCTGGCGCAAGGTGGCCTGTGGCTGGCCTGGGGCCTGGCGCTGTTCGCTGCGCTGGTGCTGTGGAACCTTGAGCCGGTACTGCTGCTGTTCGGGCAAAAGCCCGAGAACGTTGCCTCGGCCGCCGAATTCCTCACCCTGCTGCCACTGGCCCTGCCCGGCTACCTGACTTTCATGGCCTTGCGCGGCTTCACCAGCGCGCTGGGCCGCTCGACCCCGGTGATGGTCATCAGCCTGGTCGGCACGGTACTCAACTACCTGTTCAACCTGGCGTTGATCGAAGGCATGTTCGGCCTGCCCAAGCTGGGCCTGATGGGCATCGGCCTGGTCACCGCGGTGGTGTCGATGGGCATGGCCATTGCCTTGGCGCTGTATATCCGCTGGCACCCGGCCTATACCGCCTACCCACTGCGCAAGGGCCTGTCGCGCCCTTCGCTGCCAGCCCTGCGCGAGCTGTGGCGGCTGGGCCTGCCGATTGGCGGCACCTACATGGTGGAAGTCGGCCTGTTCGCCTTCGCCGCGCTGTGCATGGGCGTGCTGGGCAGTACAGAGCTGGCGGCGCACCAGATCGCCCTGCAGATCGTCTCCACGGCGTTCATGGTGCCGACCGGGTTGTCGTATGCGGTGACCATGCGCGTGGGGCTGTATTACGGCGCCGGCAACCTGCTGGCGGCGCGCAGTGCCGGGCGGGTGGGCATCGGCTTCGGGGCGATGATCATGTTTGCCTTCGCCGCGTTGTTCTGGCTGCTGCCCGATGCGCTGGTGGGGCTGTTCATCGACCGTGACGACCCGGCATTTGCGGCGATCTTCCAGCTGGCGGTGCAGTTGCTGATGGTGGCTGCGTGGTTCGAGCTGTTCGATGGCATGCAGACGATCGCGATGGGCTCGATCCGTGGGCTGAAGGATGCCAAGACCACCTTCCTGATCGGCCTGGTGTGCTACTGGTTGGTGGGGGCGCCGAGCGCCTGGCTGTTCACCTTCACCCTGGGCGGTGGCGCGGTCGGGGTGTGGTGGGGGTTGGCGTTGGGGCTGGCGTGTGCGGCGGTGGCATTGACCTTTGGCTTTGAGTGGCGGATGAAGCGGCTTTTGGGCAAGGCAGGGGGTAGTCGAGAGGCTACCGCCTCGGCCTGACTCAAGGGCCTATTCGCGGGCACGCCCGCTCCCACAGGTACAGACACGGACACTGTGGGAGCGGGCGTGCCCGCGAAAGGTCCCTAACGGGCAGCCTCCAACTGGCAGCCGGTCGCCTGCAGCAAGAACTCCATCAACTCCCCCACCGGCAGCGGCTTGCTGACCAGGAAGCCTTGAACCTGGTCACAGCCAAACCCGCGCAGCAACGCCATCTGCTCTTCGCTCTCCACCCCTTCGGCCACCACCTCCAGATTGAGGTTGTGCGCCAGGTTGATCATGGCGTGCACCAGCTTGCGGTTCTCCTCGCGCATTTCCATTTCCGCGACAAAGCTGCGGTCCACCTTGAGCAAGGTGATCGGCAGGCTGTTGAGGTGCACGAACGAAGAGAACCCGGTACCGAAATCATCGAGCGAAAAGCGCACGCCCAGACGCCCCAGGGCGTCCATGGTCTGGCGCACCAGTTCGTTGCGGCGCATCACCGCCGTTTCGGTCAGTTCGAACTCCAGCCAGCGGGCATCAACGCCATGTTCGAGAATCAGGCGGCTCAAGGTCGCCAGCAACTGGCTGTCCTGGAACTGGCGGAAGCTCAGGTTGACCGCCATGTGCAGCGGCTCCAGGCCGCGCTCGCACAGCGCCTGCATGTCGCGCAGGGCACGGGAAATCACCCAGTAGCCCAGCGGCACGATCAGGCCGCTCTGCTCGGCCAGCGGCACGAACTCGCTGGGCGGCAACAGGCCGCGCTCGGCATGCCGCCAGCGCACCAGCGCCTCGAGGCCGACGATGCGCCCGTCGGCCAGGTTCAACCGCGGCTGGTAATGCAGCTCCAGTTCGTCCCGGCGCAGGGCGCGGCGCAGTTCGCTTTCCAGGTCGGCAAGGCTGCGGGCGTTGCGGTTGATGCGTTCGTTGAACACATGGAAAGTGCAACCCTGGCTGCCCTTGGCCTGGCGCATGGCGATGTGCGCGTGCCACATCAGTGGGTCGGCACCACCCTGGGCGCGGGCATGGGCCAGGCCCAGGCTGCAGCCCAGCAGCAGGCTTTCGCCGTCGATCCAGTAGGGTTCGGCCAACGCCTCGACAATCCGCTCGGCAATCGATTCGGCACGATTGGGGTCGCGTCGGGTGTCGATCAGCAGGGCGAACTCGTCGCTGCCCAGGCGCGCCAGCTGGTCACCCGCCTCCAGTTGCTGTTTCAGGCGCGCCACCACCTGCAGGATCAGGCGGTCGCCACTCTGGTGGCCGAGCGCGTCGTTGACGTGGCGGAAGTTGTCCAGGTCCAGGTGGCCGAGGGCAAGGCCACGGCCGTCGTTCTCGGCCAGCCGCGCGGTCAGCAAGGCCTGGAAGCCCTGGCGGTTGGCGATGCCGGTCAGCGGGTCCTGCTCGGCCAGGCGCTGCAGGGTGGCCACCAGCACGCCGCGCTCGCGCACATGGCGCAGCGAGCGGCGCAATGTGTCGACATTGAGCTGGTCGCGCACCAGCCAGTCGCTGACAGCGTTAGGCGCTACCTGGGGCTCGTGGTCGAGCAGCAGGATGGTCGGCAACTCGCAGCGCCCGGGCGCGGGCTGCAGGGCCGGGGTTGCCAGCACGACAGCCTGGCGGTCCTGGTTGAACAGGCTGTCGACCGACTCCCAGTTCGGCGCCGTCAGCAGTACGGCGCTGCCACCCAGTGCGGGCGTGCACTCGCGTAGCAGCGCACCCCATTCCGGCTCATCGGCCAACAGCAGCAAACGCAATGGTTCGACAGGCGTGGACAAGCGGGCTCCTTAGGGCTTCACGGTGCAACGGAAACTGCCAGGTATGCTACTGCATTAATGAAAATGATTTTCAATTTAATACATGTTTTTACGGGTGTAGCATCCCGACGTATTTTGTCGTGCATCCTGCGCGAAACTGCGCCAGCCGGCAAATCCCGTTTACATATTTGACTCAGACGTCAGACGGTCGCGCCACAAACGCCCCATGCCTGTTAGAATGCGCGGCTATTTTCTGGCGACCCCCGGTTTCTAGCATGTCCCGACTCAATCCCCGGCAGCAGGAAGCCCGTGACTATGTCGGCGGCCCTCTTTTGGTGCTCGCCGGTGCAGGCTCGGGCAAGACCAGCGTGATCACGCGCAAGATTGCCCACCTCATCCAGAACTGCGGCATCCGTGCCCAGTACATCGTGGCGATGACCTTCACCAACAAGGCCGCGCGCGAGATGAAGGAGCGGGTCGGCACCCTGCTGCGCCCGGGGGAAGGCCGTGGCCTGACGGTATGCACGTTCCACAACCTGGGCTTGAACATCATCCGCAGGGAGCACGAGCGCCTGGGCTACAAGCCGGGTTTCTCGATCTTCGACGAGTCCGACATCAAGGCGTTGCTGTCGGACATCATGCAGAAGGAATACTCCGGCGACGACGGCATCGACGAGATCAAGAACATGATCGGTGCCTGGAAGAACGACCTGATCCTGCCCGCCGAAGCCCTGGAGAAGGCGCGCAACCCGCGCGAGCAGACCGCAGCAATCGTCTACAACCACTACCAGCGCACGCTCAAGGCGTTCAACGCGGTGGACTTCGACGACTTGATCCTGCTGCCGGTCAAGCTGTTCCAGGAACACCCCGATGTGCTGGAGCGCTGGCAGAACCGCGTGCGTTACCTGCTGGTGGACGAATACCAGGACACCAACGCCAGCCAGTACCTGCTGGTGAAGATGCTGATCGGCATGCGCAACCAGTTCACCGTGGTAGGCGACGACGACCAGTCGATCTACGCCTGGCGTGGCGCCCGGCCGGAAAACCTGATGCTGCTCAAGGAGGACTACCCCTCCCTGAAAGTGGTGATGCTGGAGCAGAACTACCGCTCCACCAGCCGCATCCTGCGCTGCGCCAACGTGCTGATCGCCAACAACCCGCACGCGTTCGAGAAGCAGCTGTGGAGCGAGATGGGCGTGGGCGACGAGATCCGCGTCATCCGCTGCAAGAACGAGGAAGCCGAGGCCGAACGCGTGGCCATGGAAATCCTCACCCTGCACCTGCGCACCAACCGCCCGTACAGCGACTTTGCCATCCTCTACCGCGGCAACTACCAGGCCAAGCTGATCGAACTGAAGCTGCAGCACCACCAGGTGCCGTATCGCCTGTCGGGCGGCAACAGCTTCTTCGGCCGCCAGGAGGTCAAGGACCTGATGGCCTACCTGCGCCTGCTGGTGAACCCGGACGATGACAACGCCTACCTGCGGGTGATCAACGTACCGCGCCGCGAAATCGGCTCCACCACCCTGGAAAAGCTCGGCAATTACGCCACCGAGCGCGGTATTTCGATGTACGCCGCCAGCGAGGAGCTTGGCCTGGGCGAGCATCTGGACGCCCGCTATACCGAGCGTTTGCAGCGCTTCAAGCATTGGCTGGACGGGGTGCGCCACAAGGTTGCCCTGGAAGACCCGATTGCCGCGCTGCACGAGATGATCCGCGATATCGACTACGAAAACTGGATCCGCCAGCAGACCGCCAGCGACAAGGCTGCCGAGTTCCGCATCAGCAACGTCTGGTTCCTGGTCGAAGCGCTGAAGAACACCCTCGAGAAGGACGAAGAGGGTGACATGACCATCGAGGACGCCATCGGCAAGCTGGTGCTGCGCGACATGCTCGAGCGCCAGCAGGAAGAGGAAGAGAACGCCGAAGGTGTGCAGATGATGACCCTGCATGCCTCCAAGGGCCTGGAATTCCCCTACGTGTTCATCATGGGCATGGAAGAGGAAATCCTCCCGCACCGCTCCAGCATCGAGGCCGACACCATCGAAGAGGAACGCCGCCTGGCCTACGTGGGCATCACCCGCGCGCGCCAGACCCTGGCTTTCACCTTCGCCGCCAAGCGCAAGCAGTACGGTGAAATCATCGACTGCACGCCCAGCCGGTTCCTCGACGAACTGCCACCGGACGACCTGGCCTGGGAAGGCCTGGACGATGCGCCGGTCGAGGTAAAGGCCGCACGGGGCAACAATGCCCTGGCCGATATCCGGGCAATGCTCAAACGCTGATCAACCATTACTCTTTAACTTTGCCGCTATTTGCGGCCACCTTTGCTACATCGAGGAAAACAAAGTGGAAGCACTGCATCAGAAGATTCGCGAAGAAGGCATCGTGCTTTCCGATCAGGTTCTCAAAGTCGACGCGTTTCTCAACCACCAGATCGATCCGGCGCTGATGCAGCTGATCGGTGACGAGTTCGCACGCCTGTTCGCCGACGCGGGCGTGACCAAGATCGTCACCATCGAAGCCTCGGGCATTGCCCCGGCGGTGATGACTGGCCTGAAGCTGGGCGTGCCGGTGATCTTCGCCCGCAAGCACCAGTCGCTGACCCTGACCGAGAACCTGCTGACCGCCTCGGTGTATTCCTTCACCAAGCAGACCGAGAACACCGTGGCCATCTCGCCGCGTCACCTCAACAGCAGCGACCGCGTGTTGGTGATCGACGACTTCCTGGCCAACGGCAAGGCGTCGCAGGCCCTGATCTCGATCATCAAGCAGGCCGGCGCCACCGTGGCCGGCCTGGGTATCGTGATCGAAAAGTCGTTCCAGGGCGGCCGTGCCGAGCTGGACAGCCAGGGCTATCGCGTTGAGTCGCTGGCCCGGGTGAAGTCGCTGGAAGGTGGTGTGGTTACCTTCATCGAGTAATCGCGGCGCCTGCTTCGCGGGCACGCCCGCTCCCACAGGTACACCACAGGTTTTGAATGCTGTGGTGTACCTGTGGGAGCGGGCATGCCCGCGAATGGCCTCAACCCTCTCTACCTGGCAGCCGCCAACCCCGCCAGCAACAACCGCTGGTAAAGCTCTTCCTTCAGCCCCTGCGGCTGATCCAGTTGCATCCGCGCAAGATGCCTCGCATACCCCTCCGGCCCCGGCGCATCCAGCGCTGCCTTGCCCAGCTCCAGTACCTCGCTCAGCTTGAACTTGCTCTTCAACCAGTTCAGTGCCCGCAGCAAATCCCGCTCTTCAGCCGTAAAGTCCGTGCCCAGCGGATACTCCGGGAACAACCGCGAGTGCCGCGCCCTGATCGCCTCCAGGTGCTGCGGCGTATTGTTGGTAAAGCACGCCTCCAGTTGAAAATCTTTGGCCAGCTTGCCGGCATCCTTTGCCTGCTCGATCAGCCCCTGCTGGAACCGTGAATCACATACCGCCAGCAACCGTGCGATCACCTCGCTGTCGGTCTGCCCACGCAGGTCGGCGATGCCGTACTCGGTCACCACGATATCGCGCAAGTGCCGGGGGATGGTGCAATGGCCATAGTTCCAGAACAGGTTCGAGGTCACCTCCCCGCCCGCCTCACGCCAGCTGCGCAGCAGCAGGATCGAACGCCCGCCCTCCAGCGCATGGCCCTGGGCGACGAAGTTGTACTGCCCGCCCACGCCACTGAGTACCCGGCCATCCTCCAGCTGGTCGGCCACCCCGGCGCCGAGCAGGGTCATGCCGAATACGGTATTGATGAAGCGCGCATCACGGCGTTGGCGGCGCTTGAGTTCCTCCTGCCCGTACAGCTCGTTGATGAAGCTGATACGGGTCATGGCAAACCGTGCGCGCTGTTCCAGCGGCATGTCGCGCAAGCGCTGGTAGAACGCCTGGGGGCCGAGGAAGAAACCGCCATGCAGCACTGCCGCCCCCTGCTCGTCCGCCGGGCGCCGCAACAGGCCCGCTTCGGCCAGCGCCAGCAAGCCGTTGACGAACATCTCGCTGCAGCCGTACAGGCCTTGGGCGAAGGTATCCAGGCCCCCTTCCCGTTCGATCAGCGCTTGCCACGAGCCAGCACCCAGCGCGTCGAGCACGGCACGATAACCGGCGTTGTCACCCTGGCGCGCCAGCAATGCGGCAGCTACCGCATCGCCCATGGCACCAATGCCGATCTGTAGCGTGCCGCCGTCGCGAACCAGGCTGCTGGCGTGCAGGCCGATGCAGTGGTCCTGGGTGTTGACCGGCATGTTCGGCGTGGAGAACAGGCGGCGTTGCTCGGCTGTATCGATCAGCAGGTCGAACGTATCGATGGGTAGCTCGGCGTCACCCGGCATGTAGGGCAGCTCGGCATGCACCTGGCCGAGCATGAGGATGGTCTCGCCGGCGGCGCGGCGCTTGGCGATCATCGGCAGCAGGTCGAGGGTGATGTCGGGGTTGCAGGCCAGGCTCAGGTGCACCGGCCTCTCGGGGGTGGCGGCCACCAGCTGCGCGATCAGGTTCAGGCCCTTGGCGTTGATGTCGCGTGCGGCGTGGCTGTAGTTGCTGCTGATGTAGCTCTGCTGGGCCGACGCGCTGTGCAGCAGGCTGCCCGGCTGCATGAAGAACTGTTCGACGCGAATGTTGGATGGCAACGTGTCGTTGCGCAGGTCGGTGAGGTAGGCGAGTTCTTCGTAGTCGGCGAAAACGCGTTCGACAAAGGGTTCGAGAAAGCGCCGTTGCAAACCGTCACCCAGTGACGGACGGCCGAGGGACAGGGCCGTGTAGATGGTCAGCTGCCGTTCGGGCAGCTCGCGGATGCGGGCGTAAAGCGCATTGACGAAGGCGTTGGGCTTGCCCAGGCCCAGCGGCAGGCCCATGTGGATGTGGGCTGGCAGGCGCGACAGGACTTGCTCGACGGCCTGGTCGATGGAGCAGAGGTGCATCGGGGCCTCCTGAGACATCCATGGGTTCAGGGGTTGGACATGGGCTTTGGTGGGTTGGTTGCCCGTGCCGGCCTCTTCGCGGCTAAAGCCGCTCCCACAGAGACCTCACCGCCCTTGAGTCCTGTGCTGTACCTGTGAGTTCCCACAGGGGCCCCACAGCCCTTGAAGCCTGCACTGCACCTGTGGGAGCGGCTTTAGCCGCGAAAGGGCCGGCACAGGCACCACAAAAACAAAGCCCGCCATCAATGGCGGGCCTCATGCAATTCAGCTGTTTCTCACAGCCCGGACATTTTCTTGATCGCCCCTTTCAGGTCGTCATCCGAGCAGTCCGCGCAGGTGCCTTTCGGTGGCATGGCGTTGATGCCGGTAATGGCCTTGGCCAGGATGCCGTCCAGGCCGCCCTGATGGTCGGCGCGTTCCTTCCACGCCGCGGTATCGCCAATCTTCGGTGCGCCGAGCAGGCCGGAGCCATGGCAGGCATTGCAGTGCTTGGCGATGATCTCGTCCGGCGTCTTGGCACCACCGCCACCTGCGGCGGCGGCCACTTCCATGCCTTTGCACTCTTGGCCCTGGACGCACACCTGGCCAACCGGCTCCAGGCGCTTGGCGATGTCATCATTGGTCGCAGCGGTTGCGCTCATTGCCCAGAGGGCGAATACGGCTGCTGGTACGGCCAGCATCTTCTTGATTTGGTTCACGCGAACACCCTCATGGTGGCTAATCACGCTCGCGGCCACGGATCGGCGAGCGTTGAAAAGTATAGCGGGAACCCAGAGGCCGTGAAACGACCCCACACAGGAAAGGGGTATTGCCGAATCAATGCACTGCGCTGGATCAAAAGTTTGAAGGCGTCGCCGCACTGATCAGCCGCGCCGGCCGGTCGAACGGGTTGCGAAAGCGGTGCGGACGGGTGCTTTCGAAGTAGTAGCTGTCGCCCTCTTCAAGGATGAAGATCTCGTTGCCGACCACCAGCTCCAGGCGGCCTTCGAGCAGGATGCCGGTTTCTTCGCCGTCGTGGGTAAGCATTTCGGCACCCGTATCGGCACCCGGTGGATACACCTCGGTGAGAAAGGCGATGGCACGGTTGGGGTGCGACTTGCCGACCAGCTTCATGGTCACCGCCCCGTCGGAGATATCGATCAGCTCATGGGCCTTGTAGACGATCTGCGTGGGGCTTTCAGGTTCCAGTTCGACCGAGAAGAACTCGACCATGGACATGGGAATGCCGCTCAGCACCTTGCGCAGCGAGCTGATCGACGGGCTCACGCTGTTCTTCTCGATCATCGAGATGGTGCTGTTGGTCACGCCGGCACGCTTGGCGAGTTCACGCTGGGACAGGCCCTTGAGCTTGCGGATGGCTTGCAGTCGTTCGCCGACGTCCAAAGCTGGAGCCTCCTGAAACGGTGGAAAGGGGGGTGGATGTGAACGATATCATGGCAATGCCGTTCAGTATTTACAACACACCGCCCCTCAACCTGTCCGCTTCAGCGTGTCATTCGCCGACGTAGTCCCGAGGTACCCGCTTCAGGTTGCAGAAAATCTGGTACGGAATGGTACCCGCGTGCGCAGCCACTTCACTGGCCAGCACATGCTTGCCCCACAGTTCGACGGGGCTGCCGACGGTGGCTTCCGGCACATCGGTCAAGTCGATGCTGAGCATGTCCATCGACACCCGGCCGATCAGTTGGGTGCGCTTGCCGGCTACCAGCACCGGGGTACCGTTGGGCGCCTGGCGCGGGTAGCCATCGGCATAGCCCATGGCAACCACACCAACGCGGGTTGGCCGTGGGCTGACGAACTTGGCGCCATAGCCCACCGGCTCGCCGGCAGGCAGTTCGCGCACGCTGATCACCCGCGATTGCAGGGTCATCACCGGTTGCAGGCGCTCGGCCTCGGCCTGGGCCACTTCGAACGGTGTGGCACCGTACAGCATCAGGCCCGGGCGCACCCAGTCGCTGGGGGCCTGCGGCCAGCCCAGCACACCGGGGGAGTTGCGCAGGCTGCACTCGGCGGCCAGGCCCTGGCGCGCGGCCTCGAACACGGCGATCTGCTGGGCGGTAGCGTCGGCATCCAGTTCGTCGGCGCGAGCGAAGTGGCTCATCAGCACGATGCGCGCGACCTTGCCGCTGGCCAGCAGGCGCTGGTAGGCCTCGTGGTAGTCCTTGGGGTGCAGGCCGACGCGGTGCATGCCGCTGTCGAGCTTGAGCCAGACGGTGAGCGGCTTGTGCAGCTGGGTCTTTTCGATCGCTTCCAGTTGCCACAGCGAGTGCACCACGCACCACAGGTCGTGTTCGGCGATCAGGGCCAGTTCGCTGGCTTCGAAGAAGCCTTCCAGCAGCAGCACCGGGGCCTTGATACCGGCGGCGCGCAGCTCCAGCGCTTCTTCGATGCAGGCCACGGCAAAGCCGTCGGCTTCGGCCTCCAGGGCCAGGGCACAGCGCACGGCGCCGTGGCCATAGGCGTCGGCCTTGATCACTGCGAGGGCTTTGGCACCGGTCAGTTCACGGGCCAGACGGTAGTTGTGGCGCAGGGCCTGGAGGTCGATCAGGGCGCGGGCGGGACGCATGGCGGCTGCCTTATGGTGG
Source organism: Pseudomonas sp. PsB (assembly GCF_043658375.1). Lineage (NCBI taxonomy): Bacteria > Pseudomonadati > Pseudomonadota > Gammaproteobacteria > Pseudomonadales > Pseudomonadaceae > Pseudomonas > Pseudomonas sp. PsB. The sequence goes on along the minus strand of NZ_JBIGLU010000001.1, from coordinate 307,953 downwards.
TTCACAGGTTGAAAACGGTGTTGGGTTCTTCGCGGGCTCGCCCGCTCCCACAGGTACTGCACAGTTTTCAATATCTGTGGTGTTCCTGTGGGAGCGGGCGAGCCCGCGAAGAGGCCGGTACAGGCGAACTTACTGCTGGTGAGCCGGCGCAGTCTGCCCGTGCTTGGCCACTTCCGGGCTGTTGCCATAACGGGAAATGTCCAGGCCTTCGGCACTGATCTGCGGCTTCTTGCGCGCAATCAGGTCGGCCAGCAGGCGACCGGAGCCGCACGCCATGGTCCAGCCCAAGGTACCGTGACCGGTGTTCAGGAACAGGTTGCGGAACGCCGTGGCACCAACGATCGGCGTGCCGTCCGGGGTCGCCGGGCGCAGGCCGGTCCAGAAGCTGGCCTGGCTCAGATCACCGCCGCGAGGATAAAGGTCGTTGACGATCATCTCCAGCGTTTCGCGCCGACGCGGGTTCAGCGACAGGTCAAAACCGGCAATTTCAGCCATACCGCCGACGCGGATACGGTTGTCGAAACGGGTAATGGCGACCTTGTAGGTCTCGTCGAGAATGGTCGAGGTCGGGGCCATGTCGGCGTTGGTGATCGGCACGGTCAGCGAGTAGCCCTTCAGCGGGTACACCGGGGCCTTGATACCCAGCGGCTTGAGCATCTGCGGCGAGTAGCTGCCCAGCGCCAGCACGTAACGGTCGGCGGTTTCCAGCTTGCCGTCGATCCATACGCCATTGATGCGGTCACCCGCGAAGTCCAGGCGCTGGATGTCCTGGCCGAAGCGGAACTCCACGCCCAGCTTCACGGCCATTTCGGCAAGCTTAGTGGTGAACAGCTGGCAGTCGCCAGTCTGGTCGTTTGGCAGGCGCAGGGCGCCGGCCAGGATGTCCTTGACGCCAGCCAGGGCCGGCTCGACGCGGGCAATGCCGTCGCGGTCGAGCAGCTCGTAAGGCACGCCGGACTGCTCCAGCACGGCAATGTCCTTGGCCGCGGCATCCACCTGGGCCTGGGTACGGAACAGCTGGGTGGTACCCAGGCTGCGGTTTTCGTAGGCGATGCCGGTTTCGGCGCGCAGTTCGTCGAGGCAGTCACGGCTGTACTCGGACAGGCGCACCATGCGCTCCTTGTTCACCGCGTAACGGCTAGCGGTGCAGTTGCGCAGCATCTGTGCCATCCACAGGTACTGGTCGACGTCGCCGGTGAGCTTGATGGCCAGGGGCGCGTGGCGCTCCAGCAGCCATTTGATGGCCTTCAGCGGCACGCCTGGGGCGGCCCAGGGCGAGGCATAGCCGGGCGAGATCTGGCCTGCGTTGGCAAAGCTGGTTTCCATGGCCACCGCCGGCTGGCGATCGACCACCGTTACTTCGAAACCTTGCCGGGCCAGATAGTAGGCACTGGCGGTTCCGATCACACCGCTACCAAGTACCAGAACTCGCATCGTTTTATCCCTCGCACGCGGCGCGCCGCAGACTTTTATTGAAATGGCATGAATGCGCGCAGTATAGGAATTTGAAGGCAGTGCAATTCACTATATAAAAGCCTATTATTGGCGAGAATTCTCGGCAAAATCGCCTTTCACGGAGGGGCATCCCCTATGAGAACCCAGCACCAGAGCAAGCGTGAACTGGACAAGATCGACCGTAACATCCTGCGTATCCTGCAGAATGACGGGCGTATTTCCTTCACCGAACTGGGCGAGAAAGTTGGGCTTTCCACCACCCCTTGCACCGAGCGGGTCCGCCGCCTGGAGCGCGAGGGCATCATCATGGGCTACAACGCCCGCCTGAACCCGCAGCACCTCAAGGGCAGCCTACTGGTGTTCGTGGAAATCAGCCTGGACTACAAATCGGGCGACACCTTCGAGGAGTTCCGCCGCGCGGTGCTGAAACTGCCGCACGTACTGGAATGCCACCTGGTTTCAGGCGACTTCGACTACCTGGTGAAGGCGCGTATTTCCGAGATGGCCTCGTACCGCAAGCTGCTCGGCGACATCCTGCTGAAGCTGCCGCACGTGCGCGAATCGAAGAGCTACATCGTGATGGAAGAGGTGAAGGAGAGCCTTTGCCTGCCGATCCCGGACTGAAGTCAGACCAGCACCTGGCGGGTGGTGGCAATGAACTGGTGGACCAACTGCTCGGCAGCGGGCTCGATCATCTGTTCAGGGCCACGGCCACGCGGGCAGGCCAGGCGCGGGGTGGTGCCGAACAGGCGGCAGATCATCGGGCGCTCTTCATACACCGTGCAGCCGTTGGGGCCCAGGTGCACACAGTCCAGGCGCTCCAGGGCGGCGTCCTGCTCGGCTTGGGACTTGCGCGGCAGGCGGGCCATTTCTTCCGCCGAAGTGGTGACCGGGCCGCAGCAGTCGTGGCAGCCGGGCTCGCACTCGAAGGAAGGAATGAGTTCGCGCAGGAAGTGGATCTTGTGGCGGTTGCAGGACATGGCTGGGTTCAAAACTAGGAAATTGGCCAGATTATAGGCCCATTCGCGGGCGCAGCCCTCGCCTTGTTGCCCACCACCCTACCCCGGCTTATCCTCCTCCCCCTCAGCCCACCAGCCTCAGGACCTGCCCAATGATCCACAGCGCGCAGCACGCCGCCTCCTACTACGCCGCCAGCAGCGCGCCACACCCCGACCACTCCTTCCTGCAAGGCGAGCACAGCGCCGACGTGTGCATCGTCGGCGGCGGCTACTCGGGCCTGAACACCGCCATCGAACTGGCCGAACGCGGCTTCTCGGTCATCCTGCTGGAAGCGCGCAAGCTTGGTTGGGGCGCCAGCGGGCGCAATGGTGGGCAACTGATCCGTGGCGTCGGCCACGGCCTGGAACAATTCCTCCCGGTCATCGGCGAGGAAGGCGTACGCAGCCTGAAACTGATGGGCCTGGAAGCCGTGCAGATCGTCCGCGAGCGGGTCGAAAGGCATGCCATCGCTTGCGACCTGACCTGGGGTTATTGCGACCTGGCCAACAAACCCGCCGAACTGCTGGGCTTTGCGGAGGATGCAGAAGAACTGCGCAGCCTCGGCTACGCACATGAACTGCGCCTGGTCGGCAAGGACGATATCCACAGCGTGGTCGGCGCCGACTGCTATGTGGGCGGGCTGGTCGACATGGGCTCCGGGCACCTGCACCCGCTAAACCTGGCACTGGGTGAGGCTGCCGTGGCCAGCCGCCTGGGCGTGAAGCTGTTCGAGCAGTCCGAGGTCACACGCATCGACTACGGCCCGGAAGTACAGGTACACACCGCCCAGGGCCGGGTGCGCGCCAAGACTCTCGTGCTGTGCTGCAACGCCTACCACAACGACCTCAACCGCGAACTGGGCGGCAAGGTGCTGCCAGCCGGCAGCTACATCATCGCCACCGAGCCGCTGGGCGAGGAACGTGCCCGTTCGCTGCTGCCGCAGAACATGGCGGTGTGTGACCAGCGCGTGGCACTGGACTATTACCGCCTGTCCGCCGACCAGCGCCTGTTGTTCGGCGGTGCCTGCCACTATTCAGGCCGCGACCCAAAGGACATCGCCGCCTACATGCGGCCAAAGATGCTCAAGGTTTTCCCGCAACTGGCCGACGTGCGCATCGACTACCAGTGGGGTGGCATGATCGGCATCGGCGCCAACCGCCTGCCGCAGGTTGGCCGCCTGGCAAGCCAGCCGAACGTGTATTACGCCCAGGCCTATTCCGGCCATGGGCTCAACGCCACCCACCTGGCTGCGCGCCTGCTCGGCGAAGCCATCAGCGGCCAGGAAAGCGGGCGGTTCGACCTGTTTGCCAAGGTGCCGCACATCACCTTCCCCGGCGGCCAGCACCTGCGCTCGCCGCTGCTGGCGCTGGGGATGCTGTGGCATCGTCTGAAAGAGCTGATCTGAAAGCCGCGCGGTCCCTGTAGGAGCGGCCTTGTGTCGCGAAAGGGGTGCGTAGCGCCCCCAGGTTTCAGCTTTGCCGCAAATATCGCTGGGGCCGCTCTGCGGCCCTATCGCGACACAAGGCCGCTCCTACATTGACCGCGCAACATCTGTATGGTCAGTCTCTCCAGAAGGGCTTACGCCCCTCGGTCCGGGCCTGCTCCCAGCTCAGCCCGACATCGCGCAACTCGTCATCGGTCAACTGCAGCAGCGCCCTGCGGGTGTGCCAGCGATGCAGCATCAGCCCCCAACGCCCCAACCCTTCCGGCGCGTTGAACACCTTGGCTTGCTGCCCGGCTTCCAGTTCCTTGGCCAACAGTTGCAAGCGCACATCGCTCATGCCACCCATCACCGCATCCTCTCGTTCAGTTGATACCGTGGAGAAAGCATGCGCGTCGGCAGCACCGGCAATACAGATCCAATACAGCCTTATTATTCCCATACAGAATTGGCCGCAGGCCGACTGAATGCTGTATTTTCAGCGCAACTGTACCGGTCGCCACGCTATTGCAGCGAAGGAGTATGCCGTGACCCTTTACCTGAACCTCGCCGAGCTGCTCGGTGCGCGCATTGAACAGGGCCTCTACCGCCCCGGCCAGCGCCTGCCGTCAGTGCGCGCCCTGAGTGTGGAGCACGGGGTCAGTCTGAGCACCGTGCAGCAGGCCTACCGCATGCTGGAAGACAGCGGCATGGTCTCGCCCCGGCCCAAGTCCGGCTACTTCGTCAACGACCACCGCCACCTGCCAGCCCTGCCCGCCGTCAGCCGCCCGGCCCAGCGCCCGGTAGACATCTCGCAATGGGAGCAGGTGCTGGAACTGGTGCGCAGCACCCCACGCCAAGGCGTGATCCAGCTCGGCCGCGGCATGCCCGACATCGACAGTCCCACCCTCAAGCCACTGCTGCGCAGCCTCGCCCAGCTGAGCCGGCGGCAGGACATGCCCGGCCTGTACTACGACAACATCCACGGCAACCTGGCCCTGCGCGAACAGGTGGCCCGGCTGATGCTCGACTCCGGCTGCCGCCTGGGCCCGGGCGACCTGGTGATAACCACCGGCTGCCATGAGGCGCTGTCATGCAGCATCCGCGCGGTGTGCGAGCCGGGCGATATCGTCGCGGTCGACTCCCCCAGCTTCCACGGCGCCATGCAAACCCTCAAGGGCCTGGGCATGAAAGCCTTGGAAATCCCCACCGACCCGGTCACCGGCATCAGCCTGGAGGCGCTGGAGCTGGCCTTGGAGCAGTGGCCGATCAAGCTCATCCAGATCACCCCCAGCTGCAACAACCCGCTCGGCTACATCATGCCCGAGGCCCGCAAGAAGTCCCTGCTGAGCCTGGCCCAGCGCTACGACGTGGCGATCCTCGAAGATGATGTGTACGGCGACCTGGCCTACACCTACCCGCGCCCACGCACCCTCAAGTCGTTTGACGACGACGGCCGCGTGCTGCTTTGCAGTTCGTTCTCCAAGACCCTCGCTCCCGGCCTGCGGATAGGCTGGGTGGCGCCCGGTCGTTACCTGGAGCGGGTCCTGCACATGAAGTACATCAGCACCGGCAGCACGGCCAGCCAGCCGCAGTTGGCCATTGCCGACTTCATCGCCGGCGGGCACTACCAACCCCACGTGCGGCGCATGCGCAGCCAGTACCAGCGTGGCCGCGACCTGATGAGCGACTGGGTAACCCGCTACTTCCCGGCGGGCACCCGGGTCAGCCGGCCGCAAGGTGGCTTCATGCTGTGGGTGGAATTACCCGAACATTTCGATACGCTGCGCCTGAACCGGGCTTTACTGGAGCAGGACGTACAGGTTGCCGTGGGCAGCATCTTCTCGGCCTCGGGCAAGTTCCGCCACTGCCTGCGCATGAACTTCGCCGCGCGGCCGACGCCGCAGATCGAAGCCGCCGTGCGCAAAGTTGGTGAAACCGCCCTTCGTCTACTGGATGAAGAAAGCGCCGGCGCGTAACTTTGCGCCGCCCGCCACGGTCCAACCTATCAAGCCTTTGCTGCACAGGACGATCCACCCTTGAGACTCCAGCGAGCCCTGCCTCTGCTGCTGGTGCTACTGCTCGGCCTTGCCGGCTGCGCCAGCGTCGGCACGCCCCGCGAAACCAGCCAGGCGCTGCCGGCCAACGACTCGGCCTTCGGCCGTTCGGTTCTGCGCCAGGCCGCGCCCTACGGCGGCCGCTCGGGCTTTCGCCTGCTGCCCAACAGCAACGAGGCGTTCCGCGCCCGCGCCGAACTGATCCGCAACGCCCAGGCGAGCATCGACCTGCAGTACTACATCGTCCACGATGGCCTCAGCACCCGCGCCCTGGTGCATGAACTGCTGCGCGCCGCCGACCGTGGCGTGCGCGTGCGCATCCTGCTCGACGACACCACCAGCGACGGCCTGGACGTCATCATGGGCACCCTCGATGCCCACCCGAACATTCAGATACGCGTGTTCAACCCGCTGCACCTGGGCCGCAGCACCGGCGTGACGCGCGCAGTGGGCCGCCTGTTCAACCTGTCGCGCCAGCACCGGCGCATGCACAACAAGCTGTTCCTGGTGGACAACAGCATGGCCATCGTCGGCGGGCGCAACCTGGGCGATGAGTATTTCGATGCCGAACCCAACCTCAACTTCACCGACATCGACTTGCTGGGCGTCGGCCCGGTGGCCGAACAGCTCGGCCACAGCTTCGACCAATACTGGAACAGCGCCCTGAGCCGGCCGATTACCGACTTCCTCTGGCGCGACCCGGATGCCAGCGACCTGCGCGCCAGCCGCCACCGCCTGGAAGTTTCACTGGCCGAAGCCAGGACCCAGCGCAAAGCCCTGTATGACCGCTTGATGGCCTACCAGTCGCAGCCGCGCCTGGATGTGTGGCGCAACGAGCTTATCTGGGCACACGCCCAGGCTCTGTGGGATGCGCCGAGCAAAGTGCTGGCCGATGACGAACCGGACCCGCAACTGCTGCTGACCCAGCAACTGGCCCCGGACTTGAGCAAGGTGCAACACGAGCTGATCCTGGTATCGGCGTACTTCGTACCCGGCGAGTCCGGCCTGCTGTACCTGACCCACAGCGCCGACGCGGGCATATCGGTCAAGCTGCTCACCAACTCGCTGGAGGCTACCGACGTGCCGGCGGTGCATGGCGGCTATGCGCCGTATCGGCGGGCGCTGCTGGAGCATGGCGTGCAGCTGTACGAGCTGCGCCGCCAACCCGGCGACCCCAGCGCGCAGCACCGCGTGAGCTTCCATGGCAGCTCGGACTCGAGCCTGCACAGCAAGGCGATCGTGTTCGACCGGCGCAAGACCTTCATCGGCTCGTTCAACTTCGACCCGCGTTCGGTGTTGTGGAATACCGAGGTCGGAGTGCTGGTGGACAGCCCGGAGCTGGCCGAGTACACCCGCGCACTGGCGGTACAGGGCATGGCCCCGGCCTTGAGCTATCAGCCGACGCTGGTGGGTAACCAGATGGTATGGGTGACCGAGGAAAATGGCAGGCGGCGCATGCTTACATCCGAACCGGGCGGGATGTGGCGGCGGTTCAATGCCTGGATCAGCAAGGCGGTAGGCCTGGAGAAGATGTTGTAGCGGCGATTTTGGGGCTGCTTTGCAGCCCATCGCGACACAAGGCCGCTCCTACATGGGATCGCGTATCTCCTGTAGGAGCGGCCTTGTGTCGCGATGGGCCGCAAAGCGGCTCCAGAATCCATCAGGCAGAGGCAGGCTCAAACGCCCCGCGCCGCCGGGTCAACACCACCAACCCCGCAGCCCCCGCCGCCATCAGCAACGGCAACGCATGCCCGCTGATCCACTGGCTGCCTGCCCCGGCCAGCAGTGGCCCGAGCAGGCAGCCAATACCCCACAGCTGCGCCACATGGGCGTTGGCCCGCACCAGCGCATCATCCCGGTAGCGCTCACCAATCAGCACCAGCGACAAGGTGAACAAGCCCCCCGCACTGGCCCCGAACAGCACCCACAGCGGCCAGATCGCCGGTGTATGCAGCAGCAACGGAATCGCCAGGCTGGATACCAGCAGGGTCACCGCACAGCCGGTGAACAGAGCGCGCCGCGACATATGGTCGGCCAGCGCACCGATGGGCAGTTGCAACACCGCATCGCCCACCACCACGGTACTGACCATGAACAGGGCGATTTCAGTGGTAAAGCCTTGCTGCAGGCAATACACCGGCAACAAGGTCAGGATCATTGCCTCGAACGAGGCAAACAGGGCAATGGCCCAGGCGATCACCGGCAAGCGCCGGCAGAAGGCGAACAGGTCGCCGAAGGTGACGCTGCAGGCCTCTGTGCTGGGTGCCCCGCCACGGCCCAGGAGAATCAGCGGTGCCACCAGCAGCAGGCCGGTAGCGGCCCAGAAGCCGAAGTCGTCATCCGAGCCGAGAAAGCCCAGCACCAGCGGCCCGGCCAGCTGGCTGAGGGCATAGCTGCTGCCATACAGCGCCACCAGGCGGCCGCGCCATTGCTCGATCACCAGCTGGTTGATCCAGCTTTCGCCGAGGATGAACACCACGGTCAGTGACATACCGATCAGCAGCCGCAACAGCAGCCACAACGGGTAGCTGGGCAGCAGTGCGACCAGGCCGATCGACAGCGCCCCGCCCCACAGGCACAGGCGCATGGCCGAGGGCACGCCGACCCAGCCGGCCAGGCGGCTGGCCATGCTGGCACCTACCAGCACGCCCAGCGCCGGCATTGCAGCCATCACGCCGATGGCGAAGCTGCCGTAGCCCCAGGCCTCCAGGCGCAGGGATACCAGCGGCATGCTCACGCCGAGTGCCAGCCCGACGCTTAGCACCGATGCCAGTACGGCGAAGTAGGTACCCCAACGCATCCTTGACCTCTTGAGTTCTTGGGGCTGCTTTGCAGCCCATTCGCGGCACAAGGCCGCTCCTACAGGGAAACGCATACCCCTGTAGGAGCGGCCTTGTGCCGCGAATGGGCCGCGAAGCGGCCCCACGGGATTACAACTTGATCCAGGTCGCCTTCAGCTCGGTGTACTTCTCCAGCGCATGCAGCGACTTGTCACGGCCGTTGCCCGACTGCTTGAAGCCACCGAACGGCGCGGTCATGTCGCCGCCGTCGTACTGGTTGACCCAGACGCTGCCAGCGCGCACGGCACGGGCGGTCTTGTGAGCCTTGGAGATGTCCGAGGTCCAGATGCCAGCGGCCAGGCCATACGGCGTGTCGTTGGCAATGGCGACGGCTTCTTCGGCGGTATCGAAGGCGATCACCGACAGCACCGGGCCGAAGATTTCTTCCTGGGCGATCTTCATGGCGTTGGTCACGCCGTCGAAGATGGTCGGCTCGACATAAGTGCCACCGGTTTCTTCCAGGGTGCGCTTGCCGCCGGCCAGCAGCTTGGCGCCGTCCTTGTGGCCAGCCTCGATGTACGACAGCACGGTGTTCATCTGCTGGGTGTCGACCAGGGCACCGACAGTGGTCTGTGGGTCCAGCGGGTTGCCTGGCTTCCAGCCTTTCAGGGCCTCGACCACCATCGGCAGGAACTTGTCCTTGATCGAACGCTCGACCAGCAGGCGCGAGCCGGCGGTGCACACTTCGCCCTGGTTGAAGGCGATGGCGCTGGCAGCAGCTTCGGCGGCAGCTTGCAGGTCCGGAGCGTCGGCGAAGACGATGTTCGGGCTCTTGCCGCCGGCTTCCAGCCAGATGCGCTTCATGTTCGATTCGCCCGCGTAAACCATCAGCTGCTTGGCGATCTTGGTCGAACCGGTGAATACCAGGGTGTCGACGTCCATGTGCAGGGCCAGGGCCTTGCCCACGGTGTGGCCGTAGCCTGGCAGCACGTTCAGCACGCCAGCCGGGATACCGGCTTCGATGGCCAACTGGGCAATACGAATGGCAGTCAGCGGCGATTTTTCGGACGGCTTGAGCACTACCGAGTTACCGGTGGCCAGGGCCGGGCCGAGCTTCCAGCAGGCCATCAGCAGCGGGAAGTTCCACGGTACGATGGCACCGACCACACCCACCGCTTCGCGGGTGACCAGGCCGAGCTGGTCATGCGGGGTCGGGGCGACTTCGTCGTAGACCTTGTCGATCGCTTCGGCAGTCCAGTGGATGGCATTGGCCGCGCCAGGTACGTCGATGCTGGAGGAGTCGCCGATCGGCTTGCCCATGTCCAGGGTTTCCAGCAGCGCCAGCTCTTCGACGTTCTTGCGCAGCAGGTCGGCGAAGCGGATCAGCTTGGCCTTGCGCTTGGCCGGGGCCAGTTGCGACCACACGCCGGAGTTGAAGGTGGCACGGGCGTTTTCCACAGCGCGGTTGGCATCGGCCAGGTCGCAGCTGGCAACCTTGGCCAGGAAGCGTCCGTCGACCGGGCTCAGGCACTCGAAGGTTTCACCGGATGCGGCATCGGTGTATTCGCCGTTGATGAAGGCACGGCCTTCGATCTTCAGTTGCTGGGCACGTTGTTCCCAGTCCGCACGAGTCAGGGTGGTCATACGAAACTCCTCCTCTTGTATAGGTGCAACGCCGCACTGAGGACTCACAGGCGTTGTCAGAATTCTGCCCAAGCGTCGAGGGCATTTTGGCTACCGACACCCTAAACCAGCCCGTGTAAACTATCAATATATTTGACACGAATGGCTCAAAAGCCTACTCATGTGCATTTTATTAAACAACAACAGGAGCCGAACCATGAGCATCGAAAGCATCATCGACTTCGCGCAGGTCATTACCGAGGCCGAACGCTACCGCCCGGCGGCGGAAAAAATCCTCAAGGGCGAGCCCGACCAGGCGGTCTACAACCATTATTCCAGCCCGTGCGGGCAGTTTGCCGCGGGCGTGTGGGAAGGCGAGGTGGGGCAGTGGACGGTGAACTACACCGAGCATGAGTACTGCGAGATCGTCCAGGGCGTTTCGGTGCTGCGTGACCAGGATGGCGGAGCCAAGACCCTGCGTGCCGGTGATCGGTTTGTCATCCCGGCCGGCTTCAAGGGCACCTGGGAGGTGCTGGAGCCTTGCCGCAAGATCTATGTGATGTTCGAGCAGAAGTAAGCCTCTGGGGCCGCTCCGCGCCCCTTTCGCGACACAAGGCCGCTCCTACAGGCATTGCGCGGTCCCTGTAGGAGCGGCCTTGTGTCGCGAAAGGGGCGCGAAGCGGCCCCGGCTTTCTTGCAGGCATAAAAAAACCCGCGTCCTTTCGGATGCGGGTTTTTTCAGGTCGCCGATCAATTACTTGATCTTGGCTTCCTTGTACACCACGTGCTTGCGAACAACCGGATCGTATTTCTTGATCTCGATTTTGTCCGGAGTGGTGCGCTTGTTCTTGTCGGTGGTGTAGAAGTGGCCAGTGCCAGCACTCGAAACCAGACGGATCAATTCACGCATGACGTTCTCCTTAGAACTTTTCGCCGCGAGCGCGCAGCTCGGCCAGCACTACGTCGATACCACGCTTGTCAATAACGCGCATGCCTTTGGCAGATACGCGCAGACGCACGAAACGCTTCTCGGATTCAACCCAGAAACGGTGGTGCTGCAGGTTCGGCAGGAAACGACGACGGGTTTTGTTGTTTGCGTGGGAAATGTTGTTCCCGGTTACTGGACCCTTACCAGTAACTTGACAGACTCTCGACATGACTCAGCCCTCTAAAACCACATGCCCAACCCGGCATGGGTTGGCCGCTTAATCTCTCAGTCTTTGGCGCCTAGGCGCCGTGATTCTGGAGGTCTTATCGACCGGATCCGCTTATGCGACAGGCCGAGCCCCTAGAAAAGAGCGCTGCTTTATACCAGAAAGACTTGGCCGCAACAACATTAGATGCACATTGTCACGAGCCGGAACGCGCCGGGCCAGCATAGCGGCAGGCCCCGCCAGCCGTCGACCGCCCGTCGCCAATTTTGTAAAAAAGGGTGTGGTCATTTCCCGACGGGCACACTAGGGTAGGCCTTTTCCAGACTGCACTGGCAGATGGGCCACTGACAGCCAAGGAGCCACCATGCGTACAGCCGCCCTTTCCTTATTGTTCAACTCCTTGTTCGCCGCAGGCGCCCTGTTCGCCGCCGGCGTTGCCCAGGCCGCCCCGCTGAGCGTCTGCAGCGAGGCCAGCCCCGAAGGCTTCGACGTGGTGCAGTACAACTCGCTGACCACCACCAACGCCACGGCCGATGTGCTGATGAACCGCCTGGTGGAGTTCGACGCGGCGCAAGGCAAGGTGGTGCCGAGCCTGGCGGCCAGCTGGACGGTATCGGCCGACGGCCTGATCTACGACTTCACCCTGCGCGATGACGTGAAATTCCACACCACCGCCTACTTCAAGCCAAGCCGCGCACTGAACGCCGACGATGTGCTGTTCAGCTTCCAGCGCATGCTCTACCCCGCCCATGCCTGGCACAAGACTGCGCCAGGCGGCTACCCGCATGCCCAGTCGCTGCAACTGGGCAGCCTGATCAAGGCGATCGAGGCGCCGGCACCGAACGCCGTGCGCTTCACCCTCAGCCACCCGGACGCCACCTTCCTGGCCACCCTGAGCATGGGCTTCGCCTCGATCTACTCCGCCGAGTACGCCGACAAACTGCTCAAGGCCGGCACGCCGGAGAAGCTCAACAGCCAGCCGGTCGGCACCGGGCCGTTCATCTTCCAGCGCTTCCAGAAGGACGCCGTGGTGCGCTACCGCGCCAACCCTGACTACTTCGCCGGCAAGCCGGCGGTCGACCCGCTGATCTTCGCCATCACCACCGATGCCAACGTGCGCCTGCAGAAGCTCAAGCGCGGCGAGTGCCAGGTCGCGTTGTCGCCCAAGCCGCTGGACATTGCCGAAGCCGGCAAGGACGGCAACCTCAAGGTGGCCACCACCCCGGCGTTCATGACCGCCTTCGTCGCCATCAACAGCCAGCACCCGCCGCTGGACAAGCCGGAGGTGCGCCAGGCCATCAACCTGGCCTTCGACAAGCAGGCCTACCTCAAGGCCGTGTTCGAAGACTCCGCGGTGGCCGCCAACGGCCCCTACCCGCCCAATACCTGGAGCTACGCCAAGGACCTGCCCGGCTACCCGCTGGACCTGAAGAAAGCCAAGGCCCTGCTGACCAAGGCCGGTTTGGCCGAGGGCTTCAGCACCACGATCTGGACCCGCCCGTCGGGCAGCCTGCTCAACCCCAACCCCAGCCTCGGTGCGCAGATGCTGCAGGCCGACCTAGCCAAGATTGGCATCAAGGCCGAGATCCGCGTGATCGAGTGGGGCGAGCTGATCCGCCGCGCCAAGGCGGGCGAGCATGACCTGCTGTTCATGGGTTGGGCGGGTGACAACGGCGACCCGGACAACTTCCTCAGCCCGCAGTTTTCCTGCGCGGCGGTGCAGTCGGGGACCAACTTCGCACGCTTCTGCGACAGCCGCCTGGACCAGCTGATCAGCGCCGGACGCACCACCAACGACCAGAGCGTGCGCAGCCGGCTTTACCAGCAGGCACAGACGCTGATCCAGCAGCAGGCGCTGTGGGTGCCGCTGGCGCACCCGACGGCGGCGACGCTACTGCGCCAAGGGGTCGAGGGGTATCAGGTGAGCCCGTTCGGGCGGTTGGATTTCAGCAAGGTGTCTGTGAACAAGTAAGCCTGCACCGGCCTCTTCGCGGGTAAACCCGCTCCCACAGGGACCGCGCCAACTTTCAACATGGCACTTTCCCTGTGGGAGCGGGTTTACCCGCGAAAGGGCCGGGACAGGCAGCACAAGTGCCTAAGCCACAATCCACCCATGCTCGACCATCGACAGCGGCTCCCCGTCACCGATGATGATGTGATCCAGCACCCGCACATCGATCAACGCCAGCCCCCGCTTCAACGACAGGGTCAAGTGCACATCGTCCTGGCTGGGCTCACTGTTGCCCGAGGGGTGGTTGTGGCACAAGATCAAGGCCGCTGCGTTATGCAGCAATGCCCGCCGCACCACTTCCCGCGGGTAGACGCTGGCCCGATCTATCGTGCCTCGGAAGAGGATTTCAAACGCCAACGGCCTGTGCTTGGTATCGAGAAAGAGGCATCCGAACACCTCGCTGACTTCATGTCGCAGCATCGCTTTCAAATAGCGCCTCACCGTTGCCGGGCTGTCCATCGCGGATTCACGCTCAATCGAAGTTGCAAGGTGCCTGCGCCCGATCTCCAGCAGCGCCTGCAGCTGGCTGAACCTCACCGGGCCCAACCCAAGCTCGCCGACGAAAGCCTCACGGTCGGCCTCCAGCAACTGGCGCAAGCCCCCGAACTTCACGAGCAGACCTCGCGCCAGCTCCACGACATTGCGCCCACGCACACCTGAGCCGAGAAATACAGCCAGCAATTCCGCGTCCGTCAGGCTTCCGGCCCCACGCTGCAGCAACTTCTCCCTCGGCCGCTCTTCAGCCGGCCACTCCCTGATATTCATCCCGCCCCTCTGCCCTTGCTGCGGCCCATTTCGGCCCTGTGTTAATCTATTTCGCCTCGTACATGCGACGTTCTGCCGCAGGCATTTTCAAACGTCGCCGCCCGCTCTCACTGGAAAAAGGCAAGCCTATGCAGCGGCTGTATCGCAAGCGCATCGTTCTCGGCGTGGGTGGCGGCATTGCCGCCTACAAAAGCGCCGAACTGATTCGCCGACTCCTGGAGCACGGCGCGCAGGTGCGCGTCGTCATGACCCGTGGTGGTGCAGAGTTCATCACCCCGCTGACCCTGCAGGCGCTGTCGGGCCACCCGGTGCACATGGACCTGCTCGACCCTGCCGCCGAAGCGGCCATGGGCCACATCGAACTGGCCAAATGGGCCGACCTGGTGCTGATCGCCCCGGCCACCGCCGACCTCATGGCGCGCATGGCCCAAGGCATGGCCGACGACCTGCTGACCACCCTGGTGCTGGCTACCGATGCCACCGTTGCCGTGGCCCCGGCCATGAACCAGGCCATGTGGCGCGACCCGGCCACCCAGGCCAACCTCGAACTGCTCAAGAGCCGTGGCATCCAGGTGTTCGGCCCGGCGTCCGGTAGCCAAGCCTGTGGCGATGTCGGCCTGGGCCGCATGCTCGAAGCCACCGACCTGGCCTGGTGTGCCGCGGAAAGCTTCAAGCGCCAGGCACTGACCGGCAAGCACGTGCTGATCACCGCCGGCCCGACCCAGGAAAACATCGACCCGGTGCGCTACATCACCAATCATAGCTCCGGCAAGATGGGCTTCGCCTTGGCCGAAGCGGCCGCCGAAGCCGGGGCTCGGGTGACCCTCGTCACTGGCCCGGTGCACCTGCCAACCCCCGACCGGGTCAGCCGTATCGACGTGGTCAGCGCGCGGGACATGCTCGCGGCCTGTGAAGCGGCCATGCCGTGCGACCTGTTCATCGCCTCTGCGGCGGTTGCGGACTACCGCCCGGAAGTCGTTGCCACGCAAAAATTGAAGAAAGATCCTACGACCGGCGACGGCATGCTGCTGCAGATGGTGCGCAATCCCGATATCCTTGCCACCATCGCTGGCCGCGCCGACCGCCCGTTCAGCGTCGGTTTCGCCGCCGAGACCGAACACTTGCTCGATTACGCCACGCGCAAGCTCAAGGACAAGAACCTCGACCTGATCGTCGCCAATGATGTGGCCAACCCCAGCATCGGCTTCAACAGCGAGGAAAACGCCTTGACCGTGATCGACCGCCAGCAGCACCAGACCCTCTTCGCGCAGACCAGCAAGGGCAAGATTGCCCGGCAACTGGTCGCCTTCATCGCCGAACGGCTCAATCAGGTTCAATAAGTTACATGCACGCTCTTCAAGCCAAGATCCTCGACCCACGCCTGGGCACCGAATTCCCCCTGCCGCAGTACGCCACCCCCGGCTCCGCCGGCCTGGACCTGCGCGCCCTGCTCAAGGAAGACACCGTCCTCGAGCCAGGCCAGACCCTGCTGATCCCCACCGGCCTGTCGATCTACATCGGCGACCCGGGCCTGGCGGCGGTGATCCTGCCGCGCTCGGGCCTGGGCCATAAGCACGGCATCGTGCTGGGCAACCTGGTCGGGCTGATCGACTCGGACTACCAGGGCGAGTTGATGGTGTCGTGCTGGAACCGCGGCAACACCCCGTTCACCATCGCCGTTGGCGAGCGCATTGCCCAGCTGGTGCTGGTACCGGTGGTACAGGCCCATTTCGACATCGTCGAAGCGTTCGATGAAAGCCAGCGCGGTGCTGGCGGCTTCGGCCATTCCGGCAGCCACTGAGCCGAGAAATGACCGTTCAGGCCAAGGATGGCGAACTCTCTGGCGAAACCACCGTCCAAGCGTTCAGTTTGCGCCTGCCCAGAAAGCCTTTGACTAATGGAGCTTCCAGAGATGAACGACATGGCCCACCTGGTACCCGCCGCACTGCCAGACAGCATTTTCCGCGCGTATGACATTCGCGGCGTGGTCGGCAAAACCCTTCACGCCGAAACCGCCTACTGGATCGGCCGCGCCATCGGCGCGCAGAGCCTGGCCCAGGGCGAACCGCAGGTTTCGGTCGGCCGCGATGGCCGCCTGTCCGGCCCGATGCTGGTCGAACAGCTGATCAAGGGCCTGGTCGATGCCGGCTGCCAAGTCAGCGACGTCGGCCTGGTACCCACCCCGGCGCTGTACTACGCAGCCAACGTGCTGGCCGGCAAGTCCGGTGTGATGCTGACCGGCAGCCACAACCCGTCGGACTACAACGGCTTCAAGATCGTCATCGCTGGCGATACCCTGGCCAACGAACAGATCCAGGCCCTGCTGACGCGCCTGAAAACCAACGACCTGACCCGCGCCGAAGGCCGCGTGGAAAAGGTCGAGATCCTTGACCGCTACTTCCAGCAGATCGTCGAGGACGTGAAGCTGGCCAGGAAGCTCAAGGTGGTCGTGGACTGCGGCAACGGTGCCGCCGGCGTGGTCGCGCCGCAACTGATCGAAGCCCTGGGCTGCGAAGTGATCCCGCTGTTCTGCGAAGTCGACGGCAACTTCCCCAACCACCATCCGGACCCGGGCAAGCCGGAAAACCTCGAAGACCTGATCGCCAAGGTCAAGGAAACCGGCGCCGATATCGGCCTGGCCTTCGACGGTGACGGCGACCGCGTCGGCGTGGTGACCAACACCGGCAGCATCGTCTACCCCGACCGCCTGCTGATGCTGTTTGCCCAGGACGTGCTGTCGCGCAACCCGGGCGCCGAGATCATCTTCGACGTCAAATGCACCCGTCGCCTGACCCCGCTGATCGAGCAGCACGGCGGCCGCGCTCTGATGTGGAAGACCGGTCACTCGCTGATCAAGAAGAAGATGAAGCAGACCGGCTCGCTGCTGGCCGGCGAGATGAGCGGTCACATCTTCATCAAGGAACGCTGGTACGGTTTCGACGACGGCATCTATAGCGCCGTGCGCCTGCTGGAGATCCTCAGCAAGGCCGGGCAGAGCGCCGAAAACCTGTTCGCCGCGTTCCCGAACGATATTTCCACGCCGGAAATCAATATTGATGTGACCGACGAGGGTAAATTCAGCATCATTGATGCACTGCAACGCGACGCCGACTGGGGCGAAGCCAACCTGACCACCATCGACGGTGTGCGGGTGGATTACGCGCACGGCTGGGGCCTGGTTCGCGCCTCCAACACCACCCCGGTGCTGGTGCTGCGCTTCGAGGCCGACAGCGACGCCGAATTGCAACGTATCAAGGATGTTTTCCGTACTCAGTTGCTGCGGGTTGAGCCTGAGCTGCAACTGCCGTTCTGACCGACTATCTGTTCCTTACAGGAGCCCTGCATGACCCTCGATCGCGATGCCGCTTCCCATGTAGCCGAGGTTTTGTCCGAAGCACTGCCTTACATCCGCCGCTTTGTCGGCAAGACCCTGGTGATCAAGTACGGCGGCAACGCGATGGAGAGCGAGGAGCTCAAGACCGGCTTCGCCCGTGACATCGTGCTGATGAAGGCTGTGGGCATCAACCCGGTGGTGGTCCACGGTGGTGGCCCGCAGATCGGCGACCTGCTCAAGCGCCTGTCGATCGAAAGCCACTTCATCGACGGCATGCGCGTCACCGACTCGGCGACCATGGACGTGGTGGAGATGGTGCTGGGTGGCCAGGTCAACAAGGACATCGTCAACCTGATCAACCGCCACGGCGGCAGCGCAATCGGCCTGACCGGCAAGGACGCGGAGCTGATCCGCGCCCGCAAGCTGACCGTCAGCCGCCAGACGCCCGAGATGACCACCCCGGAAATCATCGACATCGGCCACGTTGGCGAAGTGGTAAGCGTGAACACCGACCTGCTGAACATGCTGGTGAAGGGCGACTTCATCCCGGTGATCGCACCGATCGGCGTGGGTGCCAATGGTGAGTCGTACAACATCAACGCCGACCTGGTGGCAGGCAAGGTAGCCGAAGCGCTGAAGGCCGAGAAGCTGATGCTGCTGACCAACATCGCCGGCCTGATGGACAAGCAGGGCGAAGTACTGACCGGCCTGACCACCGAGCAGGTCAACGAACTGATCGCCGACGGCACCATCTACGGCGGCATGCTGCCGAAGATCAAGTGCGCGCTGGATGCGGTGCAGGGCGGTGTCAACAGCTCGCACATCATCGACGGCCGCGTGCCGAATGCGGTGCTGCTGGAGATCTTCACCGACAGCGGCGTGGGTACCCTGATTACCAACCGCAAGCGTCACTGATCCGGCTGTAATACACGGCGGCTGGCCCGCTGTGCTTTCAGCCCGATGTACGCGGACAGGTGGTGCAAGGCGGTCAATTCAGGTTCGATCATAAGATTCCTGACCAGCAGCCGATACAACGTGGCAATATGCAGGCTCACTGCAAATTGCCACTATCCATCTGGAGTACACGCGTGAAATACGCATCACACGGACTCGTGCTGGCAGCCGCCCTGGCTGTCGGGTCCATCGCCGGCTGTGCCACCGAAACCTCCACCGCTGTTGCCGTACAACAGGTCGAAAGCGTAAGCCGCCCCTACAGCGGCGCGCGCGCGCCGATTGCCGTAGGCAAGTTCGACAACCGCTCCAGCTACATGCGCGGTATCTTCTCCGATGGCGTCGACCGCCTCGGCGGCCAGGCCAAGACCATCCTCATCACCCACCTGCAGCAGACCAACCGCTTCAACGTGCTCGATCGCGACAACATGAGCGAGATCCAGCAGGAAGCCGCAATCAAGGGCCAGGCACAACGCCTGAAAGGTGCGGACTTCGTGGTAACAGGCGATGTCACCGAGTTCGGCCGCAAGGAAGTCGGCGACCACCAACTGTTTGGCATCCTCGGCCGTGGCAAGACCCAGATCGCCTACGCCAAGGTGGCGTTGAACATCGTCAACATCAGCACCTCCGAAGTCGTCTACTCGAGCCAGGGGGCAGGTGAATACGCGTTGTCCAACCGCGAAATCATCGGTTTCGGCGGCACCGCCAGCTACGACTCGACGCTCAACGGCAAGGTTCTCGACCTGGCCATGCGCGAAGCCGTGAACAAATTGGTGAACGCTGTCGAAAACGGCCAATGGAATCCAAAGGCCCAGTAAAAGATTTTTCCAGGAAGGACCCCTCCCATGAGCATCACCCTCCCGGCTATGCGCATCTGCGCTGGCCTTGTGTTGGGCAGCGTCTTGCTGGCCGGCTGCAATGCGCCCAAGCCGCTGTACCAATGGGAAAGCTATCAACCCCAGGTTTATGGCTACCTCAAAGGCGATTCGAAAGAAGAACAGGTCATTGCGCTGGAGCGCGACCTGGAAAAGATCAAGGCCAAGAATGGCGCCGTCCCGCCTGGCTACCATGCGCAGTTGGGCCTGCTGTATTCCAGCCTGGGCAAGGATGACCAGATGATCCAGCAATTCCGCACCGAGAAGGCGCTCTTCCCGGAGTCGGCGGCGTACATGGACTTTCTGCTAAGCAACGCCACCAAGGGGGTCAAGCAATGATCAAGCGCCTTAGCCGCCTTGTCGTCGGCGCCTGCGTGCTGGCCCTGTTCGCGGGCTGCGCCGAGCGCAAGACCATCGACTACTCGGCTTACAAACAGAGCCGCCCGAAGTCGATCCTGATCCTGCCGCCACTGAACGAGTCGCCCGATGTGAAGGCGAGCTACAGCATGCTGTCGCAGGTGACCTACCCGCTGGCCGAGGCCGGCTACTATGTAATGCCGGTGGCGCTGGTGGACGAGACCTTCCGCCAAAACGGCATGACCACGCCAGCCGACATCCACCAGCTACCGACGACCAAGCTGAATGAGATCTTTGGCGCCGACGCCGGCCTGTACGTCACGGTATCGGACTACGGCACCCGCTACATGGTGCTTAGCAGTGCGACCATCGTCACCGCCAATGCCAAGCTGGTCGACCTGAAGACCGGTACCACCTTGTGGACTGGCAGCGCCACTGCCTCCAGCCAGGAAAACCAGCAGAACCAGGGCGGCATCATCGGCATGCTGATCGTTGCGGCGGTCAACCAGATCATCAGCAGTGTGCAGGATGATGCAGGTTACCCGATCGCTGGCATGACCAGCGCACGCCTGCTGACGCCGCACCCGAACGGCGGCATCCTCTATGGGCCACGGTCGCCCAAGTACGGCACCGACTGAGTCCGGCCTGTTCCGGCCCCCTTCGAGGAATTGCCTGCGACAGGGCCGAAACCGGCGACAAAAAAAGGCGACCTTCACAAGAAGGTCGCCTTTTTCATTTCCGGGCCCGGATCAGATACCGTACTGCGCCCGGTAAGCCTCGACAGCTGGCAGATGCTGCTTCAGCTGTGGGTCATCGGCCAGGAACTCCAGCACCTGGGTCAGCGAAACGATGCTGACCACAGGGATACCGAAGTCACGCTCCACTTCCTGGATCGCCGACAGCTCGCCATTGCCGCGCTCTTCGCGGTTCAGCGCGATCAGCACGCCAGCGGCCTTGGCCTGCTGGGCATTGATGATCTGCATGACCTCACGAATGGCGGTACCGGCGGTGATCACGTCGTCGATGATCAGCACGTCACCGGCCAGCGGGGCACCGACCAGGCTGCCACCTTCACCGTGGTCCTTGGCTTCCTTGCGGTTGAAGCACCATGGCACGTCGAGCTGATGCTGATCGGCAAGGGCCACGGCAGTAGTCGCTGCCAGCGGGATACCTTTGTAAGCCGGGCCGAACAGCACATCGAACGGGATCTTGCTGTCGACGATGGCTGCGGCATAGCAACGGCCCAATTCGGCCAGGGCGGAACCGGTGTTGAACAGGCCGGCATTGAAGAAATACGGGCTGGTACGCCCCGATTTCAGGGTGAATTCACCGAAACGCAGTACCCCGCGATCGATGGCAAAACGGATGAAGTCGCGCTGATACGGCTGCATGGATAGTCCCGGACACCACGGATTTAGCTAAATGGGTTGAGCTCGGGTATCATACACGCACGAGATTTTTGGGGCCATTTATGCGGATCATCAGTGTGAACGTAAATGGCATTCAGGCTGCGGCCGAGCGTGGTTTGCTCAGCTGGCTGCAAGCCCAGAATGCCGACGTCATCTGCCTTCAGGATACCCGCGCCTCGGCCTTTGAACTCGATGACCCAGCTTTCCAGCTCGATGGCTATTTCCTTTATGCCTGCGACGCGGAGGTGCCTGCCCAAGGTGGTGTGGCCCTGTATTCGCGCATGCAGCCCAAGGCAGTCATCACCGGCCTGGGCTTCGAGACAGCCGACCGCTACGGGCGTTACCTGCAAGCAGATTTCGACAAAGTCAGTATTGCCAGCCTGCTGCTGCCTTCGGGTATGAACGGCGACGAAGACTTGAACCAGAAGTTCAAGTTGATGGACGACTTCGCCAAGTACCTGGACAAACAGCGTCGCAAGCGTCGCGAATACATCTACTGCGGCTCGTTCTACGTGGCGCAGCAGAAGCTCGATATCAAGAACTGGCGTGACAGCCAGCAGTCGCCGGGCTTCCTGGCGCCGGAGCGTGCCTGGATGGACGCGATCACAGGCGAGATGGGTTACGTCGATGCCCTGCGCGAAGTCAGCCGTGAGGGCGACCAGTACAGCTGGTGGCCGGACAACGAGCAGGCCGAGATGCTCAACCTGGGCTACCGGTTCGACTACCAGATCCTCACCCCGGGCCTGCGCCGCTTCGTGCGCAATGCCCGCCTGCCGCGTCAGCCGCGCTTCTCCCAGCATGCGCCGCTGATTGTCGACTATGACTGGACGTTGACCATCTGAAGGCATGGGGCCGCTTTGCGGCCCTATCGCGACACAAGGCCGCTCCTACAGGGGAATGCATATCCCTTGTAGGAGCGGCCTTGTGTCGCGATAGGGCTGCAAAGCAGCCCCAGCATTATTTGATCGGCCGCCAGATCATCGGGTAGCGATACGGCTTGCCCTCATTCGCCCGCACAGCCGCAATGATGATCAGGATCATCACCGCGACCATCAGCATGGCGAACAGCACCAGCCCGATGAACACGAACATCAGCAGGAAGCAGATGAACCCGGCAATGGTCACGCTGATCTGAAAGTTCAGCGCCTCTTTGCCCTGGGCATCGATGAAAGGGTCTTGCTCGCGCTTGAGGTGCCACAGCACCAGCGGGCCCAGCAAGTGCCCGAGCGGCACCACCAGGCCCAGCAGCGCGGAGAGGTGGCAGAACATCGCCCACTGCCGGATTTCGGCATTGGGCGGGGTGATCGACAGGTTCGATTCGCTCATGCCCCGCACCTCCCTGGCTGGGTTCAGTCGGCCAGTGCCGCCTGCTGCAGTTCGAAGATCTCGCTCATGCCCTTCTGTGCCAGGGCGAGCATGGCGTTGAAGTCTTCAGGCTGGAACGGCGCACCTTCGGCAGTACCCTGCACTTCGATGAAACCACCGGCGCTGGTCATGACCACGTTCAGGTCGGTTTCGGCGGCGGAGTCTTCCAGGTAGTCCAGGTCGAGCACCGCTTCGCCCTGGTACATGCCCACCGACACTGCGGCGATCATGTGCTTGAGCGGGTTGCCGGCCTTCAGGCCACCGCGCTTCTTGATCACCGCCAGGGCGTCGCACAGGGCGACCATGGCACCGGTGATGGACGCGGTACGGGTGCCACCATCGGCCTGGATCACGTCGCAGTCGACGTACAGGGTGATGTCACCGAGCTTGCTCATGTCCAGCGCGGCGCGCAGCGAACGGCCGATCAGGCGCTGGATTTCCAGGGTGCGGCCACCCTGCTTGCCACGGCTGGCTTCGCGCTGGTTACGCTCGCCGGTGGAACGCGGCAGCATGCCGTATTCGGCGGTCAGCCAGCCTTGGCCCTGGCCTTTGAGGAAGCGCGGCACACCGTTTTCCACGCTGACCGTGCAGATGACCTTGGTGTCACCGAACTCGACCAGTACCGACCCTTCGGCGTGCTTGGTGTAGTTGCGGGTGATGCGGATCGAGCGGAGCTGATCGGCGGCGCGACCACTTGGACGTTTCATCTGGGATACCTGTACTGGGACTTTGAATCTGCCGAGCATTATAGAGCCCACGGCCCGGGGAAGACATGCCTATTGTCGCGCCCGACACAGCCCGTCGCCTTTTCCTGCCGGCCAGGCCACCCGTCGGTAACATGGGTGGATTGGGCGCCAAGGCCCCACTGCGCTACAATCCTGCGCCTTGCAGCCGAGAGGCTCCCACCGTTCATTCATATACGCGAGGTACTCCCCATGGTGCACAGCATGACCGCTTTTGCTCGTGTCGAGCGCGCCGGCAGCCAAGGCACCCTGGTCTGGGAGCTGCGTTCGGTCAACCACCGTTACCTGGAGCCGCACCTGCGCCTGCCCGAGGCCCTGCGCGACCTCGAAGGCGCCGTGCGTGAAGGCCTGCGCCAGGGCCTGTCGCGGGGCAAGGTGGAATGCACCTTGCGCCTCAACGAAGACAGCAACGGCAAACCGCTGAAGGTGGACCGCGAGCGCGCCGCGCAGCTGGTTGCCGCCGCCGAGGAGGTGGCTGGCCTGATCAAGCAGCCGGCACCACTGAACCCGCTGGAGGTGCTGTCGTGGCCAGGCGTGCTGGTGGCCGACGCCAGCGACCCGCAGGCACTGAATACCGAAGCCATGGCGCTGTTCGATGAAGCACTGGCCGAGCTCAAGGCCGGGCGCCAGCGTGAAGGCCAGGAACTGGCCCGGCTGATCAACGAACGCCTGGACAACATGGCCAGCGAAGTCACCACCCTGCGCGCCCTGGTGCCGCAAATGCTGGCAGCTCAGCGGCAGAAGATCCTCGACCGCTTCGGCGACATGCAGGCCGAACTCGACCCGCAGCGCCTGGAGCAGGAGATGGTGCTGCTGGCCCAGAAGAGCGACGTGGCCGAGGAACTCGACCGCCTCAGCACCCATGTCACCGAAGTGCGCCGAGTGCTCAAGGGTGGCGGCGCCGCCGGCCGGCGCCTGGACTTCCTGATGCAGGAACTCAACCGCGAGGCCAACACCCTCGGCTCCAAGGCCTTCGACCCACGCAGCACGCAAGCGGCGGTCAACCTGAAGGTATTGATCGAACAGATGCGTGAACAAGTACAGAACATCGAGTAAGGCCACCCCGACCATGAACCACAGCAGCGGCACCCTCTACATCGTTTCGGCCCCTTCGGGCGCCGGCAAGACCAGCCTGGTCACCGCCCTGATCAAGGCCGACAAGCGCGTAAGCGTCTCGGTCTCGCACACCACCCGCGCCATGCGCCCGGGCGAGCAGCACGGCGTGAACTACCACTTCGTCAGCCATGACGACTTCAAGGGGCTGATCGCCAAGGGTGACTTCCTCGAGCACGCCGAAGTGTTCGGCAATTTCTACGGGACTTCGCGCAGCGCGCTGCAAGAGGTACTCGACCAGGGCAATGACCTGATCCTGGAAATCGACTGGCAAGGCGCCCAGCAGGTACGCAAGCTGATGCCCGAGGCTTTGTCGGTGTTCATCCTGCCGCCGAGCCAGCAGGCCCTGCGCGAGCGCCTGGATGGCCGCGGGCAGGACAGCGAAGAGATCATCGCCGGGCGCATGAAAGAAGCGGTCAGCGAGATGGTGCACTACGACGAGTACGACTACGTGATCATCAATGATGACTTCGACGTGGCGCTGGAAGACTTGAAGGCAGTGTTCCGCTCGAACCGCCTGGTGCTGAAGAAGCAGCAACAGCGCAACAGCGGGCTGCTGAAAGAACTGCTCTCCTGAAAGACCGCATGGGGCTGCTTTGCAGCCCATTCGCAGCACAAGGCTGCTCCTACATCGACGGCGTACATCGCGCCATTGTAGGAGCAGCCTTGTGCTGCGAATGGGGCGCGAAGCGCCCCCAGCCTTATTCCTGCAGTGGCAAGGTAGCCTGCTGACGCAGGGTAGCCCCCAGGAAGTACGCCGGCGCGCGCAGGCGCGACAGCATCATCAGCACGATCCCCAGCACCGAAATGATCGCGGCGATCACGAACACCAGCCCCAGCCCGCCCACATGCGAGCCGCTGCCGAAGTCCGGCGAGGCGCTGTCGATGGCGGTACGCACGAAGATCACCGACAAGATCACCCCACCCACCAGCGGGCACAAGCCGCGCATCAGGAAGTGGCGCAGGCTGTCGAACAGGCTGTGGCGGAAGTACCAGACACAGGCGAAGGCCGTCAGCGAATAGTAGAAGCAGATCATCATGCCCAGTGCAGTGATGGTATCCGCCAACACGTTCTCGCTCAGGGTGCGCATGGTCACGTAGAACAGGCCCGCAGCCACACCAGCGCAGATGGTGGCGTAACGCGGGGTCTGCGAACGAGGGCAGACGCTGGCGAACTTCTGCGGCACCGCACCGTAGTAACCCATGGCCAACAGGGTGCGCGCCGGCGACACGAAGGTCGACTGCAGCGACGCCGCGGTGCTGGCCAGCACGGCGATGGACATCAGGATCGCCAGCGGCCCCATGACCGGACCGGCCAGGTGGGCGAAGACGTTTTCCTGGATGCGCGGGTTGTTCAGGCCCAGGCCTTGTTCGCTGATACCGGCAAACTGCAGGGTGGCAATCGCGGTGAACAGGTACAGGCCGAGGATCAGCAGCACGGTCCAGGTGGCCGCCTTGCCCGGCACCTCGTCACTGCCGACCGATTCCTCGCTGACAGTCAGGCACACGTCCCAGCCCCAGAAGATGAAGATCGACAGCGACAGCCCGGCGGCAAAGGCCGAGAACGATTCGACGCCGAACGGGTTGAACCAGGCGAAATCGAATTCCAGCGGTGGCGGCGCGGTGGTTTCGCCGAAAGCGGCAAAGGCAAAGCCGATCAGCACCAGCAACTGCAGGGCCACCAAGCCATATTGCACCGTCATGGTGGTAGTCATGCCGCGGCAGCAGATCCACACCGCCAGGGCGATGAACACGCAACAGGTGGTTATGTTGATGAGCAGGTTGTCGGCCAAGGCCGCCAGTTCATGCTTGCCGGTGATCTGACCAAGGAACAGGTAGAAGAAGTCGACCGCCACCCCTGCCAGGTTCGACAACACGATGGTGGTGGCGACCACCAGGCCCCAGCCACCGATCCAGCCGATCATCGGGCCGAAGGCACGCGCCGACCAGGTAAACGAAGTACCGCTGTCCGGCTCCGCCGAGTTCAGTTCGCGGTAGCCCAAGGCCACCAGCAGCATCGGCAGGAAGCCGACGATGAACACCGCCGGCAGGTGCGCGCCCACTTCACGCACGGTCGGGCCAAGGGCACCGGTAAGGGTGTAGACCGGGGCGATAGTGGAAATGCCCAGCACCACGCTGGCCAGCAAGCCCAGCCGGCCGGTGGCCAGGCCCTTGCTGCGCTGGGTGTTGCCCGCGTCGGCCGCCACGTCGGGTGGGCGGCCGGCTTCTGTGTAATTGCTCATGAGTATTTGCCGTAAATTTTGGAATTGTTTTCACAGGCCTTGCGTACAAGGCCCGCTTTCACTCATTGAAAGCTTGCTGCCGGGAACAAGTCATCCGAGACCTTCGGGTGACGTCAGAATGCCTCCTGCCGTGCGCCCTCCCGTGTTGCGTAGGCAATGCAGGCCTCGCGAAACGCCTGGAACAGGCGCAGCGAGACCGGGTTTTCGGTAAATCGCCACTCCGGGTGCCACTGCACGCCGAGCACAAAGCCCGGCGCCGCCGGCATGGACACCGCTTCGATCAGGCCATCCGGGGCCCGTGCCTCGACGCGCAGGCCCGGGGCCAGTCGGTCGATGCCCTGGCTGTGCAGCGAGTTGACCTCGAATTGCGCCGCCAGGCCCAGGCGCTCGAACAACCCGCCAGGCTCGATGCCGACAAGGTGACGAGGGCCGTATTGCACCTCCAGGGGTGCGTCCTCAGGTTCACGGTGGTCAAGGTAGCCGGGCAGTTCCTGCACGCGCTGGTGCAGGCTGCCGCCCAGGGCCACATTCAATTCCTGGTAGCCACGGCAGATACAGAACACCGGCACACCGGCGGCAATGGCCGCCTGCAACAACGGCAGGGTCAGGCGATCACGTGCCAGATCGTGCCGGGTACCCGCCGCGCTGGGGGCGCCATTGTAATGATGCGGTTCGATATTTGAAGGTGAGCCGGTAAAAACAATGCCGTGCAGACGGGCCAGCAGCGCCTGCGTGTCGCTGCCCCCGTCACGGGCCGGCAGGATCAATGGCAAGCCGGCAAAGCCGGCCGCCTCGACATACTTGTCGCCTACCGTATGCGACGAGTTCTTCCCCACCTGCTGGCGGCAGGCGCTGACACCGATCAAGGGGACCGCATTTGCGCTCATGGGCTTACACCGTGTGCAGGTACCAGTTGTACTCGAGGTCGGAAATCGACACTTCGAACTCGGCCAGTTCGCTTTCCTTGCAGGCCACGAAGATATCGATGTAGTCCGGGCTGATGTATTGGTTGAGGACTTCGCTGTCGTCCAGCGCGCGCAGGGCATCGCGCAGGTTGTTCGGCAGGCTCTGCTCCAGCTGCTCGTAGGAGTTGCCTTCGATCGGTGCCTGCGGCTCGACCTGGTTGGTCAGGCCGTGATGAACACCGGCGAGGATCGCCGCGAGCATCAGGTAGGGGTTGGCGTCGGCACCGGCCACGCGGTGCTCGAGGCGCACGTTGTCGCTGCTGTCGGTGGGCACGCGCACCGCCACGGTACGGTTGTCCAGGCCCCAGCTTGGCGCATTGGGCACGTAGAACTGCGCGCCGAAGCGGCGGTAGGAGTTGATGTTCGGGCAGAGGAAGGCCATCGACGCCGGCATGGTCTCCAGCACACCACCGATGGCATGGCGCAGCGCGTCGCTTTGCAGCGGGTCGTCGCTGGCGAAGATGTTCTTGCCGGTTTTCTTGTCCAGCAACGAAATGTGCACGTGCAGGCCATTGCCTGCCTGGCCCGGGTAGGGCTTGGCCATGAAGGTGGTGTCCATTTCATGGTCGTAGGCAACGTTCTTGATCAGGCGCTTGAGCAGGATCGCGTAGTCGCAGGCCTTCAGCGGGTCGGCAACATGATGCAGGTTGACCTCGAACTGCGCCGGGGCGCTTTCCTTGACGATGGCGTCGGCGGGCAGGCCTTGTTCCTTGGCCGCTTCGAGCATGTCCTGCAGGCAGTCGGCATATTCATCTAGGTCGTCGATCAGGTACACCTGGGTCGACTGCGGGCGCTTGCCGGAAATCGGCGAGCGCGGCGGCTGCGGGCGACCGTTGAGGTTGTCCTGGTCGATCAGGTAGAACTCCAGCTCGAACGCGGCGCAGATATCCAGGCCCAGGTCATCGAACTTGCTCACCACCTGGCGCAGTACTTCGCGCGGGTCGGCGAAGAACGGCTGGCCATCCAGTTCGTGCATGGTCATCAGCAGCTGGGCGGTGGGGCGCTTCTGCCACGGCTCGTCCGACAGTGTGCCGGGGATCGGGAAGCAGATGCGGTCGGCATCGCCGATGTCCAGGCCAAGGCCGGTGCTCTCGACGGTGGACCCGTTGATGTCCAGGGCGAACAGCGATGCCGGCAGGTTGATGCCCTTCTCGTACACCTTGTGCAGGCTGGCCCGCTCGATGCGCTTGCCACGTACCACGCCGTTCATGTCGGAGATCAGCAGGTCGACGTACTGCGTGTCCGGATGGGCCTGGAGGAAGTCATTCATCTCGCTGGAAGAACTGGCGCACGGGGTTACCGACGTCATGGCTGTACATCCTTTGATTTGCTGCGGCGATGTGGGGGATACGGCTGGCGCCTCACGGGCGACGATGGTTGCAGCTGTTGTTCTTTTCACTTTCCCATCGTGGGGATTGGTTACCCGACCGGGCGCATTGATTCCCGGGGGCCGTTTCACTATAAAATGGCCAAAACGCAACAGACATTGGCAATTCGGCAAGCAGAGCGTGCACCAATGCAATATCAGATTACCCATGCCGACCTCTCCCTGGTCCTGGCCCTGGAACGTGGCCGCTCGCTGGCCAAGGCTGCCGAGTTGCTCAAGGTCGATGTTTCGACGGTGTTCCGCTCGATCCGCCGGCTGGAGTCGGCGCTGGGCACAGCCTTGTTCGTCAAGAGCCGCAAAGGCTACCTGCCGACCGACACCGCCCAGGCCCTGGCCGAGCAGGCCGAACGCGCCGAGCAGGCGCTGGAGGCGGCGCGCATCGCCATGACCAGTGGCGAGCAGGTGGTCAGCGGCACCGTGCGCCTGACCTGTACCGAGGCGGTGATGCACAGCCTGCTGCTGCCGGCGCTGGCCGAGTTCATGCCCAACTACCCGGCCTTGTCGCTGGAGATGGGCACCTCCAACACCTTCGCCAACCTCAGCCGGCGCGATGCCGACATTGCCCTGCGCCTGACCAACACGCCGCCGGAGCACCTGGTGGGCCGCAACCTGGGGTCCACCTCCTACGTGGTCTGCGGCCAACCGCAGTGGCGCGAGCGCCTGGCCGAGTCACCTGCCAGCGTGCCGTGGATCGCCCCCGACGACTCGATGCAGGACCACCCCACGGTGGTCTGGCGCAACCAGCAGCACCCGGGTTTGAGCCCGCGCTACCAGTGCAGCGGCATGTCGACTATCGCCCAGCTGGTCACGGCCGGGCTCGGCGTGGCAGCGTTGCCGGACTACATGGTGCACGCGCTGCCCGGGGTGGATGCGCTGAGCGGGCCGCTGCCGGGTTGCGACACCCAGCTGTGGCTGCTGACCCGGCCGGACTGCCGGGCGTTGCGCTCGGTGCAGACCCTGTTCGAGGAGCTGACCCCGCGGTTGCGTGACGCGATGCTCTGAGGTTATCGTCAGGTTCAAGTATTGATAGCGTCTGCTCCGGCCTTTTCGCGGCTGAAGCCGCTCCCACAGGGTGCGGTGATGAACCTGAGGACAATGCGGTCCCTGTGGGAGCGGCTTCAGCCGCGAAGAAGGCAACACAGGGCTTGAAGGTAACCACCCGACAAAACAGCGCTTCCCTATTGGCTGGTGATTTTTTAAACTATCGAGTCCGCCTGCCCATTATTGGGCTGCACGCCCACCGCAATTGCTACTGAGGAAGACCATGGCCCGCGTAACTGTTGAAGACTGCCTGGAACACGTGGATAACCGCTTTGAGCTGGTCATGCTCTCGACCAAGCGCGCTCGCCAGCTGGCGACCGGCGGCAAAGAGCCACGCGTTGCGTGGGAAAACGACAAGCCGACCGTTGTTGCCCTGCGTGAAATCGCCGAAGGCATCGTCACCAACGAGTTCATCGCCGCTGAAGAGATCGTCACCGAGGATCCGGTGTTCGCCGCGTTCGAGGACGAGAACAACGAGGCTGTCTGATTGATGCCAGGTCGACGTCGCACGGCGCAAGGCCCCCTTCCTCGGCAGGAGGTGAACCCATGCCGGGTATAGAAGCCTTGGCCGAACGGCTGTCGACCTATCTTGGCCCCGAACAGGTCAACCTGGTCCGGCGCGCCTATTTCTACGCCGAACAGGCCCACGATGGGCAGCGCCGCCGCAGTGGCGAGCCCTACGTGACCCACCCGCTGGCCGTGGCCAGCATCCTCGCCGACATGCACATGGACCATCAGAGCTTGATGGCGGCCATGCTGCACGACGTGATCGAAGATACCGGTATCGCCAAGGAAGCCCTCAGCCAGCAGTTTGGCGAGACCGTGGCCGAGCTGGTCGATGGGGTCAGCAAGCTGACCCAGATGAACTTCGAGACCAAGGCCGAGGCGCAGGCCGAAAACTTCCAGAAAATGGCCATGGCCATGGCCCGCGACATCCGCGTGATCCTGGTCAAGCTGGCCGACCGCCTGCACAACATGCGCACCCTGGAAGTGCTGTCCGGCGAAAAACGCCGGCGCATCGCCAAGGAAACCCTCGAGATCTACGCCCCCATCGCCAACCGCCTGGGCATGCACACCGTGCGCGTGGAGTTCGAGGACCTCGGCTTCAAGGCCATGCACCCGATGCGTTCGTCGCTGATCCACCGTGCGGTGAAAAGCGCTCGCGGCAACCGCAAGGAGATCGTCGCCAAGATCGAGCATTCGCTGGCCAACTGCCTGGCCGCCGACGGCATCGAGGGCGAGGTCAGCGGCCGGCAGAAACACCTCTATGGCATCTACAAGAAGATGCGCGGCAAGCGCCGCGCCTTCAACGAGATCATGGACGTGTACGCCTTCCGCATCGTCGTCGACAAGGTCGACACCTGCTACCGGGTACTCGGTGCGGTGCACAACCTGTACAAGCCGCTGCCCGGTCGCTTCAAGGATTACATCGCAATCCCCAAGGCCAACGGCTACCAGTCGTTGCACACCACGCTGTTCGGCATGCACGGCGTGCCCATCGAGATCCAGATCCGCACCCGCGAGATGGAAGAGATGGCCAACAACGGCATCGCCGCGCACTGGCTGTACAAATCCAACGACGACGAGCAGCCCAAGGGCAGCCACGCCCGCGCCCGCCAGTGGGTCAAGGGCATCCTCGAGCTGCAGCAACGTGCCGGCAACTCGCTGGAATTCATCGAAAGCGTGAAGATCGACCTGTTCCCGGACGAGGTCTACGTGTTCACGCCCAAAGGCCGCATCATGGAGCTGCCCAAAGGCTCCACGGCGGTCGACTTCGCCTACGCGGTGCACACCGACGTCGGCAACAGCTGCATCGCCTGCCGCATCAACCGCCGCCTGGCGCCGCTGTCCGAACCGCTGCAAAGCGGCTCGACGGTGGAAATCGTCAGCGCCCCGGGCGCACGGCCGAACCCGGCCTGGCTCAACTTCGTGGTTACCGGCAAGGCGCGCACGCACATCCGCCACGCGCTCAAGCAACAGCGCCGCTCCGAGTCCATCAGCCTGGGCGAACGCCTGCTGAACAAGGTGCTCACCGGCTTCGACAGCAGCCTTGAGATGATCCCCCAGGAGCGTATCCAGGCGATTCTCGCCGAGTACCGCCTGGAGCTGATCGAAGACCTGCTCGAAGACATCGGCCTGGGCAACCGCATGGCCTACGTGGTCGCGCGCCGCCTGCTGTCGGCCGAAGGCGAGCAGTTGCCGGCACCGGAAGGCCCGCTGGCGATCCGCGGTACCGAAGGCCTGGTGCTGAGCTACGCCAAGTGCTGCACGCCGATCCCGGGCGACCCGATCGTCGGCCACCTGTCAGCCGGCAAGGGCATGGTCGTGCACCTGGAAAACTGCCGCAACATCAGTGAAATCCGCCACAACCCGGAGAAGTGCGTACAGCTCTCCTGGGCCAAGGACATCACCGGTGAATTCAATGTCGAGTTACGTGTCGAACTGGAGCACCAGCGCGGCCTGATTGCCCTGCTGGCCAGCAGTGTCAACGCCGCCGACGGCAACATCGAGAAGATCAGCATGGACGAACGCGACGGCCGTATCAGCGTGGTCCAACTGGTGGTCAGCGTGCACGACCGCGTGCACCTGGCGCGTGTGATCAAGAAGCTGCGTACCCTGACCGGTGTGGTCCGCATCACCCGCATGCGTACGTAGTCCGCCAACCGCAAGGAGTCATCATGAGCAAGACCGTCATCAACAGCGACAAGGCCCCTGCCGCCATCGGCACCTACTCGCAGGCGATCAAGGCCGGCAACACCGTGTACATGTCGGGCCAGATCCCGCTGGACCCGAAGACCATGGAACTGGTCGAAGGCTTCGAAGCCCAGACCGTACAGGTGTTCGAGAACCTCAAGGCCGTGGCTGAAGCCGCTGGCGGTTCGTTCAAGGACATCGTCAAGCTGAACATCTTCCTCACCGACCTGAGCCACTTCGCCAAGGTCAACGAGGTGATGGGCCGCTACTTCGAGCAGCCTTACCCGGCCCGCGCCGCCATCGGCGTTGCCGCACTGCCGAAAGGCTCCCAGGTCGAAATGGACGCCATCCTGGTCATCGAATGATGCCCCCGGTGACGGGCGCCCTGTCCGTCACCTTCCCTTCTCTGCAAGGTTACCCCGTCATGCGTCAAGCACTGCCCCTCGCGCTGGCAGCCCTGCTTCTGGGCGGCTGCGCCAGCCACAAACCCGAAGATTTCAACGGCACCTGGATCAACCAGGACGCCATCAATGCGGCCGTCAAGGGCGGCAGCCTGCGTCAGGCGCTCAATGAGCACGGGCCGGTGTTCGAGTGGAAGCTCGACGTCGCCAGCCAACAGGCCAGCTACAGCAATGGTTTCGAAGCGGCCGACGGCCAGCTGAGCGCCACCGACAAGCAATGGCAGGCCAGCTTCCGGGGTGGCCAGACCGAACAGCTGTCGCTCGATGGCGACGAACTGCAGGCGGTCGATCAACGCGGCGGCAAGCAGACCTTCGTGCGCGCCAAAGCACCGGCGGCGACCAATGCGCCACTGGGCAGCAGCTTCGAGAAAGCCCTGTACCAGGCCTATCTGGGCGGCAACTGGAAGATCGTCGAAGGCCAGGGCAAAGGTGCCAGCGTGCGCTTCGGCGACACCGGCAACGTCACCGGCCTGCCAGGGCCAGACCGTTTCGCCCTGTGCCTGGCGGGTGATTGCGCGACCATGGGTGGCAGCAATGACAGCCTGTGGCTGGAGCGTAACCAGCGTGGCGCGCCGTTCATCCTCAAGCGCGATGGCGACAAGCTGGAGATCTTCCAGGCGGTGAACCGCGCGCAGCCGGATGAAATGCCAGTGTTGGCGGCCGGCAAGCGCCAGTGGGTGCTGGAACTGGACTGAAAACCTGCGCGGTCCCTGTAGGAGCGGCCTTGTGTCGCGATGGGCCGCACAGCGGCCCCGGCATTCTATGCGGCGACGCTGAAATCCTGTGAAATCCTGGGGCCGCTGCGCGCCCCATCGCGACACAAGGCCGCTCCTACAGGGGGTCGCATCAGGCCTGAGGCTGGTTTTTACCCTCGAGGATGGCCGCATAGCCTTCCCTGTAACTCGGATACACCGGCGCCCAGCCCAACGCCCGCGCCCG
Organism: Pseudomonas sp. PsB; assembly: GCF_043658375.1. Classification (NCBI taxonomy): domain Bacteria; kingdom Pseudomonadati; phylum Pseudomonadota; class Gammaproteobacteria; order Pseudomonadales; family Pseudomonadaceae; genus Pseudomonas; species Pseudomonas sp. PsB. The sequence goes on along the minus strand of NZ_JBIGLU010000001.1, from coordinate 273,812 downwards.
GGCATTGCTACAGCGCTTGCTGCCGGTACGCCGCACTCGCTGCTCATCCGACCACTCGGTTACCCCCATGTACGCCCGCAGCCAGGCCACCACGTCGGCCAGCGGTGCCGGGTCGTCGTCGACGCCGATGTAGCAATCGTCGAGCACCTTGCCGTCGGCATCGGCCTGCAACAGGAACGCCAACAGGCTGGCGGCATCCTCGGCATGGATGCGGTTGCCATAAAGCGGTGGCTCCTCGGCCACGCGGTAGCCCTGGCGCACCTGACTGAGCAGCCACTCGCGGCCGGGGCCATAGATGCCGGTCAGGCGCACCACGCTGGCCGGGATGCCGCTGGCCAGCGCCAGCCGCTCGGCCTCCAGCATCAACCGCCCGGAATAACCTTCAGGCTCGGTGGCCGCGCCTACTTCGATCCACTCGCCGTCCTTCTGTGCATACACGCTGCTGCTGGACACGAACAGCAGGCGCCGTGGGCGTTGGCCGCGCTCGGCCAGCCAACCCAGCACATGGCGCAAACCGTCGACATAGGCTGCCTGGTAACCCGCCTCGTCGTGCTGGCTGGCCGCCACGCAATACACCAGGTAGTCCGGCGCGCGCTGCGGCCAGGCGTCGGGGATCGATGGCTCGGACAAGTCCGCCGCCACCGGCACGACCCCCGCAGGCAACTGCCCGACCGAGCGACGCAGGCCGCTCACCTGCCAGCCGCGCGCAAGCATCTGCCGGGCAAGACGCCCGCCTACATCACCACATCCCACCACCATCACGGAAAGGTCTGACATCTCTAAACTCCCTAGACCAATTGATCAGCCCGACCACGCTACACGATGGATGGCTAGACCATAGGCGAAAAAAGCAACAAGATTACTTTTGTTAACAAGAATTACTTGCAATAATGGCCGCCAAATTGTTCTCGGCCTACCTCGAGGCCTTGGAGAACGTTCACTTTATTCTTCATCAGGTCCGGCCAGCATGACACGTACTCAACCTTCCGCTTCGCCAACCCCGTCGCGCGCCTGGCGCGCCATCGCCGCGCTGACGCTCAGCCTGGTGCTGGCCCCGGTGGCCATGGCCGATGAGCCAACCGCCAATGCTGCCGCGCCTGCTGCCGCTACCGCACCAGCTGCGCCGGCCGCTGCCCCAGCCGCAGCACCGGCTGCCGACGCAGTGGCCGCCACCCCGGTTGATGCCCCGGTCGCTACAGACCCGAGCGTCGAAGCCCTGGTTGAAGACACCTCGCTGGGCATGGCCCACGACCTGTCCCCATGGGGCATGTACAAGAACGCCGACGTGGTGGTCAAGGCGGTGATGATCGGCCTGGCCATCGCCTCCATCATCACCTGGACCATCTGGATCGCCAAAGGCTTCGAGCTGATGGGCGCCAAGCGTCGTCTGCGTGGTGAAATCGCCCTGCTGAAGAAATCCGCCAGCCTCAAGGAAGCCAGCGACGTTTCCAACAAGGAAGGCACCCTGGCCCACACCCTGGTCCACGACGCCCTCGAAGAGATGCGCCTGTCGGCCAACGCCCGCGAAAAAGAAGGCATCAAGGAGCGCGTCAGCTTCCGCCTGGAGCGCCTGGTACACGCCAGCGGCCGCACCATGAGCAGCGGCACCGGCGTACTCGCCACCATCGGCTCCACTGCGCCATTCGTCGGCCTGTTCGGTACCGTATGGGGCATCATGAACAGCTTCATCGGCATCGCCAAGACCCAGACCACCAACCTGGCCGTGGTTGCCCCGGGTATCGCCGAGGCCCTGCTGGCCACCGCCCTGGGCCTGGTCGCTGCAATCCCGGCCGTGGTCATCTACAACGTCTTCGCCCGCTCCATCGCCGGCTACAAGGCCCAGGTGTCCGACGCCTCCGCCCAGGTGCTGCTGCTGGTCAGCCGTGACCTGGACCACCAGGGCAGCGAGCGCGCCGCCCCGCACATGGTGAAAGTGGGGTAAGCCATGGGCCTGCATCTCAACGAAGGTGGCGACGACCTCGCCGAAAACCACGAAATCAACGTTACGCCGTTCATCGACGTGATGCTGGTGCTGCTGATCATCTTCATGGTCGCAGCCCCCTTGGCCACGGTCGACATCAAGGTCGACCTGCCGGCCTCGACCGCCAAACCGGCGCCGAGGCCCGAGAAACCGGTGTTCGTCAGCGTCAAGGCCGACCAGAAGCTGTACGTCGGCGACGATCAGGTCCCTGCCCCCGACCAGCTTGGCCCGATGCTCGATGCCAAGACCAAGGGCGACAAGGAAACCACCATCTTCTTCCAGGCTGACAAAGGCGTGGATTACGGTGATCTGATGGAAGTGATGAACAACATGCGCGCGGCCGGCTACCTGAAAGTCGGTCTGGTAGGTCTCGAGACGGCAGCCAAGAAATGACAAAAACGCGCTCTAACATGGCGCGCTACGGTGGCAGCCTGGCGATCGTGCTGGGCGTGCACGTGGTCGCCGTGCTGCTGACGCTCAACTGGTCGGTGCCCCAGGCCATCGAACTGCCACCGGCAGCCATGATGGTCGAGCTGGCGCCATTGCCGGAGCCTGCGCCACCACCGCCCCCGAAAGCGGCGCCGCAGCCACCGGCGCCGGTCGAGGAACCGCCGCTGCCGAAGCTGGCCGAGGCACCCAAGCCCAAGATCGCCATTCCCAAGCCGCCCAAGCCAAAGGCCAAGCCACAGCCGCCCAAGCCCGAGAAAAAGCCTGAACCGCCGAAGGAAGCACCGCCGACCGAACAAACGGTAGACGCACCGCCCAGCAACACGCCACCGCAGAAGTCCGCGGCACCGGCGCCGAGCATTGCGTCCAACAGCAACGCCCTGCCGACCTGGCAGAGCGACCTGCTGCGTCACCTGGCCAAGTACAAGCGTTACCCGGAAGACGCGCGCCGTCGCGGCCTGCAGGGCATCAACCGCCTGCGCTTCGTGGTCGACGCCGAAGGCAAGGTGGTGTCGTACTCCATGGCCGGTGGCTCGGGTAGTGCCGCCCTGGACCGGGCGACGCTGGAAATGATCCGTCGGGCCGGCACGGTACCCAAACCGCCACCCGAGTTGCTGAACAATGGCACGATCGAAGTCGTGGCACCGTTCGTCTACTCGCTGGACCGCCGCTGAGACTTTTGTTTCTGTCACAAATCGGCAAGTCTGATAACGTGCGTCTATCGATTGCAGCCGCTATGCTGGGCTCGCAACTTCATGGACGCACGTTATGACCCTCACAGAATTACGCTACATCGTCACACTCGCCCAGGAGCAGCACTTCGGCCATGCCGCCGAACGCTGTCACGTGAGCCAGCCGACCCTGTCGGTCGGTGTGAAGAAGCTCGAGGATGAGCTTGGCGTGCTGATCTTCGAGCGCAGCAAGAGCGCGGTCCGCCTGACCCCGGTCGGCGAAAGCATCGTCGCCCAGGCGCAAAAGGTACTGGAGCAGGCCCAGGGCATTCGCGAGCTGGCCCAGGCCGGCAAGAACCAGCTGACCGCCCCGCTCAAGGTCGGTGCCATCTACACCGTCGGCCCGTACCTGTTCCCCCACCTGATCCCTCAGTTGCACCGCGTGGCGCCGCAAATGCCGCTGTACATCGAAGAAAACTTCACCCATGTACTGCGCGAAAAGCTGCGCAATGGCGAACTGGATGCGGTGATCATCGCCCTGCCGTTCAACGAAGCCGACGTGCTGACCCTGCCGCTGTACGATGAACCGTTCTGCGCCCTGATGCCGGCCGACCACCCATGGACGGCGAAAAAGACCATCGACACCGCCATGCTCAATGACAAAAGCCTGTTGCTGCTCGGTGAAGGCCACTGCTTCCGCGACCAGGTGCTGGAAGCCTGCCCAACGCTGAACAAGGGCGGTGAAGGCTCCAAGCACACCACGGTCGAGTCCAGCTCGCTGGAAACCATCCGCCACATGGTGGCCTCGGGCCTTGGCGTGTCGATCCTGCCGCTGTCGGCGGTGCACAGCCACCACTACGCCCCCGGCGTCATCGAGGTCCGCCCACTGACCGCACCGGCACCATTCCGCACCGTGGCCATCGCCTGGCGCGCCAGCTTCCCGCGGCCGAAGGCCATCGAGATCCTCGCCGACTCGATCCGCCTGTGCTCGGTCGCCAAAGCCCCTGCGGAACAACCGGCCTGAGTCATGAGTGAGCTGTCGAAGGTCCCGGTCACGGTACTCAAGGGGGTTGGCGAGGCCATGGCGGAGAAACTCGCCAAGGTCGGCCTGGAGAACCTGCAGGACGTGCTGTTCCACCTGCCCCTGCGCTACCAGGACCGCACTCGCGTGGTGCCGATAGGCCAGCTGCGCCCTGGCCAGGACGCGGTGATCGAGGGCGTGGTCAGCGGCGCCGACGTGACCATGGGCAAGCGCCGCAGCCTGGTGGTGCGCCTGGGTGACGGCAGCGGCGTGCTGAGCCTGCGCTTCTACCACTTCAGCAACGCGCAGAAGGAAGGGCTCAAGCGTGGTACCCACCTGCGCTGCTACGGCGAAGCCCGCCCCGGCGCCTCGGGCCTGGAAATCTACCACCCGGAATACCGCGCACTGAACGGCGACGAGCCGCCGCCACCGGTCGAGCAGACCCTGACGCCGATCTACCCGTCCACCGAAGGCCTTACCCAGCAACGCCTGCGCCTGCTGTGCCAGCAGAGCCTGGGCCTGCTCGGCCCGCGCAGCCTGCCGGACTGGCTGCCCGACGAACTGGCCCGGGACTACCAGCTGGCGCCGCTGGACGATGCCATCCGCTACCTGCACAACCCGCCGGCCGACGCCGACCTCGACGAGCTTGCCGAAGGCCAGCACTGGGCCCAGCACCGCCTGGCCTTCGAAGAACTGCTGACCCACCAGCTGTCGCAGCAACGCCTGCGCGAAAGCCTGCGCAGCCTGCGCGCGCCGGTGCTGCCCAAGGCCCAGCGCCTGCAGGCGCAGTACCTGGCCAACCTGGGCTTCCAGCCGACCGGCGCGCAGCAGCGGGTGGCCAACGAAATTGCCTACGACCTCAGCCAGCACGAGCCGATGATGCGCCTGGTGCAGGGCGATGTGGGTGCCGGCAAGACCGTGGTCGCCGCCCTGGCCGCGCTGCAGGCCCTGGAGGCCGGCTACCAGGTGGCCTTGATGGCGCCCACCGAGATCCTCGCCGAACAGCACTACATCACCTTCAAGCGCTGGCTCGAACCGCTGGGCATCGAAGTGGCCTGGCTGGCCGGCAAGCTCAAGGGCAAGGCCCGGGCAGGCGCCCTGGAACAGATCGCCAACGGTGCGCCAATGGTGGTCGGCACCCATGCGCTGTTCCAGGAAGAGGTGAAGTTCAAGCACCTGGCCCTGGCGATCATCGATGAACAACACCGTTTTGGCGTGCAGCAACGCCTGGCCCTGCGCAAGAAGGGCGTGGCCGGGGAATTGTGCCCGCACCAGCTGATCATGACCGCCACGCCCATTCCGCGCACCCTGGCCATGAGCGCCTACGCCGACCTGGACACCTCGGTGCTCGACGAGCTGCCGCCCGGGCGCACCCCGGTGAACACCGTGCTGGTGGCCGACAGCCGCCGCTTCGAAGTGGTCGAGCGGGTGCGCGCCGCCTGCGCCGAAGGGCGCCAGGCCTATTGGGTGTGCACCCTGATCGAAGAATCCGAAGAGCTGACCTGCCAAGCCGCCGAAAGCACCTACGAGGAGCTGGGCAGCGCCCTGGGCGAGCTGCGGGTGGGGCTGATCCACGGGCGCATGAAGCCGGCGGAAAAGGCTGAGATCATGGCCGAGTTCAAGGCCGGCAACCTGCAGCTGCTGGTTGCCACCACGGTCATCGAGGTGGGCGTGGACGTGCCCAACGCCAGCCTGATGATCATCGAGAACCCCGAGCGCCTGGGCCTGGCCCAGTTGCACCAGCTGCGCGGCCGGGTTGGCCGGGGCAGCGCCGTCAGCCATTGCGTGCTGCTGTACCACCCGCCACTGTCGCAGATCGGCCGCGAGCGCCTAGGGATCATGCGGGAAACCAACGACGGCTTCATCATTGCCGAGAAAGACCTGGAACTGCGTGGCCCAGGCGAGATGCTCGGCACCCGCCAGACCGGCCTGTTGCAGTTCAAGGTCGCCGACCTGATGCGCGACGCCGACCTGCTGCCGGCCGTGCGCGACGCCGCCCAGGCCCTGATCGCACGCTGGCCGGAGCACGTCAGCCCCCTGCTCGATCGCTGGCTGCGCCATGGCCAGCAATATGGCCAAGTGTGACGCTGGTCCCATAATGGATCCAGTTTTGCTCCCAGGCTGGTTATACTTCGCGTTTAAAAGAATCAGTGGATACGGACCATGACTGAAGTTGCCCTGGACACCGCAACCCCACACGCTCCCTCGGTCATCCGGCTGCTGCTCGACAAACTCGGCGTGGCCTACCGCGAGGTGGTCGAACATCCGCACCTGCCGGCAGCGTCGCGGGTACAGGCCGTGCTGCTCGACGACGAGGTCGGCGCCCTGATGGTGCTGTTCCCGCAGAGCCAGCTGCTGGACCTCAACCGCCTCGCCGAACTGACCGGGCGCAAGCTCACCGCGGTGTCGGTGCCACGCCTGAAGCAGATGCTGGACAAGCACCAGCTCAAGGCCCTGCCGGGCATCCCGGCGCTGACCAGCTCGCCGTGCCAGTACGAAAAGAGCCTGCTCGACGCTGATAAAGTGTTTATCCAGTCTGGCGAAGCCGGCCTGCTGCTGGAAATCGAACGCGCGCACTTCAAGCGCATGCTGGTCAAGGCCAGCGCCAGCAGCTTCGGCCAGGAAGTCGAGGCCATCAGCCCCAACCTCGACCGCCCCGATGATGACACCCGGGAAATCACCAACGCCGTCCAGGCCTTCACTGCCCGGCGCATCCAGAAGCGCCTGGAAGAAACCATCGAAATCCCGCCGCTGGCCGACACCGCGCAAAAGATCATCAAGCTGCGGGTAGACCCCAACGCCAGCATCGACGATATCACCGGCGTGGTCGAAACCGACCCGGCGCTGGCAGCACAGGTGGTGAGCTGGGCGGCATCGCCCTACTACGCCTCACCTGGCAAGATCCGTTCGGTAGAAGATGCCATCGTGCGTGTGCTGGGCTTCGATCTGGTGATCAACCTGGCCCTGGGCCTGGCGCTGGGCAAGACCCTGAGCCTGCCGAAAGACCACCCGCAGCAAGCCACGCCGTACTGGCAGCAGTCGATCTACACCGCCGCGATCATCGAAGGCCTGACCCGCGCCATGCCACGGGCCGAGCGCCCCGAGGCCGGCCTGACCTACCTGGCCGGGCTGCTGCACAACTTTGGCTACCTGCTGTTGGCGCACGTTTTCCCGCCGCACTTCTCGCTGATCTGCCGCCACCTGGAGGTCAACCCGCACTTGTGCCACACCTACGTGGAACAACACCTGCTGGGCATCAGCCGCGAGCAGATCGGTGCCTGGTTGATGAAGCTGTGGGACATGCCGGAAGAGCTGTCCACCGCGCTGCGCTTCCAGCACGACCCTGCCTATGAAGGCGAGTTTTCGGCGTTCCCCAACCTGGTGTGCCTGGCCACCCGCCTGCTGCGCTCGCGGGGGATTGGCTCGGGGCCGCAGCAGGAGATTCCAGACGAGTTGCTGGAACGGCTGGGGATTACCCGGGACAAGGCCGAGGATGTGGTGAACAAGGTGCTCGAGGCAGAGAGCCTGCTGCGTGAGCTGGCTTCGCAGTTCCACACACCGCACTGACATGATTGGCCCCTGTGGGAGCGGGTTTACCCGCGAAGATCGCGACGCGGTGCATGGCACCGGCGTTGCCGGTGTTCGCGGGTAAACCCGCTCCCACAGGGTATGAGTCAGCAGGCCTATTGAGTTTCAGCCCTTCTTCTTCGGCTTCAGGTACTTCATCAACCCCTGGAACCACATCACCAGCGCCGGGTTACCCTTGATCTGGATGTGCTTGTCCTGGATCCCCTGCATGAACGCCAACTGCTTGTTACCTGCCTGCATGGTGGCGAAGCCATAGGCGGCGTCCTTGAAGGCAATGGCGAACGCCGGCTGCGGGTGCGCGCCGCCCTTGCTGCTGACGCGTTCGTTGTTGACGATGAAGTGCCGGGCGACCTTGCCGTCCAGGGTCTGCATCTGGAACACCAGGTCCTTGCCCTTGAGCTGCTGCTGGAATGCCGGGTTGTTGCGGCTGGCCCTGGCCATCAACAGCCCCATGGCCCAGAGAAGAAAGCGGAACTTCATCAACGCGCCTCGAATTAAAAGTGACTAAGGCGCGCAGTCTATCCTTTTCCGGAACTATTTATGCAAGTTCGAAACATTTTGCCTGCAGAAAGCACAACGGGCGCCCTGGGGCGCCCGCTTGGCTGACACTGGGGTTGTCAGGGAGCGATCACTTGCCTTTCTTGGCCGGCTTGACAGGGGCGTTGACGCTGTCGCGCAGGTTCTTGCCTGGCTTGAAAGCCACGGTATTGCTGGCCTTGATCTTGACCGGTTCACCGGTTTGCGGGTTCTTGCCGGTACGCGCACCGCGATGACGTTTTTCGAAGGTGCCGAAACCGACCAGGGTCACGGTGTCCTTGTCCAGGGCACCCGTGATGCTGTCGAGAATCGCGTTCAAAACCTGATTGGCCTTTTCCTTGGTCAGATCGGCCTTTTCGGCGATGACGGCGGCGAGTTCTGGTTTGCGCATAGTGAAGCCTCTTTGACGGAATTCTTGTTGTTATGCCGTGCTGCCCTGGGAGCAGCGCTCAAGGCACCGCAGGCTCTAATCTGCGGCAGACGGAAGTGAGGATGGCACGTGCACAGGGGCCGCGCCAGTATCTGGGCGGCCATTGTGCAAGCAACAACAGGATAAATCCGACAGAACGCCAGCTATTTACGCCATCACGGCCGGCAGCTGGCGATTCAGGGCCAGCTTCTCCATCACGGCCGCTCCGGTGAGGGCGTAGCCCAGCAGCTTGCCCTCTGCATCAAGGCAGAGCACCTTGAGGTCACTGCCCTGCCCTTCTACCTGCCAGGTGCCTTCGTGGCCCTGGGGCGGCGGTGAGACCACCAGCGGGCAGGCCGGGGTTTTCACGGTGATCGGCATCGGTCCGTAGGCGACCGTTGTCGGCTTGCCGGCCAGGGTTTGCGCCAGGGCCCGGGCACAGCTCATCAGCGGCATCACATAGAGCAGGTTGATGCCATCGACTTCGGCACAGTCGCCAAGGGCGAATATGTTGGCGTGGGACGTGCGCAACTGGCGGTCCACGCAAACGCCGCGGTTGGTCTGCAGGCCAGCGGCGGCGGCCAGGTCGGTGCGCGGGCGCAGGCCGATGGCCGAAACCACCAGGTCGCAGGCGATCACGCTGCCGTCGGACAGGTGCGCCTCCAGGCCCTGGGCCACCTGCTGCAGGCGGGTCAGTACCGGGCCGAGGTGAAAACGCACGCCCAGGCCTTCCAGCCCGGCCTGCACGGCAGTGGCAGCGGCCGGGTGCAGCAAGGTCGGCATGACTTGCTCGCACGGCGCCACCACATCGACCCGGAAGCCGCCCAGGCTCATGTCGTTGGCGAATTCGCAGCCGATCAGGCCGGCACCGAGGATCAGCACGCGCTGTTTGCCGACGGCGGCGGCACGGAAGCGCGCGTAGTCTTCCAGGTCGTTGATCGGGAACACCCGATCGCCGCCATCACCTTCGATCGGCACCTGCACTGTCTGCGCGCCCCAAGCCAGCACCAGGTCGCGGTATTCCACCGCCTCTTCACCTATCCACAAACGCTTGTGGCCCGGGTCGATGCCGCTGATGCGGGTATGGGTGCGAATCTCGGCGTTCAGTTGCTCGGCCATGGCGCCCGGCTCGGCCATGCACAGGCCATCGGCGTCCTTCTGCTTGGCAAAGCCGGTGGACAGCATGGGCTTGGAGTAGGAACGACCGTCATCGGCGGTGATCAGCAGCAGCGGCGTCTGCGCATCGAGCTTGCGAAATTCACGGGCCAGGTTGTAGCCCGCAAGGCCGGTACCGATGATTACCACAGGGGACGTCATGTCGTGCTTTCCTCGATTAGCCGATGGAGATCATTTCAAAGTCGCTCTTGCCCACGCCGCAGTCGGGGCACAGCCAGTCTTCAGGCACGTCTTCCCAGCGGGTGCCGGGGGTGATGCCGTCGTCTGGCCAGCCTTCGGCTTCGTCGTAGATCAGGCCACAGACAATACATTGCCACTTTTTCATGGGGGTGGGTTTCCTCGGTTCAGGCTGGAGCGTTGTGTTGCTGCTGATGGCCTCTTCGCGGGCATGCCCGTTCCCACAGGAATTGTGCATAACCTGTAGGAGCGGGCGCGCCCGCGAAGAGGCCAGCGCGCAATTCGTGGGGCTTTGTAGCGGCCCTGTCGGCAGTATGCAAGCAGTCGGGGCAATCATGCTAAGCTCGCCGCCTCTCTGGTTGTAACAAGCAGACCGACGTGTCGTACGAATCCCCGCAAGCAGCCGCTGTCGCGTGGCTGCCGTATTCACGGCTGGCGACCGACATCGACCAGCCCACCCTTGACTGGCTGTTCGACGAGGGCTCGCTGACCCGCCGCCTGACCCGCCTGTCCAACGATCACTTCTCCGTCACCCCGCTGTTCGAGGGCTGGCAGCCGCTGCGCGATGACGAATGCCAGGCACTGGGCATCGCCGCTGGCGCCGAAGGCTGGGTGCGTGAGGTTTACCTGCGCGGCCATGGCCAACCCTGGGTGTTCGCCCGCAGCGTCGCCAGCCGCAGCGCCCTGGAGCGCGGCGGGCTGGACCTGGAAACCCTGGGCAGCCGTTCGCTGGGCGAGTTGCTGTTCTGTGACCAGGCATTCATCCGCCACCCCATCGAGGTGTGCAGTTATCCACAGGCCTGGCTGCCGGGTGAAGCCGCCCACGCGGCGCTGTGGGGCCGCCGTTCGCGCTTCGAACGTGGCGGCCTGGACCTGCTGGTGGCAGAGGTGTTTCTGCCAGCATTGTGGCAAGCGGCCAAGGAGGAAAACCGCTGATGTACCTGCAATTGCTCAAGTCGCTCAACCGCCTGCACCCGCGGGCCTGGGACTTCGTCCAGCTCAGCCGCATGGACCGGCCGATTGGTATCTATCTGCTGCTGTGGCCGACCTTGTCGGCGGTGTGGATTGCCGGCAACGGTTCACCAACCCTGGCCAACGTGGTGATCTTCGGCCTAGGTGTGGTGCTGATGCGCGCTGCAGGTTGCTGCATCAACGACTTTGCCGACCGCAAGGTGGACGGCCACGTCAAACGTACCGCCGACCGCCCACTGGCCAGCGGCCGGGTCCGCCCGCGCGAAGCACTGGCGCTGTTCGCCATCCTGGTCGGAGTGAGCTTCCTGCTGGTGCTGTGTACCAACAGCCGCACGGTTTGGCTGTCGTTCGGTGCGGTGGCACTGGCGTTCTGCTACCCGTTCATGAAGCGCTACACCTATTACCCGCAGGTGGTGCTGGGGGCGGCGTATTCCTGGGGCATTCCCATGGCCTTCACCGCAGCGGGTGGCGAGCTGCCGGCCAGCGCCTGGCTGCTGTATATCGCCAACCTGCTGTGGACGGTGGGCTACGACACCTACTACGCCATGGTCGACCGTGATGACGACCTGAAGATAGGCGTGAAGTCGACCGCTATCCTGTTCGGCGACGCAGACCGCACCATCATCCTGACCTTGCAGCTGCTGTCGCTGGGCTGCCTGTTGTTGGCCGGCAGCCGCTTCGAGCTGGGTGGCTGGTTCCACCTGGGGCTGCTGGGCGCGGCGGCGTGCTTTGCCTGGGAGTACTGGTCGACGCGCAAGCTGGACCGGGAGTCGTGCTTTAAGGCGTTTCTGCACAATCACTGGGCGGGGATGCTGGTGTTTATCGGGGTGGTGCTGGATTACGCGTTGCGCTGAGGATTCTGGGGCTGCCTTGCAGCCCATCGCGACACAAGGCCGCTCCTACAGGGGATCGCGCATTCCTGTAGGAGCGGCCTTGTGTCGCGAGAGGGCCGCAAAGCGGCCCCGGCAATCTCAAGGCTTGGCAACGTGCCAAACGTCCTTCATGCCGTCACCGGTCATATCGCCGGCCTTCTTGTCCTTGACGAAGGTGTACAGCGGCTTGCCGTCATAGGCCCACTGCTTGCTGCCATCATCGCGCATCACCACTGTCCACTTGTCCTTGGCCGGTTCGTCATTGGCCTTGACCATCAGCGGCGGCCAGTTGGTGGCGCATTCGCCATTGCACATCGACTTGCCGCCCGCATCCTTGTCGAAGGTGTACAGGGTCATGCCGGCATGATCGACCAACATCCCGCCCTTCTCCATCGCATGGTCGGCCAAGGCCACCCCCGGGAGCGCCAGCGTAGTGAAAAGGGCCATCCAGCTCAGCGTTTGTCGTGTCATTGGATTCACCATTGTTTCGGGGGGGATTGAGTTCTGGTTGCCACAACTACGGCCCTTTCAAGCCTAGTTCAGTCATGGAATGTCGCCAGAACGGCCAACACCCTGTCACACAGCTGCAATAATTCCGTTATCTAATGCGGGCCAAGACACCGTATCCAGGAGAGGTTTTGAGCATGGTTGGCAGGAACATTCTGATCGTCGACGACGAAGCACCAATTCGCGAGATGATCGCCGTTGCCCTGGAAATGGCCGGCTATGACTGCCTGGAAGCGGAAAACTCCCAACAGGCCCACGCGATCATCGTCGACCGCAAACCGGACCTGATCCTGCTCGACTGGATGCTGCCGGGCACCTCCGGCATCGAGCTGGCCCGCCGCCTCAAGCGCGACGAGCTGACCGGCGACATCCCGATCATCATGCTCACCGCCAAGGGTGAAGAGGACAACAAGATCCAGGGCCTGGAAGTGGGCGCCGACGACTACATCACCAAGCCGTTCTCGCCGCGTGAACTGGTCGCCCGCCTGAAAGCCGTGCTGCGCCGCACTGGCCCGAGCGATAGCGAGGCACCGATCGAAGTCGGCGGCCTGCTGCTCGACCCGATCAGCCACCGCGTGACCATCGACGGCAAGCCGGCCGAGATGGGCCCTACCGAATACCGCCTGCTGCAGTTCTTCATGACCCACCAGGAGCGCGCCTACACCCGTGGCCAGCTGCTGGACCAGGTGTGGGGCGGTAACGTCTATGTCGAAGAGCGCACCGTCGACGTACACATCCGCCGCCTGCGCAAGGCGCTGGGTGAAGCCTACGAAAATCTGGTACAAACCGTCCGGGGCACCGGCTACCGCTTCTCGACCAAGAGCTGATCGAGCTGAAAAGCGCCAAGCTGCACGTCGTTGTACAAGGACCGTCAATTGAACCAGAACTGGCACGCGACCCTGATTCGCCACCTGCTGCTGCTGATAACCGTCTGCCTGATCGGCGGGCTGGTCAGCGGCTACTATGGCTGGAGCCTGGCCATCGGCCTGGCGCTCTACCTGGGCTGGACCCTCAAGCAGCTGCTGCGCCTGCATGACTGGCTGCGCAACCACCAACCCGACGAAGCACCGCCCGATGGCTACGGCCTGTGGGGCGAGGTGTTCGACAGCATCTACCACCTGCAACGCCGCGACCAGCGCGTGCGCGGCCGCCTGCAGGCGGTAATCGACCGGGTGCAGGAGTCTACCGCCGCGCTGCGTGACGCGGTGATCATGCTGGACAGTGACGGCAACCTGGAATGGTGGAACCGCGCCGCCGAGACTCTGCTGGGTTTCAAGACCCCACAGGACGGCGGCCAGCAGGTGACCAACCTGGTGCGCCACCCGCGCTTCAAGGAATACTTCGAGGCGGAGAACTACCTCGAGCCGCTGGAAATCCCCTCGCCGATCAACGACCGCATGCGCGTGCAGCTGCACATCACCCGCTACGGCAACAACGAGCACCTGATGCTGGTGCGCGATGTTACCCGCATCCACCAGCTGGAGCAGATGCGCAAGGACTTCGTCGCCAACGTGTCCCACGAGCTGCGCACGCCGCTGACGGTGATCACCGGCTACCTGGAAACCCTGCTGGACAACGTCGAAGACGTGAACCCGCGCTGGGGCCGAGCCCTGCAGCAGATGAGCCAGCAAGGCTCGCGCATGCAGACACTGCTCAACGACCTGCTGCTGCTGGCCAAGCTGGAGGCCACCGACTACCCGTCGGACAACCAGCCAGTGGCGGTCGATGCCTTGCTCGCCGCGATCAAGAACGACGCCCAGGCCCTGTCCGGGCCCCGCAACCAGCGCATCACCCTGGAAGCCGCACCCGGCGTGCAGCTGAAAGGCAGCGAGTCGGAGCTGCGCAGTGCCTTTTCCAACCTGGTGTTCAATGCGGTCAAGTACACCCAGGACGAAGGCAGCATCCGTATTCGCTGGTGGGCCGATGCCCAGGGCGCGCACCTGTCGGTGCAGGACTCGGGGGTGGGCATCGATGCCAAGCACCTGCCACGCCTGACCGAGCGCTTCTACCGGGTCGATTCCAGCCGTGCGTCGAATACCGGCGGCACCGGGCTGGGGCTGGCGATCGTCAAGCATGTGCTGATGCGCCACCGCGGCAAGCTGGAGATCAGCAGCGTGCCGGGGCATGGCAGTACCTTTACCTGTCACTTCGCGCCGGCACAATTGGCCAACGGCAAGGCTTGAGGGCTTCGGGGGCTGCTTTGCAGCCCATCGCGACACAAGGCCGCTCCTACACTGGATCGCGGTCTCCTGTAGGAGCGGCCTTGTGTCGCGATGGGGCGCAAAGCGCCCCCAAAGAATCCATCGCCCTTTGCTTTTACGGCCCCAGCCGCTACATTGGACCCCCTGTGCCAGCAAGAGCTGGCACTTTTTTTCTCCTTATCTCGAAGACGGACCCCGTAAAAACTCCATCATGGACCCTTCCCCTGGTATCAGCCTCACCTCGTTATTCGCCGATTTCGGCATGATCATCTTTGCCTTGCTCCTGGTGCTGCTCAACGGCTTCTTCGTTGCCGCCGAGTTCGCCATGGTCAAGCTGCGCGCCACCCGCGTCGAGTCCATCGCCGAGCTGCATGGCTGGCGTGGCAGCATCCTGCGCAAGGTACACAACCAGCTCGACGCCTACCTGTCGGCCTGCCAACTGGGCATCACCCTCGCCTCGCTGGGCCTGGGCTGGGTCGGTGAACCGGCGTTCGCCCATCTGCTCGAGCCGCTGCTGGCCTACCTGGGCGTGGACACGCCCGAGCTGATCAAGGCCATCTCGTTCTTCGTCGCCTTCTTCGTCATCTCGTACCTGCACATCGTGGTCGGCGAGCTGGCGCCCAAGTCCTGGGCCATCCGCAAGCCCGAGCTGCTGTCGCTGTGGACCGCCGTGCCGCTGTACCTGTTCTACTGGGTGATGTACCCGGCCATCTACCTGCTCAATGCCAGTGCCAACACCATCCTGCGCATTGCCGGCCAGGGTGAGCCCGGCCCACACCACGAGCACCACTACAGCCGTGAAGAGCTCAAGCTGATCCTGCACTCCAGCCGTGGCCAGGACCCCAGCGACCAAGGCATGCGCGTGCTGGCCTCGGCCGTGGAAATGGGCGAGCTGGAGGTGGTCGACTGGGCCAACTCGCGCGAGGACATGGTCAGCATCGACGCCCATGCGCCGTTGAAGCAGATCCTGGCCCTGGTGCGCCGCCACAAGTTCAGCCGCTACCCGGTGTACGACGCCGAGCGTGAAGAATTCACCGGCCTGCTGCACATCAAGGACCTGCTGCTGGAGCTGGCCGAACTCGAGCACCTGCCCGAAACCATCGACCTCGACGACCTGGCACGGCCACTGGAGCGCGTGTCGCGGCACATGCCGCTGGCGCAGTTGCTGGAGCAGTTCCGCAAGGGCGGCGCGCACTTCGTGCTGGTGGAGGAAGCCGATGGCAAGGTGATTGGCTACCTGACCATGGAAGACGTGCTGGAAGTGCTGGTGGGCGACATCCAGGACGAGCACCGCAAGACCGAGCGCGGCATCCTCGCCTACCAGCCGGGCAAGCTGCTGGTGCGTGGCGACACGCCGCTGTTCAAGGTCGAGCGCCTGCTGGGCGTCGACCTTGACCATATCGAAGCAGAAACCCTCGCCGGGCTGGTCTACGAGACGCTCAAGCGCGTGCCTGAAGAAGAGGAAGTGCTGGAGGTCGAAGGGCTGCGCATCATCATCAAGAAGATGAAAGGGCCGAAGATCGTGCTGGCCAAGGTGCTCAAGCTGGATTGAGGGCAAGGGGGCTGCTTTGCAGCCCATCGCGACGCAAGGCCGCTCCTACAGGGGTTCGCGTATCCCTGTAGGAGCGGCCTTGTGTCGCGATGGGGCCGCAAAGCGGCCCCAAAATCTCAAGGGTTACCCGCAGTGAAGTCAGGCAACCCTCCGATCGGCCTGTCGAACCGATAAGGTATCGACTCCAGCGCCAACCCCACATTGCGCTGCACCACGAAATGCAGGTGAGGCCCGGTACTGTTGCCGGTATTGCCCGACTTGGCCAGCATCTGCCCCTGCCGCACTCGTTGCCCCTCCGCCACTACCACCGACCCGCGCATCAGGTGCAGGTACACGCCCATGGTGCCGTCCGGGTGCAGGATCCTGACGAAATTGCCCGAGGGGTTGGGGCCGCGCCCGCTCTGGCTGTTCTCCGTCTTCACCACCACCCCTTCCCGCGCCGCGATGATGGTGGTGCCTTCGGGCATGGCGATGTCCATGGCGTAACGCCCCTTGGGCCCAAAATGACTGACCCGGCCATTGGGGCCCTGGGTCACGCGGAACGGCCCGCCAATCCAAGGGAATGCATAGCGGAAGCCCTGGGGCCGCTTGCCCGGGTCGCCCATGGCCTGTAGCAGGGTCGAGCGGTAGTTCAGCAGCATCCCGGGGCGCCCCCTGAGCACGCTGAGCATTTGCGTGGTGCGCGGCGGCAGTACCCGGCGCACGGTACGCGGGGCATTGCCACCTTGTGCATTCACCAGGTTGTCCAGGCGCAACTCCACCTCCACTGGCACGTGTAGCTGGTTGCGGGCCGAAAAGCTCACGCCGCCGTTGAAGGTTATCGCGTTCAGCAGAACCTGGCCTTCGGGCACCTCAACCATAGGTACGCGCCGCACAAAGGTTTTGGCACCGGGGCCGGGCCGGTCGGAATAGGAGGTCACGCGGCCATCATCGGTGATCTCGTAGATAGTCATGCCCAGGCTCGACGCCGAGGCCATGAGCAATGCACAGAACAGCAGCAGGCGGGCGGGCATGATAGTGGCTTTTTGACAGTTATGATTTGTCGAAGCCTAGCAGGGGGTTTTGCGGCGGGTATGACAGTTGGTCGGATGGCCCTGGGGTGCACAGTTTTTTGTAGGAGCAGCCTTGTGCTGCGAATGGGCTGCAAAGCAGCCCCCAGGTATCAATGCCGCCGCAAGCATTGCCGGGGCTGCTTCGCAGCCCATTCGCAGCACAAGGCTGCTCCTACAAAAAGCGCGGTGTGAGGCTGCGGTCAGGCGCCCGGGGTGAAATGCTTCTGCGCCGTCCCGCGGGCAATCAGCCGCGACAGATAGTCGAGCTTCTGGGCATCCTGGTCGACGAACTTGAAGGTCAGTTGCAACCAGTCACTGTCGGGCTTGGGTTCCAGTGCCGCGACGGCATGCAAGTAGCCGTTCAGGCGCGCGACTTCGGCGTTCTCGCCCTGCTCCAGGTCCAGCACCGCGCCTTCCAGCACTTGGGGCAGCGCTTCGCCACGGCGCACCACCAGCAAGGCCTCTTTCAGGCTCAGCGCCTTGATCACGCATGGCTGCATGCCGCCGGCCAGGCGCAACTGGCCCTGGCCACGGCCGGTCGGCGCGGGAGCGGCGGGCCGGGGGGCATTGGCCACTGGCCTGGCGGGTGCTGGTGCCGACGCTGGCGCCGTGACCTTCACCGCTTCAGGCTTGCCGGCCGTCAGCGCATTCAGCGAGTCATTGGCGAACGCCGAGTTGACCCGTGCCGGGCCGCTGGCCATCAGGCTGTCGAGCTTGCCGATCTTGGTCAGGGCTTTTTTCACCTTGGTCAGCAATTGCTCGTTGGTGAACGGCTTGCCGACAAAATCGGAAACGCCCGCCTGAATAGCCTGGATGACGTTTTCCTTGTCGCCACGGCTGGTCACCATGATGAACTGCAGGTTCTTCAACTCAGGCTGCTGGCGGCACCAGGTGAGCAGTTCCAGACCGGACATTTCCGGCATCTCCCAGTCGCACAGAACCAGGTCGAACGCTTCCTTGCCCAGCATGGCCATGGCCTTGCGACCGTTGACGGCGTCGTCGATGGTCATGCCCGGGAAGGCATTGCGCAGGCATTTGCGGACCAGGTCACGGATAAACGGGGCGTCATCCACGACCAGCACATTCACTTTACTCATCGATACTCCTTCTGAATCCCGACTAGCCTACCGCCGAATAATGGCCACTTGCTACAACCTGGTCACGCCGGGACTTCTTCACATCGTTCGCGGGTGCCTGCCGGCTCCTCGACCGCAAACGAAAACGCCCGGCCAAGGCCGGGCGTCGATGCTCGGGAGCAACCTTACTTATCGTCAGGTTCGGCCGGAACATTAGCGTTTTCGCCGTCGGAAACAGCAGTGCCCTGCACTTCTGCCGTCATGCGCTTGAGGCCCATGTGACGCACGTCGGTGCCGCGCACCAGGTAGATCACCAGCTCGGAGATGTTGCGCGCATGGTCGCCGATACGCTCCAGCGAACGCAGGACCCAGATAACGCTCAGTACCCGCGAGATCGAGCGCGGGTCTTCCATCATGTAGGTCACCAGCTCACGCAGGGCGGTCTTGTATTCACGGTCGATGGTCTTGTCGTACTGGGCCACCGACAGCGCCAGGTCGGCGTCGAAGCGGGCAAAGGCGTCCAGCGCGTCGCGGACCATGTTGCGCACCTGGTCACCGATGTGACGCACCTCGACATAGCCGCGCGGCGACTCGCCTTCCTCGCACAGCTGGATGGCGCGGCGGGCGATCTTGGTCGACTCGTCACCGATGCGCTCCAGGTCGATCACCGACTTGGAGATGCTGATGATCAGGCGCAGGTCGGAGGCCGCCGGCTGACGACGGGCGAGGATGCGCAGGCACTCCTCGTCGATGTTGCGCTCCATCTGGTTGATCTGCTCATCGACTTCGCGCACTTGCTGGGCCAGGCCCGAGTCGGCTTCGATCAGCGCGGTAACTGCGTCGTTGACCTGCTTTTCGACCAGGCCGCCCATGGCCAGCAGGTGGCTACGCACCTCTTCGAGCTCGGCGTTGAACTGCTGGGAAATGTGATGCGTAAGGCTTTCTTTGTTGATCATCGTTCGCTCCGCGAAGAAGCTGCAAGCTTCAAGTAGTTCGTGTCATTCCCTGGCCCACCCTGGCAAACACATCCTGTGGGAGCGGGTTCACCCGCGAACACCGGCGAAGCCGGTGCCAAGCACCGCAGCGCCTGCTTCGCGGGTAAACCCGCTCCCACAGGGGCCAGGTACCTATCCCGAGCGGCTGCTAGCCGTAGCGACCGGTGATGTAGTCTTCGGTCTGCTTCTTCGCCGGGTTGGTGAACAAGGTGTCGGTATCCCCGAATTCGACCAGTTTGCCCATGTACATGAACGCGGTGTAGTCCGAAACACGGGCCGCCTGCTGCATGTTGTGGGTCACGATGACGATGGTGTACTTGGATTTCAATTCGTAGATCAGTTCCTCGACTTTCAGGGTCGAGATCGGGTCCAGTGCCGAGCACGGTTCGTCGAGCAGCAGCACTTCCGGCTCCACGGCGATGGTGCGGGCGATGACCAGACGCTGCTGCTGGCCACCGGACAGGCCCAGTGCCGAGTCGTGCAGGCGATCCTTGACCTCGTCCCACAGGGCCGCGCCCTTCAGCGCCCACTCGACCGCTTCGTCGAGCACGCGCTTTTTGTTGATGCCCTGGATGCGCAGGCCGTAGACCACGTTTTCGTAGATGGTCTTGGGGAACGGGTTGGGCTTCTGGAACACCATGCCCACACGGCGGCGCAGCTCGGCCACGTCTTCGCCCTTGCGGTAGATGTTGTTGCCGTACAGGTTGATGGCGCCTTCCACGCGGCAGCCGTCAACCAGGTCGTTCATGCGGTTGAAGGTGCGCAGCAGGGTCGACTTGCCGCAGCCGGACGGGCCGATGAAGGCGGTCACGCGCTGCTTGGGGATATTCATCTGCACATCGAACAGCGCTTGTTTGTCGCCGTAGAACAGGCTCAGGCCCGGCACTTCGATGGCTACGGTTTCTTCGGCCAGGCGCAGGCTCTGCTTGTCGCGGCCCAGGGCAGACATGTCGATGCCGTGGGTATGGGATTCTTGCTGCATGGTCAACTCCATACGCTAACAATTCGTTTCAAAGGGCCGCCCGGCTCACGGGCGGCACGCTTGCAATCAGGATCAGCTGTCGAGGGCCTTGTACTTCTCGCGCAGGTGGTTACGGATCCACACGGCCGAGAGGTTGAGGGCCGCAATCACCAGCACCAGCAGCAACGCCGTGGCATATACCAGCGGCCGCGCGGCCTCGACGTTGGGGCTCTGGAAGCCGACGTCATAGATGTGGAAGCCCAGGTGCATGATCTTCTGGTCCAGGTGCAGGTACGGGTAGTTCCCGTCCACCGGCAGCGACGGGGCCAGCTTCACCACACCTACCAGCATCAGCGGTGCCACTTCACCGGCGGCGCGGGCCACGGCGAGGATCATGCCGGTCATCATCGCCGGGCTGGCCATTGGCAGGACGATCTTCCACAGGGTTTCGGCCTTGGTCGCGCCCAGGGCCAGCGAGCCCTCACGCACGGTACGCGGAATACGCGCCAGGCCTTCCTCGGTGGCCACGATCACCACCGGCACGGCCAGCAGCGCCAGGGTCAAAGATGCCCACAGCAGGCCCGGGGTACCCAGGGTTGGCGCCGGCAGTGCTTCGGGGAAGAACAGGCGGTCGATCGAGCCACCCAGCACATAGACGAAGAAGCCCAGGCCGAACACGCCGTAGACGATCGCCGGTACACCGGCCAGGTTGTTCACCGCGATGCGGATCAGGCGGGTCACCGGGCCCTGTCTGGCGTATTCGCGCAGGTACACGGCAGCCAGCACACCGAACGGGGTGACGATCACGGCCATGATCAGGGTCATCATCACGGTACCGAAGATGGCCGGGAAGATACCGCCCTCGGTGTTGGCTTCACGCGGGTCGTCGCTGAGGAACTCCCAGACCTTGGTGAAGTAGGTGCCCAGCTTGGTGAACCCCGACATGGCGTTCGGCTGGATGGCGTGCACCACCTTGCTGAGGTTGATTTCCACTTCACGGCCGTTGCCATCGCGGGCCACCAGGCTGTCGCGAGCGAAGGCCTGGTGCAGGCCGGTCAGGCGGTCTTCGATGGCCTTGTAGCGGCTGTTCAGCTCGGCGCGCTCGGCGTCCATGTCGGCCTGGGCGGCGGCGTCCAGCTTGCCGTCCAGCTCCAGCTTGCGCGCCTGCAGACGCAGGCGCTCGAGGCCATGGTTGATGGCGCCGATGTCTTTCTTCTCTAGGCTTTGCAGTTCGCTGTTGAGCTGGTTGGCGCGCTTGAGGCGGGCCTGCAGCTCGGCCCAGGCGGCAGCACCTTCGGCGACCACGCGGCCTTCTTCCTTGACGCTGACCAGGTAGCCGTAGAAGTTGCCCCACTCGCGACGCTCCAGGGCGATCAGGTCGGTCGGGCGCTTTTCGTCGACCAGCCAGTCGCCGACCACCCAGGTGAAGTCGCTGCCGTTGAGGTCGCGGTTGCCCACCTTGATCAGCTCACGGGTCATGAACTCCGGGCCTTGGTCAGGCACTGGCAGGCCGGCGCCTTTCAGGCGGGCACGGGGTACTTCTTCCTTTTGCACCACTTCGCCAATGACGACATGGTCGGCCTGGCCCGGCACCTTGTAGGTGGCCTGGACAAGATCGGCCGGCCAGAAGTGGCCCAGGCCGCGCACGGCAATCACCGCCAGCAGGCCAACGGTCATGATCACTGCCATGGCCACCGCGCCGCCGCTCATCCAGACGCCTGGGGCGCCGCTCTTGAACCAGCCTTTGAGGGAATCCTTTTTCACGGATCGCTACCTTTCTATCAAAGCGACGAGTATTTCTTGCGCAGACGCTGGCGAATCAGCTCGGCCAAGGTGTTCATGATGAAGGTGAACATCAGCAGCACCAGCGCGGCCAGGAACAGCACGCGGTAGTGGCTGCCGCCGACTTCCGACTCCGGCATTTCCACGGCCACGTTGGCGGCCAGGGTGCGCATGCCCTCGAACAGGTTCAGCTCCATCACCGGGGTGTTGCCGGTGGCCATCAGCACGATCATGGTCTCGCCCACCGCACGGCCCATGCCGATCATCAGCGCCGAGAAGATACCCGGGCTGGCGGTGAGGATGACCACGCGAGTCAGGGTCTGCCATGGCGTCGCCCCCAGGGCCAGGGAGCCCAGGGTCAGGCTGCGCGGCACGCTGAACACGGCGTCTTCGGCGATGGAGTAGATGTTCGGGATGACCGCGAAGCCCATGGCGATACCCACGACCAGGGCGTTGCGCTGGTCGTAGGTTATCCCCAGGTCGTTGGTGATCCACAGGCGCATGTCGCCGCCAAAGAACCAGTTCTCGAGGTGCGGGCTCATGGTCAGGGCGAACCAGCCGGTGAACAGGATGACCGGGATCAGGATCGCCGCTTCCCAGCCATCCGGGATACGCAGGCGGATCGACTCGGGCAGGCGGGTCCAGGCAAAGCCGGCCAGCAGGATGCCGAGCGGCATCAGCAGGAACAGGCTGAACACGCCCGGCAGGTGGCCTTCCAGGTACGGGGCGAGGAACAGGCCGGCGAAGAAGCCGAGGATCACGGTCGGCATCGCTTCCATCAGTTCGATCACCGGCTTGACCTTGCGGCGCATGCCCGGGGCCATGAAGTAGGCGGTGTAGATGGCCGCGGCAATCGCCAGCGGGGCCGCCAGGATCATGGCGTAGAACGCGGCCTTCAGGGTACCGAAGGTCAGCGGCGACAGGCTCAGCTTGGGCTCGAAGTCGGTGTTCGATGCGGTCGATTGCCAGACGTATTTCGGCTCGTCGTAGTTCTCGTACCACACCTTGCCCCACAGCGCGCTGAAGGAAATTTCCGGGTGCGGGTTGCGCAGGCTCAGTGGCAGCAGCTTGCCGCCTTCTTCGATGATGATGCGGTTGGCACGTGGCGAAAGGGCCAGGATGCCAGGGCCTTCGGCGGCCGGCTCGACCAGCAGGGTACGGTGCGCGGTGCTGTGGAACACGCCCAGCTCGCCTGCGGCGTCGAGGGCGACGAAGCCCTTGCGGCGCTCTTCGGCGTCGATCTGCACGACCGCGGCCTTGCCCATCTGGAAGGTGCGGATCAGCTTGAAGCGGGATTCGCCATCCGGGTCACGGGCCATGAACCACTGGGCCAGGCCGCCCTTGGAGTCGCCGATGATCAGCGAGATGCCGCCGACCAGCTGGGCGGTGGCGGTAATTTCGGTGTCGGCGCTTTCAGACAGCTTGTAGCGGCCGTTGAGGCTCTTGTCGCGCAGGTTGAACACGTCCGCGGTGGCGCGGCCGTTGATCACATACAGCCACTGCTGACGCGGGTCGATGAAGATGTTCTTCACCGTTTCGGTCATCTGCGGCAATTCGATGCGGTTCTGCTCGGTGGTGACCTCTTCGGTCATCATGTTTTCGGTGCGGGTCAGCTCGACCACCTGCAGGTGCGCGCCGGTGGAACCGGCCATCAGCAGGGTGTCGCCATTGACGTTGACGCTGACATGCTCCAGCGCACGGCCCTGCTCGTCGAGCACGAACGGCTGCTCGCCGTACGGGTAGTCGATGCCGGGGGCGATGGTTTTCTTGTTGTCCGGGTAGGTGATCTTGTAGGTGTGGTGGAACACCAGCGCCTGGCCATTGGACAAGCCCAGCACCAGCAGCGGGCTACCCGGCTGGTCGGCACTGATCGAAGTGACCTGGGTGCCTGCCGGCAGTGGCAGGTCGACACGCTTGAGCTCGTTACCGGTCTTGGTATCGAAGAACAGTGCCTGGCCCTTGTCCGAAACGCGCATGCCCACCAGGTTCTGCTCTTCAAGCGCGATCATCAGCGGCTTGCCGGCATCCTGTTGCAGCCAGGTCGGCTCCAGGGCTTTCTTGCTGGTCAGCTCGGCGCCCTGGAACAGCGGCAGCACCACATAGGCCAGATAGAAGAAGATCAGGGTGATCGCCGCCAATACGGCAAGCCCGCCCACCAGTACATACCAGCGGGTCAGGCGGTCCTTGAGCGCGCGCATGCGGCGCTTGCGTTGCAACTCCGGCGTATTGAAATCAATCCGCACGGGCTGGGAGTTTTGGGTCATGTTGGAGTTGGCCAGATCATTCATGCGCACACCCTAGCGGTCCCGTGTGACAAAAACATTACAAAGTGGTGACGCACGAAAGCCCGCCGCACAGGAAACCTGGCTTCGGACTGGAATTTCGTGGAAGAGGCCAGGCATCAGCGCCGGCCTCCCCTTCAATTACTTACTTTTTTGCGACGTTACCAGCGTGGGACAGGCCCAAGTCAGCCAAGGTCTTGTCGACGACTTTGGCCGGCAGCGGGATGTAGCCATCCTTCACCACGACCTGCTGGCCAGCTTGCGACAGCACCAGCTTGACGAACTCGGCTTCCAGCGGGGCCAGAGGCTTGTTCGGGGCCTTGTTGACGTAGACGTACAGGAAGCGCGACAGCGGGTAGGTGCCGTTCAGGGCGTTGGCTTCGTTGTCTTCAACGAACTCGCCGCCTTCCTTCTTGGCCAGGGCCACGGTCTTGACGCTGGCGGTCTTGTAGCCGATACCCGAGTAGCCGATGCCGTTCAGCGAGGAGCTGATCGACTGCACGACCGAAGCCGAGCCAGGCTGTTCGTTGACGTTAGGCTTGAAGTCGCCTTTGCACAGGGCTTCTTCCTTGAAGTAGCCGTAGGTGCCCGATACCGAGTTACGGCCGAACAGCTGTACTGGCTTGTTGGCCAGGTCGCCGGTCACGCCCAGGTCACCCCAGGTCTTGACGTCGGCTTTGCCACCGCACAGGCGGGTGGAAGAGAAGATAGCGTCGACCTGGGCCATGGTCAGGCCTTTGATCGGGTTGTCCTTGTGCACGAACACAGCCAGGGCGTCTACGGCGACCGGGATGGCGGTCGGTTTGTAGCCGTACTTCTGCTCGAAGGCCTGCAGCTCGACGTCCTTCATCTTGCGGCTCATCGGGCCGAGGTTGGCGGTGCCTTCGGTCAGCGCGGGTGGCGCGGTGGAGGAGCCGGCAGCCTGGATCTGGATGTTTACGTTCGGATATTCCTTCTTGTAGGCCTCGGCCCACAGAGTCATCAGGTTGGCGAGGGTGTCCGAACCGACGCTGGAGAGGTTGCCCGACACACCGGTGGTCTTGGTGTAGGTCGGGATCGCAGGATCGACAGCGGCTACCGCGTTGGCGGTTGCAACGCCAGCGGCGGCAAAGGTGAGGGCCGCCATCAAACGCTTCAGTTTCATGCCTTGCTCCTAGCAGGAATATTGGGGTGTTGGATGGAACGGGCCCAAGTATCTGCAGGCCGCATGAATACGATATGACTTGAATATGACAATTGGATGAAAAGCCATCACCGCTCAGCTGCTTGGCAATACCTGTAGGAGCGGCCTTGTGTCGCGATGGGCTGCGCAGCAGCCCCGGCAATTTGTGCCGGGTTTGCGATCTCTGGGGCTGCTGCGCAGCCCATCGCGACACAAGGCCGCTCCTACAATGACTGCGTTGACCAATCGGTGCCGATCAGCGCTTGTTGGCGAGCAGGTACAGGCCCACAACCAGACCAACGGCACACAGCCCCGCCACATAGTAGGCCGGCGCCATCGGGCTCACTTTCAGCAGCGCAGTCACCACCATCGGCGTCAGCCCGCCAAAGATTGCGTAGGCCACGTTGTACGAGAACGACAGCCCGCTGAAGCGCACCACCGCCGGGAACGCCTTGACCATCACATAAGGCACCGCGCCAATCACGCCCACGCACAGGCCGGTCACCGCATACAGCGGGAACAGCAGCTCGGGGCGCGTAGGCAGGCTGTGGTAGAAGGTCCAGGAGGTCGCCAGCAGCAACAGGCTGCCGATCACGAACACCCGGCCCGCGCCAAAACGATCAGCCAGGCTGCCAGCGCCGATGCAGCCGAAGCTGAGCAGCACGATGGCCAGGCTGTTGGCCTTGAGCGAGTCGGTGGGGCTGATGTGGTAGATGCTCTGCAGCAGCGCCGGAGTCATGAGGATGAGTACCACGATGGCGGCTGACAGCATCCAGGTCAGCAGCATCGACAGGATGATCGCACCGCGATGGTCACGCAGCACCGCGCGCAACGGCAGTTCCTCGGCCAGCGCCTTGCGCTGCTGCATCTCGGCGAACACCGGGGTTTCGTGCAGCCAACGGCGCAGGTACACCGAGAACAGGCCGAATACACCGCCGAGCAGGAACGGGATACGCCAGGCGTAATCGGCCACTTCCTGTGCGCTGTAGACGCTGTTGATCAGGGTCGCCACCAACGAGCCAAGCAGGATACCCGCAGTCAGGCCTGCGGTGAGGGTGCCGCAGGCGTAGCCGGTGTTGCGCTCTGGCACGTGCTCGGACACGAATACCCAGGCGCCGGGTACCTCGCCGCCGATGGCCGCGCCCTGGATCACGCGCATCAGCAGCAACAGGATCGGCGCCCACATGCCAATCTGTGCATAGGTGGGCAGCAGGCCCATGATCAGCGTTGGCAGGGCCATCATGAAGATGCTCAGGGTGAACATCTTCTTGCGCCCGAGCAGGTCACCGAAGTGGGCCATGATGATGCCGCCCAGCGGCCGCGCCAGGTAGCCGGCGGCAAAAATGCCGAAGGTTTGCATCAGGCGCAGCCATTCGGGCATGTCGGCGGGGAAGAACAGCTTGCCGACCACCGTGGCGAAGAACACGAAGATGATGAAGTCGTAGAACTCCAGCGCGCCGCCCAGGGCGGACAGTGAGAGAGTCTTGTAGTCACTGCGGGTCAGCGGCCGCGAGGGCTGCTCGATACTGCTCGGCACGGAAGTCATCGCTGATTGTTCTCTTTGTAGGCATGCAGGCCGCTTGGCACGCGGCTTCTGGAGTGGGAGACAGGCGAAGATAGCAAATTGCTGAGCTGCGCCGGAAGCGATACAAAATCCCTACACATATTCATGAATGCACGGTCGTCGCTGGCCGTTATGCTCTATATACTGGCAGTTCGTAGGAAAAGGTTGCTGCTAGCGTGGGATGTTGTGCGAAAACGCCGGTCTTTATGTCAGGCGGTTTCGCAGAGTTTCCCTACGGCCGCTCAGTGAAACGAAATCGGCGTAGTATGTTTCAAGCTGAATCGTTTACCCGGCCTTTGCGCCACACCAACGAAAAGCGTCACGGGTCAGAGGCCCCATCGCATGATTGAGCTCGAACAAGAAGATCCAATCCCGCAAGGCGACCTGGCCTTGCAGATCACCGCACTGCCGCGCGAAACCAACGGGTTTGGCGACATCTTCGGCGGCTGGCTGGTCGCCCAGATGGACCTGGCCGGCACCGCCATGGCCAGCCGTGTCGCCGGCGGCCGAGTGGCCACCGTAGCCATCGACCGCATGGCCTTTCTGGTCCCGGTCGCCGTCGGCGCGCAGCTGTCGTTCTATACCCAGACCCTGGAAATCGGCCGCAGCTCGATCCAGATGATGGTCGAAGTATGGAGCGACGACCCGCTGTCCAGCGAATGGCGCAAGGTCACCGAAGCAGTCTTCGTCTTCGTCGCCATCGACGGCAGTGGCCGCACCCGCTCCGTACCTCGTCGCTGAGCCACGCCGGCGGTAAACTCATTGCATGTGCCCGGGTCCAAGGCCCACTGGCAATCAATGAGATGAATGCAATGGCTACCTTCCAGGTCGTAACCGAGCAACATGGCGAACTCAACTGCTGGCGTATCAGCAGCGACCAAGCCGAACTACTGATCGCCCAGCAGGGCGCGCAGATCCTCAGCTACCAGCGCGTTGGCGAGCCACCGCTGCTGTGGCTGAGCGACCAGGCCATCTTCCGTCAGGGCAAGTCGGTACGCGCCGGTGTGCCGGTGTGCTGGCCATGGTTCGGCAACCTGCAGCGCAACCCCCAGGCCGTGCAGGCCATGTACCACGGCAAACAGGCACCCGCCCACGGCCTGGCGCGCGCGCGCGACTGGCAATTGCTGGGCATCGAGGAAGCGGGCGAAGGCCTGCGCATCGAATTCGAACTGCCGGAAGCGCAGGGTGACCTGCCTGGCTGGCCTCATGACGTCGAACTGAAGCTGGTAGTGGAGCTGGGCGAAGACCTGCAGCTGAACCTGACCAGCCGCAACATGGGCAATACCCCCGTTACCATCAGCCAGGCCCTGCACAGCTACTTCGCGGTCAGTGACGTGCGCCAGGCGCGGGTCGAAGGGGTCGAGGGGCTGAGCTATATCGAGACCCTGGCTGACTGGGAGCAGCGCCAGCAGCAGGGGCCGCTGGGGTTTGTCGGGGAAACAGACCGGATCTACCTGGCGACCCCGCAAACCCTGAGCATCGTCGACCCGCATTGGGAGCGGCGCATTACCTTGACCAGCAGTGGGTCGCGCTCGGCGGTGATCTGGAACCCTTGGACCGAGCGGGCCAAGGAACTGCCGGACATGGCCGATGACGGGTGGCAGCGGATGCTGTGCATCGAGACGGCGAATGTGTGGGATGACCTGGTGGAATTGAAGCCTGGGGCCAGTCATTCGCTTGGCTTGGTGGTGGCTAGCGAAGCGCTTTGATCTGAAGCCGTTGGGACCGCTGCGCAGTCCTTTCGCGACACAAGGCCGCTCCTACAAGGGTATACGGTCGCCTGTAGGAGCGGCCTTGTGTCGCGACGGGCTGCAAAGCAGCCCCTTCAAGGCAATCAGAGGTCTGCGTCCTCCACCACCCTCACCTTCCCGGCATCCAGCGCATAGGCCGCATCGGCCAGGTCATTGCTGACCTTCTCCACCTTCAGCTTGCCGCTGACCCACAGTGGTGTGTAGATATCATCGATCTTCAGGCCTTTCGGGTAGCGCACCAGCACCAGCTGGTTCGGTGGTGGTGGCGGCACATGGATGCACGCGCCCGGGTACGGCACCAGGAAGAACAACGTGCTGTTGCCCTTGGCATCGCTCTCCAGCGGCACCGGGTAGCCGCCCAGGCGAATATCCTTGCCGTTCATGGCCGCCACGGTCTTGGTCGAGTACATCACCGCCGGCAGGCCCTTGCTCTGCTTCAGGCCGCCCTTGTCGGTAAAGGTGCCCATGGCTTCCGGCGAATTGTGGTCGATATCGGGCATTTGCTCGAGTGCCTGCTGGTCCGACTTGGGCATCAGCTCCAGCCAGTCGGTTTCAGGCAGTTCGGCATGGGCCAGGGCGCTGGCCAACAGCAGTGGGGCGAGAAAAAAGGCACGCATCAAAATGCTCGGCAACTCGAATGAATTGCCGGGCATTCTAACCAGTATTCAACGTTTCTTGATGAATCCGTAGATCACCAGCAGGATCACCGCACCGATCAGCGCGCCAAGGAAACCGGCAGCCTGCCCGGCCTGGTAGATACCCAGCGCCTGGCCGCCGTAGGTGGCCAGCAGCGAGCCGGCAATCCCCAGCAGAATAGTCATGATCCAGCCCATACTGTCGTCGCCCGGCTTGATGAAGCGGGCCAGCAGGCCGACGATAAGGCCGATGAAGATGGTTCCAATGATACCCATGGCAATCCCTCTGCAGTGAAGATGGAACAAGCCAAAGCCTAGACAGCGCTTTGGCTTGTTGCCATTTCAGAGGGCAAGCCGCTGGTAGAAGTTCGATCAGTTGCCGATCAGGGCTTCTACTTCGGCAATCTTGCGCTCGAGGGTGGCCATGTCGTGGCAGCGCAGGGTGGCGTGGCCAACCTTGCGACCAACCTTGAAGGCCTTGCCGTAGTGGTGCAGGTGGCAGTCACCGATGGCAACCACCTTGTCCACCGCCGGCACTTCACCGATGAAGTTGAGCATCGCGCTCTCGCCGACCTTGGCGGTCGAGCCCAGCGGCAGGCCGGCGACGGCACGCAGGTGGTTCTCGAACTGACTGCACTCGGCGCCTTCGATGGTCCAGTGCCCGGAGTTGTGCACGCGCGGGGCGATTTCGTTGGCCTTCAGGCCACCGTCGACTTCGAAGAACTCGAAGGCCATCACGCCCACATAGTCCAGTTGCTTGAGCACACGGCCCACGTAGTCTTCGGCCAGGGCCTGCAGCGGGTGCGCCTGGCTGGCGACCGACAGGCGCAGGATGCCGCTTTCGTGGGTGTTGTGCACCAGCGGGTAGAAGCGGGTTTCGCCATCACGGGCACGCACGGCCACCAGCGACACTTCGCCGGTGAATGGCACGAAGCCTTCCAGCAGGCAAGGTACGCTGCCCAGCTCGGCAAAGGTACCGACCACGTCCTCAGGCGTGCGCAGCACCTTCTGGCCCTTGCCGTCGTAACCCAGGGTGCGGGTTTTCAGCACGGCCGGCAGGCCGATGTTGGCCACCGCGGCGTCCAGGTCGGCCTGCGAGAGGATGTCGGCGAAGGCCGGGGTAGGGATACCCAGGTCGCGGAACATGCTCTTCTCGAACAGGCGGTCACGGGCGATGCGCAGCGCTTCGGCGCTGGGGTACACCGGCACGAACTGCGAGAGGAAGGCCACGGTCTCGGCCGGGACGCTTTCGAACTCGAAGGTGACCAGGTCGACTTCGTCGGCCAGCTGGCGCAGGTGGTCCTGGTCGCCGTAGTCGGCACGCAGGTGCTCGCCCAGCGGCGCAGCGCAGGCGTCCGGCGCCGGGTCGAGGAAGGCGAAGTTCATGCCCAGCGGGGTACCCGCCAGGGCCAGCATGCGGCCCAGCTGGCCGCCACCGATTACACCGATCTTCATGGGTTGAGCCTCAAGCCTGGCGCGGGTCTGGGTTGTCCAGCACGGTGTCGGTCTGTTCCGTGCGGAACTGCTTGAGCGCCGCGTGGTACTGCGGGTACTTGGCGCCGAGGATGCTGGCCGACAGCAGCGCGGCGTTGACCGCACCGGCACGACCGATGGCCAGGGTGGCAACCGGCACGCCGGCTGGCATCTGTACGATCGACAGCAGCGAATCGACACCCGACAGCATCGACGATTGCACAGGCACGCCCAGCACCGGCAGGTGGGTCTTGGCGGCACACATGCCTGGCAGGTGGGCTGCGCCACCGGCACCGGCGATGATCACCTCGATGCCACGGCCCTCAGCCTCCTCGGCATACTGGAACAGCAGATCCGGGGTACGGTGGGCGGAAACCACCTTCACCTCGTAGGGAATGCCGAGTTTTTCCAGCATATCGGCGGTGTGGCTAAGGGTGGACCAATCGGACTTGGAGCCCATGATCACGCCAACCAGTGCACTCATCGTCGAGCCTCTTCGCTTGTGCGCCCTTGGGCGCGTCAAAAAACAACAAGCCACGCGGGACGACCGGCGTGGCTTGTTTGCTGATCAGGACCGGACGCATCCGGTCGAAAGGCCGCGCAGTATACCGTAAGGTGGTGCGTTTAAGGCACCCCGGCGACCAACTGTCGCCCCTTATTTTTCGGGGCTTTGACTGACTTTTGGGTCAACCATCGCCGCCCCCTCGAGCTTGCGCCACAACAGCCTTACATTGGCCTTGCGCACCAGGGCGCAGCGGTAAAGGCGGATTTCCAGCGGCACGTGCCACTGGCTGCCGCCGCAGATCGCCAGTTCACCCCGTTCCAGTTCGCCACGCATCGACAGGCGCGGCACCCAGGCGATGCCCATGCCTTCCAGCGCCATGCTCTTCAGACTGTCGGCCATGGCGGTTTCATAGACGGTGGTATAGCGCAGGTTGCGCTGACGCAGCAGCAGATTGACCGAGCGACCGAGGAAGGCGCCGGCGGTATAGGCCAGTAGCGGCACGCTGCCCTCGCCTTCCAGGTCGAACAACGGCTTGCCGTCGGCGTCCACGGCGCATACCGGCAACATTTCAGTGGTGCCCATGTGCAGCGACGGGAAGATCTCGGCATCCATCTGCAGGGCGGCATCCGGGTCATAGAAGGCCAGCATCAGGTCGCAGCCACCTTCGCGTAATGCATGCACGGCATCTCCGACGTTGGTCGCAACCAGGCGGGTGGCGATGTTCAACCCGTCGTTGCGCAACTGGGCCACCCAACGCGGGAAAAAGCCCGATGCCAGGGAGTGTGCCGCGGCTACCTGCACCACCTCACCCTGCCCGCCTTCCAGATGATGCAAGTGGCGGAGAATTTCGCTCAACTGGTCGACAACAGTACGCGCAGTGACGAGAAACAGCTGGCCGGCCTCTGTCAGCTCGATCGGCGTGCGGGAACGATTCACCAATTGCAGGCCCAAGGCTGCTTCCAGGCTGCGAATGCGCCGGCTGAAGGCCGGTTGGGTGACGAAACGCCGCTCTGCCGCCTGGGAAAAACTGCGGGTGGCGGCCAGCGCGCTGAAGTCTTCCAGCCATTTGCTTTCAAGGTTCACGAAGCACATCTCCTGGCGTGCACCAAAATGGAACACGCTCGAATGTCAATTGGCGTCACATGAAACACTATGCCGTTTGTGCATAGGTTAGCGTGCAACAGCATTGGCCGCAAAATCACCTTCAGGCCTAGGATTGGCGCCATTCCGGCATGTGCCGGGTCAAAATCGAGATGATATACATCATGTCCTCCGCTGCATCGTTCCGCGTCGAAAAAGATTTGTTGGGTACCCTTGAAGTTCCTGCAGATGCCTACTACGGCATCCAGACCCTGCGCGCTGCCAACAACTTCCACCTCTCCGGTGTTCCGCTGTCGCACTACCCGAAACTGGTCGTGGCCCTGGCCATGGTCAAGCAGGCTGCTGCCGACGCCAACCGTGAGCTGGGTCACCTGAGCGATGCCAAGCACGCTGCCATCACCGCAGCCTGCGCCCGCCTGATCAAAGGCGATTACCACGACCAGTTCGTGGTGGACATGATCCAGGGCGGTGCTGGTACTTCTACCAACATGAACGCCAACGAAGTCATCGCCAACGTCGCGCTGGAGGCCATGGGCCACCAGAAGGGTGAGTACCAGTACCTGCACCCGAACAACGATGTGAACATGGCGCAGTCGACCAACGACGCCTACCCGACCGCCATCCGTCTGGGCCTGCTGCTGGGCCACGACGCCCTGCTGGCCAGCCTCGACAGCCTGATCCAGGCCTTCGCTGCCAAGGGTAAAGAGTTCGACCACGTACTGAAGATGGGCCGTACCCAGCTGCAGGACGCCGTACCGATGACCCTGGGCCAGGAATTCCGCGCCTTCGCCACCACCATGACCGAAGACCTGCAGCGCCTGCGCTCGCTGGCCCCGGAACTGCTGACCGAAATCAACCTGGGCGGTACCGCCATCGGCACCGGCATCAACGCCGACCCTGGCTACCAGGCCCTGGCCGTACAGCGCCTGGCTGCCATTAGCGGCCAGCCACTGGTACCGGCTGCCGACCTGATCGAAGCCACCTCGGACATGGGCGCCTTCGTGCTGTTCTCCGGCATGCTCAAGCGTACCGCCGTCAAGCTGTCGAAGATCTGCAACGACCTGCGCCTGCTGTCCAGCGGCCCGCGCACCGGCATCAACGAGATCAACCTGCCAGCGCGTCAGCCAGGCAGCTCGATCATGCCAGGCAAGGTCAACCCGGTTATCCCGGAAGCCGTCAACCAGGTGGCCTTCGCCATCATGGGCAACGACCTGGCCCTGACCGTCGCCGCCGAAGGTGGCCAGCTGCAGCTGAACGTTATGGAGCCGCTGATCGCCTACAAGATCTTCGACTCGATCCGCCTGCTGCAACGCGCCATGGACATGCTGCGCGAGCACTGCATCGTCGGCATCACCGCCAACGAACAGCGCTGCCGTGAACTGGTCGAGCACTCGATCGGCCTGGTCACCGCCCTGAACCCGTACATCGGCTACGAAAACGCCACCCGTATCGCCCGCGTTGCCCTGGAAACCGGCCGCGGCGTACTGGAACTGGTGCGCGAAGAGAAGCTGCTGGACGACGCGATGCTCGACGACATCCTGCGTCCGGAAAACATGATCGCTCCCCGTCTGGTTCCGCTGAAGGCGTAACCAGGCCGCTGTAAACAGTCTCACCAGGTCGAGGGACTAGACACCTCTCAACCTTTCCAAGGCCCGAGCCTATGCTTCGGGCCTTTTTTTTTGCCTGAAGGATTTGGGGCTGCTTTGCAGCCCATCGCGACGCAAGGCCGCTCCTGCAAGAGCCCTGCGTACACCGGCCAATGTGGGAGCGGCCCCCGAACATCGGCACACAACTTGCTCCATAATGCGTCCCAGCCCAACGGGATTACCCAGCATGCTGCACAGCCACCTGACCACCCTCAACGCGGTTTCGCTGATCCTCAACGTCTTCCAGGCAGACGGTTGCGACGCGTCGGCGCTGCTGGCCGGCAGCGGCATCGGCCCGGCAGACCTGGGCCATGCCGATGCGCGCATCACCACCCAGCAGGAACTGCAGGTGTGCGCCAACGCCGTTGCCCGGCGCGAGGATATCGGCCTGGAACTGGGCCGGCGCATGCATGTGTCATGCTACGGCATGCTCGGTTACGCCCTGCTCTCCAGTGCCACTTTGGGTGACGCCTTGCGCCTGGCTCTGCAGTATCCGGCACTGCTGGGAACAGTCTTCAAGCTGCGTTTGCTCGACGACGGCCAGCGCGTCTGGTTCAGCGCCAGCGACTACCACGACAGCCCGACGCTGACCGCCTTCAACGCCGAGTTCTGCCTGGTGTCGCTCAAGGTCATCTGCGACGACCTGCTCGGCCGCCCGCTGCCCCTGCTGGCAGCCCGTTTCGAACACCCACGGCCCGGTTACCACGCACTCTATGCCGGGGCATTCCAGTGCCCGGTCGGTTTTGACGCCGAGGACAATGCCTTTGCCTTCGAACAGCGCTGGCTGGACACGCCACTGCCGCTGGCCGACCCGATTACCCACAAGGCCATGAGCGAACGCTGCCGGCGCCTGAACCTGGAATTCACCGGCCGCCAGGCCTGGCTGGGGCGGATTCGCCAACTGCTGGCGCAGCAACTGGATGCAGCGCCCGGGCTGGAAGGGCTGGCGCGGCAGATGAACTGCTCATCGCGCACCCTGCGCCGGCATTTGCAGGCGTTGGGCAGCAGTTATCAACAGCTGCTGGATGAACTGAGGTTCGAGCGGGCCAAACAGATGCTGGCTGATGAGCAGATGCCGATCTATCGGATTGCCGAGTGCCTGGGGTTCAGCGAGACCGCCAGTTTTCGGCATGCCTTCCAGCGTTGGAGTGGCGTCGCGCCCAGTCACTTCCGCGGTTGACCTGTACCGGCCTCTTCGCGGGCTTGCCCGCTCCCACAGGTTCTGCACAACTCTCCAGTGTTGCGGGATACCTGTGGGAGCGGGCAAGCCCGCGAAGAGGCCGGTACAGGAGAAGCGGGCCAAAGAGCTTGGCCATATCGATCCCCTTTTGGCCACTTGCGTCGTTCTCCCCCACTGGCCCGCCCATGAGAATGGGCCCACGCCAGTACCCACCGGAGAACAACAATGCTGACGATCTATTCCGATGACCACCGCCTGCACCACGGCCGCTGCGAGCTGATCGACGGCAAGCTGATGCCCTGTTTCGAAATGCCGTCACGCGCCGACCATGTGCTCGACCAGGTCAAAAAGCGCAATCTTGGCGACATCCAGGGCCCCACCGACTTCGGTCGCGCACCGTTGCTGCGCATCCACAGCGCCGGCTACCTGGACTTCTTCGAAGGCGCCTGGGCGCGCTGGGCCGCACTGGGCCAGGAAGGCGACTTGCTGCCGTTCACCTGGCCCGCACGCACCCTGCGCCAGGTAAAACCCATCGGCCTGCACGGTGAGCTGGGCTACTACAGCTTCGATGCCGGCGCACCGATCACCGCCGGTACCTGGCAGGCCGCCTACAGCGCCGCCCAGGTCGCCCTCACCGCCCAGGCGGCTATCCAGCAAGGTGCCCATTCCGCCTTCGCCCTGTGCCGCCCGCCAGGGCACCATGCCGCCGGCGAAGTCATGGGTGGCTATTGCTACCTGAACAACGCCGCGATCGCCGCACAGGCCTTCCTCGACCAGGGCCGGCGCAAGGTCGCCATCCTCGACGTCGACTACCACCACGGCAACGGCACCCAGGACATCTTCTACAACCGCAACGATGTGTTCTTCGCCTCGATCCATGGCGACCCGCGCGACGAGTTCCCGTTCTTCCTCGGCTATGCCGATGAAACCGGCGAGGGTGCCGGTGAAGGCTGCAACATCAACTACCCACTGCCGGCCGGCAGCGACTGGGCCGCCTGGAGCGCTGCCCTGGAGGACGCCTGCCAGCGCATCGCCGCCTATGACGCCGATGTGCTGGTGATCTCGCTGGGCGTGGATACCTTCAAGGACGACCCGATCTCGCAGTTCAAGCTGGACAGCCCGGACTACCTGGAAATGGGCAAGCGCATCGCTCAACTCGGCAAGCCGACCCTGTTCGTGATGGAAGGCGGCTACGCTGTGGAAGAAATCGCTATCAACGCGGTCAATGTGCTGGAAGGCTTCCAGCGCGCCCAGCCAGGAGCCCGGTAATGGTCCGACTCAAGCGTCTGCTCGCCCCGTTCATCGCCGCTACCCTGTTCACCGGTGCCCTGCATGCCCAGGCCGAACAGCGCACCCTGCGGGTGTACAACTGGTTCGACTACATCACCCCGCAAACCCTCACCGAGTTCCAGAAAGACAGCGGGGTGAAGCTGGTCTACGACATCTTCGACACCAACGAGGCGCTGGAAGCCAAGCTGCTGACCGGCAACTCCGGGTATGACGTGGTAGTGCCGTCCAACGTGTTCCTCGCCAAGCAGATCGAAGCGGGGGTGTTCCAGCCGCTGGACCGCAGCAAGCTGCCGAACTGGCAGCACCTGGACCCGGCGCTGATGAAGCTGATCGAGGCCAACGACCCCGGCAACAAATTTGCCGTGCCCTACATGTACGGCACCGTGCTGATCGGCTTCAACCCGGCCAAGGTCAAGGCTGCGCTCGGCGACAACGCCCCGGTGGACAGCTGGGACCTGATCTTCAAGGAAGAGAACATCGCCAAGCTCAAGCAGTGCGGCGTGGCCCTGCTCGACTCGCCGTCGGAGATCATGCCGCTGGCGTTGCAGTACCTGGGCTTGCCACCGAACAGCGACAAACCGGCTGATTACAAGAAAGCCGAAGCGCTGATGCTGAAGATTCGCCCGCACATCACCTACTTCCATTCCTCGAAATACATGGCCGACATCGCCAACGGCGATATCTGCGTGGCAGTGGGCTACAGCGGCAGCTTCTCGCAGGCCGCCAACCGCGCTGTCGAGGCGAAGAATGGCGTAGTGGTGGACATGCGCCTGCCCAAGGAAGGTGCACCGATCTGGTTCGACATGCTGGCGATTCCGAAGAACGCGGCCAACCCGGAAGATGCCCACGCGTTCATCAACTACCTGCTGCGGCCCGAAGTGATTGCGCCGATCAGCGACTTTGTCGGGTACCCGAACCCGAACAAGGATGCGACCGACAAGGTGAGCCCGGCGATTCGCAACAACCCCAACCTGTACCCGACGGCGGAGGCGATGGCCAAGCTGTATACCCTCAAGCCCCTGGCGCGAGATGCAGAGCGGGCGCGGACCCGGGCCTGGACGCGGATCAAGTCCGGTACCTGAGTCGCCTGCTTCGCGGGCACGCCCGCTCCCACAGGATCTGCGCCACACTCAAGGCCAGCGCTGTACCTGTAGGAGCGGGTTTACCCGCGAATAGGCCGCCAAGCCTTGCGCAATTTCATCAACGCCTCGGCAATCTCCCCCTCCGGCACCGCCGCAAACCCCAGCACCAGCCCTGCCCTTTTATCCACAGGTACCTCGCTGTCCGCCAGCCAGAAATTGCTCAGCGGCGTCACCTCCACCCCCACCGCTTCAGCCTTGGCCACCAGTTCCTGCTCCCGCGCAAAGTTATCCACATCGACTTTCACATGCAGCCCGGCCGCCACTTCCGGCATGCCGCCCAACCCCGGAATATCCACAGGCCAGCCGGCCTTGAGCACATTTCGCCGGCTCAACGCCGCCTTGCGCATGCGCCGGATATGCCGCTGGAAGTGCCCCCGGGCCATGAACTCGGCCATCACACACTGGCTACTGACCTCCGAATGCCGCACCGCCAGCGCCCTGCCCTGGCTGAACGCCTGCGCCAGTTGCGGCGGCAGTACCAGATAGCCCAGGCGCAACGCCGGAAAAGCGATCTTGCCGAAGGTACCGACGTACAGTACCCGCCCGTGCCGGTCGAGCGCCGCTAGCGGGGCCAAGGGCGCACCGCTGTAGCGGTACTCGCCGTCGTAGTCGTCTTCGATGATCCAGCCTTCGCTGCGCTCGGCCCAGGCCAGCAGTTCCAGGCGGCGCGCCAGGCTCATGGTCACCCCGGTCGGGTACTGGTGAGCTGGCGTGACATAGGCCAGCCGGCAATCCGTCAGTTGCCCGAGCCGGCGACAGTCCATGCCATCCTCGTCCACCGGCACGCCACACAACCTGCCACCGGCCAGCGCAAAGGCATGCCCGGCTGCGCGGTAACCCGGGTTTTCCACAGCCACACCGTCGCCCGGCTGCAACAGCAACTGTGCACAAAGGCTGATGGCCTGCTGCGCACCACTGGTGATCACAATTTGTTCAGCAGTGCAACTCAGCCCACGCGAGCGACGCAGGTAGGCTGCGATCAGTTCACGCAGCAGTGGCTCGCCTGCCGGGTCACCATAACCCAACTGCGCCGGAGCCGGGTTGCGCCAGAAACCCGCCTGCAGCTTGGCCCAGACGTCGAACGGGAACAGGTCGAACGCCGGAATACCGACGCGAAAAGCACGCGGTGCACCGCTTCTTGGGGGCGGCAGATGGTTACTTTTCAGGCGCTGCAAAGGCTCGCTGGAACAGCGTTTGCTGGATAAATCCTCAGTATTTTCTGAGGAGAATGTGGATAAGTCTGTTGATAACCCCCGGGATAACCCTGTGGATACTTGTGTGGATAGTTTTGCAGTGGAGAGTTTCGGTAACTGACTGACATAGGTGCCGTCGCCTACCCGGCTTTCGATGTAGCCCTCGGCATATAGCTGGTCATATGCCCGCACCACGCTGTTGCGTGACAGCGCCAGCATGGCGGCCAGATCACGAGTGGCCGGTAGCCGCGTGCCACTGCTCAGGCGCCCATCCAGCACCCGCGCACGTAGCGCCTGGTACAGCTGCTGGCTGAGCCCGCGGCGGCGATCGAGGGCGATTCCGGCAGGGTCGAAAGGCAATACTAGGGTGCGCTCGCTCACGGTATTGGACCTATAAAAACAGCTGTTAATGGCTCTTACTATGAACCAATAGCCTGCCTAGGATGGAGCCATCGCACAAGGAAACCGAGCATGTACAACAGCAAACCCCATCAGGAACACGACCTCGGGCGCCTGCACCAGCACATGCTCGACACCCGCCTGGCCATCCTGGTCAGCAAGGGCGAACAAGGCCTGCTGGCCACGCACCTGCCCGTGCTGGTCGATATCGCCGAAGGCGAATTCGGCACCGTCTATGCCCACCTGGCGCGGGCCAACCCCCAGTGGCACGACCTGAAGCAAGGTGGCGAAGCCCTGCTGGTGTTCCCCGGCGCCGATGCCTATGTCAGCCCCGGTTACTACCCGAGCAAGGCCGACAACCCCAAGGTGGTGCCAACCTGGAACTACCTGGCCGTGCACGCCTATGGCCCGGCCGAAGTGATTCACGAAGCCGAGCCATTGCTGGCCATTGTCAGCCGCCTGACCGAGCGCCACGAACAAGGCCGCGGCGAACCGTGGAAC
This sequence comes from Pseudomonas sp. PsB, assembly GCF_043658375.1. NCBI lineage: Bacteria > Pseudomonadati > Pseudomonadota > Gammaproteobacteria > Pseudomonadales > Pseudomonadaceae > Pseudomonas > Pseudomonas sp. PsB. The sequence goes on along the minus strand of NZ_JBIGLU010000001.1, from coordinate 234,011 downwards.
GTCACCGATGCCCCGCGTGACTACCTCGATGGCATGCTCCGCGCCATCGTCGGCATCCGCCTGCCCATCGCCCGCCTGCAAGGCGCGCGCAAGCTCAGCCAGAACCGCTCTGAGCAAGACATTGCCGGCGTGCGTGAAGGCCTGAGCGCCAGCCCCGATTACCTGGATAACCAACTCGCGGCGCACATGCGCCAACTCTGAAGGAATAGCCCATGTCCAGCGTTACCCTGCGTCCTGTTACCACCCAAGACCATGCTGCCTGGCTCGGCCTGTGGCAGGCCTACTTGCACTTCTATGAGTCCGAATTGACCGAAGAGGTCAGCCTCAGCACCTGGCAACGCCTGCTCGACCCGAACGAACCGACCCATTCGGCCCTTGCCTGGGTCGATGGCAAGGCAGTGGGCATGGTCAACTTCATCTACCATCGTTCCAACTGGAGCATCGGGAACGCCTGCTACCTGCAGGACCTGTACGTGGACAGCACACAGCGCGGCCTGGGCATCGGCCGCCAGCTGATCGAGCACGTCTACGCCAAAGCCAAGGCCGACAACTGCGCCAAGGTGCACTGGCTGACCCACGAAACCAACGCCACCGCCATCAGCCTGTACCAACAGGTTGCCGAGCGCTCGGGCTTCATCCAATTCCGCAAAGAGTTCTAAGCCGAACATGACCGACGCATTGAACTGGAAACCCGCCACAGCTCCCCAGGCCGAGCCCATCGACGGCCGCTTCATCCGCCTGGAAAAGCTCGACCCGGCGCGCCATGGCGACGACCTCTGGGAGGTGCTGCAAGGCCCGGCGGCCGACCCGGCGCTGTGGGACTACCTGCCCTATGGCCCTTTCACCGAACGTGCCGCCTTCGACCGTTGGCTGGAAGGCAACGCCGCTGGCCGCGACCCGCTGTTCTACACCGTCATCGACCGCGCCAGCGGCCAGGCCCAGGGCATCCTGAGCCTGATGTCGATCGTGCCCGACCACGGCCGCATCGAAATCGGCCACATCGCCTTCGGCGCTGCCATGCAGCGTACGCCCAAGGGCACCGAGGCGGTGTATTTGCTGGGCAAGCTGGGCTTCGAGCTGGGCAACCGCCGGCTGGAATGGAAGTGCAACAACGCCAACGCACGCTCCAAGCGTGCGGCGGAGCGGTTTGGCTTTGTCTATGAAGGCGTGTTCCGCAAGCACCTGGTGGTGAAGGACCACAATCGGGATACGGCGTGGTATTCGATTACTGATGATGAGTGGCCGGCGGTGGTTGCCGGGTTCGAGCGGTGGTTGAGTGATACCAACCAACAACCTGGAGGTCAGGTAGAAACACTTGAGGCATGCCGTAAAGGTTGAGGGTTGTGTTGGATCAGCCGGCCTATTCGCGGGTAAACCCGCTCCCACAGGTACAACACTGACCTTAGGCTTGCGGGGTCCTGTAGGAGCAGCCTTGTGCTGCGAAGAGGCCGGCAGATTCAACGCAAAAAAAAGGGGAGCATCCGCTCCCCAGAGGTAAACCGCTTGTAGATGAGGGCTTATCTCAGCCTTCGATCTCGATCAGGATCTCGCCCGGTGTCACACGGTCGCCCTTGGCCACGTGGATGGCCACGACCTTGCCAGCGATACCCGCCTGCACTTCGGTCTCCATCTTCATGGCTTCGGTGATCAGCACGGCCTGGCCGGTCTTGACCATGTCGCCTTCCTTGACCAGCACATCGACGATGTTGCCTGGCATGGTGGTGCTGACATGGCCCGGGGCACTGGCCTGCTTGCGCTTGCTGCTGCCGCCGCCGACGAATTCGTTGAGCGGCTCGAACACCACTTCTTCCGGCATGCCGTCGATCGACAGGTAGAAGTGGCGCTTGCCTTCGGCCTTCACGCCCACACCGGTGATGTCGACGCGGTAGGTTTCGCCGTGCACATCGATGACGAACTCGGTCGGTACGCCTTCACCGCTATGAGACGCCACTGCGCCCGCTTCAGGAATTGGCAGCAGGACTTCAGGGGTCAGGGTGCCGGCTTCGCGTTCTTCGAGGAACTTGCGGCCAATGTCCGGGAACATGGCGAAAGTCAGCACGTCTTCTTCGCAACGGGCCAGGGCGCCGATATCGGCACGCAGCTTGGCCATTTCCGGCTTCAGCAGGTCGGCCGGGCGCACGTCGATCACTTCTTCACTGCCGATCGCCTGACGGCGCAGCTGCTCGTTGACCACGCCCGGAGCCTTGCCGTAACCGCCTTGCAGGTACAGCTTCACCTCGTTGGTGATGGTCTTGTAGCGCTCGCCGGCCAGCACGTTGAAGAACGCCTGGGTACCGACGATCTGCGAGGTCGGGGTTACCAGCGGTGGGAAGCCGAGGTCTTCACGCACGCGCGGGATCTCAGCCAGCACTTCGTTCATGCGGTTGAGGGCGCCCTGCTCCTTGAGCTGGTTGGCCAGGTTGGAAATCATGCCGCCCGGTACCTGGTTGACTTGCACGCGAGTGTCCACGGCGGTGAACTCGCTTTCGAACTGGTGGTACTTCTTGCGCACGGCATAGAAGTACAGGCCGATTTCCTGCAGCAGCTCCAGGTCCAGGCCGGTATCGAATTCGCTGCCCTTGAGCGCGGCAACCATCGACTCGGTACCCGGGTGGCTGGTGCCCCAGGCGAAGCTGGAGATGGCGGTGTCGATGTGATCGGCGCCGTTTTCCACAGCCTTCAGCTGGCACATTGCGGCCAGGCCGGCAGTGTCGTGGGAGTGGATGAACACCGGCAGCGACTGCTCAGCCTTCAACGCCTTGACCAGTTCGCCGGTGGCGAACGGGGTCAGCAGGCCGGCCATGTCCTTGATCGCCACCGAGTCGCAACCCATGGCTTCCATCTGCTTGGCCTGCTTCACGAAGGCTTCGATGGTGTGTACCGGGCTGGTGGTGTAGGCGATGGTGCCCTGGGCGTGCTTGCCGGCAGCCTTGACCGCTTCAATTGCCACGCGCAGGTTACGCACGTCGTTCATCGCATCGAAGATGCGGAACACGTCGATACCGTTGACCGCTGCCTTGGCGACGAACGCCTTGACCACATCGTCGCTGTAGTGGCGGTAGCCCAGCAGGTTCTGGCCGCGCAGCAGCATTTGCAGGCGGGTGTTGGGCAGCGCCGCGCGCAGCTTGCGCAGGCGCTCCCACGGGTCTTCCTTGAGGAAGCGCACGCAGGCGTCGAAGGTGGCGCCACCCCAGACTTCCAGCGACCAGTAGCCGACCTTGTCGAGCTTGTCGCAGATCGGCAGCATGTCTTCGGTACGCATGCGGGTGGCCAGCAGGGACTGGTGGGCGTCGCGCAGGATCGTGTCGGTTACGTGAATTTTCTTGGACATTATGGGGTTCCTCACAGGCCTGCGTGGGCGGCGATGGCAGCGGCGATGGCCAGGGCCAGCTCTTCGGGTTTGCGCTTGATCGAGTAGTTGGTCAGTTCCGGGTGGCTTTCGACGAAGCTGGTGTTGAACTGGCCGCTACGGAATTCGGGATTGCGCAGGATTTCCTGGTAGTACGCGGCGGTGGTCTTCACCCCTTGCACGCGCATGTCGTCCAGGGCTCGCAGGCCGCGGTCCATGGCTTCTTCCCAGGTCAACGCCCACACCACCAGTTTCAGGCACATGGAGTCGTAGAACGGCGGAATGGTGTAGCCGGTGTAGATCGCCGTGTCGGTACGCACGCCCGGGCCGCCGGGGGCGTAGTAACGGGTGATCTTGCCGAAGCTGGGCAGGAAGTTGTTCTTCGGGTCTTCGGCGTTGATGCGGAACTGCAGCGCGTAACCGCGATGCTGGATGTCTTCCTGCTTGACCGACAGCGGCAGGCCCGAGGCAATGCGGATCTGCTCACGGACGATGTCGATACCGGTGATTTCCTCGGTGATGGTGTGTTCCACCTGCACCCGGGTGTTCATTTCCATGAAGTACACCTCGCCATCGGCGAGCAGGAACTCCACGGTACCGGCGTTCTCGTAGTTCACTGCCTTGGCCGCACGCACCGCCAGGTCGCCGATGTAGGCGCGCTGTTCGGGGGTGAGCTGTGGGCTCGGGGCGATTTCGATGAGCTTCTGGTTGCGGCGCTGGATCGAGCAGTCGCGCTCGAACAGGTGCACGACGTTGCCAAAGCTGTCACCGAGGATCTGCGCCTCGATGTGCTTGGGGTTGACGATGCACTTTTCCAGGAACACTTCCGCGGAACCAAAGGCCTTGGTAGCCTCGGAGATGACGCGGGGGAAGTTCTGTTCCAGTTCTTCACGGCTGTTGCAACGGCGAATACCACGGCCGCCACCACCAGAGGTGGCCTTGAGCATGACCGGGTAACCGATGCGGTCACCTTCACTCAGGGCTTCGTGAATATCGGCAACGTTGCCTTCGGTACCCGGGGTTACCGGTACACCGGCGGCGATCATGGTGCGGCGTGCTTCGGTCTTGTCGCCCATGCGGCGAATGACCTCGGCGGCCGGGCCGATGAACTTGATCCCGCGCTCGGCGCAGATCTCTGCCAGTTCAGCGTTTTCCGACAGGAAACCATAGCCCGGGTGCAGGGCATCACAGCCGGTTTCCACAGCCAGGTTCACCAGCTTGCGCGGGTTCAGGTAACCGGCCAGCGGCTCGGCACCAATGCTGTGGGCTTCGTCGGCGCGCTTGACGTGCAACGCGTGGCGGTCGGCATCGGAATAGATCGCCACCGAGCGAATGCCCATCTCGGCGCAGGCACGCACGATCCGAACTGCAATTTCACCTCGGTTGGCGATCAGGATTTTTTTTATCACTGGAGTCTTCCCAAAGCCGTAGGAACAGTCGAGCCGGTTCTCCCGGTCGGCGCGTGACCAGACGTTGCTGGCCAGTCGCACATTCACCCTAGCGCTGTAGATTGATAAACAAAAATCAATATTTGTTAGGGGCTGTATTAGCAAAAGCTTATAGTGCGGTAACAAGGTGTTGCCGAAGGGCGGATAAAAATGCGTAAGTCCTTGATGCGTATGACTTTGCGTCAATTGCAGATCTTCAACGAGGTATGCGATTTGCGTTCGTACAGCCGTGCGGCGGAAGAGATGGCGCTGACGCAACCCGCCGTTAGTCTACAGATCCGCCAGCTCGAAGAGCTGATCGGCCAGCCGCTGTTCGAGTACGTGGGCAAGAAGCTCTACCTGACCGAAGCTGCCGAGGCCCTGCAACGCGCCAGCCGCGACATCTTCGGGCGCCTGGAGAGCCTGGACATGCAGCTTTCGGACATGCAGGGCTCATTGCAGGGGCAGTTGAAACTGGCGATCGAGTCCAGTGCCAAGTACTTCGTGCCACACCTGTTCGCGGCCTTCAAGCAGCGTCACCCGGAGGTCAACCTGACCCTGACGGTGGTCAATCGCGCCCAGGCCATCCGCCGCCTGTCGGACAACCGCGACGACCTGATCATCATGTCCATGGTGCCGCAGGACATGGGCCTGGAGTTTCTGCCGTTCCTCAACAACCCGATCGTCGCGGTGGCGCCGCCCGAGCACCCGCTGTGCAAGCTGGAGCAACTGCGTCTGCAGGACCTGGAGCCTCATACCCTGCTGGTCCGCGAACAGGGTTCGGGCACGCGCAAGGCTTGCGAGGAATACTTCAAGGACAAGCGCGTGCATTTCACCCAGACCCTGGAGGTGGCCTCGGCCGACGCCCAGCGCGAGTGCGTGATCGCCGGCCTGGGCATTGCCATGCTTACCCGCCATGCGGTCAACCTGGAGCTGGCCACCGGTGTGCTGAGGGAGCTGCCCGTGGAGGAACTACCCCTGTACCGCAGTTGGTGCGTGGTGCAGTCCAAGGCCAAACGGCAGTCGCCGGTGGCCTTGGCTTTCCTGGCGTTCATCCGCAGCGAACGTGCGCTGATCAGCGCACTGGTTGAGCGTTTTTCGGGGAAGATGCTGCCGACGCCTGCCAGACCGTGAGCTCTTGCAGCTCGGGGTAGTCCACTAGTTCGCGGAGCAGTTGACGTTGGTCGCAATAGCTCTCGATCGCGCGGCGGTATTCCATGCGGCGCTGATCCTTTTCCTGCTGCTTGCGAGCCTTGGCGCTGGGTTGGTACGTACCGTCGAAGTCACGAGCCATTGCCTGTCTCCCAGATAGGATGCGGGAGTTTCAGACTGGCTCGAGTGGTTTACGGTTTGGCTGTGGAATGGTGACAAAACAGTGAATTTTTGCTGCCTGTGCTGGCCCTATCGCCGGCAAGCCAGCTCCCACAGGTACTCCACAGGACTCGAGGCCTGTGGTGACTGTGTGGGAGCCCGGCTTGCCGGCGATAGGGCCAGCACAGGCAATGCAGATCAGTCGTCGGTAGCCTTGATCGACTTGGGCGACAAGCGCAGGCTGCGCAAGCTGCGCTTCACGCTCTTCAGGTGGTTGACCAGGCTCGGCCCGCGCGCCATGGCCACGCCCATGGCCAGCACGTCGATCACCACCAGGTGGGCGATACGCGAGGTCAGCGGGGTGTAGATTTCGGTGTCTTCATGCACGTCGATCGCCAGGTTGACCGTCGACAGCTCCGCCAGTGGTGTCTGGCTGGGGCACAGGGTAATCAGGTTGGCGCCGCTCTCACGGACCAGGTTGGCGGTGATCAGCAGGTCCTTGGAACGGCCCGACTGGGAAATGCATACCGCCACATCACCCGGCTTCAGGGTCACCGCAGACATCGCCTGCATGTGCGGGTCGGAATAGGCTGCCGCGCTGAGCAGCAGGCGGAAGAACTTGTGCTGGGCGTCGGCCGCCACCGCACCGGAGGCGCCAAAGCCATAGAACTCCACACGCTGCGCCTGGGCCATGGCGGTCACCGCCTGCTGCAGCGCCTGCGGGTCGAGGTGCTCGCGCACTTCCATCAGGGTGTGCAGCGTGGTGTCGAAGATCTTCAGGCTGTAGTCGGCGACCGAGTCGTCTTCATGGATGGCGAACTGGCCGAAACTGGCCCCCGCAGCCAGGCTCTGCGCCAGCTTCAGCTTCAGGTCCTGGAAGCCCGAGCAACCGATCGCGCGGCAGAAACGCACGATGGTCGGTTCGCTTATACCCACGCTGTGCGCCAGGTCGGCCATGGAGCTGTGCATGACGGCAGCCGGGTCGAGTAGCACGTGGTCGGCTACTTTGAGTTCCGATTTGCGCAGCAGGTGGCGCGATTGGGCGATATGTTGCAACAGATTCACAGGCTGGACTCGGTTATGATCGGCTGGCCGGGTTGTAGCTATCTTGTAGTTATACTACATGGACGCCAACCCGCCCAGTTAAACGAACGTGGAGAGTGGTGGTTTGACTATTCCTTGCGACATTCTGGTCTTCGGCGGCACCGGCGATCTGGCCCTGCACAAACTGCTTCCGGCGCTCTACCACCTGTTTCGCGAGGCCCGTCTGAACAGCGCCGTGCGCATCATCGCGCTGGCACGACGCAACTTGCCACGTAACGATTATCTCAAGCTCGCCGAGCGCCATTGCCGGGCACAAATTGCCCGCAACGACTTCGACGAAGAGGTCTGGCAGCGGTTTTCCGCGCGGGTCGACTATTTCGCCATGGATGCTTCGCAAAGCGCCGACTTCGGCCGCCTGGCGCGCTACCTGGGCGAACCCGGCGGCTTGACGCGCATCTTCTACCTGGCTACCGCCCCCAACCTGTTCGTGCCGATTGCCAAGCACCTGCATAACGCCGGCCTGGCCGACGCCGAAGCGCGCATCGTGCTGGAAAAGCCGATCGGCCACTCGCTGGAATCGGCTACCGCCATCAACGAAGCGATTGGCGCAGTGCTGGAGGAGAACCAGGTATTTCGCATCGACCACTACTTGGGCAAGGAAACCGTGCAGAACCTGATGGCCCTGCGTTTTGCCAACGCCCTGCTGGAGCCGGTGTGGCGCAACAATCAGGTCGACCACGTGCAGATCAGCGTTTGCGAGACCCTGGGTGTAGAGAACCGCGGCGCCTACTACGACCGCGCCGGGGCGACCCGCGACATGTTGCAGAACCACCTGCTACAGCTACTATGCCTGGTGGCCATGGAGCCCCCCGCGCAGTTCGAGGCCGAAGCGGTGCGTGACGAGAAGGTGAAGATCTTGCGGGCCCTCAAGCCCATCACTGGCCAGGACGTGCAGGACAAGACCGTACGCGGCCAGTATGGCGCCGGGCGCATCGGCGGCCAGGAAGTGCCGGCCTATTACTTCGAAAAGGACGTCGACAACGACAGCGACACCGAAACCTTCATCGCCATCGAGGCGCACATCGACAATTGGCGCTGGGCGGGCGTGCCCTTCTACCTGCGGACCGGCAAGCGCATGGCACGGCGCTCATCGCAGATCGTCATCCAGTTCAAGCCGGTGCCCCACGAGCTTTTCAATGGCGGCCAGGTCAACCAGCTGCTGATCCAGCTGCAACCGGACGAACGCATCAGCCTGCGCATGATGACCAAGAGCCCGGGCAAGGGCATGCGCCTGGAACCTGTGGACCTGGACCTGAACCTGGCCCAGGTGTTCAGCCAGACCCGCCGCTGGGACGCCTACGAGCGCCTGCTGCTGGATGTGCTGGAGGGCGACTCGACGCTGTTCATGCGCCGCGATGAAGTGGAAGCGGCCTGGGCCTGGATCGACCCGATCATCAAGGGCTGTGAAGAGCACTTCCAGGCACCGCGACCGTACCCGGCAGGCAGTAACGGGCCGGAGCAAGCCAACAGCCTGCTGGCCAGGCACGGCAGGCACTGGCATAGCTGAAGCACTGCCCTGCTCCTGCGGCAGGCGAAAGGGCAGAAAGTAGCCCCGGCGCGCTGGCGCTACTTTCAACCCGAGACAGGAGCAGACAATGGCTACTATCACCAACCTCGTTGCAATCAACGACATCGCTCACGGCAATCAGGTTTTCAGGGTTCACGGCACTGTTACGGTCGCCTCCCCGGCCATCGAACCGGTGCTGGTCGAACCCAAGCTGCGCCACCGGGGTGGCTGGGAAGTGCTGGAGCTTCAGCTGCTGGATAGCGGCGCAATCACCCCGCAGGTGCTGACCGAAAAAACCGTGGTTTTCGAACGTGCAGGCGGCACTGGCTGGAAAACAGTGGAGATCATCCATGCCGGCGGTTCGCAGCGCTGCGAAATTCGCACCATCGAGGCGATTGACTGAACAGCTACCTGCCAGGCCGCCCGAGCGGTGGCCTGGCACCTGCCATCGGCTCGATGAACGGGCATGCGGCAGGTGAATATTTATACAGTAGAGGTTTGCCCCATTTCTTGCCGCGCCCTAGAATGGCCCGATGCGCACAGACGACCTCTCCCTCCTGCTGAATTCCCTCAACGATGCCCAACGCCAGGCCGTAGCGGCCACGCTCGGGCGTCAACTGGTGCTTGCTGGCGCCGGTTCCGGTAAAACCCGCGTGCTGGTGCACCGCATTGCCTGGCTGATCCAGGTGGAGCAGGCATCGCCGCACTCGATCCTGTCGGTGACTTTCACCAACAAGGCCGCGGCAGAAATGCGCCAGCGGATCGAGCAACTGCTGGGCATCAACCCGGCGGGCATGTGGGTCGGCACCTTCCACGGCCTGGCCCATCGCCTGCTGCGGGCCCACTGGCAGGAAGCACGGCTGGTGCAGAACTTCCAGATCCTCGACAGCGACGACCAGCAGCGCCTGATCAAGCGGGTGATGCGCGAGCTGGGCCTGGACGAGCAGAAATGGCCGGCACGCCAGGCCCAGTGGTTCATCAACGGGCAGAAGGACGAAGGCCTGCGACCACAGCATATCCAGGCCGGGGGCGACCTGTTCCTGTCGACCATGCGCGACGTCTATACCGCCTATGAGCAGGCCTGCGAGCGCGCCGGGGTCATCGACTTCTCCGAGCTGCTGCTGCGCGCCCTGGACCTGTGGCGCGACCACCCGGGCCTGCTGGAGCACTACCAGCGGCGCTTCCGCCACGTGCTGGTGGACGAGTTCCAGGATACCAACGCCGTGCAGTACGCCTGGCTGCGCCTGCTGGCGCGCGGCGGTGACAGCCTGATGGCGGTGGGCGATGACGACCAGTCGATCTACGGCTGGCGCGGTGCCAAGATCGAGAACATTCACCAGTACACTGCCGACTTCCCCGACGCCGAGATGATCCGCCTGGAGCAGAACTACCGCTCCACTGGCGGCATCCTCAAGGCAGCGAACGCACTGATCGCCAACAACAGCGGGCGCCTGGGCAAGGAGCTGTGGACCGACATGGGCGAAGGCGAACCGCTGACCTTGTATGCGGCCTACAACGAGCACGACGAAGCCCGCTACGTGGTGGAAACCATCGAGAGCCTGGTCAAGCAGGGCAATGCGCGCAACGAAATCGCCATTCTGTACCGCTCCAACGCCCAGTCGCGGGTGCTGGAAGAAGCCCTGCTGCGCGAACGCATCCCCTACCGCATCTACGGTGGCCAGCGCTTCTTCGAGCGCGCCGAAATCAAGAATGCCATGGCTTACCTGCGGCTGATCGAAGGCCGTGGCAACGATGCAGCCCTGGAGCGGGTGATCAACGTGCCACCACGTGGCATTGGCGAAAAAACCGTCGAAGCCATCCGCGAGCACGCCCGCCACAGCCAGCTGTCGATGTGGGAGGCCATGTGCCAGCTGCTCGCTGCCAAAGCCCTGAAAGGCCGCGCGGCCAGTGCCCTGGGTGCGTTCATCGAGCTGATCGAGGGGTTGGCGACAAAGGTCTTGGACATGCCACTGCATACCATGACCCAGACAACCATCGAGCAGTCCGGGCTGATCATCTATCACCAGGAAGAAAAGGGTGAGAAGGGCCAGGCACGGGTAGAAAACCTTGAGGAACTGGTCAGCGCAGCGCGCAACTTCGAGTCCACCGAAGAAGACGCCGACCTCTCGCCACTCTCGGCGTTCCTCGGCCACGCTTCGCTCGAGGCAGGCGATGCCCAGGCCGACGAGCATGAAGACAGCGTCCAGCTGATGACCTTGCACAGCGCCAAGGGCCTGGAGTTCCCGTATGTGTTCCTGGTGGGCATGGAAGAAGGCCTGTTCCCGCACAAGATGAGCCTGGAAGAGCCTGGCCGCCTGGAAGAGGAACGCCGCCTGGCTTACGTGGGCATCACCCGCGCCATGCGCCAGCTGGTCATGACCTACGCCGAAACGCGTCGCCTGTATGGCAGCGAGACCTACAACAAGGTGTCACGTTTCGTACGCGAAATTCCGGCAGGCCTGGTTCAGGAAGTGCGCCTGTCCAACAGCGTCAGCCGCCCGTTCGGCGGGGCCAAGACGGCCACGAACAGCAACCTGTTCGCCAATGCCAGCATTCCGCAGACCGCGTTCAACCTGGGCCAGCGTGTTCAGCATGCGGTGTTTGGCGAGGGTGTGATCCTCAACTTCGAAGGCTCCGGCGCCCAGGCGCGGGTGCAGGTGAATTTTGCCGAAGGCAGCAAGTGGCTGATGCTGGGGTATGCCAAGCTCGAGGCCATCTAAAAGCCTGCGAGGTCCCTTGTGGATCGGCCTTTGTGGGAGCGGCCTTGTGTCGCGAAAGGGCCGCAAAGCGGCCCCACGATTGTGGCTTTGACGCTGATATCTTGGGGCTGCTTCGCAGCCCTATCGCGACACAAGGCCGCTCCCACAGGTAATGCGCCAGCATTCCGAGGGCAGGTCGTGCCGGGTTTGTAACATTCAGGCAAAAGCTCGAAACATTATGTCGCTGGTCATGTGCCCGGGAACCTGTGCACCATGACGCGCGTGCAATCCACAACAGGGGATATCCCACTTATGCAACGTTTTCTTAGCATCGCTCTGGCGCTCTGCGTCGGCCTGACGCTGAGCCTGGACGCCAACGCCAAGCGTTTTGGCGGCGGCAAGAGCTCGGGCTCCGCGCCTATTCACCAGACCCGCCAGGCCACGCCAACCACGCCTGCCGCCGCGCCGACCGCACCTGGCCGTGCCGCCCCGGCCACCAGCGGTGCTTCGCGCTGGTTGGGCCCTCTGGCCGGCCTCGCCGCCGGTGGCCTGCTGGCCTCCATGTTCATGGGCGACGGTTTCGAAGGCTTCCAGATCATGGACTTCCTGATCGTGGCGCTCATCGCCTTCCTGGTGTTCCGCTTCATCGCCGCGCGCCGTCGTCAGCAGCAGCCGCAAATGGCCATGCCGGGCCATGCGCCGATGCAGCGTGAAACTCACGCGCAGCCTGCCCAGCCGTCGATCTTCGGTGGTTCGGCCGCACCTGCTGCCGCAGCCGCCCCGGTGATCAACGCCCCGGCCTGGTTCAACGAGCAGAACTTCCTGGCTGCTGCCCGTAACCACTTCCAGGCGCTGCAGCAGCACTGGGACGCCAACGAGATGGACAAGATCGCCGAGTTCGTCACCCCGCAGATGCTCGAGTTCCTCAAGCGCGAGCGCGCCGAACTGGGTGATGGCTTCCAGTCCACCTACATCGACAACCTCGAGGTACAGCTGGACGGTGTCGACGACCGCGCCGACCGTACCGACGCCACCCTGACCTTCCGTGGCGTGTCGAAGAACTCGCGCTTCGACCAGGGCGAAGTGTTCAGCGAAAGCTGGCACATGGTCCGCGCCCAGGGCGAAAACCAGCCGTGGCTGGTGGCCGGTATCCGTCAAAACGGCTAACCGCTGCGTGCTGCACAAAAAACCCCGGGCCTGTCCCGGGGTTTTTGCTTTTGCCAGAGTGGCCTACTAGGGTATAACGCGCAGCGTTGTCATCTAGGTCAGAGGAAGTGAACCGTGGAAGAAGTGATCGAACAACTCCGTGAAGCCAACGAGCCAGTGCCGGTGCCCCTTGAGCTTCCCGACGAGGACCAACTGGTCGAGATCGAAGAAGAGCTGTTCATCAACATTCCGTTCGTGTTCAAAGAGTTCCTGCTGACCGTCAGTGACGTGGTGTATGGCTCACTGGAGCCGGTGACCGTTACCGACCCACAGTCGCATACCTACCTGCCAGAAGTCGCCGCCAACGCCTGGGATGCCGGCGTGCCACGTGACCTGATTCCACTGTGCCAGGACGGCGACAACTACTACTGCGTCGAAGAGGATGGCACCGTGGTGCTGTGGGATGCCGAAGAGGAAATCGTCGGTGAAGACAGCTGGGAATCGGTGTGGCACTGGGCACGGGATGTCTGGCTGGAGAGCTGATTCCAACCTCTGATTTGATGCTGCCTGTGCCGGCCTCTTCGCGGGTCTACCCGCGAAGAGGCCGGCACAGGAATAGGAAAAAATATGGCCCCGTGCCATCAATGTAGTTAAAATCGCCAGGCTTTCTGCGCCTGGCGACATCGCTACCGCTCCATCCCCTCGGACGACGGTGAAATCTTGCGCAGGGAGCATTGCCCCCTTCAGTGCGTATTCTCGCGGCTGTTCTCCAGCGTCTCCAGCAAGGCAATCTGCATGCGCGTATGCACGCGGATAAACCAGCGCCACAGCAAGGCCACCACCACCGCAGCCACCACGGCAATCACCAGCAGCAGCTCGCTGGTGGGCAGAATGCTCGCCGACAGCGCCGACAGCAGCAGGAAAATCACCAGCAGCGACAACAGGGGGATCACCTCGGCAATCACACGGCGCACGCGCTGGGTATGCCGCCCGGCCGTTTCCGGCTTGACGCCCATCTCTGCCAGTAGCATCGACAGCGCCTTGAGCTTTCGATAGGCGGCAATCAGGAATGGCAGCGACAGCAATAGCGCTGCGCCCCAGATCAGCGCTTTCTGTTGGCTGGCATCGCTGACCCACTCGCTGAGCCAGTTGCCGATCCGCCCGGCGAAATAGCCACCACTGAAGAAGATGGCGATCACCAGCGCCAGGTTCACCCCAACCTGCAACAGGATGCGCCGGATCATCGCCGCGAGCATGGCGCCCTCGCCCTGCGGCTGGATGCTGCGCAACCATTCGCCATACAACGACAGCACCCGCGCCAGGCGGCTGGGCACCACCTTGCCCAGCTTGAGCGACAGCGGGTCGGCGGCACGGATCAGGTAGGGTGTCAGCAGCGTGGTGATTGCCGATACCGCCACAGCCACCGGGTAGAGGAAGTCGCTGGTCACCTGCAGGGTCATGCCCAGCGCGGCGATGATGAAGGAAAACTCGCCAATCTGCGAAAGCCCCATGCCCACCCGCAGCGATGTGCGCCCGTCATTTCCGGCAATGAACGCGCCCATGCCACACGACAACATCTTGCCCAACACCACCGCCAGGGTAATGACCACGATCGGCCAGGCGTAGTCGATCAGCACCTGGGGGTCGATCATCAGGCCGATGGCGACGAAGAAGATGGCGCTGAACAGGTCCCGTACCGGTTCGATCAGGCTCTCGATCTTCAGCAACTGGCGCGATTCGGCCATGATCGCGCCAATCAGGAAGGCGCCAAGCACCATGCTGTACTCGAGCTTCACCACCAGCAGGCAGAAGCCGAAGCACAGGCCCAATACGGTTATCAGCAGCATCTCGTTGCTTTCGAACTTGGCCACGTAGGCCAGCAGGCGCGGCACCAGCAGGATGCCGATGACCAGCGCAACGATCATGAACAGCGACAGCTTGCCGACAGTGGAGAACACCTCGCCCGAGCTGACCGTGCCGCTGACGGCAATGCCCGACAGCAGGGCGATGATGCCGATACCGAGGATGTCCTCGACGATCAGCACGCCGAATATCAGCTGGGCGAAACGCTCGTTCTTCATCTTCAGGTCGTTGAGCGCCTTGACGATGATGGTGGTCGAGGAAATCGCCAGGATGGCGCCGAGGAACAGCGAATCCATGGTGTTCCAGCCGAACCAGCGGCCGATCTCGAAGCCGATCCAGATCATCAGCACGATTTCCAGGAACGCCGCGATGAACGCCGTGGCGCCTACCTTGAACAGCTTGCGCAGGCTGAATTCGAGCCCCAGGCAGAACATCAGGAAGATCACCCCCAGCTCGGCGAGGGTCTTGATGGTGTCTTCGTCGTGGATCAGGCCGAACGGTGGGGTGTGCGGGCCGATGATGAAGCCGGCGACGATGTAGCCCAGCACCACAGGCTGCTTGAGGCGGTGAAAGAGAATGGTGACCACGCCAGCAACCAGCATGATGACTGCCAGGTCCTGGATGAAGCTGATGGCATGCATGGCGTGATACTCCTTTTCTCGTCCGTTGCTGGATGCCTGGGCAGACCGCTCCTCTGCCAAGGCAACCCTGAGCGAGCAGCAAGTACATACTGTTTTGAATGCAGGAAAAGCCCATGTTGCATGGGTGTAGTCAGGTTAACATCGCACCCCGCCGCAAAAAGGCGGTGCAATATGCAGAAACAGATCGGCTGGAAAAGCGCCGCTGATGGCATGATCGGCGTGACGATGGAGCGTCAGCCAACGTCCCGTACCAGGAAGGCAAATTCAAAAGAGGGGAACAGAAGTGTCTGCAGATAATGCCCCCCATTCGCCCGATTCAGCGCAACCTCACCGTGAGCACACTATGGAACCTGGAAACGCCCAGCTGAGCATGACCGTCCTGATGACCCCGGACATGGCCAACTTTTCTGGCAACGTACATGGCGGCACCCTGCTCAAGTACCTCGACGAAGTGGCCTATGCGTGCGCCAGCCGCTATGCCGGCAGCTATGTAGTCACCCTGTCGGTTGACCAGGTGATCTTCCGTGAGCCGGTGCACGTGGGTGAACTTGTGACCTTCCTGGCGTCGGTCAATTACACCGGCAACACCTCGATGGAGGTGGGCATCAAGGTGGTGACCGAGAACATCCGCGAGCGCTCGGTGCGCCATTCCAACAGCTGCTTCTTCACCATGGTCGCGGTCGACGACAACCGTCGCCCGGTGCAGGTGCCGCCGCGCCAGCCGCAAAGCAGTGAAGAAAAGCGCCGCTTCCTGCAGGGCCAGCAGCGCCGACAGATCCGTCAGGAGCTGGAAAAGCGCTACCAGGACCTGAAAACCGACGCGATTTAAAGCGCCAGCAGCTGTGCCTCGAAGCGCACCCTCGGGTGCGCAATGCGGTCCTGGGCCCGCACCAGCTGCAGTTCATAGCTGGAGCAGGCCTGGGTTTCGAGCAGCACTTCGTGTACGGCCGCAGCGGTGAATTCGAACGCCTGCACCCAGCTGTCGCCGAGCAGCACGCGGGCCAGGAACAGGCCTGAAGTCAGGTCACCCACCCCTACCGGCTGCCGCGGGAACGCCAGCAGCGGGCGGCGCAGGTGCCAGCTTTGCTCGGCGGTCACCAGCAGCATCTCGAACTGGTCCTCGGCGCGCCCGGGGTAGGCCAGGTGCTTGACCAGCACCACCTGCGGCCCGCGCTGCAACAGGCTGCGCGCCATGTTCACGCAGTCCTCCAGCGACTGCGCTCGGCGGCCACAGAAGCTGTCCAGTTCCAGCTGGTTGGGGCACAGGATGTCAGCCCTGGCAGCCGCCTCGTCGAGCAGGAACTCGCTGACTTCCGCTGGCACGATGCAGCCCTTCTCAGGGTGCCCCATGACCGGGTCGCAAAGGTACAAAGCCTTTGAGTTGACTGCCTTGATCCGCTCGACGCCGGCCAGAATCGCCCGACCTTGTTCGGCGCTGCCCAGATAACCGGACAGCACCGCGTCGCAATGGCCCAGTTCGCCGATGTTGGAAATGCCTTCCACCAACGCAGGAATTTGCGCGGGGGCAAGCACTTCACCCGCCCACTGGCCATACTGTGTGTGATTGGAGAACTGCACGGTATTGAGCGGCCACACATTGACCCCGATACGCTGCATGGGAAACACCGCGGCGCTGTTGCCGGCGTGGCCGAACACCACGTGGGACTGGATGGCGAGCAGGTGCGGGGTACGTTTCATGCAGGAGGTTTCCAAAGCTGTTTCAGGGATTGTGCGCAACGCAGTATGAACTCGATTGCCACCTGTACGACAGGCCAGGGACGCAGTTAAGCTGGATCGACCTGTTTGGAGCATACGCAAATGTTGACCCTGGAAAACCTCTTCGTCCTGATGCTGGTCGCCACGGCAGGCGCCTGGTTGTGGCACAACCACGGGTTGCGCGAGAAAGCCCTGGAACGGGTCAAACAGCATTGCGCCAAGCTCGACCTCGAACTGCTCGACGACGCGGTCGCACTCAAGCGTATCGCCTTTGTCCGTGACGCCAACGGCCGCAAGCGCCTGGCGCGCGTCTACGCCTTCGAGTTCACCGTCACGGGCGAGCAGCGCCACCCCGGTACCGTGACCCAGTTCGGCGCCCACAGCGTGCAGATTGAACTGGCGCCCTACCCCTTCGAGATCAAGACCCCACCGCGCACCGACAATGTCATCGAGATGCAGCAGTGGCGCCAGGAGCACAACCGCTGGCGCAACTGATCAACCGACACGACATTCGCTCAACCCGGCCTGCAGCGCGGATTGCGATTGCGGCTGGTCGAAAATCAGCTCGATACGCGTATCCCTGCGCCAGTCGCTTGGCTGCCAGGCAGGCATGTCCCCATTCAGGCCATTGAATGATTGCCAGCCCTCCACGCTGTGGATAACCCCCTTCGCGCGCCGCCACGGCCAAGCCCGCAAGAACGCCTGCAGCCGCTGTGGATAAAACTGCTGGCCAGGGTGCCAGCGCCAGCCGATGCTCCAACCTCCCTCTCCCTGCTGTGCAAGACAGATCGGCTGCCCGGGGTCTGCCCATAGCGCTGTCGGTGGATTTACAAGATTGTCGACAATCCTGTTATCCACAACCGAGCTGTCGACAATGCCATTAGTTACAGCCGGAAGGTCCGACAAGGGCAGCCTACCTTGGACGGTCCAAAAGATTTTCTTTTGATGAAATCTATCAGTTATCAACAACTTAGTACTTTCATCCACAGCCTCTGATTTGTTCAAGACAACGCTTTCAGCAGCATCGAACGCCTGCTGTTGAGCCTCCGGAAGCTGCTCGTTCCGGACCATCGACTGCGCGTCCACGACCATCAGAAGGGGCTGTATTGTCAGCACTCCAGCCCAAGGGGCTTTTTGCAACTGAGCAAGCAACTGCAAGGGATGACCCAGCCCGGACGGCTCGATGAACAGCCGGTCAGGGCGGGATTTGCGCAGCAGTCGGCCCAGGCCCACCTGAAACGGCATGCCATTGACGCAGCACAGGCAGCCACCTGCGACCTCGCCGATGGCGATGCCGTCTTCGTCACGGCTGAGCAAGGCCGCATCCAGGCCTACCAGGCCGAATTCGTTGATCAATACCGCCCAGCGCTCATTGGCGGGGCGCTGGGCCAGCAGGTGACGGATCAGGGTGGTCTTGCCGGCCCCCAGCGGGCCGGCAATCACGTGGGTGGGAATGTTCTGCAGCATGGGGCGGCTTCGGGCGATGGGGATGCCTCACTATGCGCTGTCAGGCCAGCCAGTCAAGGCTGAGCAGCAGGCGCCCCAGCTGCCCCGAGGGCGAGCGGTGCACCAGACCCGCGCCTTCGTTGCCCTGCCACTTTTCACCTTTGAGCACAGCCACGTCGCCAGCTTGCAGGTGCTGAACGTTATCCACAGGCAGTATTGCTGTGTGTAAGTTGCCACGAGGGCTCGCGTCCTCTTTCAACCACTCGCTACCTGGGCCTGCGTAGGTAGTGAGCAGACGCAGCGGAACGTTATCCACATGGAAGCGCGGGCACATCGGGCCTGTCAGTACCCGCAGGCGCAAACCTACCCGCTGCGCACCCACCAGGCAGGTATAGGCCGCCACCAGCCAAGCCACATCCGCCACGAATGCCTCATAGCCGTGCAAGTCGGCCGCTTCGCGCAAGAGTTCGGTGAATACCGGCATGTGCTGCTCGTCCACATCGATAACGCGCTGGTCTGCCAAGGGCTGGCCGAGGCTGACTACCAGGGCGGCAAAGTCCTCCAGTTGTGGCGGCAAGCGTCGGCGCCATACCGCCAGGTTCACGCCATCCTGCAGCACATCGGTCAGCACCTGCGGTGTCTCGCCAAATACCTGAAAAATATCCACAGGCTTGCGTGCAGGGTTCATGCTGCCGCCTCCTCATGCCATGGACCGAACGGATCGGGCAGGCGCAACCAGCCCATGTGCCCCAATTCCATTTCCTGATCGGTCAAAAGGCATGCATCGAGTGCTGTGGATAATTTTTCGAAGTCGATATTCTGCCCGATGAACACCAGTTCCTGGCGGCAGTCACCGCTCTCGGCAACCCAGTTCTTCAAGATCGCGGTGGTGTTATCCACATCCTGTGGCCACTGCTCGCGCGGCACGAAACGCCACCAGCGGCCCGCCAGACCATGGCGCATCATGCCACCTGCCTGCGACCAGCTGCCGGCCTCCTGGTATTTGCTGGCCAGCCAGAAAAAGCCTTTCGAACGCAGCAGTCGGCCATTGCTCCAGGGCGTGTGGATAAAATCGAAAAAGCGCTGTGGATGAAGGGGGCGCCGGGCCTGCCAGGTGGTGGCGGCAATGCCGTACTCTTCGGTTTCCGGCACATGCTCGCCGCGTAACTCTTGCAGCCAGCCCGGTGCCTGGGCGGCCTGGTCGAAGTCGAACAGGCCGGTGTCGAGGATGCGTTCCAGCGGTACCTGGCCCATGACCATGGGCACGATCTGCGCCCGGGCATTGAGGCTGCGCAGAATGGCCATGAGCTCTTCGCGCTCGTGCTGGCTGATCAGGTCGATCTTGCTCAGCAACAGTACATCGGCGAACTCGACCTGCTCGATCAGCAAGTCACTGATCGAGCGCTCGTCCTCCTCACCCAGGGTTTCGCCACGGCTGGCCAGGCTGTCTGCTGCCTGGTAATCACGCAGGAAGTTCAGGCCATCGACCACAGTGACCATGGTGTCCAGGCGCGCCATGTCGGACAGGCTGCGGCCCTGTTCGTCGCGGAAGGTGAAGGTCTCGGCCACCGGCAGTGGCTCCGAGATCCCCGTGGACTCGATCAGCAAATAATCGAAACGCCCCTCTTCGGCCAGCCGCGCCACTTCCTCGAGCAGGTCTTCACGCAGCGTGCAGCAGATGCAGCCATTGCTCATCTCCACCAGCTTCTCCTCGGCACGGTTGAGGCTTACGTTGCGCTGCACCTCGCTGGCATCGATGTTGATTTCGCTCATGTCATTGACGATGACCGCAACCCGCAGGTTGTCGCGGTTACGCAGCACATGGTTGAGCAAGGTGCTCTTGCCGGCGCCAAGGAAGCCGGACAGCACGGTGACAGGGAGACGGTTGGACATGGCGAAACCTCTTCAGGCGAGCGCATTCGAAACGATGCATTGCGCAATGTTATCAAGTAACAATACAATTTCGCCAAGCCGTTCGTGACGAACGAATGCCCACCGGGACTACAAATGAACCCGCCACGTGCCAGGGTGCCCCTCCCGGCATTGCAGCTTGATCGGTGGTGGCCGCTGATCTCCCTTTTGTTTGGAATACCAGATGACTCAGCTCAAGCTCCCCGACATTGCCGCACAAACCCATGACTACGCCCTGCCTTTGAACTGGGTGGGTATGTGCGGGATCGCCCAACCTGTGCAGTTCGAAGGGCGCACAGTAGCTGCCACTGTCGATGCCGGCGTTAGCCTGGTAGACGGCAGCTCACGCGGTATCCATATGTCGCGGCTTTATCTCGCCCTGGAGTCGTTGGAGCATCAGCCTCTGACGCCGCTCACCATCCGCCAGCTGCTGGGTGACTTCCTCAGCAGCCACGAAGGCCTTTCTTCCGCCGCCTATCTGCGTCTGCGCTTCGAGCATCTGCTGAAAAGGCCTGCATTGATCAGCCCGCTGGAGGGTTGGAAAAGCTATGCCGTCACAGTCGATGCAAGGATCGAAAATGAAATGTTCCACGTGGAACTATCCGTTTCCGTCCCTTACTCCTCGACCTGCCCATGCTCGGCTGCACTTGCACGGCAGCTGATTCAGCAGCAGTTCCAGACGCATTTCAGCGCCGAGCAGGTCGACAAATCCGCAGTGTTGCAGTGGCTTGGCAGCGCCGAAGGCATCGTAGCGACGCCCCATAGCCAACGTAGTAGCGCGCAAATCCAGGTAAGACTGCGCAGCAATCAGCAGGTTCTGCCAATCACCGAGTTGATCGACCGCATAGAAGCAAGCCTGGGGACAGCGGTGCAGACCGCAGTGAAGCGCGCAGACGAACAAGCCTTTGCCTTGGCCAACGGCCAGAACCTGATGTTCTGCGAGGACGCCGCACGACGCCTGCACAAGGCGCTACGGCAAATGGAATGGAGCACGGCCTTCAAGCTGCGCGTGGAACATGCAGAAAGCCTGCATGCCCACGATGCTGTCGCGACCAGCCAGTGGCAATGGGATGTCAGCTGCGCGGCTTGACCGAGCCGCAGTCATTGCCCAACCACACGGCACGGGTGTTCATGCTGCCTTGCTGCTGTACACCCGAGGCGTTGAAGGTTCCATTGACCTGGGTGGTGAATTCCCGGTCACTGAGGAAAGTGGCCTGGCCGCTGCCCTGCGCTTTGGGGCAGCTGAACTGGAACTTCCACACATTGCCGGTGCGGTCGGTGATCTTCTGGGTACACCCTGACTTCGGGTCCTGCAGCGGGATATCGTTGGTTGCCACTTGTTCTGGCGTCAGGCACGAGCGTACCCCCTTACCCCCAACAGTCACTCCCTGCTTGGCCAGCACCCCTTCCATCATCGCGCGCTGCTCTGGCGGCAGGTTCTTCAACTGGCCGAGCATGAACTCCATGTCGGGTAACGGCTTGCCATCGACCTGCATGTTGCTGGTGGTCAGCTCCCACAAACCTGGCTGTAGCATCTGAGCATGCACCAGCGGGCTGCTCACACCTAGGGCCAACGCCAACAGTGGCAGACGAATCTTCATGGACGAACGCTCCTGGAAAAAGCCGGCCAAGCGGGCCGGGCTGAGCCTTAGACGCCAAATCCACCTGCAGGTTGCAAGGCGGACCGGGAACGTGTTCTGTTACTCAAGTGTACTCGGCAAGCAGGATGCATATGGACTACCACAGCCCCTACTTCTTCGGTTACCTACTCGGCCTGGTTCACCTGCTGGGTATCGTCGCCGCACTGCACGCACTGTTCACCGTGCGCACTGCCCAAGGCGCAATCGCCTGGGCCATGCCGTTGTTCTTTATCCCCTACCTCACTCTGATCCCTTACCTGATCTTCGGTGCGCGCTCGTTCTATGCCTACATCAAGGCCCGGCGCCAGGCCAACCAGGAAATGCATGTGGCCATGGCCAACCTCAACTGGCGGCCTTGGGTAGAAGAAGCCCTTACCGCCCGCGAGTCGGAAAGCTATGCGGCCTTGCGCGCCATGCCCAAACTCGGGCGCATGCCCTGCCTTGCCAATAACGAGGTGAAGCTGCTGATCGATGGCAAGGCAACATTCGATGCAATATTCGCCGCCATCGAAAAAGCCTGCGACGTGGTGTTGGTGCAGTTCTTCATCATCCATGACGACAACCTTGGCAAAGCGCTGCAGCAACTGCTGCTGCGCAAGGCCGCCGAGGGGGTGCGGGTGTTCGTGCTGTATGACCGTGTCGGTAGCCATGCCTTGCCGGCAAGCTACAGCCAGTTGCTGCGCGACGGTGGTGTACAGATTCATGCCTTCGCAACCCGTCGTGGCTGGTTCAACCGCTTCCAGGTGAACTTCCGTAACCACCGCAAGATCGTGGTGGTGGATGGCTTGCTCGGTTTCATCGGCGGGCACAACGTGGGCGATGAGTACCTCGGTGGCCATCCGCAGCTCTCACCCTGGCGCGACACCCATGTGCAGATCAGCGGGCCAGTGCTGGCCTGCCTGCAGGAATCGTTCGCCGAAGACTGGTACTGGGCCACGCGCCAGCTACCACCGCTGATTCTGCCGGATGCCTACCCAGACAACGGCGTGCTGTGCCAAGCCTTGGCCAGCGGCCCGGCCGACCCACAGGAAACCTGCTCGCTGTTCTTCCTTGAGGCGATCCATTCAGCCACCCGGCGCGTGTGGATCACCAGCCCGTACTTCATCCCCGACGAGGCGGTGTTCGCCGCATTGCGTTTGGCGGTACTGCGTGGGGTCGATGTGCGAGTGCTGATTCCGTCACGCCCAGACCATCGCATCGTCTATGCCGCCTCCAGCCTTTTCGCCTTCGAAGCGGTACGTGCGGGTGTGCGCATGTTCCGCTACCAACCGGGCTTCCTGCATCAGAAGGTGGTGCTGGTGGATGACGATGTCAGCGCGATTGGCAGTGCCAACCTGGACAACCGCTCCTTCCGCCTGAACTTCGAAATTACCCTGCTCACGGTCGACCGCGGCTTCGCTGACCAGGTCGAGAACATGCTGAACAATGACTTTGAACAGGCACGGGAAATTACTGCGGAGGACAGCCGCGATACCCACCGCCTGCAGCAACTGGGGATGCGGATTGCGCGGCTGATTTCGCCGATTCTCTGATGCGAGTACGCCCCTCTCTGGTTATCGCGGACCTTGTGGGAGCGGGTTTACCCGCGAAGACGTCAGTGGCTGTACCGACGCATTCGCGGGTAAACCCGCTCCCACAGGGTATGGTGGCGCGCTTGCATGCTTTGGAGCAATTCAGCGATACAGGTCTTCACGCGTCCAAGGCAGGTCATGGTGCCCATCGGCGTACGGCTTCACGGCCAGGATCTGATGCAGGTTGATCCAGCCTTTCTGGAAGGCATAGGCACACCCGGCCAGGTACAGGCGCCAGATGCGCAAAGTCTTCTCGGGCACCAGCGCCGCCGCCTTGTGCAGCTGATTCTCCAGGTTCTCGCTCCAGTGGTGCAAGGTCTTGGCGTAGTGCAAACGCAGGCTTTCCACGTCTACCACCTCCAGTCCCGCTTCACAGATGCTGGCACTGATCATCGACAGGTGCGGCAGCTCGCCATGGGGGAAGACGTAGCGATCGATGAACTCGCCAGCGCCACGCCCGACCGGGCGGCCATCGACATGCTTGGCGGTGATACCGTGATTCATCACCAGCCCCCCTTCCCTCACGGCACCGAACAGCTTCTGGCTATACAGCGCCAGGTTGGCATGCCCGACATGCTCGAACATGCCAACGCTGACAACCTTGTCGAAGCGGCCATCCTGAGGCAGGTCGCGATAGTCGAGAATCTGCAGGTCGACCTTGTCGGCCAACCCCTCTGCCTTCACCCGCTCGCGACCGAGCTTGAGTTGCTCCTTGCTCAAGGTGATACCAAACACCTTGGCGCCATATTCGCGAGCAGCGAAACGCGCCAGCCCGCCCCAGCCGCAGCCGACGTCGAGCAGGTACTCACCTGCGTCCAGGCGCAGCTTGCGGCATAGATGATCGAATTTGTCCTGCTGTGCCTGATCCAGGGTGTTGTCCGGCTCGCGGAAGTAGGCGCACGAGTAGGCCATGTCCTGATCCAGCCATAGCTGGTAGAACGCGTTGGAAACATCGTAATGGTAGGAAATGGCTTCGGCGTCGGTGCTCTTGTCATGGGCCCGGCGCTCCGGTGGGGCGTCGTCCTCATCGGTCAGTAGCGCTTCGCTCAGCTCATCGCATACGCGGATGGCCTCACCAATATCGCCCTCCAGCTCCAGCTTGCCTTCGACGAAAGCTGTGCCCAGCTGGTCCATGCTCGGGTGGCTCAACTGGCTGATCAGCTGTGGCTCCTTGACCAGGATAGTGACCTGCGGGCTAGGCCCCAGATCGAACTGGTTACCGTCCCACAGTTTCAGCCGCAGCGGCAGATGCAGGCTCTGCAGTGCCGGTGGAAGTTGCGCAAGCATGAACGACCCTCCTGTCCGTATTTGGCCACGACGCCTGATATTTCGAACGTCGCCGGATCAGAGTAGTTCATTCGTGGGATGTTTCCTCTAAACGAGACCATGGTCTAGAACCAACTGATCTTATCCACGCAGCAGATTGTATACAATTTTTGCATCTCAGCTTAACCTTGTGCCCCTCTTGCGCTTCTTCATCCTGGAGTTGAACCCATGAAATCCTATGACGTGGTGATCATCGGCGGTGGCCCTGGCGGCTACAACGCAGCCATCCGCGCCGGCCAACTGGGCCTGAGCGTAGCCTGCGTGGAAGGCCGCCAGACCTTGGGCGGCACCTGCCTGAACGTGGGCTGCATGCCCTCCAAGGCATTGCTGCATGCTTCCGAGCTGTACGAAGCCGCCAGTGGTGACGAGTTCGCCCACCTCGGTATCGAAGTCAAACCTACCCTCAACCTCGCCCAGATGATGAAACAGAAGGACGAGAGCGTGACCGGCCTGACCAAGGGCATCGAGTACCTGTTCCGCAAGAACAAGGTCGACTGGATCAAGGGCTGGGGCCGCCTGGACGGCGTCGGCAAGGTCGTGGTCAAGGCTGAGGACGGTAGCGAAACCGCACTGCAGGCCAAGGACATTGTCATTGCCACCGGCTCCGAACCTACGCCCCTGCCAGGCGTGACCATCGACAACCAGCGCATCATCGACTCGACCGGCGCGCTGTCGCTGCCACAGGTGCCCAAGCACCTGGTCGTCATCGGCGCCGGCGTGATCGGCCTTGAGCTGGGTTCGGTATGGCGCCGCCTGGGCAGCCAGGTCACGGTCATCGAATACCTCGACCGCATCTGCTCGGGCACCGACGAAGAAACCGCCAAGACCCTGCAGAAGGCCCTGGCCAAGCAAGGCATGGTGTTCAAGCTGGGCAGCAAGGTGACCCAGGCCAGCGCCAGCGCCGAAGGCGTGAGCCTGACCCTGGAGCCGGCCGCCGGTGGCACCGCAGAAACGCTGCAGGCCGACTACGTACTGGTCGCCATTGGCCGCCGCCCCTATACCAAAGGGCTGAACCTGGAAAGCGTGGGCCTGGAAACCGACAAGCGCGGCATGCTCGGCAACGACCACCACCGCACTTCCGTGCCGGGTATCTGGGTGATTGGCGACGTCACCTCCGGCCCGATGCTGGCGCACAAAGCCGAAGACGAAGCGGTGGCCTGCATCGAACGCATCGCCGGCAAGCCCCACGAGGTCAACTACAACCTTATCCCTGGCGTGATCTACACCCGCCCGGAGCTGGCCACCGTGGGCAAGACCGAAGAGCAGCTCAAGGCCGAAGGGCGTGCCTATAAAGTCGGCAAGTTCCCGTTCACGGCCAACAGCCGGGCCAAGATCAACCACGAGACCGAAGGCTTCGCCAAGGTCATCGCCGATGCCGAGACCGACGAAGTGCTGGGTGTGCACCTGGTAGGCCCAAGTGTCAGCGAGATGATCGGTGAGTTCTGCGTGGCCATGGAGTTCTCGGCCTCGGCGGAAGACATCGCCCTCACCTGCCACCCCCACCCGACCCGCTCCGAGGCCTTGCGCCAGGCAGCGATGAATGTGGACGGGATGGCGATGCAGATTTGATGTGAGATAGCCGGGGGCTGCTTTGCAGCCCATCGCGACACAAGGCCGCTCCTACAGGAAATTGCGTTCTCCTGTAGGAGCGGCCTTGTGTCGCGATGGGGCGCAAAGCGCCCCTGGCTTCTGGCTTACTCGACCGTAACCGACTTGGCCAGGTTACGCGGCTGGTCCACGTCGGTGCCCTTGAGCACGGCGACGTAGTAAGACAGCAGCTGCAGCGGGATGGTGTACAGGATCGGCGCCAGGGCGTCGGCGATGTGCGGCACCTTGATCACGTGGGTACCTTCGCCATTGGTCATGCCGGCCTGCTCATCGGCAAACACTACCAGCTCGCCACCACGGGCGCGTACTTCCTGCAGGTTGGACTTCAGCTTCTCCAGCAGTTCGTTGTTCGGCGCAACGGTAACCACCGGCATGTCGCTGTCCACCAGCGCCAGCGGGCCGTGCTTCAGCTCGCCTGCCGGGTAGGCTTCGGCGTGGATGTAGGAGATTTCCTTGAGCTTGAGCGCACCTTCCATCGCCACCGGGTACTGCGCACCACGGCCGAGGAACAGGGTGTGGTGCTTGTCGGCGAACAGTTCGGCGATCTTCTCGACGGTGGCGTCCATGGCCAGGGCTTCGCCCAGGCGGGCCGGCAGGCGGCGCAGCTCTTCAACCAGCTCGGCTTCGACGCCGGCTTCCAGGGTTCCGCGCACCTGGCCCAGAGCCAGGGTCAGCAGCATCAGCGAAACCAGTTGGGTGGTGAAGGCTTTGGTCGAGGCCACGCCGATTTCCGGGCCGGCCAGGGTCAGCAGGGTCAGGTCCGACTCACGCACCAGCGAGCTGATACCGACGTTGCAGATCGCCAGGCTGCCGAGGAAGCCCAGCTCCTTGGCGTTGCGCAGGGCGGCCAGGGTGTCGGCGGTTTCGCCAGACTGCGAGATGGAGACGAACAGGGTGTCCGGCTGCACTACCACCTTGCGGTAACGGAACTCGCTGGCCACTTCGACCTGGCACGGGATGCCGGCCAGGCTTTCCAGCCAGTAACGGGCGACCATGCCGGCGTGGTAGCTGGTACCGCAGGCAACGATCTGTACGTTACGCACCTTGGCGAACAGTTCGGCAGCCTGCGGGCCGAAGGCCTGGACCATCACGTTGTCCTTGCCCAGGCGACCTTCCAGGGTGCGCTGCACCACGCTTGGCTGCTCGTGGATTTCCTTGAGCATGAAGTGGCGGTAGGTGCCTTTGTCGGCAGCTTCGGCACCTTCGTGGTACTGCACGGTTTCGCGCTGGACCTTGTGGCCATCCTGGTCCCAGATGGAGACCTGGTCACGGCGGATTTCGGCAATGTCGCCTTCTTCCAGGTACATGAAGCGGTCGGTGACCTGGCGCAGGGCCAGCTGGTCGGACGCCAGGAAGTTCTCGCCCAGGCCCAGGCCGATGACCAGCGGGCTGCCACTGCGTGCAGCTACCAGGCGGTCAGGCTGCTTGGCACTGATCAGCGCCAGGCCGTAAGCACCATGCAGGCGCTTCACCGCAGCCTTCAGGGCATCGGTCAGGTCCGGAATGCTCTTCAGGGTGTGGTGGATCAGGTGGACGATGACTTCGGTATCGGTCTGCGAAGTGAAGACATAGCCAAGGCCCTTCAGCTCTTCGCGCAGTTCTTCGTGGTTCTCGATGATGCCGTTGTGCACCACGGCCACTTCATTGCCCGAGAAGTGGGGGTGGGCGTTGCCCTCGGTCGGCGCACCGTGGGTGGCCCAGCGAGTGTGGGCGATGCCCAGCTGGCCGGCCAGTGGCTCGGCGGCAGCAGCGGCTTCCAGTTCACTGACCTTGCCGATACGGCGACGGCGCTGCAGTTCACCGTTCTGGGTGAGGACGGCCAGGCCGGCGCTGTCGTACCCGCGGTACTCAAGACGCTTGAGGCCTTCGATCAGGATGGCAGTGATGTTGCGCTCGGCGACGGCACCAACGATTCCACACATGGTTTATTGCTCCTGGCTGATCGCGGCGCAGATCAAGTTGATGCCGCGGGCTTGAATTTGTTCGCGTGCCGCTGCGGGCAGGCGTTCGTCGGTAATAAGGGTGTGCACGCTGCCCCAGGGCAGCTCGAGGTTGGGGATCTTGCGCCCTACCTTGTCCGATTCGACCATCACGATCACTTCACGGGCGACTTCGGCCATGACCCGGCTCAGCCCGAGAAGTTCGTTGAAGGTGGTGGTACCACGACCGAGGTCGATGCCGTCGGCGCCAATGAACAGCTGGTCGAAATCGTAGGAGCGCAACACCTGCTCGGCCACCTGGCCCTGGAACGACTCGGAATGCGGGTCCCAGGTGCCACCGGTCATCAGCAGCACCGGCTCGTGTTCGAGGTCGCAGATGGCTCGGGCCACGTTCATCGAATTGGTCATCACCACCAGGCCAGGATGGCGCCCCAGTTCGGGGATCATGGCTGCCGTGGTGCTACCGCTGTCGATGATGATGCGCGCATGTTCGCGGATACGTGCGACGGCGGCGCGGGCGATGGCCTTTTTATAGGAAGACACCGGCTGGGCAGGTTCGCCGAGCAACTCTTGTGGCACCGGGACCGCGCCACCGTAGCGCCGCAGCAACAGGCCGTTGGTTTCTAGGGCAGCGAGGTCCTTGCGGATGGTGACTTCCGAGGTAGCGAAACGCTTGGCCAACGCGTCCACACTCACCTCGCCCTGCTCGCTGAGCAAAGCCAGGATGTTGTGCCGCCGCTGCGGGGTGTTTCGTTTCGACATGAGCGCTTAAGTTTCGATTCGAAAGATAATGGTGGCAATCAAAACCTAAGATGAGCGATTCGTCAAGGTGTCACTGCCTGTGGATAGTTTCTTCCGGCACTCGCCATGCCCTTGTGGGAGCGGCCTTGTGTCGCGAAAGGGCCGCAAAGCGGCCCCAATCATTTCAAAGGTAACGCGAATATTGCCGGGGCTGCTTCGCAGCCCTTTCGCGACACAAGGCCGCTCCCACAAGTAACACCAAACGACCAAGAAAAAAGCCGACTTATTCACATAAGTCGGCTTTCGATCGAAACAGCTGTGTATAACTCAGCTCTTCTTGATCTTTTCCGGCCGCTTCCAACCCGAGATGTTGCGCTGCCGTGCACGAGCCACCGCCAGGTCGCCTGCCTCCACGGTCTGGGTGATGGTCGAACCGGCAGCAGTGGTCGCACCAGCCTTGATTTCCACAGGCGCTACCAACGAGTTGTTCGAGCCGATGAACACGTCCTCGCCCATCACGGTCTTGAACTTGTTGGCGCCATCGTAATTGCAGGTGATGGTGCCGGCGCCGATGTTGGTGCGCGCACCGATTTCGGCATCGCCCAGATAGGTGAGGTGACCGGCCTTGGCACCTTCCCCGAGGTGGGCGTTTTTCAGTTCGACGAAGTTACCCACATGGGCCTTGGCGTCCAGCACACTGCCCGGGCGCAGGCGGGCGAACGGGCCGGCATCGCTGCCCTCGCCCATCACGGCGCCTTCGAGGTGGCTGTTGGCCTTGACCACTGCGCCTTTGCGCAGGGTGGTGTTCTTGATCACGCAGTTAGGGCCGATCTGCACATCATCCTCGATGACCACCTTGCCTTCGAGAATCACGTTGATGTCGATCAGCACGTCACGGCCAACGGTCACTTCACCGCGGACATCGAAGCGCGCCGGGTCGCGCAGGGTCACACCCTGGGCCATCAGGCGACGGCCTTCGCGCAACTGGTAGTGGCGCTCCAGCTCCGACAACTGGCGGCGGTCGTTGGCACCTTGCACTTCCATCGGGTCGTGCGGCTGTTCGGTAGCCACCACCAGGCCATCGGCCACAGCCATGGCGATGACGTCGGTCAGGTAATACTCGCCCTGAGCGTTGTTGTTCGATAGGCGGCCCATCCAGTCGGCCAGGCGCGCGGCTGGCAGGGCCAGAATACCGGTGTTGCCTTCCTTGATCGCTTTCTGCGCTTCGTTGGCGTCCTTGTGCTCAACGATGGCGGTCACCTTGCCCTGCTCGTCACGCACGATGCGGCCATAGCCGGTCGGGTCGTCGAGGGTAACCGTGAGCAGGCCCAGTTGCTGCTCGTTGGCCTTGGCCAGCAGACGCTGCAGGGTTTCCACTTCGATCAACGGCACATCACCGTACAGCACCAGCACGGTTTCGGCGGTCAAGGCCGGTAGTGCCTGGGCAACCGCATGACCGGTACCCAGCTGCTTGTCCTGCATGACGAAGTTCAGGTCGTCGGCGGCCAGGCGCTCTCGAACCAACTCGGCACCATGGCCAATGACCACATGAATACCTTGCGGCTGCAACTGGCGCGCGCTGTGGATAACATGGCCGAGCATGGAGTTGCCGGCTACCGGGTGCAGCACCTTGGGCAGCGCCGAGCGCATGCGGGTGCCTTGGCCGGCGGCGAGAATAACGATATCGAGTGACATTACTGGCTACCAATCCTGGGTGGTCAGTGAAATGACCGGGGGGAAAAATCAGAAAAAGAAAAAGGGTAGCCGAGGCTACCCTTTTACTCAATCGCTACAGAAGTTATCAGCCGAGGGCCGATTACTTGCCTCTGCGCATTTGCTGGACGGTACGCAGCTGAGCTGCGGCCTCGGCCAGACGTGCGGCGGCGGCGCCGTAGTCGAAGTCCGCGCCTTTCAGATTCAGGGCGTTCTCGGCAGCCTTGAGGGCTTCCTGAGCCTGAGCTTCATCCAGGTCTGCAGCACGTTGCACGGTATCGGCAAGCACCTTGACCATGTTCGGCTGAACCTCGAGGAAACCACCAGAGATGTAGAACACCTCTTGGGCGCCACCCTGCTTGGTCAGCGTGATCGGACCAGGCTTGAGATTGGTGATCAGCGGCGCGTGACCCGGAGCGATACCAAGATCACCCAGGTTACCGTGCGCAACTACCATCTCGACCAGGCCGGAGAAGATCTCTCCTTCCGCGCTGACGATATCGCAATGGACTGTCATAGCCATCTGCTTGCCTCAACCTGATAGCGCCCCTTGCGGGGCGCAGGAATTACAGTTTCTTGGCTTTCTCGATCGCTTCGTCGATGCTGCCGACCATGTAGAACGCTTGTTCTGGCAGGTGGTCGTAGTCACCTTTGAGGATGCCGCTGAAGCCAGCGATGGTGTCTTTCAGGGAAACGTACTTGCCTGGCGAACCGGTGAAGACTTCGGCCACGAAGAACGGCTGCGACAGGAAGCGCTGGATCTTACGAGCGCGGGCTACCAGTTGCTTGTCGGCTTCGGACAGTTCGTCCATACCCAGGATCGCGATGATGTCCTTCAGCTCTTTGTAGCGCTGCAGAACATACTGAACGCCACGAGCGGTCTCGTAGTGCTCGTTGCCGATCACGTTCGGGTCCAGCTGGCGCGAAGTCGAGTCCAGTGGGTCGACCGCTGGGTAGATACCCAGGGAGGCGATGTCACGGGACAGAACGACGGTGGCGTCCAAGTGGGCGAAGGTGGTCGCAGGCGACGGGTCGGTCAAGTCGTCCGCAGGTACGTATACGGCCTGAACGGAGGTGATCGAACCTTCCTTGGTGGAGGTGATACGCTCTTGCAGAACGCCCATCTCTTCAGCCAGGGTCGGCTGGTAACCTACTGCCGAAGGCATACGGCCCAGCAGTGCGGATACTTCGGTACCGGCCAGGGTGTAACGATAGATGTTGTCGACGAACAGCAGAACGTCGTTACCTTCGTCACGGAACTTCTCGGCCATGGTCAGGCCGGTCAGCGCTACGCGCAGACGGTTTCCTGGTGGCTCGTTCATCTGACCGTAGACCAGCGCTACCTTGTCGAGAACGTTGGAGTCCTTCATCTCGTGGTAGAAGTCGTTACCCTCACGAGTACGCTCACCCACACCAGCGAACACGGAGTAACCGCTGTGTTCCATGGCGATGTTACGGATCAGTTCCATCATGTTTACGGTCTTGCCGACACCGGCACCACCGAACAGACCAACCTTACCACCCTTGGCGAACGGGCAAACCAGGTCGATAACCTTGATGCCGGTTTCCAGCAGGTCGTTGCCGCCTGCCTGGTCAGCGAACGAAGGCGCTGGCTGGTGGATACCGCGACGCTCTTCTTCGCCGATCGGGCCGGCCTCGTCGATCGGGTTGCCCAGTACGTCCATGATACGGCCCAGGGTGGCCTTACCAACAGGAACGGAAATGGCAGCGCCGGAGTCAACGACTTCCAGACCGCGCTTCAGGCCTTCGGTCGAGCCCATCGCAATGGTACGAACCACGCCGTCGCCCAGCTGCTGCTGAACTTCCAGGGTGGTTTCCGCGCCTTGTACTTTCAGCGCGTTGTAAACACTCGGCACGACGTCACGTGGGAATTCCACGTCGATGACGGCGCCGATGATTTGAACGATACGTCCGCTACTCATAGCTGGATCCTCTGAATATTTGAACCGTTAAACCGCGGCAGCGCCGCCGACGATTTCCGAGATCTCCTGGGTGATCGCAGCCTGACGCGCCTTGTTGTAGATCAACTGAAGCTCTTTGATCAAATCACCGGCGTTGTCTGTGGCGTTCTTCATGGCGATCATCCGGGCCGCTTGTTCAGCAGCGTTGTTCTCGACCACCGCCTGGTACACCTGCGACTCCACGTAACGCACCATCAAGCCGTCCAGCAGCTCTTTTGCGTCGGGTTCGTACAGGTAGTCCCAGTGATGCTTGAGATCCTGATCCGGGGTTGCCACCAACGGTACCAATTGCTCGACCGTTGGCTTCTGGGTCATGGTGTTGATGAACTTGTTCGAAACCACCGAGAGGCGATCGATACGGCCGTCCAGGTAGGCGTCCAGCATTACTTTGACGGAGCCGATCAGATCGTTGATCGATGGCTCTTCGCCCAAGTGGCTGATCGCGGCTACGACGTTGCCGCCAAAGATGCGGAAGAAAGTCGCACCCTTGCTGCCGATCACGCACAGGTCGATTTCCACGCCCTGTTCGCGGTTTTCGTTCATGTCCTTGACCAGGGCCTTGAACAGGTTGGTGTTCAAGCCACCGCACAGACCACGGTCGCTGCTCACCACGATATAACCGGCGCGCTTTACAGGGCGCTCGATCATGAACGGGTGGCGGTATTCCGGGTTGGCGTTGGCCAGATGACCGATCACCTGGCGGATACGCTCCGCGTAAGGACGGCTAGCAGCCATGCGCATTTGTGCCTTGCGCATCTTGCTGACCGCCACTTTCTCCATGGCGCTGGTAATTTTTTGCGTGCTTTTGATGCTCGCAATCTTACTGCGAATCTCTTTTGCGCCTGCCATGTATCACCTATCAGGTTAGCAAGCGGGGGCCTGAGCCCCCGCTGCGGCTTACCAGGTCTGGGTGGCCTTGAACTTCTCGATACCGGCTTTCAGGCCTGCGTCGATTTCGTCGTTGAAGTCACCCTTCACGTTGATCTTCGCCATCAGTTCAGCGTGATCACGGTTGAAGAAGGCGATCAGTGCTTGCTCGAAGCTACCGATCTTGGAGACTTCTACGTCAGTCAGGAAGCCACGCTCAGCGGCGTACAGCGACAGGGCCATGTCCGCGATGGACATCGGCGCGTACTGCTTCTGCTTCATCAGCTCGGTAACGCGCTGACCATGCTCCAGCTGCTTGCGGGTCGCTTCGTCCAGATCGGAAGCGAACTGGGCGAATGCAGCCAGTTCACGGTACTGAGCCAGAGCGGTACGGATACCACCGGACAGCTTCTTGATGATCTTGGTCTGAGCGGCACCACCTACGCGGGATACCGAAACACCGGCGTTCACTGCAGGGCGGATGCCCGAGTTGAACATGGCCGATTCCAGGAAGATCTGACCGTCGGTGATGGAAATCACGTTGGTCGGGACGAACGCGGAAACGTCGCCAGCCTGGGTTTCGATGATCGGCAGGGCGGTCAGGGAACCGGTTTTGCCAGTCACAGCACCGTTGGTGAACTTCTCGACGTACTCTTCCGAAACGCGCGATGCACGCTCCAGCAGACGGGAGTGGAGATAGAACACGTCACCTGGGTACGCTTCACGTCCTGGTGGACGGCGCAGCAGCAGGGAGATCTGACGGTAGGCAACAGCCTGCTTGGACAGGTCATCGTAAACGATCAGGGCGTCTTCACCGCGGTCACGGAAGAACTCGCCCATGGTGCAGCCGGCGTATGGCGCCAGGAACTGCAGTGCGGCGGATTCCGAAGCACTGGCAACGACCACGATGGTGTTGGCCAGGGCACCGGCTTCTTCCAGCTTGCGAACGATGTTGGCAACGGTGGAACGCTTCTGGCCGACAGCAACATAAACACAGAAAATACCGGAGTCTTTCTGGTTGATGATGGCGTCGATGGCCATGGCGGTCTTGCCGATCTGACGGTCACCGATGATCAGCTCGCGCTGGCCACGGCCGACAGGGATCATGGCGTCGACGGACTTGTAGCCAGTCTGTACAGGCTGGTCTACCGACTTACGCCAGATCACGCCTGGAGCGACCTTTTCGACCGCGTCGGTTTCGGTGGTGGTCAGAGGACCTTTGCCATCGATCGGGTTACCCAGAGCGTCGACGACGCGGCCCAGCAGGCCTTTGCCGACCGGAACTTCCAGGATGCGACCGGTGCACTTGGCGCTCATGCCTTCGGCGAGGGTGTCATAGGCACCCAGGATCACTGCACCTACGGAGTCTTGCTCCAGGTTCAGGGCCATGCCGAATACGCTGCCAGGGAACTCGATCATTTCGCCGTACATGACGTCGGCCAGACCGTGGATCCGCACGATACCGTCGGATACCGAAACAACGGTACCTTCGTTACGGGCTTGGGAGCTCACATCGAGGTTGTCGATGCGGCCCTTGATGATTTCACTAATTTCGGAAGGATTGAGTTGCTGCATTGCTCTGCTGCCCCTTCAAACTCAAGATTTCAATGCTTCGGCCAGTTTCGCGATTTTGCCGCGAACAGAGCCATCGATTACCAGGTCACCAGCGCGGATGACGACGCCGCCAATCAGGCTGGCATCCTCCGACGCGTGCAGGCGCACTTCCTGGCCTAACCGTGCACTGAGAACCTTGGCGAGTTTGTCTTGCTGTTCTTGGTTCAACGCGAAGGCACTGGTGACTTCCACGTCCACGGATTTCTCTTGCTCGGCCTTGTACAGGTCGAACAGGGCGGCAATCTCCGGCAGAAGCAGGAGACGGTCGTTTTCCGCGGCAACATGAATGAAATTCCGTGCCTGTGCATTGAACTTGTCACCGCACACGTCAATGAACGTGGCGGCCTTTTCTGCGCTCGTCAGTCGCGGGGCCTTGAGCAGGCGCTGCATGGTGTCGTCTTGCGACACCGCAGCAGCCAGGCCGAGCATGGCTGACCAATTGGCCAGTTGCTGATGGGCCTGGGCATGCTCAAAGGCAGCCTTAGCGTAAGGTCGGGCCAACGTGGTCAGTTCTGCCATGATCGCCCTCGCTTAAATTTCAGCGGCCAGTTTGTTAACCAGCTCCGCATGCGCGTTTTGATCGATTGTGGCGCCAAGGATCTTTTCAGCACCACCAACGGCCAGGGCACCCACTTGGGCACGCAGGGCGTCTTTAGCGCTGTTCAGTTCCTGTTCGATCTCGGCCAGAGCCTGAGCTTTCACACGGTCAGCTTCGACGCGGGCCTGATCACGGGCTTCCTCGACAAGCTGAGCAGCGCGTTTCTTGCTTTGCTCGATGATTTCGGCTGCCTGTGCTTTAGCTTCACGCAGTTGCTGACCCGCTTTCTCTTGGGCCAGCTCCAGGTCGCGAGCTGCGCGGTTGGCAGCGTCCAAGCCGTCGGCAATCTTCTTTTGGCGCTCTTGCAGGGCAGTGATGACCGGAGGCCATACATACTTCATGCAGAAGAGTACAAAAATCAGAAAAGCAACGGATTGGCCAATCAGGGTTGCATTAATGTTCACGCCAACACCTCGCTCGGTCTTAATTCATACAGCCATCAACTCGTGGTGACGAGTGATTAGCCGGCGATCTGACCAACGAACGGATTCGCGAAGGTGAAGAACAGAGCGATACCAACACCGATCATGGTTACGGCGTCGAGCAGACCGGCAACGATGAACATTTTAACCTGCAGCATCGGAACCATTTCTGGTTGACGAGCAGCGCCTTCCAGGAACTTGCCGCCCAGCAGGCCGAAACCAATGGCGGTACCCAGAGCACCCAGGCCGATCAGCAGAGCAACAGCGATAGCGGTCAGACCAACTACAGTTTCCATCTTTCCTCCCGACTTTTACGTCGTATTGGTTAGGTTTTTAGTTTGAAGCGGTAAAACAAATCGTTTGGTACAGCATGCCCTTGCGGACTTTTTAAGCCCTCCCCCCGAACAGGCGGGGAAGGCTATCAGACACGCCAGGCGGTCTTAATGGTTATCTTCGTGGGCCATCGACAGGTAGACGATGGTCAGCATCATGAAGATGAAAGCTTGCAGGGTGATGATCAGGATGTGGAACACAGCCCACGCCCATTGCAGCACCACACCCAGGCCGCTGAGCCACAGCAGGCCGGAGCCGAACATTACAGCGATCAGGATGAACACCAGTTCGCCGGCATACATGTTGCCGAACAGACGCAGTGCCAGCGAGATCGGCTTGGCGATCAGGGTGACGAATTCCAGCAGGAAGTTGACCGGAATCAGCAGGATCTGAACGAAGATGTTCTTGCTGCCGAACGGGTGCAGGGTCAGCTCACCGATGAAGCCGCCCAGGCCCTTGACCTTGATGCTGTAGAAGATGATCAGGGCGAACACGCAGAAGGCCATGGCCAGGGTCGCGTTCGGGTCGGTGGTCGACACGGCGCGGAACGGAATGTGCGGGTCACCGGAGATCAGGATGGCCAGCTGAGGAATCCAGTCGACCGGTACCAGGTCGACGGCGTTCATCAGGAATACCCAGACGAAAATGGTCAGCGCCAGCGGAGCGATTACCGGGCTACGGCCGTGGAAGGAGTCCTTCACGCTGCCGTTGACGAAGTCCACCATCACTTCTACGAAGTTCTGCAGGCCGCCAGGTTGGCCGGAAGTCGCCTTCTTGGCCGCCATGCGGAAGATGAACAGGAAGATCAGACCCAGCGCGACGGACCAACCCAGGGTGTCCAGGTGGAACGCCCAGAAGCCCATTGCCTTGGCTTCTGCAGCCGAATGGGCGAAGCCCCAGCTGCCGTCTGGTAGTTGACCGTAGGTCAGGTTCTGCAAGTGGTGCTGGATATAGCCCGAAGCGGTTTCTGCTGCCATGGTTGCCTCAAACGCCCTAAGGTCTCGAAAGTCTTTTATTCATCAGCAGGGGCGCGAACCAGCTGACCAAAAGGGTCAACACGAAGACGCCGAATACTGCTAACGGCGCCAGTGGCTTCACTCCTGCGAAGGTCAGTGCAAAAAGCACTGCCGTCAAAATCATCTTGCCTGCCTCGCCAGCGTAGAACGACTTGACGATGGCTTGTGCCGCCCGGGCCCCGCTGAAGCGAAAGGCCTTCCAGGCGAAATACACATTGGGTAGCCAGGCAATCAAACCTCCGCAAAGGCCTGAATATCCACTGACCGCCCCTTTCCACTGCCACAACACCAACGTTGCCAGCAGCAGTACGACGAATTGAGCCAGCAGTACCGGGAAAACCGCCCAGCGATGGAAAGGCAGGCGGTTTGGCGTGCGGATTTCCATCACAACTGCTCCTCGGAAGTCGACCAGCAAGTCAGTTATGACTTGGCATAATTTGTGCCGACAAAATGCGCGCAGAGTATAGGGGTGGATTAACCCCTATTCAACTATTCGGTAGTGATTTCCGACTGCGCGCTACAACGGGAATTGTTTCAGCGGATGTGAGCAAGCACGCCTTGCAACTCGTCAAGCGAGTTGTAGCGAATAACCAATTGGCCTTTGCCCTTGTTGCCATGGCGGATCTGCACGGCCGAGCCCAGGCGCTCTGCGAGCCGCTGTTCAAGGCGTGCGATATCCGGATCAGGTTTGCTCGGTTCGACCGGATCAGGTTTGTCGCTGAGCCACTGACGAACCAGTGCCTCGGTTTGGCGCACGGTGAGGCCACGTGCGACAACATGACGCGCCCCCTCTTCCTGGCGGTGTTCTTCCAGGCCGAGCAATGCACGGGCGTGGCCCATCTCCAGGTCGCCATGGGCGAGCATGGTCTTGATCGCGTCAGGCAGGGTGATCAGGCGCAGCAGGTTGGCCACGGTCACCCGCGACTTGCCCACGGCATCGGCCACCTGTTGCTGGGTGAGCTCGAACTCTTGCTGCAGGCGCTGCAGGGCCAGGGCCTCTTCCAGCGGGTTGAGGTCTTCGCGCTGGATGTTCTCGATCAGCGCCATGGCGATGGCGGCTTCGTCGGGCACTTCGCGGACCATCGCCGGGATCTTGTCCAGGCCAGCCTGCTGGGTGGCGCGCCAGCGGCGCTCACCGGCGATGATCTCGAAGCGGTTGCCATCGATCGGGCGCACCACGATCGGTTGCATCACGCCATGGTTGCGAATCGAGTGCGCGAGCTCTTCCAGCGCCTCCGGGTCCATGTCCCGGCGCGGCTGGTACTTGCCACGCTGGATCAGCTCGACCGGCAGGTGTTGCAGTTCTTTCTGGTCGATCTTCACAGCCTGCTCTTCGAGCGCGCTGACGGAAGGACCACTGAGCAGTGCATCCAACCCACGTCCGAGACCCCGTTTCTTGACGGCCATACGGATTCCTTAAGTTGTTTGTGCAGTGCGTGATTGACGGCGTTGACGGCGTACCAGTTCCCCGGCCAGGGCCAGATAAGCCAGCGCGCCTCGCGATTGCTTGTCGTAGGCCAGGGCCGGCATGCCGAAGCTCGGGGCCTCGGCCAGGCGAATGTTGCGCGGAATGACCGTGTCGTACAGCTGCGGGCCAAAGTGCTCCTTCAGCTGCGCCGAGACATCGTTGTTCAGGCTCAGGCGCGGATCGTACATGGTCCGCAGCAGGCCCTCGATCTTCAGCTCCGGGTTCAACCGGGCGGCGATGCGCTTGATGTTATCCACAAGGTCGCTGAGACCTTCCAGTGCGTAGTACTCGCACTGCATCGGGATGATCACGCCATCGGAGGCGACCAGGGCGTTGAGCGTGAGCATCGACAGCGACGGAGGGCAGTCGATGAGGATGTAGTCGTAGTTCTCGCGAATCGGCGCCAGGGCGTTGCGCAGGCGGCTCTCCTTGACCTGCATTTCCAGCAGCACCACTTCGGCGGCGGTCAGGTCACGGTTGGCCGGCAGCAACTGGAAACCACCGTGCTCGGAGTAATGCATGGCCTGGGCCAGGTCGCATTCCCCGATCAACAGGTCGTAGACCGAGTGCTCGAGCTCGTGCTTGTCCACACCGCTGCCCATGGTGGCGTTGCCCTGCGGATCGAGGTCGATCAGCAGCACACGACGCTTGGTCGCGGCCAGCGAGGCGGCGAGATTGATACAGGTGGTTGTCTTGCCCACACCACCTTTCTGGTTCGCGATTGCGAATACCTTAGCCATTGTTGCGTGTGTTCCCAGTCATGCCTTGCGGCGCAGTATCAGCAGATGGCGCTGGCCCTGGCAACCTGGAACGGTCAGGGCCTGCTCGCTTTCCACTGTGAAGTCTGCGGGCAATGCTACCAGTTCATCGGCAGGATGCAGCCCCTTCATTGCAAGCCATTGCGTCCCGGTGTCGCCCAGGTGGCGGGTCCAGTTGGTGAAGTTCTCCATGCTGCTGAAGGCGCGGGAGATGATTCCGCTGAACGGTTGTGTCGGCTGGAAGGCTTCGACCCGACTGTGGATAACCGTGAGGTTGTCCAGCTTGAGCTCCATTTTCACCTGGGTCAGGAAGCGGGTCTTCTTGCCATTGGCGTCCAGCACCGTCACGCGCTTGTGCGGATGCAGGATAGCCAATGGGATACCGGGCATGCCACCGCCACTGCCGACATCCAGCCAGTTGTCACGCTCGCTGTGGATAAACGGCATGACACTGAGGCTGTCGAGCAGGTGACGCGACACCATCTCGTCGGGGTCGCGCACGGCGGTTAGGTTGTAGGCTTTGTTCCATTTGATCAACAGGGCCAGGTAGCCGAGCAGCTTTTCGTGATGCTCGGCGCTCAGCTCGACACCGAGCTGGCGCGCACCTGTGGACAACTCTTCAGCGTGTTGCGGGGTGACCAGGGAACTCAAGCGCTTTGCTCCAATTCGCGGCCAGCGCCGCGTTTTTTCAAGTGAATCAGCAACAGGGAAATCGCCGCCGGGGTCACGCCCGGGATACGCGAAGCCTGACCCAGGGTTTCCGGTCGGGTCTGGCCCAGCTTGCCCTGGATTTCCTTGGACAGGCCGGAAATCGTCGAGTAATCGATATCCACAGGCAGGCGGGTGTCTTCGCTGGCGCGCAGACGTGCGATTTCATCCTGCTGGCGGTCGATGTAGCCGGCGTACTTGGTGCGGATTTCGACCTGCTCGGCGACCTGTGGATCGATCGCTTCGCCGCCGGTTGCCTCGATCAGCCCGGCGTAGTCGATTTCCGGGCGCGCCAGCAGGTTGAGCAGGCTGTATTCGTGGCTGAGCGGGGTACCGAACTTATCCACAATGGCCTGGCCTTGCTCGGTGTTCGGGCGTACCCAGGTCGACTTCAGGCGCTGCTCCTCGCGTTCGATGCCGTCGCGCTTGGCGCAGAAGGCGGCCCAACGCTGGTCGTCGATCAGGCCGAGTTCGCGGCCCTTTTCGGTCAGGCGCAGGTCGGCGTTGTCTTCGCGCAGGATCAGGCGGTACTCGGCACGCGAAGTGAACATGCGGTACGGCTCCTGGGTACCCAGGGTAATCAGGTCGTCGACCAGTACGCCGATGTACGCCTCGTCGCGGCGCGGGCACCAGCTGTCTCGGCCCTGCGCCCGCAGGGCCGCGTTGGTCCCGGCCAGCAAACCCTGGGCGCCGGCTTCTTCGTAACCGGTGGTGCCGTTGATCTGGCCGGCGAAGAACAAACCGCCGATGACTTTGGTCTCGAGGCTGTACTTGAGGTCGCGCGGGTCGAAGTAGTCGTATTCGATGGCATAGCCCGGGCGAACGATGTGGGCGTTCTCCATGCCGGGGATCGACCGCACCAGCTCCAGCTGCACGTCGAACGGCAGCGAAGTGGAAATACCGTTGGGGTACAGCTCATGGGTGGTCAGGCCTTCCGGCTCGATGAACACCTGGTGGCTTTCCTTGTCGGCGAAGCGGTGGATCTTGTCTTCGATCGACGGGCAGTAGCGCGGGCCGACACCTTCGATGACACCCGAGTACATCGGCGAACGGTCGAGGTTCGAGGCGATGATCTCGTGGGTGCGCGCATTGGTGTGGGTGATCCAGCAGCTCACCTGGCGCGGGTGCATCTGGGCATTGCCCATGAACGACATCACCGGAATCGGCGTATCGCCTGGCTGCTCGGTCATCACCGAGAAGTCCACCGAGCGGCCGTCGATGCGTGGCGGGGTACCGGTTTTCAGGCGGCCGACGCGCAGCGGCAGTTCACGCATGCGGTGGGCCAGGGCAATCGAAGGCGGATCGCCGGCGCGAC
Organism: Pseudomonas sp. PsB; assembly: GCF_043658375.1. Classification (NCBI taxonomy): domain Bacteria; kingdom Pseudomonadati; phylum Pseudomonadota; class Gammaproteobacteria; order Pseudomonadales; family Pseudomonadaceae; genus Pseudomonas; species Pseudomonas sp. PsB. The sequence continues at coordinate 192,271 of NZ_JBIGLU010000001.1, read as the reverse complement.
CACCGGAATGGTTTTGCAAACCAATGTGGATAAGCCCGCCGAGGAAGGTACCGGTGGTCAGTACCACCGATTCGGCGAAGAAACGCAGGCCCATCTGGGTCACCACGCCTTTGACCTGGTCCTGCTCGACGATCAGGTCGTCGCAGGACTGCTGGAATATCCACAGGTTCGGCTGGTTTTCCAGGATTTCACGCACCACTGCCTTGTAGATGGCGCGGTCGGCCTGTGCACGGGTGGCGCGTACGGCCGGGCCCTTGCGGTTGTTCAGAACGCGGAACTGGATGCCGCTCTTGTCGGTGGCCAGCGCCATGGCGCCGCCGAGGGCATCGATCTCTTTGACCAGATGGCTTTTGCCAATACCGCCAATGGCGGGGTTGCAGCTCATGTGACCGAGGGTTTCCACGTTATGGGTCAGCAGCAGGGTTTTCACACCCATGCGTGCAGACGCAAGCGCAGCCTCGGTACCGGCATGGCCGCCGCCGATGACGATCACTTCAAAACGGGAAGGGAAATCCACCACGCACCTCGTGCCTGTTTTTGCGAATAGAGAAGGTAAGCGGACAAGTATAGGGACTTCACCCCCTGTAAAGAAACCGTCTGAGCAAATTTTGACCAGTCTGTGGATGAGTGGCAGCCAACAGAAATCAAAGAGGAAAAATTTAAAAAAGCTTTGTTTTTATGTTTATTCTTATGCACAAGCTTCTCTGTGGATAAGGTTATGTAGGCCTTTATTCATGCCGTGTAGAGAAAAATTAAACCCTGTGGCTGGAGTACCATGAGGGCTATGGATAACACGATTTAGCCTGTGGATTAAATGGCTGTTTACCCACAAGCGGGTTTGTCCTCAGAAAAAAAGCCTGCTTATCAACGGAGCTGAAGGCAAGTTTTCCACAGGGCTCCTGCGCCCCGTAGTCAGCCTGAGATTGAAAAAATCCTCGAGCTGGCGGCCAGATACGGACAAGGTGGGAGCGGGCGAGCCCGCGAATGCGTCGGTACAGCCACACAGACTCAGGGCTGGTAAGGGCCTCTTCGCGGGCACGCCCGCTCCCACTGGTACTCGGTTCGCCTGAACACAGTCATCTGTTGCAAAGAATTTGAGGCAAAAAAAAGCCGCTCCCGAAGGAGCGGCTCTTGGTTTTGCCTGGCTGTGAGTTACTTGCCGATGCAGAAGCTGGAGAAAATCCGCCCCAGCAGGTCATCAGAGCTGAATGCCCCGGTAATCTCCCCCAGGGCCTGCTGCGCCTGCCGCAGGTCTTCCGCCAACAGCTCACCCGCGCCAGCCAGGGTCAGTTGTGCACGGCCATGTTCCAGGTGCTCACTGGCCTGGCGCAGGGCATCCAGATGGCGCCGGCGAGCGCTGAAACCACTCTCCGCCGTCTGTTCATAACCCATGCAGGCCTTCAGGTGGTCACGCAGCAACTGCAGCCCTGCATCGTCCCCTTTGGCACTGAGGGTGATCGTTACATGGCCGTCATCGCACTGTTCCAGCGCTACCCGCTCACCACTAAGATCGGCCTTGTTCCGAATCAGCGTCACCTTGGCCGGGTCTGGCCGCTGGTCGAGAAATTCTGGCCACAGGGCGAACGGGTCGCTGGCCTCGGGCGCGGTGGAATCCACCACCAACAACACCCGGTCGGCCTCGCCAATAGCCTTCAGCGCACGTTCCACGCCGATCTTTTCCACATGGTCATCGGTGTCGCGCAGGCCCGCAGTATCGACCACGTGCAGCGGCATGCCGTCAATATGGATATGTTCGCGCAGGATGTCCCGCGTGGTGCCGGCAATATCGGTGACGATGGCCGCTTCCCGCCCGGCCAGCTGGTTCAGCAGGCTCGACTTGCCGGCATTCGGCCGACCGGCGATGACCACGGTCATGCCGTCACGCAGCAAGGCACCCTGCCCGGCTTCCCGCTGCACTGTGGACAACTCGCCGCGAACGTTATCGAGCATCGAAAGTACATGGCCATCAGCGAGGAAGTCGATTTCTTCCTCGGGGAAGTCGATCGCCGCCTCGACGTAGATGCGCAGGGCTATCAGTGCTTCGGTCAGGCTGTGCACGCGCTTGGAGAACTCGCCCTGCAGCGAACGCAGTGCGTTGCGCGCAGCCTGGCTGGAACTGGCTTCGATCAGGTCGGCAATGGCTTCGGCCTGGGCCAGGTCGAGCTTGTCATTGAGGAATGCACGTTCGCTGAACTCACCTGGGCGAGCCAGCCGGCAGCCAACCTGTACACAGCGCTGCAGCAGCATATCCAGCACCACCGGGCCACCATGGCCCTGCAGTTCCAGCACGTCCTCGCCGGTGAACGAATTCGGCCCAGGGAAGAACAGCGCGATCCCTTCGTCCAGCACCAGGCCTTCCTCGTCGCGGAACGGGCCGTAATGGGCGTGGCGCGGGGTAAGCGTACGGCCGGTGATCAACTGGCCGGCCTTGGCAGCCAGAGGGCCGGACAACCTGACAATACCCACACCGCCGCGGCCTTGGGCGGTGGCGATGGCGGCGATGGTTTCACGCACAGTGTTCATGCTCGAAAGCCTCTACGACAAAAACGACAGATAGCAAAAACGCCCCACTAGGGGGCGTTTTTTATTCACAGGCTAGCGCAGTAGCCTGTCAAGCAGCAGCTTTTTTGCTGGCTGCTTCGATGCTGCGGGTGATGTACCACTGCTGTGCGATCGACAGGCAGTTGTTCACAACCCAGTACAGCACCAGACCAGCCGGGAACCACAGGAAGAAGAAGGTGAAGATGATCGGCATCATTTTCATCACCTTGGCCTGCATCGGATCCGGCGGCGTCGGGTTCAGGCGCTGCTGGATGAACATGGTGGCGCCCATGATGATCGGCAGGATGAAGAACGGATCCTTGATCGACAGGTCGGTAATCCACAGCATCCATGGAGCCTGGCGCATTTCCACGCTTTCCAGCAGTACCCAGTACAGGGCCAGGAACACTGGCATCTGCACCAGGATCGGCAGGCAGCCGCCCAACGGGTTGATCTTCTCTTTCTTGTACAGCTCCATCATCGCCTGGGACATCTTCTGGCGATCGTCACCGAAGCGCTCCTTCAGTGCAGCGAGCTTCGGCGCAACGGCACGCATGCGCGCCATCGAACGGTAGCTGGCAGCCGACAGCGGGAAGAACAGGCCTTTGATCAGCATGGTCAGCACGATGATCGACCAGCCCCAGTTACCCAGCAGGCTGTGGATATGTTGCAGCAGCCAGAAGATCGGCTGGGCGATGAACCACAGGAAGCCGTAGTCGACAGTCAGTTCCAGGCCTGGGGACAACTCTTTCAGCTTGGACTGGATTTTCGGGCCGGCGTACAGCATGGCGCTGGTTTCGACCTTGCCGCCAGCAGGCACGCTGATGGCCGGGCCGGTATAGCCGATGATGTAGTTGCCCTGGCTGTCCTTGCGGGTCTGAACAACGTTGTTGTCCGACTTGGCCGGAATCCAGGCGGTCACGAAGTAGTGCTGCAGCCAGGCAACCCAGCCGCCGGACACATTTTCTTTCAAACTACCTTTGTCGATGTCCTTCATCGAGACCTTTTTGTAAGGCTCGGAAGCAGTCCACAGGGCAGCGCCCAGGTAGGTGGCGGTGCCGGTGGCAGTGCTCGACGACGGATCGGAGCTGGCGTCACGCTTGAGCTGGGCAAACATGTTGCCGCTCCAGGCCTGACCGCTCTGGTTGTCGATCAGGTAGCTGACGGTCAGGTCGTACTCGCCGCGCTTGAAGCTGAAGCGCTTGATGTAGTTGACGCCGTTGTCGCTGAACTTCAGGTCGACCACCAGTTGTTCCTGGCCATCGGCCAGCTGGTAACCCTTCTTGTCGGTAGCGTACAGGGGGCGACCGGCAGGACGGGCATCCGGACCGTTGACGCCGGTCAGGCCGCTTTGTGCCAGGTAGACACGCTCGCCACCGTTGTCGAACAGCTGGAACGGAATGTCCGGGTGGTCCTGGCGACGTGGGTACTGCGGCAGGTTCAGCTGGACGATGTCACCACCGACCGGATCGATAGCCAGCTCCAGAACATCGGTCTTGACCCGGATCAGGTCCTTGCTGACCGCAACCGGTGCCAGTTCGGCTGCGCTGGTTTCGGCGTTGGCGCTTGGCACATCGGCGCTGGCGCCGGCGTTACCGGCCGGTACGCCATCCGGCAAACCCGGGGCAACGGTGCTGGCAGCAGTATTCTGAGTCGGCAGGGCAGCCTGGCCGTAGTCCTGGTTCCACTTGAGGACCATGACGTAGGACACGATTGCCAGGGCGACGATCAGGATCGTGCGTTTAATATCCATGATTACTCGGCTATCGAAGAAGTTCGGGAGGAAGGAGCGGGAGGAACGGGATCGAAACCGCCGTCGTTCCACGGATGACAACGCCCCAGGCGACGAACGGCTAGCCACCCACCACGCCAGAGGCCGTGGTTTTCGATGGCTTCATAAGCGTAACAGGAGCAACTGGGGAAGAAACGACAGTGGTTGGCCATCAGAGGACTAATGGCGTAACGGTAAAACTGGATCGGAACGAGCGCCAGTTTACGCATCTTGGCTGTCTACCCCTGCGGAATTGGCGGTCACTGCTGGAGTGGGCCGGCTGCGCGCCAGGCGTTTCCAGAGTTTGCCAAAGTGTTGGTGCAATTCCGGGTTTTCTATCTCACCCAATCCCTTGCGCGCGACGATCACAATGTCCAACCCGGCAAGCAATTGCTGGTTCAGGCGAAAGGAATCGCGCATCAAGCGCTTGAGGCGGTTGCGTTGAACGGCGAGCTTGACGCTCTTCTTGCCGATCACCAGGCCAAGGCGTGGGTGATCGAGGCCGTTCTCGCGAGCAAGGATCAGCAGGTTTTTCCCTGGAACCTTGCCGGTTGGGGAGTCGAAGACCGCTTTGAAATGTCGGGGTGTAAGCAGTCGCTTTTCCCGACTGAAGTCCTGACTCACCACCTGTGCCGAAAAATCAAATGGCCAGACGCTTACGGCCTTTGGCACGACGACGCGACAGAACAGCGCGGCCGTTCTTGGTAGCCATACGGGCACGGAAGCCGTGGGTGCGCGCGCGCTTGATGGTGCTTGGTTGGAAAGTACGTTTCATGGCGTGTTACCTGGTTTGTCGACGACGGGCCGGGATGGCCCCCTTTTTAAGAGACCGGCGATTCTAGAGAAAGCAAGCCCGTAGGTCAATTTCCAACCAGTCTTTCCATATAGAGCACGTGATGGACGGTGCGTGCTTGTCCATCCCCGAAGGGTGCTTGATCGGACACACGAATTGGGGACAACATGAAAAAAAAGAAGAGACATATAAAAAGCTTTTCTGAAGAATCTATAAATCTTAAGTGGATAACCTTCTGTGGATAACCTGCTTTAGGCCAGAAAATCCGGACTGTACAGAGTTTTATAACTGTGTTCTCAACCGGTGCTGCGCTTGTTTTATTCGTGGTCAAAAGCTGTGGATTAAATAGCCGCTTATCCACAGCAGAGTTATCAACAGGCTTGACCTCAGGGTTGTGCATAGCGCTCATGGCTGCTTATCCACAGGGCTTATTCACAGTGCGAAGAAGCCGTTTTGGTCGATAAATGGCTGTTTTGTCATGGTTCCTAACGTGTCCACATGTGGATAACTGAACGCTCGACCGGTACAATGGCGGTTTGTTTTTGCCTCATCCGGCTTTCAAACTCAGGGGATATCCGTGTCAGTGGAACTTTGGCAGCAGTGCGTGGAGCTTCTGCGCGATGAACTGCCTGCCCAGCAATTCAACACCTGGATCCGTCCGCTACAGGTCGAAGCCGAAGGCGACGAGTTGCGCGTCTATGCGCCTAACCGTTTCGTTCTCGATTGGGTCAATGAAAAGTACCTGGGTCGTTTGCTCGAGCTGTTGGGCGAAAACGGCAGCGGCATAGCGCCTGCCCTTTCCTTGTTGATCGGCAGCCGTCGCAGCTCTGCGCCACGTGCCGCACCCAACGCGCCAGTAAGTGCTGCGGTGGCCGCCTCGCTGGCCCAGACCCAGGCCCAGAGCCAGACACAGAAGGCAGTGCCGGCAGCGGTCGAACCCGTCGCCGTGGCGGCTGCCGAGCCTGTGCTGGTCGATGAACTGGCCGAGCCATCCTCGCGTGACAGCTTCGATGCCATGGCCGAGCCGGCTTCAGCGTCGGCCGGCAGTGCCCGGACCGAACAGCGCACCGTGCAGGTTGAAGGTGCGCTCAAACACACCAGTTACCTGAACCGCACCTTCACGTTCGACACCTTCGTCGAAGGTAAGTCGAACCAGCTGGCGCGCGCGGCTGCCTGGCAGGTGGCAGACAACCCCAAGCATGGTTACAACCCGCTCTTCCTTTATGGTGGTGTGGGCCTGGGTAAAACCCACCTCATGCATGCTGTGGGTAACCACCTGCTGAAGAAGAACCCGAACGCCAAGGTCGTGTACCTGCATTCGGAGCGCTTCGTCGCGGACATGGTCAAGGCGCTGCAGCTCAACGCCATCAACGAATTCAAGCGTTTCTACCGCTCGGTGGATGCGTTGCTGATCGACGATATCCAGTTCTTTGCCCGTAAAGAGCGCTCGCAGGAAGAGTTTTTCCACACCTTCAACGCCCTGCTCGAGGGTGGTCAGCAGGTAATCCTCACCTCTGACCGCTACCCCAAGGAGATCGAAGGCCTGGAAGAGCGTCTGAAGTCGCGCTTTGGTTGGGGCCTGACGGTTGCCGTCGAGCCACCAGAGCTGGAAACCCGCGTGGCGATCCTGATGAAGAAGGCCGACCAGGCCAAGGTCGAACTACCGCATGACGCGGCCTTCTTCATTGCCCAGCGCATCCGTTCCAACGTCCGTGAACTGGAAGGCGCATTGAAGCGGGTTATCGCTCACTCGCACTTCATGGGCCGCGACATCACCATCGAACTGATTCGTGAGTCGCTCAAGGACCTGCTGGCGCTCCAGGACAAACTGGTCAGTGTGGATAACATTCAGCGCACCGTCGCCGAGTACTACAAGATCAAGATCTCCGATCTGTTGTCCAAGCGTCGTTCGCGTTCCGTGGCGCGTCCACGCCAGGTGGCCATGGCCTTGTCCAAGGAACTGACCAACCACAGTCTGCCGGAAATCGGCGACATGTTCGGTGGTCGCGACCATACGACCGTGCTGCACGCCTGCCGCAAGATCAACGAACTGAAGGAATCCGACGCGGACATCCGCGAGGACTACAAGAACCTGCTGCGGACGCTGACGACCTGATGGCCGTCTGCGCAGCTAATTGAAGGCAAGGGACTAGACCATGCATTTCACCATTCAACGCGAAGCCCTGTTGAAACCCCTGCAACTGGTCGCCGGTGTCGTCGAGCGCCGCCAGACCTTGCCGGTCCTGTCCAACGTATTGCTGGTCGTGCAAGGCCAGCAACTGTCGTTGACTGGTACCGACCTGGAAGTCGAACTGGTAGGCCGCGTGCAACTGGAAGAGCCGGCCGAGCCTGGCGAAATCACTGTCCCGGCACGCAAGCTGATGGACATTTGCAAAAGCCTGCCTAACGACGCCCTGATCGATATCAAGGTCGACGAGCAGAAACTGTTGGTCAAGGCCGGCCGTAGCCGCTTTACCTTGTCGACCCTGCCAGCCAATGACTTCCCGACCGTGGAAGAAGGCCCGGGCTCGCTGACCTGCAACCTGGAACAGAGCAAGCTGCGCCGCCTGATCGAGCGCACCAGTTTCGCCATGGCCCAGCAGGATGTGCGCTACTACCTCAACGGTATGCTGCTGGAGGTTTCCCGCAACACCCTGCGAGCTGTGTCCACTGACGGTCACCGCCTGGCGCTGTGCTCCATGAGCGCACCGATCGAGCAGGATGATCGCCACCAAGTCATCGTGCCACGCAAAGGTATCCTCGAACTGGCACGCCTGCTGACCGATCCGGAAGGCATGGTCAGCATCGTCCTGGGCCAGCACCACATTCGCGCCACCACCGGTGAATTCACCTTCACTTCCAAGCTGGTGGACGGCAAGTTCCCGGACTACGAGCGCGTACTGCCCAAGGGCGGTGACAAGCTGGTGGTCGGCGACCGTCAGGCGCTGCGTGAAGCCTTTAGCCGTACTGCGATTCTTTCCAACGAAAAGTACCGCGGTATCCGCCTGCAACTGGCTGCTGGCCAACTCAAAATCCAGGCCAACAACCCCGAGCAGGAAGAAGCTGAAGAAGAAATCAGCGTGGACTACGAAGGTAGCTCGCTGGAAATCGGCTTCAACGTCAGCTACCTGCTGGACGTGCTGGGCGTAATGACTACCGAGCAAGTTCGTCTGATCCTGTCCGATTCCAACAGCAGTGCCCTGCTGCAGGAAGCTGGCAATGACGATTCTTCCTACGTTGTCATGCCGATGCGTCTGTAACGTAGCAGGCGAAATGTCTCTTCGACGTATCATGGTCACCGCGGTGCGCAACTTGCACCCGGTGACACTATCACCGTCCCCCCGCATCAACATCCTTTACGGCGCCAACGGCAGCGGCAAAACCAGCGTGCTTGAGGCCGTGCACCTGCTCGGGCTGGCGCGCTCGTTCCGCAGCACCCGCCTGAACCCGGTTATCCAGTACGAACAATCGGCCTGTACCGTGTTCGGCGAAGTGCAATTGGCCGAGGGTGGCAGCAGTAACCTGGGTGTATCCCGGGAGCGGCAGGGGGAGTTCACTATTCGCATCGATGGGCAGAATGCGCGGAGTGCGGCGCAACTGGCTGAATTGCTACCGCTTCAGCTCATCAATCCGGACAGTTTCCGCTTGTTGGAAGGCGCTCCGAAAATACGCCGCCAGTTCCTGGATTGGGGGGTGTTCCACGTGGAACCTCGTTTTCTGCCAGCCTGGCAACGGCTGCAGAAGGCACTGCGGCAGCGGAACTCATGGTTGCGGCATGGTACACTTGACCCAGCTTCGCAAGCCGCCTGGGACCGGGAATTGTGCCTGGCCAGTGCGGAAATAGATGAATACCGTCGCAACTACATCAAGGCCTTGAAGCCCGTCTTCGAGCGAACCCTGAGCGAACTGGTCGAGCTGGACGGGTTGACCCTTAGCTACTACCGAGGCTGGGACAAGGACCGGGAACTGCAAGAAGTACTCGCTTCCTCTCTCCTTCGCGATCAGCAGATGGGCCACACCCAGGCCGGTCCGCAGCGTGCTGATCTGCGTCTTCGTCTGGCTGCCAACAATGCAGCCGACATCCTGTCGCGTGGTCAGCAAAAGCTGGTGGTGTGCGCATTGCGCATTGCCCAAGGCCACCTCGTTAGTCAGGCTCGCCGCGGTCACTGTATTTATCTCGTGGATGACTTGCCGTCCGAACTGGACGACCAGCATCGCCGCGCGCTGTGTCGCTTGCTTGAAGAATTACGCTGCCAGGTGTTCATCACCTGTGTAGATCACGAATTACTGAGGGAAGGCTGGCAGACGGAAACGCCAGTTGCTTTGTTCCACGTGGAACAAGGCCGTATCACCCAGACCCACGACCATCGGGAGTGAATGCATGAGCGAAAATCAAACGTACGACTCCTCCAGCATCAAGGTGCTGAAAGGTTTGGATGCCGTGCGCAAGCGCCCCGGCATGTACATTGGCGACACCGATGATGGTAGCGGCCTGCACCACATGGTCTTCGAGGTGGTCGACAACTCGATCGACGAAGCCCTCGCCGGTCACTGCGATGACATCACCGTCATCATCCACCCGGACGAATCCATCAGTGTGCGCGACAACGGTCGCGGCATTCCGGTCGACGTGCATAAAGAAGAAGGCGTTTCCGCAGCCGAGGTCATCATGACCGTGCTGCACGCTGGCGGTAAGTTCGACGACAACTCCTACAAGGTATCCGGCGGTCTGCACGGCGTAGGTGTTTCTGTAGTGAACGCCCTGTCCGAGAAACTGGTACTGACCGTTCGCCGTAGCGGCAAAATCTGGGAACAGACCTACGTTCACGGTGTTCCACAGGCGCCGATGGCGGTTGTCGGTGACAGCGAAACCACCGGTACCCACATCCACTTCAAGCCTTCGGCTGAAACCTTCAAGAACATTCACTTCAGCTGGGACATCCTGGCCAAGCGTATCCGCGAACTGTCCTTCCTCAACTCGGGCGTTGGCATCCTGCTGAAGGATGAACGTAGCGGCAAGGAAGAGTTCTTCAAGTACGAAGGCGGCCTGCGTGCGTTCGTTGAATACCTGAACACCAACAAGACCCCGGTCAACTCCCAGGTATTCCACTTCAACGTCCAGCGTGACGATGGCGTGGGTGTTGAAGTCGCCCTGCAGTGGAACGACAGCTTCAACGAAAACCTGTTGTGCTTCACCAACAACATTCCGCAGCGTGATGGCGGTACTCACCTGGTGGGCTTCCGGTCCTCGCTGACCCGTAGCCTGAACAGCTACATCGAACAGGAAGGCCTGGCTAAGAAGAACAAGGTGGCGACCACTGGCGACGACGCCCGTGAAGGCCTGACCGCGATCATCTCGGTGAAGGTGCCGGACCCTAAGTTCAGCTCGCAGACCAAGGACAAGCTGGTCTCCTCGGAGGTGAAAACCGCCGTGGAACAGGAGATGAACAAGTACTTCGCCGACTTCCTGCTGGAAAACCCGAACGAGGCCAAGGCCGTCGTTGGCAAGATGATCGACGCTGCCCGTGCCCGTGAAGCGGCACGTAAAGCCCGTGAAATGACTCGCCGTAAAGGCGCGCTGGATATTGCCGGCCTGCCAGGCAAACTGGCGGACTGCCAGGAAAAGGACCCTGCCCTTTCCGAACTGTACCTGGTGGAGGGTGACTCCGCGGGTGGCTCGGCGAAGCAAGGCCGCAACCGTCGTACCCAGGCAATCCTGCCGTTGAAGGGTAAAATCCTCAACGTCGAGAAAGCGCGCTTCGACAAGATGATCTCGTCCCAGGAAGTGGGCACGCTGATCACTGCATTGGGCTGCGGTATTGGCCGCGAAGAGTACAACATCGACAAGCTGCGTTATCACAACATCATCATCATGACCGATGCTGACGTTGACGGTTCGCACATCCGTACCCTGCTGCTGACCTTCTTCTTCCGTCAGCTGCCGGAGCTGGTCGAGCGCGGCTACATCTACATTGCCCAGCCACCGCTGTACAAGGTGAAGAAAGGCAAGCAGGAGCAGTACATCAAGGACGACGAGGCCATGGAAGAGTACATGACCCAGTCGGCCCTGGAAGATGCCAGCCTGCACCTGGACGAGTCGGCACCAGCGGTTTCCGGTGTGCAGCTGGAAGCACTGGTGAACGAATTCCGTAGTGTCATGAAGACACTCAAGCGTCTGTCGCGCTTGTACCCGGAAGAGCTGACCGAGCATTTCATCTACTTGCCGGAGGTCAGCCTGGAACAGCTGGGTGACCACGCTGTGATGCAAGCCTGGCTGGCCCAGTTCCAGGAACGTTTGAACAACAGCCAGAAGTCCGGCCTGGTTTACAAAGCCAGCCTGCGCGAAGACAAAGAGCGCAACGTATGGTTGCCAGAAGTGGAAGTTACCTCCCACGGCCTGGCCAGCTACGTCACCTTCAACCGGGACTTCTTCGGCAGCAATGACTACCGTACCGTAGTCAACATTGGTGCCAAGCTTTCCAGCTTGTTGGGCGAAGGTGCTTATGTGCAGCGCGGTGAGCGCCGCAAGGCAATTGTCGAGTTCAAGGAAGGCCTGGACTGGCTGATGAACGAAACCACCAAGCGCCACACCATCCAGCGATACAAAGGGCTGGGCGAGATGAACCCTGAGCAGCTGTGGGAAACCACCATGGACCCAACCGTCCGCCGTATGCTCAAGGTCACCATCGAGGATGCGATCGCTGCCGACCAGATCTTCAACACCCTGATGGGTGATGCGGTCGAGCCGCGTCGTGACTTCATCGAAAGCAACGCGCTGTCGGTATCGAACCTGGACTTCTGATCCGGTGTAGGTTCACAGAAAAGCTGCACGCTTTCACAAATAGATGACCGGCCGGGCTTCAACCATGGCCCCTGTCGGTCACCATCAAGCCCGCCTTCGCGGGCTTTTTTTTGCCTGGAATTCCTGCCGGGGCGCCCTACTCCGCTCATTGGAAAATGATGCAGATGGGGGGATTTGAGGAAGTGATTTGATGGGGCGCTGGAAGTGCTGAGAGGGTCGGCGGGCGGATCTGAGCAGCAGAGAGATTGAGAGGACTTTAAAACTAATATTTGAACACCTTAATAGTTAATTAAGCGTACGTGTTAAGTATTAATTTGAACAATTTAGTATGGAAATGGAATTTGGTGGAAGTTGCCATTTTGGATTTTTTGTAGATTTCGAAGGGATGTTGGAATAAGATCTATGACCAACTTTTCCGCTTTGCACTGAAGATTTTCAGCCAAATCAGCTGTTTGAAGCGAGAGCTTCAGACCTGATCCAAATTGCTCCAGCGATCACGAAGTGGCCGTTTAGAAATAAAGAGAGCAAGCCGATTGCTTTAGATTCTGATCAGTCATGAGAGTCATGACCAATGAGAGAAAAGGAGACCTGAAAATGTAGAAAAACGCGATCAATCCCGAGAGGACTGACCGCGCTTAGCGAAGCAGACTTGCGTCCTCAGAACCCGCAATGTCTGCTTTTTCGAAGCGACTGTCAATCCTCTCCCATTTTTTCGACCTTAGCGAGGTTACTCGACGGCACAGTGTTGCCTGTCGAAAGGCCTCACTTCGCCCGCCCTGCGCCTTGATTTTTTGGCGCAGCGTCGGCGCTCGTTTCGAGATTTTCGGAGGTGTTTCATGACAGTACGAAAGGTGGTCACGCGGCGGTCCAACCATTACCGCGGCTACTTCCCATCGCTCAAAAATAAAAAGCCTGTGCCCTGGGAGTCCCAGCTCGAAGGCGCTCTTTTTCGGCTTCTTGAGCTGTCTCCTGCGGTCATCGGCTACGTCCCGCAGCCCAGTGAGGAACGTGTTCCATCGCTCCAGGGCTACTTCAAATATTACCCAGACGTACAGGTTTTCCTCGCGGATGGGCGCGAGTGGTGGTTTGAAGTGAAGCCTCACGACCGACTGAAGATTGCCAGCGTCAGGCAGCGACTGGATGCCGCTGAGCGCTACTTCAACGCCACTGCCCGTAACTTTTCGGTGATCACTGAAAAGTTAATTGAAGCTGAACCCCTGGCTACCAATCTTAGAAGGCTGATGTATCACCGGCGCGGTCCAGAGCTTTCGCATCAGGCGTTGGAGGAGGTAATGGCGACCTTCAACGAATGGCCGCCTATGACCGTTGCAGATCTGCTCTACGTGGTTGGTGAGGGGAAAGCCTGGCGCTTGTTAGGCCTTGGGGTGGTGGGCATTGACCTTGATAGGTCAATTGACACTGACTCCCCGGTCTTCCTGCAAGGGGGGCACCGTCATGCAAACCTTTTCCCTTAGGGTGAAATTGGTCGTCATCGTTCGTGGCGTACTGATGGTGCTTGAGAAGAGGCTTATTGACCGGAAGCTGCTCTTTTTCGATGAGCTTGGTGAGCCCACGAAGCTATCCGAGAAGGAGTTCTATGAGGCCTACGAGAAGCGCGAGATCGAGATCTCCGCTGATCAGCCATACCTTGGGAGGGTTCCGTATGTGCGGAACGTCCCTCCAGATATTTCATGCTTCCCCAAAAAACATGGAGATGAGGCATTGCGTCGACGCAAGTATCTGGACGACCTAACTAAGCGCGGTAAATACAAGCTACCGGGTGACGAAGACATGATCAAGAAGCTTAGAGATATCGCCAAAAAGATTGGGGATGCGTGCGCACCCTCGGTTTCCACTATTCGACGTTGGGCAGCCAAATACATTGGCCAGAACGTAGTAAAGCTTATCCCTCAGCATGCCAAAAAGGGTCGGGCTGCCGCGATACAGGGAGAGCTCGAAGTTATTCTTGAAGGGGTGATTAATAAAACCTACCTGCAGGATACGATTCCAGCGGTCAGCGTGGTCGTTTCAGAATTCGAGGATCAGATAAAAGAGAGGAACAAAAGTCGTTTGCCTTCGGATCAGCTCAAGATCCCAAGCGGAATGACTGTCCGAAGGTACATCGCCAAGCTGGATCCGTACCTTGTGGATAAGGAGAGGCTCGGAAAACACGCAGCAGACAAGAAGCACCGTGTTGCGGCGGGTGTCCTACGTGTCCATGAGATTTTGGAACGTTGGGAAATTGATCACACCTTGTTGGACGTCCAGCTTGTGGATGAAACCTCGGGGCTGTGCATTGGGCGCCCCTATCTGACGATCGTCCTCGACCGCTTCTCTCGAATGGTGATGGGATATTTGCTCCACCTGTCGGCGCCAAATACGGAAACCGTGCTTCGTGTGATCGAACGCTCAATCCGTCCAAAAGCCGAATTGCTGAAGCGCTTTCCGAAAGTGAGAAATGAATGGTGGGCACGTGGGCTGCCGGCTCGAATAGTCCCAGACAACGCAGCGGAATTTCACGCGGGCGATCTCATCATGGGATTCAACGAGTTGGGTATCGAGATCATGTATCCCGCTTCAAGGGCCCCTCAAAGGAAAGGTGCCGTCGAACGCTTTTTCAGCACACAGAACCTGGGGCTTATCCACAACCTCCCGGGTACCACCTTCTCGAATATCCAGCAGCGTGGCGATTACGACTCGGAGAAGAATGCATGTTTCACGCTCCCTCAATTGGAGGCGGTGGTAGTGAAATGGATCGTCGATGGTTACCACCAGACTCCTCATCGGGGGCTGGACAACAGAACACCGGCTCAAGTCTGGGGGACTAGCGAGGCGAACCATGTCATCAGCCTTCCCGTCGACCTGGACTCGTTGGAGTGCATTCTGGCCAAGCGGGCCTCGGTGAAGGTTCACCATTACGGCATCGAGGTTGCCAAAGTGGGCTACCACTCTACGGAACTTGCTGAGCTCCGTATGCGTTTGGCAGACGGAGAAAAGGTAAACGTCCGCTATCGAGACGAAGCCGGGCACGTTTGGGTTCACGACCGCTTCAGAAACTTGTTCTTCAAAGTGCCCGCCAAAGATGAGCGAATGGCCGGTAAGAGCAGGGAGGTGTGGAAGGCTGCCGAGAAAGCGCTGCGAGAAAAATATAATGAGCAGCCTAGCTTCGAGGCTACGCACAGGTGCTACCAGGAAATTATGGAAGATGCAGACGAGGCCCGCCGTTCGCAGACGCTCAGAAAACGACGCGCAGCTGCCATAGCGAAAATCGACAAGGAGGGTCGAGTGACCGAAAGCACGCCTCCACCCAAGGTACTCGCTGAAGTGGAATGGACCGGTGACTCTATTCCTAACATTCCGCCAGCAGCCTTCAAGGTCTCGGTTCGTCGCCCTGCTGGGAGTTCTAAGCCATGAACGCCATCAATCTGTACGAATGCTACGAGCATGGTGAATACAGCTTTACG
Organism: Pseudomonas sp. PsB; assembly: GCF_043658375.1. Classification (NCBI taxonomy): domain Bacteria; kingdom Pseudomonadati; phylum Pseudomonadota; class Gammaproteobacteria; order Pseudomonadales; family Pseudomonadaceae; genus Pseudomonas; species Pseudomonas sp. PsB. Next base: position 176,900 of record NZ_JBIGLU010000001.1, on the reverse strand, counting down.
CTCCGCGATCGTTTTATTCACAGCCCTCAAGTCGAGCGAGCGTTGACGCGACTAGGCGATATCCACGGCGATAGTCGGCGTACCAGAGCAAGTAAAGGGTTGCTGATCCAAGGTCCAAGCGGAGTGGGCAAGAGCACATTGGTCAAGGAGTACATTCGGTCATTGGAGGAATTGGAGAGCCATGACCCACAGAAGCGGACAGTTCTGTTCGTCGAGATGCCTTCGTCTCCAACCAAAAAGAACCTGGCAGCAGCCATTTTGGCAGAGCTGAAGGATCCCTTCGCAGAGGCACGAGGACATTCGGCAGAGGTTAAATTTGCGCGAGTAGTCCTGCTGCTGAAGAACCTTGGCGTGGAGATGTTGGTCCTCGATGAGGCGCAGCACCTGGTCGATTATCGTCGTAATGGTGCGTATGAGGCAGCAGACTGGATCAAGAGTCTGATGAATGAAACCAGTATCGCGTTTGTTCTGATTGGGCTGAAGCGCACCGAAAATCTCCTGCTAGCAAACGAGCAACTGCGACGCAGGTTTTCGGCCACGGTGGCATACGATCGCTTCACCTTCTCCGCTAATACGTCTCTTCATTTCGTGATGTTGTTGCAGGCAATCGAGGGCGAACTGCCTGTTCAAACCATCAGTTTTGTAGAGCCAGCGATGATTAAACGCTTCTACCTGGCTTCCTATGGATTGATCGACTACCTCATCAAGATTGTGGACAGGGCTGTTTGGCTGGTTCAAGTCCAGGACCTTGTCGGGATTGAACTTCCTGTGCTGGCCCAGGCTTTTGAAGACGAGGTTTGGAGCTACGCCACCGAGGATCGAAACCCCTTCAGTGCGAGCTTCAATTTCCAGCCTCTGTTCGGGAAGCGGGAGCCGTTTGAGACGTTCGAAGAGAGCAGTACCTGACGGCCAAGGGCCGGGCTTATCGGCCCGGCTCTACTCCCCTGATTTTTATGTCTTCGATTTCATGGATGTGTAGGAATGTTTGGTCTTTTAATCAACCCACGACCACACCAAGACGAAAGTCTTTTGGGGTACCTGCAGCGCCTGGCGAAAGCCAACGGATTACCCAGAAAGGAACTGCTCACCGCCTTTGCACGAGCCGACGAGACCGATGTTGCGGACTGGCTGCAGATGATGGAAGGACCACTGAGCTGGCCTGCGGTATCTGCTGAGTTTCGTGATCCAAGGCCCAAGGGGGTCAAGTTATGGACGACTCATCACGCTCGTTACTGTCCGATCTGTTTGGGCGAAGCCGGTTATTGGAGAGAAAGCTGGGGCTTGACCCTGGTTACGACGTGTTCTGTCCACGGCACTGAACTCCACGGGCGGTGCCCCAACTGTCTGAAGGAAACCGATCCAAGCGCAATGAGTGCGAATAGTTGCCAAGCGTGTGGCACCTCATTGAGTGGGACCAATTTTGAGATCGCGCCGGCGAGTGATACGGCCGCCTGGCTCACCTCTGGCTTTGAAGATAGGTTTTACGCCGACTCGTTGCCAGCTGACGCGGGATTGGCGGCCCTCACCTACGAACAGTTTCACGAGTTGTCATCGCGTCTCGCTGTCAGAAGTTTGCCTACGGAAAGAACCCAGCCGCTGAAGGTTGCTGATTCGGGTTCGCTAGAGATATCGCGGCTTATGGCAAACGCGGCGGGCGTGGTTCTCATGAACTGGCCTCTCGCATTCAGAGAACTGCTGAGTGGCCTCAAGGCAGTCCATTCCGATAACGAACATTGGACGCTCAGCAGATCGTTCGGCCCGATATACCACGACATCCACCGTGATCTGGATGACTCTTGTTTTGACTTTCTTCGTCGAGAGTTCGAATCATTTCTGCAGCATGCGTGGGAAGCACCGTTAGCGAAGCGAAATCGCAATTTGAGTGAGGAGACGATTGAGAGACATCGTTGGGTGTCGTTCGATTCTGCTGCTGAAGCTTGTGGTCTCGGGGTATCAGTCATAAAACGCCTTCATCAGGAGGGACAAATCGCCTATCGGGAGAAGGTCCATGAAGATCGAGTCTTTACGGTCGTGGACCTGGATCATTTGAAGGCAATCTCGCAGCATCTCCAGGGCGTGGCTGATATGAAAGAAACCTCGACTTTGCTAAGCCTCTGTCGCAATCGGGTTAGGCAGCTGCTAGCTGGTGGTACCCTCCAGTTCTTTGGTGGAGAACCGCGCCCAGGCGAAAGGTGGCTGATTGACTGCCGCTCGATCAACGAATTGATTGATGAGAAGCTGCCTACCAGCTCTGACCAGAGCCTGGTGTCGATCAACTACTTGGCCAAGCATTCTCTGCCCAAGGGGGGTGGGTTGGTCGAGTTGGTTCAGGCAATACGTGCAGGTGAACTTCGCGCTTACGGCCCAGCTGAGAATGGCTCGGTTGCGGTAGGGGCGTGGTTACTCAAGCCGCAAGATTTTGCAGCGTGGCAACAAGCCCGAGCTGAGAACAAGAGTCCGGTCTTTCCCGGCCTGTCGGTAGTCAAGGCTGCTGCGCTGTTAGGCGTCAAAGAACAATGCGCATACGCGTTCGTTCGACTGGGTCTGCTATGGAGCACTGCTGTCGAACGAGGCCGGCGTACGCAATTGATGGTTAAGCCTCAAGCCATCGACAGATTCAGGCGTGGCTATATCTTGGGACCGGAGATTGCGGTGTATTTGGGGAAGTCGACCAGGGAGGCGTTCAAGCACCTTTGGGAGGCCAGGTTTCGCCCCGTTGCGGGGCCATCCATTCCAAACGCGGCTTGCCGGCAGTACGTTTGGGTAAGAAGCAAAAAGCTGATCGATTACCTCGCAAGTGAAGCCGCCCAGATCGACGATCCTGAAGCCATCACGTTTTTATCCACACCGATCGCTCAGCCTCGTGATTGCCGATTCAGGCATGTGGGATCAAGATAGTTAGCACGCTTTCTTTCTTGATTGCTAAAATCATCGAACCCATTTTGGAGAATCTTATGTCCCGTCTCGCTGAATTCCGCCTGCTCGAACAACAGCTCGCAGCCCAACTGGCGGAGCTGGAAGCGCTGAAAAATGACTCTGCCCTGAAGCAGGAAATGGAATTTGAAACGAAGCTGCGCAGTTTGCTCAACGAGTATGGCTACGGCCTGCGCCAAGTGGTGCTGATCCTCGATCCGCAAGCGGTGGCTTCCACTGATATGGCCCCAAAAACCTCTCGGAAACCACGCGAAGTGAAGGTCTACAAGAATCCACACAGCGGAGAGGTTGTTGAGACCAAGGGTGGTAATCAGCGTACGCTTAAGGCCTGGAAAAACGAGTATGGCGCTGAGGTAGTCGAGTCTTGGCTCGCCAATTGATTGCACTGCAGGCGGCTTCTGGCACGAGATGAATCGTGGTGCGCCCCGAATGCAAATTCCCATTCTGGGGCGTGACGAAATTTTCTGCGGGTGGTGGATTTAGAGAATTAAAACTGTCGCTAGAGGGTCCCGTCTTTCGCGGCCTGCAGCCATTTGGAGAGGAAACGCAAAACTGTCGCAATCACCCAAAACGCCGGTTCAGACTGATTCGCTAGAGAATTAAAACTGTCGCAGCCTGAAACGACGCGGCTTTCACGTGTATTCAGAGCCATCATTATCGATAGCCTGCTTACAAACATGTAATTCCTGGATCACGTGGATGACAGCTCCCAGTCGGTAAGCTTCACTCATGTCTTCATGGAGTAACAGAAATGAACACCGCTAAAAGCATTGCCGCCCTCATGCTCGTAATCGCCTCCTCATCCGCTTTAGCTGAAGGAGGATCTGATCGCTTACACGGAAAGATGATTCAGGCAAATGAGCAAGCAATGCGTGCCTACGCCGCTGCCAATGGAAAAAAACCACCTGAAGTGATCCATTATCGCTACGGAATGAAACTGGATGTGGCGAGAGTTATCAGTATGACTTCGCTCAAAGGTAGCTGCGACGTGATGCCGACACAGATGAATTACGAGGACTCAACAGGTGAGTTGAAAATCCTCGAATATCGCTCTGCTGGAATTAACTGTAGAGGTCAAAACTGACCGAAGGGACAGGGTAAGTCTTGGAGTAAGCTGACCACGACCAGCGCTGCAGCTGGTCGGCTGGCCGGCAGAAGCCCTTCCCCCGGGGCATCTTGCATTACGTGTCAGGATAACTGGCAACTACTTGATCGTCCCCACTCTTGGTGAGGCCGATGACTTGATAGGCGTGTTTCATGCCATCAACCTCCATACCTGGTGAGCCAGCGGGCATGCCAGGTACCGCGACGCCTGCCAGGTCGTTGCGCTTTATGAGCTCCTGCACCTGGGCTGCGGGGACGTGACCTTCCACAAACTTGCCATCGATAACCGCGGTGTGACACGAAGCCAGCCTCGGAGCTACTCCTAGCTCTTGCTTCACCGCCCTCATGTCCGTTTCAACGTGGTCGACGACCTTGAAGCCGTTTGCCTCCAAGTGCGCTATCCATTTCTTACAGCAACCGCAATTAGCGTCCCGGTGCACATCGATAGTCAGGGGCTCCGCAGCAAAGGCGGCTGAGGCGATTAGAAGTGACGCTGCGGTACTTAAACCGAGGAAGCGGCGCTTACTTGTCATGAGTGTGCTCCTTCCCGTCTTTGTGCACATGGGTTTTGGGAGTAGAACCTGTGTGGTGGTCCGAGTGCGCCTCGCCGGACTCGTGTTCACCGTGGTGCTCCGCTACTGATGAAGACTCCGAATGCGAACTGCCATGATCATGACTTTCCTCAGCCACGCCGTTTGCTGCGGAATCATCATGATTTCCATGACCTGATTTCGCACCACCGTGTTGGCCTTCATGGTTATGCATATCGCTTTCGCCACCGCCATGTTGGTGACCACCACTGGAAGCGACCATCATCTGGTACTGCTCAGCATTGAGTTGCGGTAGCTGGTCCAGGAACGCGACGATTCCCCAGATGTACTGGTCGTCCATGCTCTTACCCCAGGCTGGCATGCCTGTCGCTTTGATACCGTGCTTGATGGTCCAAAACGCAGCAGCAGGGTCACCGCTTACACCTATCTCGGTGAGGTTTGGTGGGGATGGGTATAGGGCTTGGCTGAGTTCAGTTTTCTCCACCCCTGGCGCGAGGTGGCAACCGATACACATGGCGTTGTAGTTGCCTGCCCCTGCTTGGATGAGAGCAGGATCTTTAAGGTTTGGCACCTCAATGTCGCTTGCTCGGACTTCAATCGAGCGATCCCGCGCCATGGCCAAAAACGCATGCACAGCGGGGAAGTGTGGGTCGTCCGCACCAACGTTCACGAGACCGAAGTAAGCAGCACCTAGCACTGCTGCGCTAGTAACAGCACCTGCCGCCACCAGCGTTGTAATTGTTTTTTTCATGTTGAGTTCTCAAAACCACATCCGAATACCGGCCACAAAACGAGCTTCGTCCACGTCCCCGCCTTCATCCCGAATGAAATCGGCGGTTTTGCCGTAGGAACGGCTCCAGGTGACACCTATGTATGGCGCGAACTGGCGAACAATCTCGTACCGTAACCGCAGCCCGACTTCGGTGTTTGCCAGGCCAGAGCCGACGCCGCGTTCCGGGTCGTTCTTGCCATAAAAGTTGGCCTCAGCGGTTGGCTGAAGAATTAAACGATTGGTTAGCAAGATGTCGTACTCGCCCTCCAGACGGGCAGCGGTTTGACCGTTCTCGCCGATAAAGGCGGTGGCTTCAGCTTCGAAGTCATACAGGGCCAGGCCCTGAATACCGAACGCAGCCCAGGTCTGCGGATCCTCCGGTTTGAAATCCTGCCGGACGCCGGCGACAACATCCCACCACGGGCTTACCGAGCGGCCATAGAGGAGCTGCAGCTCAGCATCTTCAGTCACACCATTGGTTCGTTCACCTTCCGAGCGAATCCAGAGCCTATTGATATCGCCGCCCACCCAGCCGGATGCATCCCAAGCAAGCGTGCTACCTTCATCGGCATCTTGGTATTCCAGTTGGTCTAGCAAGAAAAAGCTGTTGAACCCGCTGTCATCCATTTTGTGCCCGTCAAGCGGGGGGAAGGCAGCCTGCCGGTCGGCATCAGTCAGCACCGGGATTGGCGTACGGCTGGTCGGGGTCGGCGAATCAGCGTTCCCGTTTCCCATCGTGGAATGACCCATCGCGCCATGATCCATGCCTTCCATGGACCCGTGATCCATGCCTTTCATGCTTCCATGGTCCATCTTGCTGTGGTCCATCGAGGCGGGTTTCGCTTTGGGCTGGCCATGGCCCATTTTGCTGTGATCAACGGGTGCAGGTTGCGTGGGTTGCTTGCTCGCGCCCATCTGGCTGTGGTCCATGCCCGGCATCGCAGCCTGTGATGAGGCGTGGTCCATCTGCATGGCACCGTGGCCCATTGCCGAGTGGTCCATTCCGGAATGATCCATTTCAGCGGCGAAGCTGGGCGAAACGCCCAGCACACCTAAAGAAACGGCGAATGCCAGCAGCGATGGTCGTGCAACGCTATTGGCCATTTTTCCCTGCCTTAGCTTTGTCGCTGCCATGCGATTCCATCATTTTGCTGTGATCCATTCCTTCCATGGAACCATGATCCATGCCCTCCATAGAGCCATGATCCATGCCTTTCATGGAGCCGTGATCCATGCCTTCATGGTTCATGCCCTGGGCTTGCTTGCTCTTCGAGCCGTTCGATTGCGCCGCGTTGGACGACTTTTGAGAGTGCTGATCATGGTTGTCACTGGACCAGGAAGACGGGGCGTACACCGCGAGCAGGCCAACCATCGCGGCAGAGAGGAAAAAGGCGCTTCGTTTCATTGGTTTGCTCATCTCGTATCTCCAGTTCATTCGTCCACGCGGACTTCTCGGAACATGCCCATCTCCATGTGGTACATGAGGTGACAGTGATAGGCCCAGCGCCCGAGTGCATCTGCGGTTACGCGATAGCTTCGTTTCGAGCCAGGCGGCATATCGATCGTGTGTTTTCGCACCATGAAATTGCCGTCCTCATCCTCCAGGTCACTCCACATGCCGTGCAGATGGATGGGGTGAGTCATCATGGTGTCGTTGACCAAGGTAATACGCAGGCGCTCGCCGTACTTGAGCCGCAGCGGCTCTGCGTCAGAAAACTTGATCCCATCGAAGGACCAAGCGAACTTTTCCATATGCCCGGTAAGGTGCAGTTCGATTGTCCGGCCAGGTTCCCGGCCGTCAGGGTCGATGAAGGTGCTACGCAAATCCGAATACGTGAGAACCCGACGCCCGTTATCGCGAAGCCCGATCCCCGGATCGCTCAGCTTTGGCGTAGGGGTCATGGTCTGCATATCGACCAGAGGGTTGTTTGTTTCGGAGGCGGGATGGTTCTGCATGGCACCGCTGGCGGCCATATTGCTTTGGTCCATACCGGTCATGTTGCCGTGGTCCATGCCAGCCATCTTGCTATGGTCCATACCGGCCATGCTGCCGTGGTCCATGCCAGCCATCTTGCTATGGTCCATACCGGCCATGCTGCCGTGGTCCATGCCAGCCATCTTGCTGTGGTCCATACCGGCCATGCTGCCGTGATCCATGCCACCCATGCTGCCGTGGTCCATCCCCATATCACTCATGGAGATGAGAGGCCTTGGATCTACAGCCGGCACCGGTGCCTGCAGGCCCTCACGGACAGCCAAGGTACCCCTTGAATAGCCGGTGCGATCCATGGATTGAGCAAAGATGGTGTAAGCCTGCTCGTTTTCAGGCTCGACAATGACATCGTAGGTTTCAGCAACGGCAATCCGGAATTCATCGATCGACACTGGCTTAACGTACTGACCGTCGGCTGCGACAACCGTCATTTTCAAGCCGGGGATCCGCACGTCGAAATAGGTCATCGCCGAGCCATTGATAAAGCGAAGCCGGATTTTCTCCCCTGGCTTGAAGATTCCCGTCCAGTTCCCATTTGGCGCCTGGCCGTTCATGAGGTAGGTGTAGGTGTGCCCGCTCACGTCAGCGAGATCGGTTGGGCTCATCTTCATCTCGGCCCACATCTTTCGATCGGCCACAGCAGCAGACCAACCTTTCTCGCTCACGTCGTCGACGAAGTCGCCAACGGTGCGCTTGTGGAAGTTGTAATAGTCCGACTGTTTTTTGAGCTTGGACATAACCCGCGCCGGGTCTTCGTCGGTCCAATCACTCAGCATGACGACATAGTCACGATCGTAGGTGAAAGGCTCTGGATCCTTGGCATCAATCACCAGCGCACCGTAAACACCGACCTGCTCCTGGAAGCCCGAATGGCTGTGGTACCAGTAGGTGCCGTTCTGGTGGACCTTGAACTTGTACTCGTACATGCCGTCGGGAGCGATGCCATGGAAGCTTAGACCCGGCACGCCGTCCATATTCGCCGGCAGGATGATGCCGTGCCAGTGGATGGACGTGTCCTGCTTCAAGCGGTTGCGAACCCGTAGCGTGACCGTGTCGCCTTCGCGCCAACGGAGTATTGGTCCTGGCAGCGAACCGTTGATGGCCATCGCCGTTCGAGCTGCCCCGGTAATGTTCACCGGGAGCTCCCCGATGTACAGGTCAAAATCGGTGCCGGTCAGTACGTTAGGCTGGCCAGGGCTGGTTACGGCCCAGACCGGCGCGCGCCACATGCCCAGCCCACCCAGTAGTCCGGTAGCAGCCAGGCCTTTGACGAATGAACGTCTCGTGGTTTTGCTTTGCATGCCGTTGCGTCCAATCAGGTAGATCGCTGATATCCAGACTGCGGGATCCGCAGCCATCTGGTTTCAATTGAGCTCCCCCAAGCCTCGTAGACTTTCGCCAAAGCACAAGGATTGCGGGAGGCAATACCCCGAAAGCTGACATAGTTCAGATTCCGGGGTGATTACATTTCTGTAAGCTAAGCTCAGCAGCTCTCGTGGCCGGGGTGCTTTTGGCTTTGGGCGGTAACAGGAGCCTCTGCTTTTTTCTCCTGAGCAACCTGGTAAGCCTGCATGGAAGATGCACGTGCAGCTTCCATCCTGGCGAAGGTGCGATCCGCGCCGCCTTCAGCCAGGGCGAGGCTCGCCATGCCGAAGGTGACTACCATCACAATCGCTTTGATCATGTTCATTTGCGTTTCCTCTAAGGGTCAGTTTCGCCTGATTGGCGCCGTTCACAGTGCTCAAGCTAGCTACCCGGCACTGTCAGCAAGCTGAGCCCGACATTACTTTTCCGTCAGCTTCTGGTTGGGTGCCTTTTTTGCTGCACACTGAAGGGCATCCAAGGGGGCGCAGCAGATGAAATTACTCGTAGCCGAAGATGAGCCAAAAATCGGGGCCTACCTGCAGCAAGGGCTGACGGAGGCAGGCTTTACCGTCGATCGTGTGGTCACAGGGACCGACGCGCTGCAATACGCTTTGAGCGAGGCGTATGACCTGCTGATTCTTGATGTAATGATGCCGGGGCTAGACGGCTGGGAGGTGCTGCGGATGGTACGTGCGGCAGGGAAAGAGGTCCCAGTCTTGTTTTTGACGGCCCGTGATGGCGTGGACGATCGCGTGAAAGGGTTAGAACTCGGGGCTGACGATTACCTGGTCAAACCCTTTGCATTCTCGGAACTGCTAGCGCGTGTGCGCACTTTGCTGCGAAGAGGCAGCAGTGGCTATGCTCAGACCACTATGAAGATGGCTGACCTGGAGGTAGACCTGCTTAAGCGCCGGGCCACCCGAAATGGCAAGCGGATCGACCTCACAGCCAAGGAGTTCTCCTTACTGGAACTACTCATGCGCCGACGCGGCGAGGTACTGCCGAAGTCCCTGATCGCATCGCAGGTGTGGGATATGAACTTCGACAGCGACACTAACGTGATCGAGGTTGCTGTTCGTAGGTTGCGGGCCAAGATTGATGACGATTTCGCCCCCAAGCTCATACATACAGTTCGTGGCATGGGCTATCTGATGGATGTTCCCGAGTAATGCGCGCCCAATCGTCGCTCGTTAAACGCCTTACCCTCATGTTCATGTTCGCGGTCATCGCCGTATTGGTCGTTGCCGGCGTGAGCTTCTACATGCTCAGTCAGCACCATTTCCAGATGCTGGATGAGCAAGCCCTGGCCGAGAAACTCGAATCCACCCGGCACATCCTTTCACTTTCAGCAGCACGTGATGAACTTGAGGATCAGGAGCCTCAACTGCGTGCTTTGTTGGGGGCTCATCAGGACCTTTCTGCGGAGATTCTTGATGCTGACGGTACTGTCCTGTTCTCGGACTCCAAGGCATCCCGCATCCCTGAGCGCTTTAAGCAGGCCTCTTCTGGCGCCGTTTGGGACTGGCAAATCGACTCGCGGAACTTCCGGGGGATTACCTCTCAACTGGCTATAGCGCAGGCGCAGGCGCCGGTAACAGTCATGTTGATGCTGGATGTCACCAGCCATGCCCACTTTTTCAAGACGCTGCAATGGTGGTTCGGCATTGGCTTGGTCATCAGCGCTCTGGTTAGTGCAGGATTGGGGTGGATCGTGGCCAAGAGCGGTCTTCGGCCGGTTGGGCAGATCACCAAGGTGGCGACATCCATGTCTGCCCGGTCCCTTCGCGAGCGAATTCCATTGGAGCCCGTGCCGCTTGAATTGCAGGAGCTGATCCTCTCCTTCAACGGAATGCTTGCACGCCTGGAAGACGCGTTCGTCCGGCTATCAAACTTCTCAGCCGACATCGCACATGAGCTGCGGACTCCGGTAAGTAATCTTCTGACGCATACCGAAGTCGTTCTGACCAAAAAACGCGACCTCGATGCCTACGAAGACAACCTCTACTCCAATCTTGAAGACCTCAAGCGCATGTCGCGCATGATCGATGACATGCTGTTCCTGGCAAAAGCTGATAACGGCTTGATCATCCCCGAGCAGGTTGATATCGATCTGGTCGGGCTAGTGTCCAGACTGATTGAGTACTACCAGCTTGCAGCCGAAGACCGAAGCATTCGGCTTGCCCTTCAAGGCGAAGGTACGATCCGTGGTGACCGGCTAATGATTGACCGGGCGGTTTCCAACATTCTATCCAACGCTTTGCGCTATACCCCCGAAGGCCACGATATCGCCGTCCGGATTGTCGAGGCGGCTGATCAAGTGAACCTGTCCGTCCAGAACAATGGGGCCACGATTGATCCGGAACATATCAACAAAATCTTCGACCGGTTCTATCGCGCTGACCCTGCAAGGCGGGAAGGAAGCCCAAGCAACGCCGGCTTGGGTCTGGCCATAACGCGTTCGATCATCGAGGCTCATGGTGGGCGAATTTGGTGTACCTCCGCTGACGGCGTGACGAGTTTTCACATCGCTCTGCCGCACGCCAAACAATCCACTTCCAAGCCTCAAACGGCTTAATGCTCATTTCATGCGTGTAACCTATACTCGGCCATCATGAACCGGCTCCTACGACTGTTCACCATCCTGCTTCTAATCGCATCGCTTCCTCTCAACGGCATGGCGGGAGTCGACTCAGCCATTGAACCATGCCCCATGCAAACCATGGGGATGGAGATGATGGCGGGGATGGATCACGATTGTTGCCAGGATACTGATCCAGGATCAGCTGCCGACCACTCCAAAGCCTGCAAAGTGGGCCAGGAGTGTAGAACCGCGAGCACAGTTCAGGTCGAAATAATTAACCCCACGCTCACCTATTCTGCGCCTAGGCCAGTAGATACCTATGCGGTGAGCCTCGTAAACAGGGCGCCTCCTGACCCTTGGCGGCCACCCCGCGCCTGATTACCTCTTAAATTCACCCCATCGTCCTGTTTTGCAGCCGGATGATGGCATGCGCTTGCGCGCTGATTTTTTGAGGAATCATTTCCATGACTCCCCCACGTTACCGATTAGGGATGGCATGTCTGGCCGCTCTGATCAGCCTGTTGTCGACGTTACCGGCTCAGGCTACACCGTTGTCTCTGGAGGAAGCGCTTCAACTTGCCGAACGCAATGCCCCCATCCTCCAGGCCAGGCAAGAGCAAATGACGGCCGCTCGACACGCTGTGATCCCAGCAGGCGAGCTGCCTGATCCACGTCTCAACCTAGGAGTGCAGAACCTTCCTGTTGACGGCAGTGATCGTTGGAGCATGAACCGCGATTTCATGACGATGCAGGTTGTCGGCCTCTCCCAGGAAGTACCAAACCGGGACAAGCGGGAGGCACGAGTTGAGACGGCACGAGCGAGCGTTGAGCGAGCCGATGCAGAGGCGGTGTTCGAGCGCTTAAAAGTGCGTGCTGCCACAGCCCAAGCTTGGGTCGCGGCGTACACCGTTCAACGGAAACTGCAGCAGTTTGAGGACTTCTACAAAGAAAACCGTCTGTTGGCCGCAGCAATCCGCGCACGCCTGGCCGGCGGTACCGGCGCGACGGCCGACGCACTTGCTCCTGACCAGGAAGCTGCGCAACTCGATGAGCAAAAAGATGTTCTGCTCACACAGGCCGCTCAGGCACGGGCTGCACTCAAGCGATGGATTGGAGAGGATGCTGATCCGCAAGCTCAAGCATTTCCGCGCTGGCCAGTGAGCGCGCCGGACTATCTACACGCTATACATGCACATCCAGAATTGGCGACCTACAACGCCCTTACGCGGGAAGCACAAGCTCAAGTGCACCAAGCCTTGGCAGAAAAGAAGTCGGACTGGGGGTGGCAGGTGGATTACCAGCGGCGCGGGCCTGAATTCAGCAATATGGTGAGCCTGCAGGTAAGTTTCCAACTGCCCTTGTTCGCTGGCTCACGGCAGGACCCGATGATCGCGGCACGTCGCGCACAAGTCCGGCAACTGGAGGACGAACAGGAAGCGGCATTGCGTGAGCATAAAGCGCAGCTGGAGACAGATCTTGCGGATTACCAGCGATTGCAGCGAGCAGTGCAGCGCAGCCGTGAAACATTGTTACCGCTAGCGGAGGATCGAGTCCGCCTCGCCCTTGCTGACTATCGAGCCGGTAAATCACCCTTAAGTGAGGTTCTCACCGCTCGACGTCAGCGGGTTGAAACACGACTGCAAGACATCGATCTGCAAGGACAGTTGGCCGCGACAGCTGCACGGCTGCACTTCGCGTATGGAGAGGTGCGCGCATGAGAAATTCAACTATCAGCCTTGTGGTATTGGCCGCGTTGGCTATCGGCGGTGGCGTTGGCTATCAGCTAGCAAAGCGTGGGCAGGTGTCCACTGCCTCCCCTGAAACGCTACAGAAGGTGCTGTATTGGTATGACCCGATGTACCCCCAGCAGCACTTTCCAGCACCGGGCAAGTCGCCCTTCATGGACATGCCACTGGTGCCGAAGTACCAGGAAAGCACCGCTGCTGAGGTGAGCCCCGCAGTTCAAGTTTCACAGGGGCTCCAACAAAACCTGGGGGTCCGTCTGGCTACCGTAGCGAAAGGGCAGCTTGCTCGAACCCTCCAGGTGAGCGGCGTGCTTACCTTCGATGAGCGGGATTTTAGCGTTCTGCAGGCTCGTACCGGTGGCTACGTCGAACGCACCTATGGCCGCGCTACAGGCGACGTGGTTGCCAAGGGCGCCCCATTGGCAGATGTGTTGACGCCTGAATGGGCGGGCTTGCAGGAAGAGTACCTGGCGCTTCAGCGATCTGGGGACAATGAATTGCGCGCTGCAGCTCGGCAACGACTACTGCTGGCGGGTATGCCTGCCGATCTTATCAACCGGATTGACCGTACGGGAAGGGTCCAGAATTCGGTAACGCTCTTGGCCCCAACAGCAGGCGTCCTTCAGGCTCTGGAATTGCGGCCAGGCATGACAATGACACCGGGTGCAACGTTGGCGAAGATCAATGGTATCGCGAACGTCTGGCTTGAGGCCGCAGTACCTGAAGCGCAAGCCCAAGGCCTACAGGAAGGACAGGCAGTGCAGGCGAATCTGGCAGCGTTCCCAGGCGAACCTGTTCCCGGCAAGCTGACCGCATTGCTGGCTGATGCGGATCTGCAAAGCCGCACCTTGCGGCTTCGTATAGAACTGCCCAACCCCGGCGGCCGGTTGCGCCCAGGCATGACCGCGCAGGTTTCCCTCCATCCGTCCGGGCAACAGGATGACAGCCTACTGGTGCCAGCCGAGGCGATCATTCGGACGGGGAAACGCGATCTCGTAATGGTGTCAGAAGACGGAGGTCGATTCCGGCCGGTGGAAGTAGTGCTCGGCCAGGAAAGTGCTGGCCAGGTGGTCGTGCTGCGAGGCCTTCAGGCGGGCCAGCGCGTTGTGGCGTCCGGGCAGTTTCTGCTGGACTCCGAAGCGAGCTTGAAAGGTATCGAGGCCGTTACTGCTGGCGATGCTCCACTTGCGCAACCTGTACAGCCGGCTCTACATCAGGCCAATGGGCGCATCGTTCAAATAGAAGGTAATCAGCTGACCATCGCTCATGGACCGTTCGTGACGCTGGGCATGCCTGGTATGACGATGACTTTCCCTGTGGCAGATCCCCGCTTGATTGCCGGACTCAAGGTTGGCGAACGCATCCGGTTTGGAGTGCGCGAGCGCGATGAAGGCATGGTCATCGAGCAAATAACCCAGCAGGAGAACCAGCCATGATCGCGAACCTGATTCGTTGGTCGGTTGGCAACCGCGTCCTGGTCCTGCTGGCAACACTGTTTGCCGTAGCTTGGGGCGTTTTCTCTCTGCGCAGTTTGCCGATCGACGCGTTGCCTGACCTGTCAGATGTGCAGGTGATTATCCGCACCTCCTACCCAGGGCAGGCACCGCAGATCGTGGAAAATCAGGTGACATATCCCCTGACCACCACAATGCTTTCCGTACCCGGAGCCAAGACAGTGCGGGGCTTTTCAGCATTTGGAGACAGCTTCGTATATGTGTTGTTTGAGGACGGCACAGATCTCTATTGGGCGCGGTCCAGGGTGCTCGAATACCTAAGCCAGGTTCAGTCTCGATTACCGGCGTCCGCTAAGCCAGTGCTCGGACCCGATGCCACTGGTGTAGGCTGGATCTACCAGTATGCGCTGGTGGACCGCAGTGGTACCCATGACCTGGCACAGCTGCGCAGCCTTCAGGACTGGTTCCTGCGCTTCGAGTTGAAAACTCTTCCGGACGTTGCCGAAGTGGCGACGATAGGCGGGATGGTCAAGCAGTACCAGGTAGTGCTCGATCCGCTGCGCATGGCCAGCTTGGGAATCACTCAAGTTGAGGTTTCGGACGCCATCGCCAAGGCCAATCAGGAAACCGGTGGCGGCGTGCTCGAACAAGGCGAAGCTGAGTTCATGGTAAGGGCTTCCGGCTATCTGAAGTCACTCGATGATTTCCGAGCCATTCCCCTGCGCCTGGCTGCGAAGGGTATACCCGTAACACTGGGCGATGTAGCCACTGTACAGCTGGGCCCTGAGGCACGTCGCGGCATCGGCGATGCTTGATGGACAGGGCGAAGCGGTGGGCGGCGTAGTAATTCTGCGCAGTGGCAAGAATGCGAAAGATGCCATCGCTCACGTCAAATCCAAGCTTGAATCGCTGGAAAAAAGCCTGCCTGCCGGGGTCGAGCTGGTCACTACCTACGACCGTAGCCAGTTGATCGATCGTGCTGTGGAAAATCTGAGCCAGAAGCTGATTGAAGAGTTCATCGTGGTCGCACTGGTGTGCGCTGCATTTCTTTGGCATCTGCGCTCATCGTTGGTCGCCATCGTCTCGCTTCCGGTTGGTGTCCTCATTGCCCTGATCGTCATGCGCCACCAGGGCATCAACGCCAACATCATGTCGCTTGGGGGCATAGCCATTGCAATCGGTGCGATGGTGGACGCCGCTGTGGTGATGATTGAGAACGCGCACAAACGGGTTGAGGCTTGGCATACGTGGCACCCTGGAAAGTCGTTGCGTGGCGAAGATCATTGGAAAGTGATGACTGAGGCAGCAGTCGAGGTCGGGCCTGCGCTGTTCTTCAGCCTCATGATCATTACGCTGTCCTTCATACCGGTATTCACCTTGCAGGCTCAGGAGGGAAGGCTGTTTGCGCCCCTCGCATTCACCAAGACTTATGCAATGGCAGCAGCAGCGGGCCTTTCGGTTACCCTGGTACCCGTGCTGATGGGGTACTGGATTCGGGGTCGTTTACCGGCAGAAGAGCGCAACCCACTCAATCGAACCCTGATACGGCTCTATCGCCCAGCATTGGAGATCGTTCTACGCCGGCCAAAGCTCACGTTGGCGGGTGCACTGTTGATTTTGCTCAGCAGTGTCTGGCCCCTGAGCCAGCTCGGCGGCGAATTCTTGCCGCCACTGGATGAAGGCGATTTGCTGTACATGCCGACTGCCCTGCCAGGTCTTTCGGCGCAGAAAGCCTCTGAGCTTTTGCAACGTACGGACCGGCTGATCCGAACGGTACCGGAGGTCGCCAGTGTCTTCGGTAAAGCGGGCCGGGCTGAATCAGCGACCGACCCGGCCCCGCTGGAGATGTTCGAGACGACTGTCCGACTTAAACCGAAGGATCAGTGGCGAGCAGGGATGACCACTGAGAAGCTGATCGAAGAGCTGGACCGTACCGTGCAGGTACCTGGGCTAACCAATATCTGGATCCCACCGATTCGAAACCGTATCGACATGCTCGCAACCGGTATCAAAAGCCCGATCGGCGTAAAGGTTGCCGGCAGCAATTTGAATGAGATCGACCGGGTGACTCTGGCTATCGAGAAGGTGGCCAAAACGGTTCCAGGGGTGACTTCCGCCCTCGCCGAGCGATTAACCGGTGGACGCTACATCGATCTGGATATCGACCGCCAATTCGCAGCGCGTTACGGCCTGAACATTGCTGATGTCCAAGCGATTGTTGCCGGCGCCGTTGGGGGCGAAAACATCGGCGAAACCGTAGAAGGCCTGGCGCGATATCCCATCAGTGTTCGGTACCCACGGGAGTGGCGTGACTCTGTTGATGCCCTGCGGCAGCTACCGATTTACACCAGCCAAGGGGGGCGAATCACACTGGGAACCGTGGCACGGGTGCGTATTGCGGACGGTCCACCCATGCTCAAGAGTGAAAACGCGCGCCCCTCGGGCTGGGTGTATATCGACGTGCGGAGACGGGACCTGTCCTCCGTCGTTGCCGACCTGCGCCGGCTAGTCGATCAGCAGGTGAAGCTCGATCCTGGCATAAGCTTGAGCTATTCCGGGCAGTTCGAATACCTGGAGCGCGCCAATGCGCGCTTAGCATGGGTAGTACCGGCGACGCTGGCCATTATTTTCGTCCTTCTCTACCTCACGTTTGGCCGCCTCGGTGAAGCGCTGCTGATCATGGCTACCTTGCCATTTGCGCTAACCGGCGGCGTATGGCTGCTGTACATGATGGGCTACAACCTGTCGGTGGCCACGGGTGTCGGTTTTATCGCCTTGGCTGGGGTCGCAGCAGAGTTTGGAGTCATCATGCTGATCTACCTCAACAATGCCTGGACTGAACGAAACGGCAACGGTACGCAGGGGCAACCTGCGCTTCTGGATGCTATCCGCGAAGGGGCCGTGCAGCGCATCCGCCCCAAAGCCATGACCGTAGCAGTGATCGTCGCAGGCTTGATGCCAATCCTCTGGAGTAGCGGTACCGGCAGCGAAGTCATGAGCCGGATCGCTGTACCCATGGTCGGCGGCATGCTCACCGCGCCTTTGCTCTCACTATTTGTAATCCCTGCGGCTTACTGGCTCGTCAGGCGCCGCGGACTCGCTGTACACGATAACCCCCAAACAGGAGTAACCCGATGAAGAAGCTACTGATCAGCGCTGGCCTGGTGTTCGCCGTTGCGGCGGCGGTGCAGGCCCAAGACATGTATGGCACGGATATGAAGAATATGCCCATGGAAGGCAACGAGACCCAAGGCAGCCAGGCGGCTCCGACTGCATCGGCTGAGGGAACCATCAAAGCTTTGGAACCAGGTAAAGTTACCTTGGCGCATGGACCAGTATCAGCCCTGAAATGGCCGGCAATGACCATGGGCTTCAGCGCTACCGAGCAGCAACTCAAGGGACTCAAGGTAGGCGACAAGGTCAGCTTCGATTTCCGAATGAATGGGGGCACAGCGACGATCGTAGGCATTCGCAAGCAGTGACGGATTGACTTCTAACCCTGCCTATTAGAGCTGATAGGCAGGGTCATTTAGCCAAACTTTGGAAAAAGTGCTGCCGCAATTCCTGACCGCGCCGCCTTCAGCTCTGTGCCTCGGGACGCTAGTTGGTCTTTGCGCTCTGTAGCCGGGATGCATTCAGATCAGAGTAGTAGCTGACGTTTGAGCAGAGATCTTCGTGCATCACGATCTATATGGGTCGAAAGCGGACAGGGCATCGCAAAGTCATCCAACTGCCTGAGTTATCCGAACGCCAACAAGGATTCCACCGAGCTTGTCGACAAGAAAACCCGCGACAACTCAGAGTGTTATCCGAGCAAACAGACTTTGGATACCCTATTCCCGCTAGAAACACTGCCGCTGAAACCCTCCTGGCATGTAGCTCCTTCGTCCTACGCTTCAGCCTCTATGACCCCCACCCAACCTTTCGCGCAGGTGCGGAACGAACCTAGGCGTAACGCGGGTATAAGCTTCGTAGGCAGCGCCAAACTGCTTGTGCATTTCCCGCTCTTCGGAAACCGCCAAACGCCCGTACATCACCAGCAACACCGGGAACATTGCCAGCGTCAGCAGCGTCGGCCACTGAAGGAGAAAGCCCAGAAGAATCAGCACAAATGCCACGTACTGCGGATGTCTGATCCAGCCATAGGGCCCGACCGTTGCAAGTGAACGGCGGCGTTGCGCGTGATATAGCACGTTCCAGGCGGCAGAAAGCAAATAGAAGCCGAAACCCAGGAATAGGTAACTGGCAATGTGCAAAACACTGAAGTGTGGGTTGCCCTGGTCACCGAGCAACGTCGACCACAGATGGCCGGATTCGTGGGAAAGCAGATCGAGGTTGGGGAACCTGGCCTGCAACCAGCCTGACAACAGATAGATCGTCAGGGGGAAGCCATACATTTCCACAAACAGGGCAACGATGAAGGCCGAGAATGCACCGAAGCTCCTCCAGTCTCTCGCCGTTGCCGGCTTGAAGAAACTGAAGGCAAACATGATGAAGATCGCGGAGTTGATGAAAACCAGCGACCAGAGGCCATACGCGCTTTCACCATGATTCATGATGGATCTCCCGGCTTATGGATATCAGCCTTATCGGAGGGGGCCGGTTTGCTCTGGCCCTGGTGATGGTGTCCCCCATGTCCTCGATGCATGAAGACATGCATCAGCGGACAGGCGAGCAACAACAGATAAGGCAGGGCTCCAACGACATGGGCAAGGTGCTCGGTGAGCAGGAAGTAGACGGCGATCCCACCGATTACCACCAGGCCGATTGCATAGCGTGAACGCCAGAAACTGTGTGGTGAGCCGTTTTCATCGAAGTGAGGGTTCATAGCGACTCCTGGGAAAGGAGATGGGTTACTTCGATGCAGCAGATGGCATGCGGTCCATCATCATCTGCATCATCGACTCCATCATGTCCATGCGCTTTTCCATCATCTGGTGGCGGGCGGCCATATCCCCGCCCATGCCGCCATGCATGCCCCCCATTTCAGGCATGCCACCCTCCATGGACTTCATCATGGCCATGCCATTTTTCATCAGCGCCATATGCTCGGCCATCAACGCCTGACGGGCTTCCGGCGTTTTGGCTGCAGCCATCTTTTCGTGCATGGCTTGCATGGCCTTCATTTGCTGGTCCATCGCCGCCATTTGCCCTTTGTCCATTGGCTGAGAAGGCGTCTTCTCGGTAGCCGCCGCGCTTGGCGCATCGGCCGGGTGATGTGTCGAGTGTTCATCGGTGTTTTGCGCCATGGCGCCCACGGACGCTGCGGCCAAACAAAGTCCGATCAGTAAATTTCGAACGTTGTTCATCATCATCTCCTTAGCACTGTTTTAAAGCCGGATGCCTTGGTCTGGGCGCTAGGCCTCACCTGGCACGACAAGCAAATTACTGCGCCGGCGTGAATGCTCATTTTTCGCGTCGTGCTCGGGTTGTACACCGACGGGCTATTATTGGGCACTCGGCGGCTCGAAGCTGATCCCGTTTGGCCCGGCGCCAACCTTATGGGTAGCAACGACCTTTCGGCTGCTCGTATCGATGACAGATACGGTGCCCGCTTCAATATTGCTGACAAACACATAAGCGCCGTCGCTGCTGATGGCCACACCATGGGCACCCTTGCCGGTGGTCACGGTGCCCAGGCTGCTACGCGTCTGGAGATCTACGATGGAGACTCGGTCGTCCGGATTCTGGCCACTGCCCTGATTCGCGACATAGACCTGGCGACCGTCAACGGTGGCCATCATCTGGATTGGCGTGCGGCCGACATCAACCTTGCTGATCACCTTGCGTCTGGCCGTGTCGATGATGCCAAGCTGATTTGTCGCACTGAGCGAGACGAATGCCAGGCGACCGTCAGGGGCAAAGCCGACCTGGACAGGGCCTTTGCCCACGGGAATCTGCGCGGTTTCTTTGAGTGTGACGACATCGATAAGCGATACGCTGTCGCTCTTCATGTTCGCGATATAGAGTGTCCGGCCATCAGGGCTCAAGCGCAGCCCATGGGGATAACGCCCAGTTGGAATACCGGGCAACTCGATTCGCTGCTCAAGGTCAAATACTCGCACCTGGTTGGCAGCGGAATCGGTCACAAAAGCTCGCAGCCCGGTGACGTCGGTGACCACATGAGCCGGGTGATCGCCTGCCGGGAAGCTGAACGGTGGCCTGTCCAGCGCGCTGGTACTGAACACCAGCAACTGCCCACCGGGCTTTTCACCGCTCGAATGCCCCGCATGTCCAGCCACTCCAACAACCAGAAGCAAGCTGCCGTCGGGCGAAACCTGTAGGTTGTGGGGTGCGATCGGCAAGGCGACCGTGCTCACATCACCTGTCGCAAGATTTACCTGGCTAATGGAAGCGGACCGTTCATTGGCCGTGTAGACGTTACCCGTAGGGTTTGCCATGACCAGCCCCAGAGGGATGAGCAGGGATATCCCCAAGGCCATAGAACTAAACCGCTTGGCAGTCATCATTGTGAATGAGCTCCAACGAGGGGCCGGGGTATGTGAGCCAGGCTGGCCTATACATTTACTCAAGATAAACACCAATCGCGAAGCATTTTCTTGATCAGCGTCAACGTCCACAGCTTGACTCGGCACTGGGTGATCGAAGGCCGTCCATTTCTTGGGGAGTATTGCTGGCTATCCCGACCCGGAGTCAGTCGACATCAGGCTGTATATGAAGAAACCGCGCCATGAAACATGGCACGGCGGCTTGCCATCTGAGCGGTAACGAGACTTAGCGACTGACTTTGGTTGGGTAACCAAGCGCCTGGACCAGTGCACCGACGCGTTCCGCCTCGATGTTGCTTTGGACACTCACTGTACCGGCAGCACGATCAACGATCACCTTCGCGTCGCCATCGGCAGCCTGGATGGCCTTGGTGATCTTGT
Source organism: Pseudomonas sp. PsB (assembly GCF_043658375.1). Lineage (NCBI taxonomy): Bacteria > Pseudomonadati > Pseudomonadota > Gammaproteobacteria > Pseudomonadales > Pseudomonadaceae > Pseudomonas > Pseudomonas sp. PsB. The sequence goes on along the minus strand of NZ_JBIGLU010000001.1, from coordinate 155,511 downwards.
TGACACAACTGCCACATCCCATACCGGAAACTTCCAAAACGAACATAGCGGGCCTCTCATGCTGGTACGGCTTTTCTCGCCGCATTTACAGCTTCAACCTTGACACGATGACAAGGTCAAGGCCCGGTCAAAGGATTTATCTTCGCCCTGAAATCTTGTCCAACTCCTCTGGCGGCGGCCCCTGCTGCATCACAATTGTCCCTTACGATCTTGGCAGAAGATGGCGGACGTCGCAGTTGCCCGATGTCCTCCATCAGGACCAGATTGGCGCCGAACTCGCGGACATACCCGCTAAGGCCAAAGCCCTAGACAGTCAGTCATATGGATCAGGCGTTGAAACGCTGATGGCGGAACTTCCTCTCATAGGTTGCGGTGTGCCCATTTCAGTCTGTGACTACGCGCTTCAGCCGCAGTGCGTTGAATACCACGGAAGCCGAACTTACGCTCATGGCCAATGCCGCAATCATCGGTGACAATAGATGGCCGGTAAGCGGGTAGAACAAACCTGCCGCCAGCGGTATGCCCATAGCGTTGTAGAAGAATGCGAAGCCCAAGTTTTGACGCATGTTCTTCACCGTGGCCACGGATAGTGTTCTGGCCCGCAGGATGCCCATCAGGTCGCCCTTGACCAGCGTCAACTGGGAGCTGTTCATGGCAACATCGGTGCCAGTTCCCATGGCGATCCCGACATCAGCCCGGGCCAGCGCAGGGGCATCGTTGATCCCATCTCCTGCCATGGCAACCCGGCGCTTATCGCCCTGCAGGAGCGCCACCAGTTGCTCCTTGTCCTCGGGTTTCACTTCTCCGTGGACTTCCTCGATGCCGAGTTGTTTCGCGACCGCACGTGCCGTAGTCAGGCCGTCGCCGGTGGCCATGATGACCTTCACATCTTCTGCCTGTAGCCGGGTTACCGCCTCCTTGGAGGTGGGTTTGACCGGATCGGACACCGCTAGCAGGCCAGCGAGCACGCCATCGACGGCCAAGTACATGATACTCATGCCTTCCAGACGCAGCTGCTCGGCGCGGTCTCGCAACGGACTGGTGTCGAGGCCAGCCTCTTCCATCAAGGTCGTGTTGCCAAGCTGCAGCCGTTTGCCGTTCACCTGGCCACGTACACCGATCCCAGAGCCCGACTCAAACGCCTCTGGCTTGGACAAGCTGTGTCCATGCGCTCGCGCATGATCGACAATCGCATGTGCCAGCGGATGCTCGCTGCCTTGGTCCAGGCTGGCGGCAAGGCGCAAGACTTCGGGTGGCATGAACTGCCCGGTACCGACCACGCTATGAAACACTGGCCGGCCCTCGGTGAGGGTCCCGGTCTTGTCGACGATCAGCGTGTCGATCTTGCAGAGGTTCTCGATAGCACTGGCGTCTCGGAAGAGCACGCCACTGCTGGCAGCCTTCCCGGTAGCGACCATGATCGACATGGGAGTGGCTAGGCCGAGCGCGCAGGGGCAGGCAATGATCAGGACCGCGACCGCATTGATCAGGCCGAAGACCCAGCCAGGCTCCGGTCCGAAAAGCCCCCAGCCGAAGAGCGTGACCAGCGCGACCAGAATCACCCCCATGACGAAATAGCCGGCCACGGTGTCCGCCATCCGCTGCATCGGGGCTTTCGAGCGCTGAGCCCGCGCGACCATCTGCACGATTTGCGAGAGCACTGTCTCGGCGCCGACCTTCTGCGCCGCCATCACAAGGCTGCCGTGGGTATTCAGCGTGGCACCGATGAGTGCATCCCCAGCTTTCTTCATCACTGGCACGGGCTCGCCTGTCAGCATGGATTCATCGATAGCACTTTCGCCTTCCAGGACCACCCCGTCGACCGGCACCTTCTCGCCAGGGCGAACGCGCAGGTGGTCGCCCGTATGCACGTGGGTGAGCGGAATATCTTCCTCCTGACCATCGGCCCCGATGCGACGGGCCGTCTTGGGGGCAAGACCCAGGAGCGACTTGATGGCGGCGGAGGTTTGTGAGCGCGCCTTGAGCTCGAGCATTTGGCCGAGCAACGTTAATGAGATGATGACTGCAGCCGCTTCGAAGTAGACACCGATGCGGCCATCCTGCATGAAAGTCGTCGGGAAAACCTGCGGGAACACTGTGGCCGCAACGCTGTATAGGTACGCCGCAGCCGTTCCCAAACCTATCAGGGTCCACATATTCGGGCTGCGATTACGAATCGATGCGACCCCACGCACGAAAAACGGCCAGCCAGCCCATAGTGTCACGGGAGTGGCCAGAATCAACTCCACCCAATTCTGTGTGGCACCATGCAGCAATTGGAGTTGGTGGGCAGTCATGGCCAACACGGTCACGATGACCGTCAGGGGCAAGGTCCACCAGAAGCGGCGGGAGAAGTCCTTGAGTTCCGGGTTCTCGTCTTCCTCAAGCTCCGGTATTACCGGCTCTAGGGCCATGCCACAGATTGGGCAACTGCCCGGCCCACGCTGGCGGATTTGGGGATGCATCGGGCAAGTGTATTCGGCGTCCGCCGCGTTGCTTGGCTGCGGGGCAGCCGAGTGGAGATGGCCCGCGTGTTCTTGGTCCTGGGGAGGGCTAAGATAATGCACAGGCGCTGCGCGGAATTTCGTCAGGCACTTTTCACTGCAGAAGCGGTATGTCCTTCCCTCGTATAGCTCGAAGTAGCGACTATCCGGTGGCACCGTCATACCGCATACCAAATCGCGCTGACTACCATCCGGTTGCTCATGCGGGTGCGAGTGGTCATGGTCATGGTCATGGTCATGGTCATGCTGGCACGATTCGGTGTGCATGAAGTAGTTCCCTTTGTTGTCCGGTTTGGACGAGTTTTCACCCTTCTGGTGAGAATACCCGCCATGGTTGTGCCCGAAGAGTTGCGTCAGCGGACAGAGCAACAAAATTAAATAACTGTAGTGCCTGTGACAGGTGGCCATAGTGCACGAGCCACATAAAACAGGCCAAATATGGCCAGCATGATCAGTGCAATACCGCCTTTAGTCCGCCAAAAAGGTATTGCCAGATCTGTACCACGGCGATGGGCTCCGTCATGATCAACTCCCAAGCTGGGTGGGAAATATCGGCCGCTGCCGTATTGTCCAGCCTAGACAACATCTCCTTGAACAGCTGTGACGCCAATCAATGCTCCTGTAAGCGTGTCGATTATTGTTGTGGTGTAGCGTCATGGCATAGATCATTTCTGGAGGTTGCTGATCCTGCTGCTGCACCAGTGGTTGCCCTTCGACAATGCGCTGGCTGCCTTGTACCCCGGCGAGGGAGTGCCCAAGCCGCTGGAGGAGTACGACGCCGGCTCCCGGTGGGGAACGCCGTCCATGCTTTCCTGCCTGGACGGCCTATACTTGCTCGACCCCTTCTACCAGGCCTGTCAGGAAGGCCTGCCCAGTGGGCTGTAACGCCTGGAGGAGATCGCTTCTGACCAGTTCCGTCAAAGCGAGTACTTCCTCAGTTACTTCCACGCCAACGCATTGGAAGACGAGGTGCAGTTCGTTCTCCAGTTGCCGGCCAAGGTAGCCTTATGCGATCTAACAGCTCAAGCCCCAGACCTGATACATGCGGTGCGGTACAGCGCTGATCGGGTCACTCTTCGCTGTTCCCCTTCCAGCTTTGCCTTTGCCCACAGCAGACGTCGGAGATGAAACTGCTCGGCGGACTCACAAACCTGCTCCAGTGCTCTCGCACAAGGCTTTGATCTGGCCATCTTTGCTTGAATGGCTGACCCGTGGCAGGGCGTTGGCCGTGTTTTCTTCGTGCGTGTTGAGCCCAAGGCGAGCGCGATCCACCATCCACAGGCCGCTACTGCCGCGCGCCAATTCTATGCCGGCACTACTCGTCAAAAAATAGGTGAGTGCTTACCCGGCAGGCAATGGGCTACTATCGAGCCCTATATCTATCCGAAAGGGTTAGCTCCGTTGCCAGGGAATTGCATGCAGGCCATCGATATTGAAAACGCGATCGTTCTTCCTTGGGGGCTTGGCTCAAGATCGCCCCATGACCTGTTTTCTGTGTGCGCAGAAATCATTAACTGCCCTGGTGACATCGTTTTAGACGCTAGCAACCTCTCGTATATCGATCCGTTAGGGATGGCCACGCTGCGAGCGTTGTTTGAAAACCAGTTGGTCCAGAAGCGAGTTTCGATGCAGTTTTTGAGCAGAGACCTGACCTCCTACCTGGCCAGGATGGATTTTTTCAAGGACATTGATGTAGAGGGTGTAGATCTATCGGGGGTAGGACGTCGAAACGACCGAAGCACCTCGTTGGTGGAAATCACCAAAATCAGCGAACACCATCAAGCAGAGGCTGCAGCCTCTCGCCTCGCTAGAGCTATTACGGGAAGGTTGACTCAATCGGACCCGGATGCCCCAGTCGACGAGCACACGGGACGGAATGAGTTTGACTCCTACCGGGGCCCTCTGGAGTATTCGCTCAAGGAGCTATTGGAAAACTCGCTTACTCACGCCCGCAGAGAGGGACGTGGTGACGCCGCCGTTTGGCTGACCTGTCAGTTTTATCCAAAATTGAACCTTGTACGCATGGCCATCGTCGATAATGGGTGTGGGTTTCTCGCGACACTGAGGAATCACCCTGAGCTTCATGACCGCACGCATTTGCACGCGATCGAGGCGGCACTCAAACCGCGAGTGAGCTGCAACCGGGGTGCGATGGCCCAGATCCTGGGTAGCGAGAACCAAGGTATCGGGTTAACAACTACCGCAAAAATTGCAGACGCGGCGGGCGGTGGTTTGATCATCGTGAGCGGCAATGGCATACATGACACAAAGCGTCGGCAGTCTCAGGAGCTGCATGATGCGCTGTGGAATGGTGTATCGATCGCGTTTAGCTGTACCCGTGAGCTGCTGCCCACCATTTCGATCAGTGACTTGCTGCCGAAGGACGATGCAGGACAGGTTGACGACGATCTCGACCTAGATCTGAATTTCCGCTAGCTCTGGCTTTTTGATAGCTCGAGGGCTAGAGTCGATCATGCAAGGAGCGGTAAATGGGAGATTCAGCGTCAACTGAAACTCTCGGGCTGCAAAAAAGGATTATGCAATACAAGGGGTTACGACATGCAAACTCAAATTCGATTAAGTAGGGATAGTTCTATCCGAACGTACGGAATGCGAGCTTCAGCGATCCCCTACCGTACCGAAATCGAACGCTCGCTCAGCAGTGGTGAGAGCGTTGTCATAGATTTCGCTGGGAACGATGTCACTCAGTCCTTCGTCGACGAGTTGATCGGGGCGCTGATTCTGAAGGAGGGTCGCCAGGTGGTATCGCGCCTTGCCTTTGAAAACTGCACCAACGATGTCAAAGGAATCATTAAATTTGTGGTCCATGATCGAGTTCGACAGCTGCAAAAAATGCCCGCGTGACGGATCCGCATTGAATTTAAGGCCCTCAATATTGAGGGCCTTTTCATTGGTGCCAGGCAAAAGATAGCCGTCTTGAGTGGCCCCCATAGCTCGCCCTGAAAAGCGAATGTCAGGGGACACACCGCAGAAAAGCGTTCTGTAGCGGAGGAATACGTGGAAAACGGAGCTTAGGTTTCCTCATTGAGATGTGTAGAAATCCATCGCGACTCACCTATGCAAAGGCTGCGAAAAGCCTGAATCTACTGGGGTATCGTGGCGTGAGATATGTGCAAAAAAATGTGCACAGCATCTGCGGATTGGAGAGCTGGCTTGGCTCCTTAAGTAAAACCATCAAGCTGCAACGGACCTGCAACTCCTGCGGCTTGAAGCAAAGCGGGTAATACCACCCCTGCAGGCCCAACGAGCATTATCTCTTCCGCCCCGTCCATCCCCACGTCGTCAAGGTTCACATGGATCACGGTTGCCCCGGCCGCCAGAGCCATATCTGGAATACCGGCTGCCGGCATGACTACGCCAGATGTACCCACCGAAATCAGCAAGTCACAGGCTTCCACAAGCCTTACTGCTGAACGCCACGCATCCTCTGGAAGATTCTCTCTGAACCAGACCACCCCAGGGCGCAACCTCCCGTTGCATCGAGTGCACCGCGGAGGCTCGATCATCTGTCCCGCCGGGGGAACCGCCAGTTGATCTGGTGATAACTCTGCTGGCCGGTGGCATCCGAAGCATTTCACGTCCATCAAGCGGCCATGAAGGTGTATCACCGAACTGGAGCCGGCTCGTTCATGCAGATCATCAATATTCTGGGTAACGACAGATACGTTCCAGCCAGCATCAGCTATCCGTGGAATAGATAGATGAGCCAAGTTAGGTTTGGCCTGGCCAACCTGCTGCCGGCGCCAAAGATACCAGCTCTAGACGAGAGCTGGATTTTTGCGAAAGGCGTCCGCTGTTTCGAGACGCTGAGGGTCATGCTTCGCCCAGAGGCCTGTCAGCTTGTCGCGGAAGGTCGGAATTCCGCTGTCAGCAGAGATGCCAGCACCCGTGAAAAAAACGACCCTCTTGGACCTGCGCAAAGCCTCAGCAGCTCTTTGCAAATTGCTCATTGGACACACCTCAGCCCCGCAGCGGGGACTCCCTTGCAGTAAACACGGTAACGGCCGCACATCCCAGCTAAAGCACTCGCGTTTGATCGGAAAACCAAGCGTAGAGCGCAGGGTGCCGCATACTGCTGCTACCGCTCTAGTAAACCTCCAATGGATTTCAGCTACCCGACCTACAGCTATCTCTAGCCCCATCGCGGGAGGTGCATATGACCACTCCCTTTGCTCACATCCAGACCCGACATGAGCCTTCAACCGCCCTGAATAAAAGCAAGGTCGCTTTGGTTGCTACCCTGTCGATTGAAGCCAATTCAGACCGGACGATCGATGCTTACCTTGGTGGCCTGCAGATGTACAACGATCTATTCGAGTGGCGGCTGGATGAATACCCCCAGGAAGCGCTAGATCTCATCATCGACTGCTTTCTCCCCGCAGAGTCGGTGCCTCAATCCATCCTGAAGAGTGGCGTTTCAGCCGGGCTCATCCGCTCCAGGGTCTTCCAAAGCGGAGACTGGATATCAGGCAAGCAATGGCTTCAGCTCGCATCTACCTCCACCCCAGGGGGTGGAGTTGACCCCGACCAGCTACTGGCTGATGGTCAGATCTTCTCGCTTCGACCTGGGAAGGTCGACTTCTTCCCCGCTTATGCTTTGGACGGTAGCAACGGCTATCAACCGATCAGCAGCCTTTGCGACGTATTGTCCGTTCTCTCGACTCGCATGGACGAGTGGTCTATGGCGGCTTGGTTCCAATCAGAAAATTCGTCTCTGGGCGGTATCGCCCCCAAAGCCTTGCTGTCATCCGCCCCAGAATGGGTGCTAGCTGCGGCAAAGAAAAAGCCAAGAGGAAGACGTGTGATTAGATGAACGGCTTCAGATTGCATACCGTGACGCGCCCGATGGATAGTGTCTCAGGGGATCAAAGATGAGCAGTCAACCAGCTCCCCGCAACGATCGTGAAGATGGCCCGGGAGGAACTGGGCGATCTGCTGGAGCTGACTCAGGCCTGAGGAGGCCTGCTGTAAACCACTTTTTTTCACTGTAAACCACAGTGGTTTACAGTGAAAAAAGTGGTTTACAACGTAGCTATGACACGCGCCCTGGCCACTCCCCAGGCCAGCGCGCTCCTCATTGGTTCGTTCAGCCGGACGTCGAACACCTGTGCTGCTCGGGGCCTTGCCACGCCGCGGTGTCCTATAATTCATCTTCAGCTGAATGGAGCAAAATGTTGTGAAGCGCACATTCATTGGAATGGTCGAGGCTGGTGAGCCACTGATGAGGCAAGCGCTTGAAGCTATCCGACAGGCCCACGAAGCGGAGGCTGCTGGATTGCCAGACCTTGAGGTACAGCGTCTTCACCTATTGGCAGATTCGCTCTATCAGGCGGTCATTGATTTTCAGCTCCTCAAAGCAGGTAAACCACCGTCGACTATCCAGTGAGGACCTGCCGCTACATGACGAAAAAGATACCAGCTCTTCTCCCCGACCACCCCATGTATACCGACGCAGTGGATGCGATGAAGCAATACCACGAGGCGCAGGCTTCTGGCTCATCTGCCGAAGAGGTTGAGCGCCTGCGTCAAATCGCAGAATCACAATTTCGGGCTGTCAGCGAGTATCAGCTCAACGCTCTGGGATATCAGTCTCGTCGTCCGCACTGAAGGGATAACCGATCCGGAGGTAGCTTCAGAATCCATCAAGCCAAGCGGAAGACTCACGACGCGGTCCGATTGATCAGCGAGACGGTCGGGAGGGTTTGCACACAGCCCCAAAAAAAAAGCAGCTCCCGAGAGCTGCTTTTTTCTTACTCCCCCTTTTTGTGCTTGTGGGGTTTCAGGTCCGGATGGTCCTTCTGCTTTTCAGGGGTGACTCGCTGCCTTTTGTCCGGAGTGCCATCTTCATTGGTGCGCTTTGGGCCTGGCTTGATGCTCATGCAAAACTTCCTTTTCCGCTTGGGTTGTTGAATGCAGCTATGTAATTAGTCCAGCTTCTCTCAGCTGTCAAAGCAGGCTGGTGCAGAACCGCCTGGCCGATGATCCGGTCCACATCGAACATTCAGAGGCCAGAATAAGAGCCTCCGACAAAGGGCTTACAAGGGGCAGTGAAATCCAGCGCTGAGCGATACGAAGACGTCTGGACGTTCATCATGCCGAGCACGGTGTGGAACAGGTTGTCGTGGCTCAGCGGTGACGTGGTTTGAGCTTTCAAACAACCCACGTTGACCTTTTCGCTCTTCGCGAGCGAGTCAGACATCCAAAGTACCAACGGCACCTTTGTTTGCTCGTCAGGAGCCATCGCGTAAGGCAGCCCGTGTAGATAGAGCCCACCCTCCCCCAGCGATTCGCCGTGGTCCGAAACGTACATCAGCGCAGTGTCGAACTTGGTGTTGGCCGCCAGGATATCGATGAGATTTGCAGTCACATAATCGGTGTAGAGGATTGAGTTGTCGTAGGCATTGACCACCTCCTCCTGCTTACATTTGTCGAGCTCGTTGGTCTCGCACACCGGTGCGAATTTCTTGAATTGCGAGGGGTAGCGCTTGTAGTAGGCCGGGCCGTGACTGCCTTTGTAGTGGAGCACCAGGACAGCATCGCCTTCCTGGCGCTTGATGAAGTCTTGCATCTCCGTGAGCAGCACCCCGTCCTTACACTCCTCGCTGGTGCACAGTTGGGAATCCGCGTGAGAGGCAGCCTTGTGGTTGGGAACCCTGTCGCAGACCCCTTTGCACCCCGAGTTGTTGTCAGTCCACATGACACTGATGCCAGCGCGTTGAAGCACGTCGAGCAGCCCTTCTCGGCTCTTGGCCAAGCCATCTTTGTACTGGGCCTTACCCACGTCCAGGAACATGCATGGCAGCGAGACCGCGGTAGCGGTACCGCAGGAGCTCACGTTCGTGAAGCTAATGACATTTCGCTTTTCTAGTTCCGGATTCGTTTCACGGGAGTAGCCGTTGAGGGAGAAGTTGGCGGAGCGAGCGGTCTCTCCTACTGCCAGTACCAGCAGCCTGGGTTTACGAGCCGCACCCTGTCGATTAACTACCGCATCAGTACCAATGGCCGTCAGCGTTTTAGGTGAGGCCAGCTGACGCTTCAGGTACCCATGGCCAGCCGCAAACAAGTTGGTAGGTACCAGAATCAGCCGGATCTCCCGATTGTTGCGCAGCAAGGAGGCATACGACTGGTACTGACTCAACGCGATGCCAGATAAGGTCAACAGAGCGAGCGACAGAGCAATGAACCTGCTGACCAAAGCTTTGGCCCAAGGCTTGCGCCGGAGGGGAACCCGGGCAATCAGGTAGACGGGCAACACCCCAACCATTGCGACCCAAAGACCGAGCTTCCAATTCAGCAGCTCGGTTGCCTCAGCGACGTCGGTCTCCACAACGTTGGTGAACATTGTGTAATCGATCACGATGCCGTAGGCATTCATGAAGTAACTCGCAAAAGACGCGCTGATCAGTACCAGGCACAGTATGGGTTTGGCCAGCCGCCCCCATGACAGCAAGCTCAGAACGGTAAACACCCATGCGAATACTATGACTGGGAGGCTAGCCGCTAGCTGCCAGTTCACTTCATCGGTTTTGAATACCAGCTTCCAGAGCACGTTCCAGAGCTCAGCGTTCGCGAATAGCAGTAACCAAAAAGTCACCAGGCCGATTAGCAAATTAGTACTGATGCCTTTCTGCCGCGCATTGCGAATAGCAAAGATCCATTTGCTTAACAGGGTGTGAACAATGGATTTGGAAGGTGTCATTATCAAACTCTGGAAGCTGCTTATCCATGGCGGTAGCTATGGAGTTAGCGGGAGCTACAAGGCAAACCGTCGACAGATGCTGAGCGATTGCGCAATGTGCGGAGCGTCAGAGGCCTTAGGCCCCTAGGCGTTGGGGACGCTTAGTATGTGTGAGGCATAGGGATAAAAAGAGAAATGAATCTCGCTGAGCGCATTATTTCCGGGACCTGATAACGACACGATGACCTCGGGATTACAATGCTGACAGAAATCCAATTACTGCTGTTTTGATTGTCATTGATCACGCTATGATCAAAATTAGGGGGATACTACCCACCAAAAGCAATGCTCCGCTCAGCTAGATAAATTTAATTTCACAAACAAAACGGTTTCGTTTTGTCGTAGGCTAATTTTGAACTTTCAATTCAACTTACAAGTCTTTCTCGCGAGCAGAATATTATTTTCAACTTTTGCTCGTTAATATGTCACCCATCAATGAGGGGCGAATACCATGAGCTTTTTCAAAAACATCCTGGGCGGGCACCATGGCCGTGGAAACCACGGTGGAGGCAAGCACCACAGCGGGGGACATGGGGCCGAGCAATATGATCGCCATGGCCGGCAGCAGGGCTGCGACGGCGGTAATCAGGTGTATGACGGCGGGCGCCCTCCCACTCCTGCCCCCATCAAAGATCTGCAGGGCTGCAGGCAGTGCCGGACGGCCAACGATCCGTCAGCACGCTTTTGTCTAAACTGCGGAACACCGCTATCGAGTGGTTGCACCGCCTGCGGCTCGCTGCTGAGTGCAGGAGCAAGATTTTGCAGTCACTGTGGCCAAGCGACGCTCTAAGGCTAGGTAGACAGGAAGGCCAACGAGACCACAACCCTGCGCAAGGAGAAATACGTGGGTTCAAATCATGACCATGGCAGCGCTGCAGTACGCGAGGGGCATCAGAAGAAGCTAATCATGGCGCTCGGCTTGACTGGCAGCTTCATGATTGCAGAAGTGATCGGTGCGTGGATTACCGGCAGCCTGGCGCTGCTGTCGGACGCATCTCACATGTTCACAGATACTGCCGCCTTGGCGATCTCACTGATTGCACTTCAGATAGCCAAGCGGCCGGCGGATCAGAAAAGAACCTTCGGCTATGCGCGCCTGGAAATTCTGGCTTCGACGTTCAACGCCGTGCTGCTCTTCCTGGTGGCGATGTACATCTTGTATGAGGCCTACCAGCGCTTCTTCATGCCGGCGGAGATCGCTACCGGAGCGATGATGTGGATCGCAATCGCCGGCCTGATCATCAACCTAATTTCGATGCGCCTTCTGGCATCTGCGAGCAACGAAAGCCTCAACGTCAAAGGAGCCTACCTCGAAGTTTGGAGCGACATGCTCGGCTCGCTTGGCGTAATCATCGCGGCACTTATCATCCGCTTCACCGGCTGGACCTGGGTCGACACGATTGTCGCTGTGGCGATCGGCCTTTGGGTTCTGCCGCGGACGTGGCAGTTGCTTCGCGAAAGCCTGGGGATCCTCATGGAGGGTGTCCCGAGGGGGCTCGACGTTACGGCAATCGAGGCCACCATCCTCGGAGTAGATGGCGTGACGGACGTTCATGACTTGCACGTGTGGGCTGTCAGCAGTGGCAGTAACGTGATGACGTCGCACGTAGTGGTTCGGGATTCTGCAGATGGGGATGCTGTGTTGGCGGCCGTCGTGGATGCTGTCAGCGATGCATTCGAAATCCATCACTGCACCATCCAGATCGAGCGGGCAGCTTTCCACGAGAGCGTTCCCTCACCCTCGCACTGACCGATCGGTAAACACCATGCAAACACATCACCCTCCTGGCTGAGGGTGATGTTGCAAAAAAAATGCGGTGAGGGATGCCGTAAACGGCAGGAGCGCTTCAAGGGGGTTGGTGAATGGCTTCGCCTGCCCTCGTCAACAACCTCCAGAAGGCTCAGCGATGGCCTGGATCATCACGAAGTACCTACTCACTGCCGGTATAGTGATTCTCGTGTCAGAGCTGGCGAAACGCAGCGACAAGCTGGGCGGCTTGGTCGCCGCCCTACCCTTGGTCACGGTCGTGACGTTGGTCTGGCTCTATTTAGAGAACCAGAGCATGGAGAAGATCTCCAACCATGCTTGGTACACGTTCTGGTACGTGCTTCCGACCCTACCGATGTTTATTGCTTTTCCATTGCTGCTACCTAAGCTCGGCTTTTGGCCGACACTGATCAGCAGCATCCTCATCACAATGGCCAGCTTCGGAGGCTTCGCCATACTGCTGCGCCGGTTCGGCATTGAGCTTCTATGATCCGGTGGCCGCAGGGATCATCTTGATGAGTCTTAACGGCTATTAACACACTCGCCCTTCACCAGGTAGCGAACCATGTGCAGTTCGCCTTTCGAGTCTTCGTAGGTCATCATGCTTCTTACATTACCGCAGTACCGCACACTGGGTGATACATACACCAACTTACCAACGTCCAGGTCCATGCCATAGGCGTAGTCTTCTAGTTGAGGCATGGGCTTTTTTACGCGTTGAGCATAATCCGCTGTAGCCTCTCTAGCAGTACGCTCGATGCGTTTATTGATCTCCATACCGCTTTGGGCATTGGCTGTTAGTGATGTAAAGAGCAAAAACACGGCGATCGCTGATACAGTAGTGTTCATAAGAAGTCCCTTAATAAAAAAGCGCCCGTAGGGGGGCGCTAAAATTCACCTACCAAAGGAGCGTATGGTTTACAGGTGAATGCACTGGCGCGAACAACTGCTCGGTGCTCTTGCCAAGCTGCTTTGAAATGAGACAATTTCCAAAGCAGCGATGCCTCTTCCGCTGCCCTTAAACTAGCAAAGGAGGCTAACACCAAGATGATCGGGCAATTACAATTTGGACATGTAATAGATTGTAAGATAATTATTCGAGAGAATATCGAGCCGCCACGTGAACTAATTTGCAGAAAGGCGCTGCGGTTTGCGGCCGTGCATGGGGTCTGCCTGCGTGGCGCCCTCGATCCAAGGCCAGTACCAGTCCTTGCAAGCTAACGACCGAAATGCTGCCTGTCCTGGCCGATTCCACCTGCCAGGCGAATCTGTCATACACCGCCGCAGGCCCCAGAATCCGCTATGCTTAGGGGTGGAGCCTGCATGACTGTCAGAAATCTTGCGGCTACATTACAAATTTGTAGGATTTCGCCGCGGCCAGCTTCTTCGCGTTAAGATTCAAGCGTCCTCAGGTGACCCGGCGTATGGACAGAGGTAGCGACTACCACATGCCATACCCTCAGCCAAACTTTCGAACAGCCTGCAACCATAATCTTGGCGGATTAGGCCAACTCCTTCCTCACACCTTGAGATAAGTTATGCGCGTTCTAGTTGTGGAAGACGAAATTAAAACTGCCGAATATCTTCAGCAGGGCCTATCCGAAAGCGGGTATGTCGTAGATATCGTGCACAACGGTGTAGATGCTCTGCACTTGTTCAACACTAATGTCTATTCGTTGGTCCTCCTGGACGTGAACCTCCCGGGTATCGACGGCTGGGACCTGCTGGAAACCATCCGTAAGACCAGCCGGGTCCGCATCATCATGCTGACCGCCCGCGGACGCATCAATGACAAGCTCAAGGGCTTGGACGGCGGCGCGGATGACTACCTTGTGAAGCCATTCGAATTCCCTGAGCTGCTTGCTCGCATCCGTTCGCTGCAACGCCGTGGTGATGAGTTAGTCGAGAAGAGCTCGCTGAAAATTGCCGATCTGGAACTCGACTCCGTCCGCCATCGCGTCTTCCGCGGTGGCACACGCATCGATCTCACCACCAAGGAATTTGCGCTTCTGCACCTGCTCATGAGCCGAACGGGCGAAGCGCTGACTCGCTCTCAGATCATCTCGTTGGTCTGGGATATGAATTTCGATTGCGACACCAATGTCATCGATGTAGCCATCCGGCGCTTGCGCTCGAAGATCGATGAGCCGTTTGAAACCAAGCTCATTCACACGCTTCGTGGCGTTGGGTACGTTTTTGAGGAACGCGCATGAGGCCATTCAGCCTGGCTGCAAAGCTGGGGTTAAAAGTTGGGTTGATGAGCGCAGCGTTGCTGCTTCTGTTCGCCACCTTTGGCTATCTGATGGTAGGCAAGGCTCTGGAAAGAAATGCCAGAGCAGACCTGGAAGTAAAGATGGCGGGGATGGCTCACAACCTGTCCACCATCCCGGACATCTCCGGCGTCAACGCGGATGCGCATCAGCTTGTCGATTTGGTCATGGGCCACAACAACCTGTATGTGAGCATATTCGATACCTCACAGAATCAGACTCCCCTGCTCTCGATTGGCTCGAAACAGGTCAATCTGGAGGTGCACAAGTTTCAGCCGGCGGCCCAGCCCAAAGAGCACGAATGGCGTGATACGCAGGACCGTCCTCTGCTGAGTGCTTCTCGAATCATGCGTTTGGGCGATGGAACAGAGGTCAGCGTCTATATGACCATGGACCAGTCATCCAGTGAGGCGCTGCTCGATGCGTTGCTGACCTGGGCCTTGATGATGTCCCCCGTCATCCTCGCACTGATCTTGGCCATTGGCTGGTGGACTGTGCGCAGAGGCCTGCTACCACTGACCAAGTTCCTCAAGATCGCCTCGAAAATCTCAACCGAGAGCCTCGACCATCGCCTTCCAACTGATGGGATGCCGGCAGAACTCAAAATGCTCGCCGACGGCATCAACATCATGCTGGCTCGCCTGGATGATGGGGTTCAGCAGCTCTCGCAGTTTTCTGACGACCTTGCTCACGAACTTCGAGCACCGCTTTCCAACCTGATGGGCAAGGCCCAGGTTGCCTTGACCAGAGAACGATCGCTTTCCGAGTACCGGGAGGTTCTGGAGTCGTGCACAGAAGAGCTGGACCGCATGAGCCGCATGGTTTCCGACATGCTGTTCTTGGCCCAGGTCAGTCATCCAGCATCAATGGTGGAGTTCGAATCCGTCTCCTTGGTCGACGAGGTTCAGCGAGTGTGCGAGCTCTTCAGCATTTCAGCAGAAGAAGGCGAGATTCAGCTGCAGATCTCCGGCAGTGATGACGTGGTGCGCGGGAATCGCCTGATGGTTCAACGTGCCGTCTCGAATCTGGTCTCGAACGCGATCCGTTACTGCCCTCGCGGCCGCACGGTCTACGTTAAGGTGCAGCATAGTGCGAGCGGTACGACGTTGAGTGTCGGCAACCCCGGCCGTGGTATTGCCAAGGAACACCACGCGCACTTGTTTGAGCGGTTCTACCGTGTGGACAAGAGCCGAGCACGGAGCGAAGGCGGTACCGGTCTTGGCTTGGCCATTGTGCAGTCGATCATGAGTCTGCACCAGGGATCGGCGAGCGTGGAGGTGACCGAAGAAAACTTCACCTGGTTCCACCTTCACTTTCCGGAAGCCCAGCAAATGCAGCCGGCAATGACCGCCGCTTAAATTGCGCAGACACGATTAGGCCCGTCAATCGACGGGCCTTTTGTTTGCCTCAATGCATCAGTGCCGAAGGACCACAGGGTCCATGGGCGACCGCAGAATCACCGACTTAATAATCTTCTGTTCGTCAGGATTGGCGTTTTTCCACAGGTGTGAGAAGTACTGAGCATTCACTTTCTCTTGAGCACTTACGCTGCCGGCGGCATCGATCAGGCGCATGGTCGAGTAGACACAGATCAGCGCCAGAATGAAGAACGCCGTGGCGACCACCATCACATAACGCTTGGCCAGCACCGGTGCCCGCTTGAGCTCCTGGATAGAGGCGTCCGCCGCCTTTGTCGCTGCTGTAAGCTCCGAGATCAGTGGCTGGATGGCGGTGTCGACTCCGCGGCATGCAGCTGAATACGCTGATGCAGCGGCGCGCAAGGCAACCTCCTCCGCGTTCGACCAAGCCTTCTCCGCCTTTCGCACCTCCTCCTGAATCTGCCGGCCGACAGCGTCCACCTGCTCCACCAGTTCGTTCGACCTCTCCAGAACAGCGCTGGAGGTGCGCGTCTGCGAGGTCAGCTCATCGAGCTGGACAGTGAGTTTTTCAGTGCAGCGGCGAAAGTCACCGATAGCAACTGCCCAGGGCTCTATGTCATTCATGGCTATCTCCTAGGGCGGCCAACAACGCCGCGCTGAATTAACGCGCTAGATATCAAAATTGTAATTTAAGAGAAAATTCGAAGTCGCCCTCGACAGTGCCGAGATAGACATGATCCTTCCAGATTTGAAGATTTAACGCATCCTATCTGCAGCCAAAATTACGGAATTGTAATTATTGACTCACCTTGTCGTTAGCTTCGCGTTCCTAAACTACAAACCAACAAAGGCCGCTAATCAGGTTGGCCTAGTATGAACCGAGGTTCACAATGAAATTTGTCAAATCTATCGCTATTGGCAGCCTGCTGCTGGGTCTCATGGGTACCGCTTACGCTGAAGGCGGCTTCGAGCGAACGAAACAGTTCAACGAGAACTTCCGAACCGAACAGGCTCGCCTATGGAGCGATGACTCTTCGGACCAGAACAAACAACAAGTCGCTCAAGAGCAAAAGAAAGAAAGCAAGGATGGTAAGGAACAAGCCGACAATTAATCGGCGGTTAAATAGGACTTCAAATGACGAAAGAAATCGACAAAAAAGCCAGGGTAAAACCTGGCTTTTTTGTGCTTGGAATTTAGCCTTCGTTCTTGCGAGGCGTTTCCGCATTGCTTTCTCCGGCCAGACCCTCGGCACCTTGTGCGGGGCGTTTCCAATGGCACAGCAGGAGCTGGCTGGCGTTCGCTTCGGTGATCGATGTGCAAGCTAGATCAGCGGGCAGACCATCCTTGCTGTCTCGCAAGCGCCTGGACAGATAGAACGAGCCATCCCGCGGCCACTTGGCAGGATCCTTGATGTTCTCGGACTTCCCGCTGCTGTAAAACTCCGACGAGTATGAGCGGCGGCCAGGATAGATCAGGGGAGCGGAATGAGCAGACTGCACATTGAGCCAGGCTTGAACCACATCCCGCTGATTCTGAGGGCGCTCCTCTAGTACCCCGGCGTAGATGATGCCCGCACCGATGATTGGCAACACCAATGCGCTCGCAGCGGCAGCCCAGGTGGTCTTCGGGCCAACTTCGCTGACCCGTGCAGACAGCAGCAATGCCCACGCTGGCAGCGCGGGTAGCAGGTAGGTCCACAGAATGTTGCCTGCAAATGTGAAGAAGACCGGTGTCGCCAAGGCCCACAGCCAGAGGTAGGCTTTGAAGCGCTGCATCGATCCACGCTTGCGGATCAACAGTGGTAGAAACAAGGCCCATGGCAGTAGCGACAATCCGAGCTGGATCCAGATGCTGCCGTACGGCTTGGCATGAGCACTACCATAGAGGTCCCCTGCCCAGTTACTGACGACGTAGCGGCTCCAGTGCTCACCAACGAAGAAGTACTCCATGAAGCCGGGCGTTTTCATCTCGGCCGCGACATACCATGGCACGGATATACCGAACATGAGTACAAGGCCGCTAATCCAGGGAAGCCTCAGTACCCGTCCCCATTCCTTGTAGATAACGAACCAGGCGAATGCCGGCGCCCCCATAAGCACCAGGGTCAGCGGCCCTTTGGCAAGCAAGCCCAGCCCGAGACCTGCGAACATCAGGTAGGCATCCGCCTTGCTGGCGCACTTCATCCAACGCCAGAAACCGTAGCTGGCCAGCAGAATCGAGAACGACAAAACAGGGTCAGTCAGCACAACACCGCTGGAGACCAGGCCAAGTGTGGTGCTGGAAAAAATAATGGCAGCCCAGATGCCGGCGTTACGAGAAATCTGCTGCGTGCCGAGTTTGATGATGATGAAACAGCTTGCCAGGTGGAGTAGCCACGCTGGGAAGCGCGCAGCGAACTCGTTAACGCCGAAGACCGTCATGCTCGCGGCCTGGGTCCAGAAGGACAACGGAGGCTTGCCCCAGAACGGTACCCCGTAGTCGAACATGGGCGTGATCCAGTCATTCAACTCGACCATCTTGCGAGCCATTTCAGCGTAACGGGCCTCAGATGTGTCCATCAGCGGGTAGATGCCCAGCCCCACCAAACGCAATAGCAAAATCGAACCCAGGACCCACCACAGCGTCCTCTCGTTCTTCAGGTTCAGCATTTCTTACCCTCGATCGAAGCCATCGAAGGGTGGAGTGACACGGGATCTGCCTTGTTGCTGTGCTTCAGGAAATAGAGAGGCCGGCGCTTCACTTCCGCGAGTGTCACGCCCAGGTACTCCCCCACCATGGCGACACCGACGCACATGAATGAAGCCATTCCGACGATCAGGTGATGGATGTCGAAACTGCCTGCCACAAGCGACGCAAGCATGTAGCAGATGCTGGAGACGAAAAGACCGAAACTGATGAGGCTGAAAATGCGCAGTGGTTTGCGAGAGAAGCTGACGATGCTCTCGATGGCCAGATTGAACAGGCCAGCTGCATTCCATTTGGTGCTCCCGGCATGGCGAACAGTGCGATTGTAGGGCAGTTCGATGGTACGAAAGCCTACCCAGCCGATCATGCCTTTGAGAATCCTGGAGCGTTCATCCAGGGCCCGCAGGGCTGCCAGCGGCGCAGGCCCAATCAATCGGAAATCGCTGACATCGGCCGGCATGTCCACCTTCTCCACCAGGCGCTGCATGACCCAGTAGTAAGCCCGGGCACTCATGCGCTTGAACCACGAATCACCGATTCTCAGGTTGCGCTGCATGTTCACCACGTCGTAGCCGCGTTGCCAGTAGTCCACCATGGCCGCGATGAGCTCTGGTGGATCCTGCAGGTCGACATCAATGAAGATCAGCGCACTGCCACGGGCATGGTCTATCCCGGCGCTCAGTGCAGCCTCTTTGCCGAAGTTGCGACTCAGGGACAGGCAACGTACAGATGACCCATCCTGATAGTGGCGAAGAATGTCGGCCGTCCGGTCATTACTGCCGTCGTCGACATAGAGGATTTCGCAGGAGACGGGTAAGCGCTTCACCACGCGGGTGATTCGCTGGTGGAACTCGGGGATGGTTTCCTCTTCCTGGAAGCAAGGGACCACGATGGTTAACAAGGGATCAGGGCGCTCGGGAAAGCGATGTAATGTCTGCATGATTGAATGTCCAAAAACGATGTGCAATGAATCCAAGTGCAGTGAGGCTTAAGGTCACTACGACTTGGGAGATGAGCGGTGACAGATTCGACTTGATGAGGAACCACATACCCACGCCATTGCCGAAGTTTGTGGTTAACGCGACCAGTGCAAACCTGACAGGCTGAAACTTACGAGAGCCATCTGCCACAAAACAGAGCGCCCTATTTCCAATGAAGCTCGCGATTGCGCCAACCATGCCGCCACAGATACTGGCCAGTAACGGAGTAACGAATTCTGTCGTAACCAGCAATAGGAACACCGCATAATGGACTCCCGTTGCTATGAAGCCGATCCCCAGATAACGAATCAGTAAGGTAGTAAGAGGTGGGGTTTGATTTTCCATGCCCAAAGCCTATGGAGGCAAAGGTGAAAAAATAGTGAACTAAATGTAAATGCGTAATTAGCCGAATCTATATATGGTAAGTAACAAGTCGGCGCACTAGGCTAGCACGCTACAATATCAGAGGGATTGCCTGAAAATTACGCTTTCGAAATAAAAGCCTTCCGATAACGCATGCATGACCCGTGGATTACAATGTTGACAAGATAAGGAAACACCGGGTGGCATTGAGATAGATTCC
This sequence comes from Pseudomonas sp. PsB, assembly GCF_043658375.1. Taxonomy (NCBI): domain Bacteria; kingdom Pseudomonadati; phylum Pseudomonadota; class Gammaproteobacteria; order Pseudomonadales; family Pseudomonadaceae; genus Pseudomonas; species Pseudomonas sp. PsB. Next base: position 135,582 of record NZ_JBIGLU010000001.1, on the reverse strand, counting down.
CCGAATTAAGGGGGACCTAATGGTTACACAAAATGAAACATATACAAGCAGCGTTGTTCCTTACAGCCCTGACATATTGGATGATTTGCCAATTGATGATCAGCTGGCCGTAGAGTTTTTCGCAACAGCACGTTGTGCCAGTTTCAAACAGGCTGCCCGAGGGCTCAATGTGCCAGTGGTAGGCCTGCGGAAACGCTTGGAGAAACTGGAAGAGCACATTGGTGCTCCCGTGTTTGTCTACAAACACAACAAGCTTGCCCTGACCCGCACAGGCGAGAGGGTCAGCCATTACCTGTGCCAGCTCTTCGGCCCAGACGGCCTTGGCAAGTCCGGTGAAAAGGAAGTCCCCAGGCTTACCATCGCGATCACAGAGCCAGTGCTGAACGACATCGTAAACCGCGATCTAGTCGCCTACGTGCGTGATCATGCCGAAATGCAGCTGGAAATCCATTCAGAATGCACAACGCAGATGCTTTCTGAGTGTGAAGTCGATGTGGGTATCGCTTTGGTGAGCCCAGATGATAAAGGCGCGCTTGATCGCCATCCTACGTATAGGTTTGAAAGGCTTGGCCGGATTGGGCACGCCCTGTTCATTTCCAGCCGCTATTCAAGAAGCGTCACCCTTCCAGTGGAGAGCTTGGATTTGCACAACTTCATGCTCGTTGTCCCTTGGGATGAAGAGATCTTGGCGGGCTCACGAAAGTGGGCATCGATAATGGCTGAGCATCAGGGCGGTACCACTCGGGTCAAGAGCTACAACCTATCACGAGGCCTTGTCGTTGGCGGTGCGTGTATTGGAGTGCTGCCCGACTACAGCCGAAAACTGGAGAGAAATATCCTACCCGTGCCGGGTTTCCTGGACGACCTGGAGGAGAAAGATGTCTATCTTGTTATCAAAACGAAGCTTGTCCGCAATCCGCAGGTTTTGGAAATTCGAAGATTGATCAAGAAGAGCTTCTTTGATAAGAAGGACTGGCTTGTTCGGTAACAGTTTTGTTAGGTTTCAAACTCCTCCGTTAACACTACAGAAACACAACTGTCATATTCGCTTGCAACCTAGTCAGAGTGCTTAGAACAAAGGCATCTTGTTACAGCGGGTGACAACCGTGGCCTGCTCCCATCTGCAAGATAAATTTAGGCCGGCGCAGGGCGAAATATAACGTCGGTAGCTAAGCACTTAACATACGAGAGGCAAGCAATGATCCGTTCTTCGAACATGCGGGAAAAGCTGTTGGCTGCCGCAATAATAGGCACATTTTCCTCGCAAGCATTCTCCGGAACAGTAACCACTGACGGAGCTGACATCGTTCTGAAGACCAAGGGCGGTCTTGAAGTATCGACTTCTGACAAGGAATTCAGTTTCAAACTGGGCGGCCGAGTTCAGGCCGACTACGGCCGTTTCGATGGTGTCTTCACCAAGAATGGCGATACCGCTGACGCAGGCTACTTCCGTCGCGCCTACCTTGAGCTCGGTGGCGTGCTGTACCGCGACTGGAAGTATCAGCTCAACTACGACCTTTCCCGCAACACGGGCAACGACTCCGACGGCTACTTCGACGAAGCCAGCCTGACCTACACGGGTTTCAAGCCGGTGCAACTGCGCTTTGGCCGTTTCTACACCGACTTCGGTCTTGAGAAAGCCACCAGTTCGAAGTGGACCACCGCCATGGAGCGGAACCTCTCGTACGACCTGGCGGACTGGATCAACGACAACGCCGGCATGGGTGTTCAAGCCACCAGCACCATCGCTGACATGGCTTATGTTTCCGGTAGCGTTTTCAGCGAAACCAATAACAACTCGGATGGCGACAGCACCAAGCGCTACAACGTACGTGGCGTGTTCGCACCGCTGCACAGTGATGGCAACGTCCTGCACGTCGGTGCTCAGTACGCTTACCGCGACCTCAAAAACAGTGCGGTCGATACCCGGATTCGTTCGCGTCTGGGCGTCCGCGGTGTAGATACCAATGGCGGCGGCGATGCCGGCACCAACGGCAACCGCATGCTGTTTGGCGGTGCTGCTGCACAAGATGGCCTGTGGAAGGACGACTCGGTCTGGGGTCTCGAAGGTGCCTGGGCCACCGGCCCGTTCTCGGTTCAAGCGGAATACCTTCGCCGCAAGCTGAAAGCTGACCAGGCCAACAACGACATGAAGGCCTCCGGTTACTACGCCCAGATGGCTTACACCCTGACCGGCGAGCCGCGTATCTACAAGCTCGATGGTGCCAAGTTCGACACTATCAAACCAGAGAACAAGGAACTGGGGGCCTGGGAAGTCTTCTACCGCTTTGACGATATCAAGGTCGAAGACGGCAACCTGGTCACCGCGGCGGACCAATCGAACGAGCGCAAGGCCAAGAGCCACACGGTGGGTGTGAACTGGTACGTCAACGAGGCGGTGAAAGTCAGTGCCAACTACATCAACGTGCGCACCGACAACAACGAGAACACCGTGGGCGACGACAGCGGCAATGCCATCGTGACCCGCCTGCAATACGTCTTCTGATCCCTCTCATCAGTCTGACGTGAGAAAGCCGGAAGCGCTCAACGTGCTTCCGGCTTTCCTGTTTCTGGAGGTGATCAAGCATGGAGCGCCCTCCTCCTACCTGCTTTCGCTTACCGATGACCGCTCTTGCCAAAGCTCGGCGAATCTGATGTGATTGCCGCGTCGGGCTTTGCATGGTGGCCGTGCAAGCAAATCAAACCTGACTCCTATTCATGATTGAACCTGATTCGACGTCCAGCTTCGCGTCTAACGGCCCTACAAGCGCAGCTACCCCAACGTCGCTCATTAGGGGATAGTCATGTCTGCAAAAAAGCTGCTTCAACCTCTCGCTGCTCAGCTGCACGCCTCGTTCTCGGCTTCTGGCCGCCCGTACTCTCATCTGCACCTCCACCAGCTGTTCCACGCGGCCATCGGCTCCGTTGCACCGCAAGTTGCCATCCAAGACAAGCTGCCAATTCAGGTCTGTCGTGACAACGAGACACGGCAGTACAACCTCTACGCGGCGGTCGAGCGGGCGAAAACGTGCTTAGGATTGACCGATCTTCAAGCAGTCGGTGTGGCTGAAGAAGTCATTGAGGTGCTACGAACTGCGGGAATCGGCGTGAACCAGGTTCGCCTGCTCCTTGACCCCTCCTTCAGCTCGAAGACTCGCAAAAAGGCCTTCAAGGCTCTCTGCAAGAACCTGGATCTGAACGAGCTAGGCGATCGCTTCGTCCCCAAGACTGCCACGTTGGCCATCGCTGCTGGTATTGCGCCGCCTCCCAAAATGTCGTGGAAGGATCGCTTCGCCCTGGCTGCAAATTCCCCCATGCGGGGGCCAAGCGAGCTCATCAGCATGGTCAACCGGGATGAGTGTTATCTGTGGGTATTCCCACCGACTGACCATCATGCGACGGCTCCAGCGACGCATGACCGTTTCTTTGGTGAAAAGACCCACCCGAGCGCAGAAATGGGCATGGGGTTCAGCATCATCGATTCCGGCTGGACCCGCCCCAAGTACCCGCTATCCAGGCAGTCACAAGAGACCTTCATCCAGTATTCGCTTTCTGCGCCGATGTGGTCCTGGCGCGCACAAAGTGACACCTGGCGCCTGGGAAACATCCTGCGTTCAAGAATCCTTGACGGGGCTCCTTGGCATAACGAGCCTCTGAGTGACGTGCTTCCGAGCGGCCTTAAATCCCTGCCCCGGATCTATGGGTGCGAAACCTGCCGAACGCTGTTCATTGAGAATCACAGCGACTACCCGGATGTACCCACTCAGTGCCAATGCGGTGAGGCGAGCAGCACGGGTGACCAAAACGAGTCATCTGCTCTCAATAGCTGATTTTCCTTACGGTGGCGGGCTGAGCCCCCCGTTAGGGATTGGCTATGGGAGCGGGATTCGCTCACCCCAAACCTGAAGGCGCCGCCACCTAACCGAGCGATATGAGCTGAATGCTCGCGGAGTAGATATGCAAAAGAGTAAAAACAAACAGGACACCCTGGCGGCGATCAATGCGCTTGTCGAGATTGCGTATGATCAGGGATTTGCGGACGGACACGGAGTCGGCAATCAAGTCGGTTTCGTAGCCGGTGTCATGAGCCTCAAAGCTGCATTGGCCTGCGGCTTACGGCATGGCTCACCTGAGTGCGGAAAGGCCCTTGAAAGCCTCAAGCGCATCGGGATCGACGAGTGAGAGAAAAGTACGGGTCGTGCGCTGATCGCGCACGACCCGTACTTCTACTTCAGGTCATTTCCCTGCTTAGCTTCATGATTGAAGCTCAGGGATCAGGTGCTTCTGCGGTAGGCCAACAGGCGCAAGGCGTTGAAGACGACCAACAGTGTGGAGCCCTCATGGATCGCAACAGCGGCACCAATGCTCAAGCCCATGATGGTGGACGGAACCAGGATGGCCACAATCCCCAAGCTGACGAACAGATTCTGGTGGATGATCGATCGCGTGTGACGGCTCAGCCCCACCGCAAATGGGAGTTGCCTGATGTCGTCAGCCATAAGCGCGATATCAGCCGTTTCCAGGGCAACATCAGATCCAGCAGCCCCCATTGCGATACCAACGCTCGAACTGGCCATGGCAGGGGCATCATTGACGCCGTCACCCACCATGGCCACCTTGGCGCTAAGGCGCAGGTTTTTGATGGCCTTGACCTTGTCTTCCGGCATCAGGTCTCCCCACGCTTCATCTAAGCCAACTTGTTTGGCTACAGCCTCTGCAACGCGGTTGTGGTCTCCAGAAATCATGACCATGCGTTCGATGCCCATCTCTCTAAGCTTCTGGAGTGCCTCTTTGGCCCCCTCCCGGGGTGTGTCCAATAGCCCGATAGCGCCCAGATCCTTGTCAGCACGCCGTACCACCATGGTGGTACGGCCTGACTGACGTAGACGCTCCGCAGCCTCCAGGGCTGCCTTGCTGAGTGCGGGAATACCATTGGTACCGAACATCTCGACCTTGCCAATCCAGACGAACTGCCCATCAAGCTCAGCACGCACGCCGCGGCCAATCATGTTGCTCATGTTCTTGGCTTGGAATCGGCGCCGTGTGCCAATCATCTCTTCACCGTCACGCACAATTGCCGCAGCCAGCGGATGGTCGCTCATCGACTCCACAGCGATGGCGACGTTTAGCAGATCCTCGATCTGCGTGCCGCCTATGGGTATTACATCGGTGATACGTGGGCGCCCTTCGGTCAGGGTACCGGTCTTGTCGAATGCCATGGCATTCAATGATCCAAGCTCTTCAAGTGGCGCACCGCCCTTGATCAGCACGCCACCTCGGGCTGCCCTGGCGATGCCAGAGAGAATGGCGCTTGGTGTAGCGATCGCGAGCGCGCAGGGGCTGGCTGCAACCAGTACGGCCATCGCCCGGTAGAACGAGTCACGGAACGGCTCGTCAAGGAAAATGCCGGCAAATAGCAGCCCGACTACCAGCAGTAAAACCAACGGGACGAATATGCGTTGGAAGCGGTCCGTGAATCGCTGGGTCGGTGACTTCCTGACTTCGGCTTCACTGACCATCTTGATGACCCGCGCCAAGGTACTCTCCGTAGAGCGCCGTGTTACCTCAACCTCGATGAGCGTTTCGCCATTGATGGTACCGGCGAAGACTTTCGAGGCTGCATCCACTGCATCTGGCTTGCTGCGTGCGAGTTCGGCATCAGGAACAGGTTGCTTGTCCACGGGGACGCTCTCACCGGTTACTGGCGCCTGGTTGATACTTGAGGAGCCTACGACTACAAAACCATCGGCCGGCAGGCGGTCATTGGGGCGCACGATGACAACGTCACCGGGAACCAGCAGCTCCACGGGCATCTCCACCGTGCCATTTGCTCTGCGTACGATCGCGGTGGCTGGTGCGAGCTTGGACAGTGCCTCAATCGCTTTCTTGGCCCGCCCCATCGCGTAGCTTTCAAGGGAATGCCCCAGACTGAACAGGAACAGCAGCAGAGCCCCCTCCGCCCAGGCGCCGATGCTCGCGGCACCGACTGCGGCGAGAAGCATCAGCGAGTCGATCTCGAAGCGTTTCTGACGGATGTTGGTAACCGCTTCCTTAGTGGTGAACCATCCACCGAACACGTAGGCCGACACGTACAGAATCAGAGGCAGACGATCAATCAGGCCAAGTTTTCCTGCGAGAGCTCCGGCACCCAGGAGAGCACCACAGATCAGCGCGAAAATCAGCTCTGTGTTCATTCCAAAAATGCCGCCATGCTCATGGCTATGACCTTCATGCCCGGCTTGGTCATCAGGGCGTTCAAGCAAACTCTTCATAACTCGTCCCTTCTGGGGTCAAGGCTTCCAATTGCCCTCTGCAGTTGGGGAGCCGTCTCTGTTGGTTGGCTAAGATCTATTGCACGGTTTGCCCGAGCCCAGGCGTTAACATTTCGAAGCTATGGGGTATCGGGCGTAATAAAAAATGCCAGGCACTGCCTGGCATTTATGAATTCTCTAATTGTTCTGTTCAAATCGTTTACTACTTGTTGTTGATGCATTGCGAATACATCGAGTAACGAACAGTCTTGAGCGTGCCCTGGGAGTCCTCGAAGGTCATCAACCGTGGATAGACCTGGCAGGTACGGGGGTCCTGCGACTGACGTACGAATTTCGCAACGTCTATCTTCATGCCATATTTGTAATCCTGAATCTCTGGCATTGGCTTGCCATTTTTCTCCGCGTACTTGGCCACTGCGGTCTGGTGTTCCTTGGTGTATTGAAGCTGCTTGCTCTCGGAGAAAGTGTTGGCCTGCGAAGCCACCGAGAAAACAACAAGTGCAGCAGCGATAATTAGCTTTTTCATAAAACCCTCTCAATTTCAAAACTTCTCGGGCGTAACCTTAGCAATGCATAGGCATCACCGGCATGACGAGAAACTTACAATTTTGAAAGGTAAGTGCATCTACTTCACTTTAAACAAAAAAGCCCACAACACGTGTTGTGGGCTTCTCTTTAGCGGAGGCTGTTAGCTAACCACTTCGGCCTCGTCGCCGTCTTCATCCTTGCGGTGTGCCCAGTGATACAGGGCAGGCAGTACCAGCAAGGTCAGTGCGGTGGAGGACAGGATCCCGCCAATCACCACCGTCGCCAATGGCCGCTGAACTTCGGCACCGGTGCCGGTGGCCAAAGCCATCGGGATGAAGCCCAGGGACGCTACCAAGGCTGTCATCAGAACAGGTCGCAGACGGGTCAATGCACCTTCATCGACTGCCTGTCTGAGCGTTCGTCCCTCCTCCCTTAGCCCGCGGATGAAGGCAATCATCACCAGGCCGTTCAGTACTGCAACGCCGGACAGTGCAATGAAGCCGACACCTGCCGAGATCGACAGTGGGATGTCCCGCAGCCACAACGCCACAACACCACCGGTGAGTGCGAATGGAATACCGGTGAAGACCAGCATGCCGTCCTTCAGGTTGTTGAACATCAGGAACAACAAGGTCATGACCAGCAGCAAGGCGACTGGAACAACGATCTGCAGGCGTTTGGCAGCCGACTGCAGCTGCTCGAACTGGCCCCCCCAAGTCGTCCAGTAGCCCGCAGGGATTTGCACCTTCTTGTCCAGCGATGCGGTCGCCTCCTCAACGAAGGACCCCAGATCGCGGCCTCGAACGTTGGCGCTGACGATAACCAGACGTTTGCCGTTCTCGCGGCTGATTTGGTTCGGGCCCAGTTGCAGGTCCAGATTGGCGACCTGGGACAGCGGGATGAAGCCGATCTGATTGGCACCCTGTGCCGCATTGGCAGGTACCGGGATCAGCAAGCTGGACATACCCGCTACGTCGGTGCGAACGGTCTCTGGTAGGCGTACTACCATGTCGAACCGACGGTCGCCCTCATACAGCGTGCCGGCCTGACGGCCACCCACGGCGATAGCGATCGAGTTCTGAACATCCGCGATGTTCAGGCCGTAGCGTGCTGCTTTTTCGCGGTCAATGTTGATGGTCAGCACCGGCAGGCCGGATGTCTGCTCAACTTTCACTTCCGATGAGCCCGGGACCGCTTTGAGCGCTGCCGCGATCTTGTTGGCGGTGTTGTTGAGCACGTCCATGTCATCGCCGAAGACTTTCACAGCGACGTCACTACGCACGCCCGAAATCAGCTCGTTGAAACGCAGTTGGATTGGCTGCGACAACTCGTAGTTGCTTCCTGGAACACCCGCTGCGGCCTTCTGCACTTCAGCAATCAGCTCATCACGAGGCTTCTTCGGGTTAGGCCACTGATCCTGAGGCTTGAGCATGATGTAGGCGTCAGAGGCGTTCGGCGGCATCGGGTCAGATGCAATTTCTGCGGTACCCGAGCGTGCGAACATCCGCTCAACTTCAGGCACCTGCGCAATCACCGCTTTCTCCAGACGCTGCTGCATCTCGACAGATTGAGTGAGGCTCGTTCCAGGCACACGCATGGCCTGCATCGCAAAGTCACCCTCACTGAGGCTTGGGATGAACTCGCTACCCATACGACTTGCCAGCAAACCACTGAGCACGACCAAGGCTACTGCGGCCGAGAAAGCGATGTTCCGATGTCCCAGCACCCATTGCAGAACCGGTTCATAGCGCAGTCGAGCTGTGCGCATGACCACGCCTTCCTCTTCCTTCACCTTGCCAGTGACGAACATGGCAATAGCTGCAGGAACAAAGGTAACGGACAGGACCATTGCACCCAGCAGCGCCATCACAACGGTGAAGGCCATCGGGTGGAACATTTTGCCTTCGACGCCGGTGAGGGCGAAGATCGGCAGGTACACCACCATGATGATCAGCTGACCGAAGATCAGCGGCCGGCGAGCTTCTCGCGCCGCGGCAAAGACCTCGTGGAAGCGTTCGGTTTTGGTGAGCATGCGGCCATGCTTATGTTGCGCATGAGCCAGTCGACGGATCGCGTTTTCTACAATAACCACGGCACCGTCGACGATGATGCCGAAGTCGAGTGCCCCCAAACTCATTAAGTTGGCACTGACCTTGTTGTTGAACATGCCTGTGAAGGTGAACAGCATGGACAGCGGAATCACCATCGCGGTGATCAGAGCCGCACGGATGTTGCCGAGGAACAGGAACAGAATGGCGATAACCAGGATCGCGCCTTCCACCAGGTTCTTCTTCACCGTCGCGATGGCTTTTTCAACCAGGTTGGTACGGTCGTAAACAGTCACAGCCACCACGCCCTTTGGCAGGGTGCGGTTGATGTCCGCCAATTTGGCGGCGACAGCTTGAGATACGGTGCGGCTGTTTTCACCAATCAGCATGAACACGGTACCGAGCACGACTTCGCGGCCGTTCTCAGTAGCAGCACCTGTACGGAGCTCTTTACCGATGCTGACGTCAGCAACGCTGCTGATGCGAATCGGTGCACCATCCACACTGGTGATCACGATGTTGGCGATGTCTTCGATATTGCCTACCTGACCCGGTGCACGGATGAGCAACTGTTCACCATTACGCTCGATGTAGCCGGCACCGACGTTGGCGTTGTTACTTTCCAACGCTGCGACCAGGTCATTGAGTGTCAGCTTGTAGGTAGCCAGGCGCTTTGGATCCGGCGCAACCAGGAACTGCTTGGCATAACCGCCGATGGTATTGATCTCGGCCACACCCGGGACGTTACGCAGCTGAGGCTTGATGATCCAGTCCTGGATCACGCGCAGGTCGGTCGGGGTGTACGGCGTACCGTCCTCTTTGACCGCGCCATCTTCGGCTTCAACAGTCCACAGGAAGATCTCGCCGAGGCCGGTAGATACCGGACCCATGACGGCCTCTACACCTTCTGGCAGCTGTTCCTTCGCAACCTGCAGCCGCTCGTTGATCAACTGGCGGGCAAAGAAGATGTCAGTGCCATCCTTGAAGATCACGGTGACCTGAGACAGGCCAGAGCGAGACAGGGAACGGGTCTGCTGAAGGCCCGGGAGACCGGCCATGGCCGTTTCAACTGGAAACGTGATCCGTTGTTCGGTTTCCAAGGGCGAGTAACCAGGCGCTGCAGTGTTGATCTGCACCTGGACGTTGGTGATATCGGGTACCGCATCGATGGGCAGCTTTTGATAGCTGTAGATACCGATACCCGCCATGATCAGAACGGCGATCATTACTACGATGCGCTGCTCGATGGCGAATCTGATGATACGTTCAAACATGAGAAATCATCCTGTCAGTTCGCATCAGTGACCGTGTTCGGCAGAAGCTTTGCCGAGCTCGGACTTGAGTGTGAAGCTGCCACTGGTTGCTACCTGGGCGCCGGCTTCAATACCGTCGATGATTTCCACGTACCCATTGTCGCGGCGACCCAGTTTTACCGGGCGGGTGTCAAAGCCATCTGGGGTGCGTACGAATACCGAAGGTTTGTCTTCAACGGTCTGCACAGCGTGCTCAGGGACCGCTACGGCAACTCGATCGGTCTGGGAGGTGACCGCAATGTTTACGAACAGGCCTGGACGCCAGGCGCCGTTGGGGTTGGTCAAGGTGACGCGGACAGTAGCTGCACGGTTTTGCTCGCCCAGCAGGCTGCCGACATAACCCACCTTCCCTTCGACCTCGACGTTCATGTCAGGCGAAGAGACTTTCACTGCACGGCCAGTCGTGACCTTGCCCAGATCTGTCGGCGGAACTGCGAAGGTCGCCCAGACCTGATTCAGGTCGGAAAGGATGAAGGCGTTGGTCGCCTCGCTGACGACTTCGCCGACGGTCAGGTGTTTCTCCACTACCACGGCGTCGAAGGGAGCGCGGAGCTCGTAACGATTACCGCCAACGGAGTTAACCGAGGCACCGATTGCGCCGACCTTCTGCTTGGCGTTGGCCAAGGAGATCTCCGCTTCTTGCAGCGCTTGGCGTGCTTGGAGGTAGTCTTGCTCTGCAGAGATCTTGTCCTGCCACAGTTGCTTCTCACGTTCGAAGGTCACACGCGCCAGTTCGACGCGACGCTGTGCGGCCTGTTGTTCGCTGCGCAGGTCAGAGATCTGCTGGCTGGCGATTACCGCGAGGACTTGCCCTTTCTTGACCGTCTCGCCCAGGTTGGCCTGGACAGCCTCAACAACGCCAGGAACACGAGGAACCACGTGGGCAGTACGATCTTCGTCGAAGCGAATTTCGCCAGGGAAGCTCACGACGGTACCGAGGTCACGAGGCGCTGCAGCTTCCAGGGCAACACCAGCGGCCTTGATCTGTTCAGCGCTGAGCGTCAGCTTGCCCTCTTCTTCACCGCCCTCTTCGCTGTGGCCTTCTTCACCATGGCCCTCATCACCTTCCTCTTTGGCGGCAGATGCGGCTTTCTTTTCGTCGCCATGGCCATCGTTAGCGCCATGCTCGGCAGTACTGGCGGCCTGCTGTCCGGAACTGTTGTTCCAGGCAAGGCTGCCAAATCCGAGGGCTGCCACAGCGGCTACCGCGAGGGCGATCTTGCGTTTGTTATCCATTGCTACTCCTGCTGATCGTAGGCACCGGCTTGTTCAAGGCTGTGTGCCGAAGAAAATGTTTGGCCCGTTCAGCGAGTGCCGGCGGTTGAGCCGACTTCGCCATAAACCCTTTCCACCTGCGCACGCGCATTGGTCGCCGCTGCCAACGATTCGAGGTATTGGCCACGAGCGACGATCAAGGTGCGCTGGGCATCCAGCACTTCGATGAAACCGAATTTGCCCATCTCGAAGCCGCGGGTTGCGGTCTCTACGGCTTGTTGGGCTGAAGGCAGAATGGTCTTGTCGTAGGACTCGACCTCCTGCATGGCGGTGGACCATTGGTTCAACGCGGTTTGGGTTTCGGTGCGCAGGCGCAGCTCAACAGCATTGCGCTGGTCCCGGGCCTGATCTGCACGACGAGAAGCGGAAAGAATGTTGCCCTGGTTACGATCGAACAGCGGCAAAGGCATAGACAGGCCCACAGTGTTGACCCGCTCGCGCACAGAGCGGTCGTACTGGCTACCTACACTGACAGTAAGGTTCGGGATACGCTGAGCTTTCTCTGAGCCGAGCGAGGCATCGCTCTTGTCTATCTGCACCACGGCCTGACGCATTTCTGCTGTTTGGTCGAGCTTAGCCAGCAGATCTTCAGTGCGAGGTGGCAAGCCCGGGGAGAGGGTTGGCGATTCGAGTCGATCAAACACGGTGACTGAGCTCCCGGTAATTTGAGCGAGCTGTTGGTAAGCGGTCGCTTTTTCCGTTTCTGCACGTCGAACTTGCAGCTGGGCTTCGGCCAGTTGCACTTGAGCGCGGGTCGCCTCCACTGGGGACGACTTACCTGCGCGAACACGGCCATCGACGATGCGAAGACCGCGCTCAGTCAGTTCGAGAGATTGCTTGGCCAGGTCGAGACCTGTCTGGGCCCGCAACGCGGCGTAAAAGGCTTGGACGACATCTGCACGCAGGCCGTTAACGCGACGGTCTAACTCAAGCTGTGCGGCGGTCTGCCCGTATGTGGCGACGTCAACACGAGCCCCCCGCTTACCGCCCAGCTCAAGGGTCTGGCTGAGAGAGACAGTCGTCTGGCTGGTGTTACGACGGGTGTCTTCCACGTCATACGAGATTGTGGGGTTGGGGATAAGCCCGGCCTGCTTGCGAGCACCATCAGCGATCCCAATTTCTTGCCTGGCCGCGGCCAGGTCTGGGTTGGCATCCATGGCCGTCGAAAGCGCCTGGGGCAAGCTGATGCTTTGGGCAAGGGCTGCAGGCGCCATCAACCCAGAGATGACTGCACAGAGTGCAGCGATCTTCCAGGGCGAGACGGGGGTCTTGGGTAAGACATTGCGGTTATACCGGGGCACTTTGATGGTCCTCGTGCACAAACTTCGATAAAGCTTGGCGAGAACGCCGAAACAGCTGCCAAGCCCCACTTGATTAGGTGATGGCACTCTAATGAGCGGTAGCTATCAGAGGGGTGGCTAGAAAATTACAATTCCGTAAGAATGTCCTGTAATGCCCGAAAATACTGGGAAACCAAACCCGACACGATGATTTCGTTACAAGCAACGGAGATGGCAAACACGCGGTGCGAAGGCCCGAACAACAGGTAGATGACGAAATTGTAATTTTCCTATCACCCCCCCGTTATCTTCGGCCTGCAAATATGAGCTCGCGCTACGCTAGGCGCGCCGCCTGGTCAGAACAATTAACGACACCCGCGCCGGTAAACATAATAAAAACTGCCGTGAATCAAAGGAGCATCGGATGAAAATCAAAGTACCACTGTATTTGGCGGCAGTTTCTGCGCTGTCTGGAAGCTATGCTATTTCGGCACAGGCAGAAGACAAGCCAGAAGGCTTCATTGAAGGCAGCAGCCTTACAGTGCTGAACCGTAACTTCTACTTCAACCGTGATAACCGCGACAGCACTGCCCCCACTTATAACAGTGGCAAGGGCAACACCAACGGCTACTCCGAAGCCTGGGCGCACGCGATCATCAGCAAATTCAACTCTGGGTTTACCCAGGGAACCGTTGGCTTTGGCGTTGATGCCTTCGCCATGATCGGCCTCAAGCTCGACACCGGTGATGGGCGCAACGGCGGCCGTAGCTCCTTCGACGTGCTACCCGTTGATAACAAGGGCGAAGCTCGCGACGAATACACCAAGGTCGGCGGCGCAGCCAAAGTCCGCTTGTTCGATACCATCGTGAAAGTAGGTGATGTTTTCCCATCGACTCCGGTCGTTGCATCCGGCGACTCTCGCCTGCTGCCAGAAAGCTTCCGCGGCGTGACCGTTGAGAACACCAGCATCCAAGGCCTCACCCTGCAGGGTGGTCGTCTGCATGCGATGAGCCAGCCGGTCTCAAGCAACCTGAACGACAACTTCGTGACGTTCTACGGCGGCCCGGTCAACTCGCCATGGATCGGTTACGGTGGCGGTGACTACTCGATCAACGACAACTGGACTGTGAGCGTCTACGCCAGCCAGCTGAAAGACGTCTGGAATCAGTACTACGCCGGCACCAGCGTGGTTTACCCGCTGAGCGACGATCTGGCGCTGATCGGTGGCTTCAACTACTACAAAGCCGTAGATGAAGGTAAGAAGCGCCTGGGTGAATTCGACAACAACATCTGGAGTGCCAAGGTCGGCGTGCGTTACGGTGCCCATACCCTAGCCCTGTCGCACCAGCGCAACAACGGCGACGACGATTTTGACTACCTGCGTCAGTCGGACTCGATTTTCGTCGACAACTCCATCCAGTACAGCGACTTCAACTCGCCGAAAGAGCGTTCCTGGATGCTGCGCTATGACCTGAACTTCACCAGCTACGGCATTCCAGGCCTGACGTTCATGACCCGCTACGCCAGAGGCTCGGGCGCGGATTACTCGAACGCTAACCAGTTCTACATGCGCACTGATGACAACGGCAACCCGCTCGACAATCAGAAGCGTTGGGAGCGTGACGTCGAAGTCAAATACGTTGTCCAAACCGGTCCAGCAAAAGATCTGTCCTTCCGGTTGCGCCAGGCAACCACACGTGCCACTGCATTCGAATCGGATCTGGATGAAACCCGTGTGATCATTGAGTACCCGCTTTCGATTCTGTAATTCGCTAACTGGACCAGTTATTCATTAACTGGTCCTATTAGTAAAACGAGCATTACGAATTCACCTTGAGTGGCTTAAGTGCTCCTTTGGTAAAAGGTGGATATTTGGCGCCCATTGGGCGCCTTTTTTTGCCTAAAATTCAAGTAGGCGTTCGATTGTACGCATCGCATGCCGGTGAAGTTCATGACTACACCAATGACCAGTCTCTTCAATGTGAGCGACCTCGCCGTCGTCTGAGCGGAACGAAGCCAGCACAAAGAAGAAAATAACCCAATACTTCATAAGGTCAAATCACCTGCTGGAGAGAGGGCCCGCAACTGTCAAACCCAAACCGCGACAAGATATACCGCCAGACTATCAACTGTATTACCTAGAAATTACAAATCCGTCATTTGAGCCCCGGCACGCTCATTTTGATTTACCATCCCTTTCAATAATGCCGGCGCGCGTGCGCGGTTAATTGCTCAGTGATATCGAGACAAAATCCCATGCGAATTCTGGTAATTGAGGATGAAGTAAAAACTGCGGAGTATGTGCGTCAAGGTCTGACGGAATGTGGCTATGTCGTAGATTGCGTCCACACCGGGTCAGATGGATTATTCTTGGCTAAGCAGCACGAATATGAGCTGATTATCCTGGATATAAATCTGCCAGAGATGGACGGTTGGCAGGTCCTTGAGTTGTTGCGTCGTAAAAACTGCCCTTCCCGTATCATGATGCTGACGGCGAGAAGCCGGCTGGCGGATAAGGTCCGGGGGCTGGAGAACGGAGCAGATGACTACCTGATCAAGCCATTTGAGTTCCCTGAGCTGCTGGCCCGGGTTCGCGCCTTGATGCGCAGGTCAGATCACCCTGCATCCGTAGAGGTCATTCGCGTCGCTGACCTGGAGCTTGATCAGAGCCGGCACAGGGCATTCAGGGACGGTCAGCGCATTGACCTGACCACGAAAGAATTCGCGTTACTGCATTACCTGATGCGTAATACCGGTGTGGTGCTGAGCCGCACCCAAATTATTTCGCAGGTTTGGGATATGAATTTTGACTGCGACACAAACGTTGTAGAGGTGTCGATTCGAAGACTCAGAGCCAAGATAGATGACCCTTTCGAGACCAAACTGATACATACGCTTCGGGGCGTAGGGTATGTGCTTGAAAAACGATAGTTGCCAAGCTCTCTAGTACCGAAAATCCGCTACATGCTCCCGTCGCTTGCGAACTTGAGGTTTCTGTTTACGATCCGCGGCGCTGATTCCTCACTCAACAAATGAGGTAGGCTGTACATGAGGTATAGCATTGATTATCAGCAGGTTTCGCAAGGACAATCCGATGCCAGCATTGATGCCTGTCCAGCTGACATTGTCTTCAACAGCGACCATGGCCTAGCTCTTATCCCGTGCGTTGGCGATGTTATCAACCTCCCCTCTACGGCGGTCAAAGAAGGGGTTTGCGGCATCGTTAGATCAAGGATTTTCAATTATCTCAGAGGTCCTGAAGAGCTGTACTGTCACGTCAATATTCTCGTTGAGGAGGCGGACATCAATTTCGAAAGTCTCATCTCGGAATACATGCGCAATCAGTCACGTGCTCGCTCGCCTTCTTCATAAAGTCGAAGGCGGGCCAGTCCATTAATGGTTGTGTATGGGTGAGGGTTCAGCAGAGCGAGCGCCTACTGAGCACCAGAGATGAATAGTCACAGCCTAGTGGTTTAACGCGGTACTGCTGGTGTACGCAGGGCCGGACTCATTGTTTTTTGAATGGCGCATTGCAGCACATAGAAATATAAAACCCCGGAAGCAAATACGATTGCGGACAGATAAGCAAACTCAGAGTCTAAAACCCCGGAAACCATATACAATTTAATCGTGATAGAACCCATAATAATTCCGGTACAGTACATGACGCCTGTGAACTGATTGCCCAAAAAACTCAGTATGCCGCTGAAGGCATTGTTCGCACTCAACAGCATTGCTTTCAGTATCGTCCAGCCGAGAACTGGCAGAAAAGCCTTGATCATGAAGGCGAATAACATCGACGATGCAAACAGTTTTATCGGGGTTTCTGCCCACGGCTTGATGGTGCCGTCTACTTCAACGCCGGTATACAAGATGATATTCAGAATAATCGCCATAAGGGTGCATATGCCGAGGCGTATCATTTCCCGCTTAAGCGGGGCCATCATTATCACTGCGTGAATCTTGTTTCCAAAGTATCGTTTTAGTCCTTGGATCGACATTTTTCTTCCTATGCTCTCGGGTATGACGCTGTTGTAGCGTTGTATGACGGTCATGCTTTTACCCGAAGAGAGGTGACGCTTCAACGGTCCTGAATTGCGCAGGGGATCTCATGTCCTTCCCCTGGCTGGGTAGCTTGCTGAGAAATTCTCATCTACCTGCGTGGCAACGATGCGGCCACCCCGCCGCCGTCAGAGCTCTGGAGGACTGGCTGCTGTCAGCAACTCATCGAGTGACGGAACCTTAGCGTTTGCACTGAGGACGAGTGTTCTGGATCGGAGTATGGATACATCAAAGAAAGATTCGCACTCGACTCTTCCGTTTACTTCTCTCCAGTGGGTGACTTCTGGTATCAACTCATTAGGCACCGGGTATAGTGCCATAGGGTTATGGAATACCTCCACTTCAGCAGACCACGGCTCGTAGCCATATTGCGGCCAGAGCTGACCGTAGTCGCTGGACGCTACATCCAACAGAAATGGGATACCTCGTGATGCTCCCGGAGAACGGTCGAAAAACTCACCAAACCGCAAGTATCGGTACCCGTCTAGATGAGCTCCACCTGAGATCGGCACTCGGCTGAGCTTTGGCACTGTGCAGGCATTGGTGAAAATGACCGCTGAAAGATGGGCATTTTCCATTAGCGTAAATAGGCCGTTGGGGCGCCCTGATAGCAGAGATGTCTCTTCCTCCACAGTTATCAGGTGCGTACCACGATGCGCAGATGAGTGAACTGCAAAGCCATAGAGATAGCTGATGAGCGACTCCCTGCTCCACAGCATTGAACTGGGCGCATGGAAATCGGCTAAGGCCAGAATGAGCGGCTTACCCTCCACGTGCGGTAGGGATTCGTAACGCTTGTCCAATTTGTTTTGGATGGTCCTCGCAAACCTTTCTGCAGCCGCTCCTAAGAAACGCTCATGTCGGTCAGCGGGTGGGGGGGACCGGCGAGGCGCCAAAATGCTCATACCGCTCTTCCGGGTTGGCTGTCACTGCTTCAACCCAGGCCTCATCTCCCAGCCTATTCTCGATGTGAAAATCGGGTGATTCTTTAGGCTGGGTGACCAAGAGTCCCTGTTCACGAAAAATCGCTAATAGGTGGGCTTCCCAGAGGCGGGTGTGAAAATTCTCAGTCTGGCAATCGGGAACCCAATTTCTGTCTGGGGATGGCAGTGCGAGATACAGTTGATTCAGCGCCCACGCCCCAATACGGCGGCTTGGATCAAATAGTGATTTGAACACCACGCTTGGTGTGCGCTTACCCATTCTGCTTAGAGGAGCACGTCGTCGTTCACCTGAAGGGAGTGGAAGCGGATGGGCTTGGGTATAGAGAAAATGGCTGATTGAGGCGCGGGCTTCAGACTCGCCAGTGGTGCGCTCACTATGGCTGAGGAGCACCCACACGCTATCGACACGACGCCGCAAGGTGACAATTCCGAAGCTGCCGGAATGGATATTTCGGGTTAGAGCGGCACAAGAAATTCCGTCCTCACTAAGCCATGCCCCTACTGGCGGGCTGTCCCCAAACCCCAACCCTCGTGGAAGCGACAAAGCGATTAGATCGAACATCGGCGCAGCAATTTCTTTCATTCGCTGATCTCGGCAGCCGTCAAAATGCATTCCATCAATGCCTCGGAGCGTGCCCGCCGGCGATGGCATCGGTGGAGGTACCTATTGAAGAAGGGGGCCTTGTTCCACCAGGACATCTCGGTTGGTGAAGATGGTCTCAATGGTTGCAGCCTCGGCAGCCACATGAGTCTTTCGCGTGATCTCTTCAAGGGCCAGTTCGAGCCGGTAGTCTTGGAAATACTCGTACAGCTTTTCAGAGCTCTCGGATATCTCCTCCCCACCATTCTTCGCGAACAAGATGTGGATGATCGCTGCGAGTGGGAGAGAGATGTCGAGATCCTTCTCTTCTGCATCTGAATCCGAGTTCAAACCGTCGAAATACCTCTCCAGATGACTCTGGAGCTCCTCAAGCCAGAACTGAGATAGGTTGCTTGGAAGGGAGCTTTCAGGCCCGGTCAGAAGGACTTCATCTCTGAATAGAGCCAGCAGATTGGGGTTTGCCATGGAGGACCTCACGATTAGATTTGAGAGCAACTGGTCAGCATAGTCCACCTCAAGATGACCACCTCCTTGACGCCCATCCTGGTGCTCCTGAGCATCAGACGAGTGAATCGCCCCGAAACCTGTAGATACAAAATGACCGCTTCTCGCCGTTAGCTGCCTTTCTTGAAGGACAGCTTTGGGTCGATAGCGGCCTTCGTGGAGGTTGGTGTCTACGGGGTCGGTTTAGTCAATCTGAATCTCCGGTTTCACCTCCGTGAGGCCGGCCATCGTCATGCATCAGATCTTGATTGACACGCGTGCCGCTTTGGATAGCCTTGCAATTGAGGGCTGCAACTGCGCATTTGTCGGGCCTGGGTACCAGCATGAGCCCCCCGCAATTTTGGCAGCAGAGGAAGCTGGTTCCTCTGAAGTAGTGACGGCGGGCATTGCCAGTCGGATTCTGAACCCAAGGTCGCCAGACTAGGAGCTAAAGGATCGCTGCGACTACTCCTCATCCCTTACCGAAAAGTCACGCGTCGGTCGTAAACGGCCCTTTCCAGGCCAATCAACTTTTGTGATTGGTGAGTAGGGATTTCTCGGCTTTTCTGTGAAAAGCACCCCTTCATTTCACAAAAAAAATGGCGAAGATTCCAATTTCACGGGGTCTGGCCTATCACCTATTTTGTGAACCTACATCCGGTGTAGATCGTCAGGCACTAAAAAGCCCGCGGAAGCGGGCTTTTTAGTGCCTGCAGAAATCAGTAACCGCTGAGGACGTTGACGATCACACCACTGGCAATAGCCACCAGCACATAGTCCCCGTTCACATACAACCAACGGTGATCACGCGGTGGCGCATACAGGTGGCGTGCTTTCCAGTCGGCCACCCAGTACCGGTCGCCACGGTAGTGCGGGTCAACCACATGGCCACGCTTCCACTGCTGATGCGGAACCGGCATGCCCTGTTGTGGGCGGAAGTTCGGGTCGCGGTAGGCGGGACCGCGACCATTATCATGTCGGCCTTGGTACTGTGGCTGCCCATGCGGTGGGTTGCCCTGGTGCGATGGGTGGCCATCATGCCGGTCAGGTGGGCCTGGTTGCGCGAAACTGGCCAAGGGGGCGCTTAGCATGAGCGCGGCGCAGATCACGGTCAGGGTTTTCTTCATTTTGCGGTCCTCTGCATGTTGACGCCTGGCGGGGGCTGACTGGCTGCCAGGTTCGGTTAACTGATCAGACCACAATCATTCCCGCTTAATGTCAGGACAGAGGTAAAGGTCCGGTAAAGGTCTGAGGAGGCGCGGCGGATGGCACCGGCTTCGCCGGTGTTCGCGGGTGAACCCGCTCCCACAGGATGTGTGTTGCCCTCGGGGATACGCGGGCCCTTGTAGACCGCGTTAACCGAACGCGTCAATTCAGGCCAAGCTCCTTCAACCGACGATACAGCGTGCGCTCGCTCAGGCCAAGGTGACGGGCCAGTTCACTGCGCGAGCCCTTGAACTGTTCCAGTGCCTGCGCCAGCTCACCCAGGTGATTGCGCCGGCCACCTGTCTTGATCGTCCCCGCTGGGCCAATATCCTCCGGCAAATGCTCGGGCCGAATCAGCCCGTCATCGGCAAACAAGCGCGCCCTTTCCAGAATATTGCGCAGTTCGCGAATGTTGCCCGGGAATGGATGCAGCCCAAGCTGCTGCAAAGCTTCGTCGCTCAGCCTGGGCGTCGGCTTGCCAGCCATGCGCTGCAGCAGGCTCTGGGCGAGCAAGGGCAGGTCTTCTACCCGTTCGCGCAACGCCGGCAGACGGATCGGGAAGCCGCTGATGCGGTAGTACAGGTCTTCGCGGAAGCTGCCGTCCGCGACCATTTGCCTGAGCGGTTTATGGGTTGCCGACACCAGGCGGAAATCCGAATGCACTGTGCGCAGGCTACCCACCGGGCGGAAGCTGCCGGACTCGATCAGGCGCAGCAGCTTCACCTGCATCGCCAGCGGTACCTCGCCAATTTCATCGAGGAACAGAGTGCCGCCATGCGCCGCTTCAGCCAGGCCGATCTTGCGCTGGTTGGCGCCGGTGAACGCGCCCTTCTCGTAGCCGAACAACTCGCTCTCGAACAACGACTCGGTCAGGCCGGTACAGTCGACCACCACCAATGGGCCGTTGGCCCTGGGGCTGCCCATGTGCACCGCACGGGCGAACAGTTCCTTGCCGGTACCTGACTCACCCTGCAGCAACACCGGGATCTGCGCCGGCGCCGCACGTTGCAGGCTGGCCAGGGCCGCCTTGAACGCTGGCGCCCGGCCGACCAGGCCTTGTTCCTGAGGCTGCGCCGACGCGAGGGTGATGCTGGTCAGGCGTTCGACAAAGGCCACCACCCTGCCCTGTTCATCCAGGATCGGCCGCAGCTCGACATCCACATGCTCGGGGCCGCGTGGCGTGTGATGAATGTGCAACACCCGCTCCGGAACCTTGCTTTGCCACGCCTTGCGCATCGGGCAATGCTCGCCGGCCTGGTCGCAAGGCACGGCGTAGTGGTGCGAGACCTTGTGGCATTTCTCGCCCAGCGGCGCCTGCTCATGGCGACCGAACTGGCGGCGATAGGCAGCGTTGGCCGCCAGGATGTTGTAGTCGGTATCCAGCACGATGGTTGGCAGGGCATCGTGCTCTAGATAGGAAACCAAAGCTAGGATGAGGGGATGGGCTTCAGGCATGACGGCACCGATTGGATGACCGGCGCAGGGTAACAAGGACTGCCAAACACTGCCATTGGCTGACAGTCGACTGCCATCTGCGCTGCCACTGTCGTCGGCAATTATCAGCAACGGGCCGGTTTCATTGGCCCAAGCGCAGGAAAATGCCTGGCATGCATCTTGATAAACCTCCTGGCACTGCCTACGCCTGTACAAGGCTGGGCGGATAAATTGGAGAACGCGATGATCATCGGCAACAACCTGCACGTGGACGCCTTTTACGACAAGGCGACCTCGACCATCAGCTACCTGGTCATGGACCGTGAAACCCGCCAATGCGCATTGATCGACAGTGTGCTGGATTACGACCCAAAGTCCGGGTGCACCTGCACTGCGTCGGCGGACCGCCTGATCCAGCGCGTGACCGAGCTTGAAGCCAGCGTGCAGTGGGTGCTGGAAACCCATGTGCATGCCGACCACCTTTCGGCAGCGGCCTATTTGAAGGAAAAGCTCGGCGGCCATACCGCCATCGGCGCGCATATCACCCAGGTACAGAAAGTGTTCGGTGCCCTGTTCAACGCCGAGCCTGGCTTCGCCCGCGATGGCAGCCAGTTCGATGTGTTGTTCGAGGACGAGGAAGGTTTCCGCATTGGCAACCTGCATGCCCGCGCGTTGCACACCCCGGGGCACACACCTGCGTGCATGAGCTTCATGATCGAGGACGCCGGCGAGACTGCGGTGTTCGTCGGCGACACCCTGTTCATGCCCGACTACGGTACCGCCCGTTGCGACTTCCCTGGGGCCGATGCCCGTACCCTGTACCGCTCGATCCGTCGCCTGCTGGCCTTCCCCGACCAGACCCGGCTGTTCATGTGCCACGACTACCTGCCAGGTGGCCGTGACATGCAGTACGTCACCACCGTGGCCGAGCAGCGCGCCAACAATATTCATATCCACCAGGGCATCGATGAGGACAGCTTCGTCGCCATGCGTGAAGCCCGCGACAAGACCCTCGACATGCCCGTGCTGATCCTGCCTTCGGTGCAGGTGAACATGCGCAGCGGCCAGTTCCCCGCGCCGGAAGATAACGGTGTGAGCTACCTGAAGATTCCGCTGAACAAGCTATGACCGCCCTGCCCCATAACCAGATTTACAGGATTTACCGCCATGCCTGCCTTGTTGTCCCCTGCCAATACCGACCACCACAAAGTGGTCATCGTCGGTGCCGGCGCCGCCGGAATCGCCACCGCTTCCAGCCTGATCAGCCGTGACCCGTCGCTGGATGTGACCTTGATCGACCCCGCCGAAGTGCATTACTACCAGCCCGGCTGGACCATGGTCGGTGCCGGTGTGTTCAAGGCGCCAAGCACTGCCCGCACCATGGCCTCGACCATTCCGCGCGGCGTGCGCTGGATAAAGGCACGTGTGCAGGGGTTTGACCCGCTGGGCCAACTGGTCCTCCTCGAAGGCGGCCGCGCCATCAGTTATGAACAGTTGGTGGTCTGCCCCGGCCTCAAGCTGGATTGGGCGGCCATTGATGGCCTCAGCGAGACCTTGGGCCGCAACGGCGTCACCTCCAACTACCGCTACGACCTGGCGCCCTACACCTGGGAACTGGTACAGAAGCTCAAGCAAGGGCGAGCCCTGTTTTGCCAGCCGCCCATGCCGATCAAGTGCGCAGGCGCGCCGCAGAAGGCGCTGTACCTGTCTTGCGACCACTGGCTGCGGCATGGTCACCTGGGGGCTGTGAAAGCCAGCTTCTTCAATGCCGGCGCAGTGTTGTTCGGAGTGGCGGACTACGTGCCCGCACTGATGAAGTACATCGACAAGTACGCCGTGGACCTCAATTTTTCCCACCGCCTGGTCGCCGTGGACGGCCCGAACAAGCGCGCCACCTTCGTGCGCACCTTGGCCGATGGCAGCAGCGAAACCCGTATCGAGGCCTTCGACATGCTGCACGTGGTACCGCCGCAGGTGGCACCGGACTTCATTCGTGAAAGCCCGTTGGCCGACAGCGCCGGCTGGGTCGATGTCGACCCGCACACCCTGCGCCATCGCCACTTCACCAATGTCCATGCCCTTGGGGACGTGACCAACACCAGCAATGCCAAGACAGCCGCCGCTGCACGCAAGCAGGCTCCGGTCGTGGCCAACAACGTGCTGGTGGCCCTGGGCAGGTTGCCTACCCTGGCCCAATACGATGGTTATGGCTCGTGCCCGCTCACCGTCGAGCGCGGCAAGATCGTCCTGGCCGAGTTCACCTATGGCGGCAAGCTGGCTCCAAGCTTCCCCAACTGGTTGCTGGATGGCCGCAAGCCGACACGTCTGGCCTGGTTGCTCAAGGCGCAGGTGCTGCCACCCTTGTACTGGAAAGGCATGCTCAAGGGCCGCGAGTGGCTGGCACGGCCACAGCCGTTGGTAGCCGAGGGTCGGCAGTGATCGAACATCAAATACTGGGAGCGGGCCTGGGCGCGATCATCGGTGCCGTGCTGGCGTTGACCGGTGCCGGCGGTGGCATTCTTGCAGTGCCTTTGCTGGTGTTCGGCCTGGGGCTGTCGATGGTCGAGGCGGCACCGGTCGGCCTGCTGGCCGTAGGCATGGCGGCAGCGGTGGGTGCTGTGCTGGGCTTGCGTCAGGGCCTGGTGCGCTACCGCGCGGCGCTGTTCATCGCATTGATCGGTGTGGCAGCGGCGCCGTTCGGGCTGATGCTGGCGCACCGCCTGCCGAACACGCCACTGCAGTTGGTGTTCGCCGGGGTGTTGGTGTATGCCTGCCTGCGCATCTGGCGCAAGGCGGCCAAGGAACTGCGCGGCGAAGCCAATGATGCCCATCGCTACATCGAACCCTGCGTGCTGAACCCGCTGCAGGGCCGTTTGCGCTGGACCCTGCCCTGCGCGCGCGCCTTGGCCTTCACCGGCGCATTGTCCGGGCTGCTGTCCGGCCTGCTCGGCGTGGGCGGTGGCTTTGTCATCATCCCGGCCCTTAACCGCTACACCAACCTGCGCATGGCCAGCATCGTCTCCACCTCGCTGGCGGTGATCGCGCTGGTGTCCACCGGCAGTGTGGTCAGCGCCAGCCTGGCAGGGGTCATGCACTGGCAGGTTGGCGCCCCGTTCGCCGTCGGTGCGGTGCTCGGCCTGCTGCTGGCGCGGCCATTGGCGGCCAGGCTGGCCGGGCCGCGCTTGCAGCAGATGTTTGCCGTGGCCGGTTGGGCTGCCGCCCTACTGCTGGCCGGCAAGGCGCTACTGGGCTAGCAGCTCGCTCTGTTCTGCCGCGCACAGCGCCAGCAGGTAGTCCCACACTACCCGCAGGCGCACCGACTTGTGCAGTTCGCGGCGGGTGCAGATCCAGTAGCTGCGCTGGATGGTTTCGCCAGGCAGCACGCGCACCAGCGTGGGGTCGTGGCGGGCCATGTAGTTGGGCAGTACGGCGATGCCCAACCCGGCGCGGGCGGCGGTTTGCTGGGCGATCACGCTGGTGCTGCGAAACACCACGTTGGGGGCCCGGCAGAAGCTGTTGAGAAACAGCAGTTCCTGGCTGAACAGCAAGTCGTCGACGTAGCCGATCCAGCTGTGCCGGGCCAGGTCCTCGCGGTTGCGCAGCGGGGGCGCGCGATCCAGGTAGTCCTGGCTGGCGTACAGGGCCAGGCGATAGTCGGTGAGCTTGCGGGTGATCAGCAGGTCGGCGTTGGGCCGTTCCAGGTGGATGCTGATCTCTGCCTCGCGGTTGAGGATGCTGACGAAGCGCGGCACTGCCACCAGCTCCACTTCCAGGCCGGGGTAGCGGTCGAACAGCGCATTCATGCGCGGGGTGAAGAACATGATGCCGATGCCTTCGGTCACCCCCAGGCGAATCTTGCCCAGCGGCGTGATGGCCTGGGTGATTTCTTCCTGCGCCAGCAGGGCGACGTTTTCCATGGCTTCGGCGTGCTTGAGCAGGGCCTGGCCCGAGGGGGTCAGTTCATAGCCCTGGGCATGCTGCACGAACAGCGCGGTGCCCAGGCTTTGCTCGATGCTCTCGATGTGCCGGGCCACGGTGCTGTGGGTGGTGTTGAGGCGCTTGGCGGCGGTAAGCAGGCGGCCGCTGCGCTGCAACTCGAGGAAAAACCGCAGATCGTTCCAGTCGAACATGCTTGTCCCTATGCATCCAGACCGCGCGAACCTTTGTAGGAGCGGCCTTGTGTCGCGATGGGGCGCGCAGCGGCCCTGAATTCAGCAAAATCGGTCTACCTGAAGGACCACATGTGCTGACTCAGGGCCGCTGCGCGCCCCATCGCGACACAAGGCCGCTCCTACAGGGCCGCGCCGTTGCCGTGATGATCGCTGTGCTAAAACGCACAGCGGCTGCGCGAAATCTCGTGTTTCCTCCACGAAATTACTCACTAAGATGGATCGGGACAAGAATAATAATCAGGCCCGAGGTTGCACATGCCATCAGCCGATTCTGTCTTCGACTACGTGGTCGTAGGGGCCGGTCCCGCCGGTTGCCTGTTGGCCAATCGTCTGTCCGCCGACCCTTCCTGCCGAGTGCTGCTGCTGGAAGCGGGTGGGCGCGACAACTATCCCTGGATCCATATCCCCGTCGGTTATCTCTATTGCATCGGCAACCCGCGCACCGACTGGTGCTTCAAGACCGAGGCGCAGCCCGGCCTGGGCGGTCGTGCGCTGGGCTATCCACGCGGCAAGGTGCTGGGTGGCTGCTCCTCGATCAACGGCATGATCTACATGCGCGGCCAGGCCGCCGACTACGACCGTTGGGCCGAGCAAGGCAACGACGGCTGGGCCTGGAAGGACGTACTGCCGCTGTTCAAGGCCAGCGAAAGCCACTTTGCCGGCGCCAGCGAGCACCACGGTGGTGATGGCGAATGGCGGGTCGAGCGCCAGCGCTACAGCTGGCCGATCCTCGATGCTTTCCGTGATGCCGCCGAGCAAAGCGGGATCGGCAAGGTCGATGACTTCAATACCGGCGACAACCAGGGCTGTGGATATTTCCAGGTCAACCAGCGCAGCGGTGTGCGCTGGAACGCTTCCAAGGCTTTCCTGCGGCCGATCAAGGACCGCCCCAACCTCACGGTGCTGACCGGCGTTCAGGTTGACCAGGTGCTGCTCAACAACACCCGTGCACGGGCGGTAAAGGCGTTCTGGCAGGGTGCCTGGCACGAGTTTGCGGCGCGTCGCGAGATCATCCTCTGTGCGGGTGCTGTGGGCTCTCCCGGTATCCTGCAGCGCTCCGGCATCGGCCCGCGGCAGTTACTGGAAAGCCTGGGCATTGGCGTGCGTCACGACATGCCCGGTGTTGGCGGCAATCTGCAGGATCACCTGCAACTGCGCCTGATCTACCAGATCCGCAATACCCGTACCCTGAACCAGATGGCCAACAGCCTGTGGGGCAAGATGGGCATGGGCCTGCGCTACCTCTATGACCGCAGTGGCCCGCTGGCCATGGCGCCGAGCCAACTGGGCGCGTTCGTGCGTTCGAGCCCGGAGCAGGCCACCGCCAACCTGCAGTACCACGTGCAGCCGCTGTCACTTGAGCGCTTCGGCGAGCCACTGCACAGGTTCCCGGCCTTTACCGCCTCGGTGTGCAACCTGCGCCCGGCCAGCCGCGGGCGTATCGATATCCGCAGCAGCGACATGAACAGCACACCGCTGATCGACCCCAACTACCTCAGCGACCCCCAGGACCTGCGCGTCGCCGCCGATTCCATTCGCCTTACCCGGCGTATCGTCCAGGCCCCTGCCCTCGCTGCGTTCGACCCAAAGGAATACCTGCCGGGCCCAGCCCTGCAAACCGAAGAAGAGCTGTTCGAAGCCGCCGGCAAGATAGGTACCACCATCTTCCACCCGGTAGGCACCTGCCGCATGGGCAATGGCGAACTGGACGTTGTGGATAACCAGTTGCGCGTACACGGCATCCCTGGCCTGCGCGTGGCGGACGCCTCGATCATGCCGCAGATCACCTCCGGCAATACTTGTTCACCCACCCTGATGATCGCCGAGAAGGCGGCTCAACTGATCCTCAAAGGAGCTGCTACCCAGACCTATCTGAACGAAGACGCAATACCGACGCCCTGACCCCGGGTGCGTGCAGTACCGGCAGCTGGCGGTCAGAAGCTGCCGACAGTGGAACAACAAGAATAATCACTGTGGCCTGCGGGCCGAGGACAGCAACGATGTCGGATTACATCCAAGAGCAGGGTGCGGCGGCCAGCAGCTCCAGCCGTCGTGAAGAACGCAAGATCATTTTCGCGTCATCCCTCGGGACAGTTTTCGAGTGGTATGACTTTTTTCTCTATGGTGCGCTGGCAGCGGTCATCAGCAAGCAGTTCTTCGCTGGCGTGAACGACACCACCGCCTTCATCTTCGCCCTCATGGCCTTTGCCGCCGGCTTCCTGGTGCGGCCGTTCGGTGCGCTGGTGTTCGGCCGGCTGGGCGACATGATCGGGCGCAAGTACACCTTCCTGGTCACCATCGTGCTGATGGGCCTGTCCACCTTCGCGGTGGGGTTGTTGCCCACCTACGCCAGCATCGGCATCGCGGCACCGATCATCCTGGTGGTCCTGCGCATGCTGCAGGGGCTGGCGCTGGGTGGTGAATACGGCGGTGCGGCCACCTATGTGGCCGAGCATGCTCCGCCCGGCAAGCGCGGTTTCCACACGGGTTTCATCCAGTCCACCGCCACCCTTGGCCTGTTGTTGTCGCTGGTGGTGGTGCTGGGCAGCCGCTATATCAGTGGCGACCAGTTCGAAACCTGGGGTTGGCGCCTGCCGTTCCTGCTGTCGATCGTGCTGCTGGCGATTTCCACCTGGATCCGCATGAGCATGCACGAGTCGCCGGCTTTCGTGAAAATGAAGGCCCAAGGCAAGGTCAGCAAGTCGCCGATCCGTGAGTCGTTCACCTCCTGGCCGAACCTGAAAGTGGTGCTCACCGCCCTGTTCAGCATCAACGCCGGGCAGGCCGTGACCTTCTACACGGCGCAGTTCTACGTGCTGTTCTTCATGACCCAGATGCTGAAGATGGACCCGGCCCAGGCCAACACCCTGCTGATCATCAGCGTGGTCATTGGTGCGCCGTTCTTCGTGTTCTTCGGCTGGTTGTCCGACCGTATTGGCCGCAAGCCGATCCTGATGCTCGGCCTGCTCCTGGCCACGGTGCTGTACTTCCCGCTGTTCAAGGCGCTGAGCCACTACGCCAACCCACAGATCGACGCGGCCAGCCGCCAGGCGCCGATCGTTGTCACTGCCGACCCGCAAGGCTGCACCTTCCAGTTCGACCCGGTGGGCAAGGCGCGTTTCGACAGCCCTTGCGACAAGGTCAAGACCTTCCTGGTCAAGCAAGGCCTACCGTACAGCTCTGTGGATGTGGCCGGCAGCGATGTGGTGGTCAACATCGGTGACAAGACCATCAACGGCTTCGACGAAGCAGCCATGCGTGCGGCGGTGGAACAGGCCGGCTACCCGGCCAAGGCCGACCCTGGGCAGGTCAACCAGGTGATGGTGGTGGTGCTGATCGTGGCGATGATCCTGATCGCGACCATGACCTATGGCCCGCTGGCGGCGGTGATGGTCGAGCTGTTCCCGACCCGCATCCGCTACACCTCCATGTCGCTGCCCTACCACATTGGCAACGGCTGGTTCGGTGGCTTCCTGCCAACGGTGTCGTTCGCGCTGGTGGTGTATACCGGGGATATCTTCTACGGGCTGTGGTACCCGGTGCTGGTGACCGGGGTCAGCCTGGTGGTGGGGATCTTCTGCCTGAAGGAAACCAAGGACGTGGATATCGACAAGATCTGACGGTTGGCACGGGCTTCTTGTAGGAGCGGCCTTGTGTCGCGAAAGGGCCGCAAAGCGGCCCCGAGGCATCAGCAGTGATGCACAAATTGCTGGGGCTGCCTTGCAGCCCTATCGCGACACAAGGCCGCTCCTACACCGATCACCCACACCCGTATGAGCCCATAAAAAAACCGGCTGTAAAAGCCGGTTTTCTTATGCTCCGAAAAAACTTATGCACGATTTTCAGAAAAATGTCATACACAGAAATAAACAGCTAATTCAAACACTTAGCGATCACTTCAAGCTTTTAATCCAAAAACAGTTCACAAGTTATCCACAGATGGTCAGGCCATCTGTTCCTGGGGTTTTTCCTCTGCTGGCGGCAGCGAACCCATGGCCCGCTGGGTCGCTTCGTTCCACGCCGCGGCGCGGTCGTTGAGCTCGGCGATGGCCCGTGGCCCGGTGCCGTTGGCGTACATCGGTTCGCCAATCACCACCTCGATGGTGCCAGCGCGCTTGCCCCAACCGGTCTTCGGCCAGAACTTGCCGGCGTTATGGGCAATCGGCAGCACCGGCAGCCCGGCATTCACCGCCAGCGCGGTACCACCACGGGAGAACTTGCCCATGGTGCCGAATGGCACGCGAGTGCCTTCCGGGAAGATCAGCACCCAGGTCTTCTGCTTGAGCAGCTCGTCACCCTTGCTGGCTACCTGGCGCAGGGCTTCCTTGGGGTTATCGCGGTTGATCGCGATCGGCCGCAGCATGGCCATTGCCCAACCGAAGAACGGCACGTACAGCAACTCGCGCTTGAGCACCTGGCTCAGTGGCGAGAAATACTGGGAAAGGAAGAAGGTTTCCCAGGTGCTCTGGTGGTTGGACAGGATCACGCAAGGCTCATCAGGCACGTTCTCGGCGCCAGTGATCTTGTAGTCGATACCCAGGATGGTGCGCACCAGGAACAACGCGCAACGGCACCAGTACACGTTGATGAACTTGTAGCGCTTGGGGAACGACAGGAACGGCGCGACGAAGAAGCTCAGCGAGCACCACAGCAGCGAACTGGTGCCCAGCAGCAGGTAAAAAAGAAAGATTCTGATCGCCTGCAGGATCGACATAGTGGCTTGTACCATTGCGGGGCATGCCCGCCTGAGAAAAATGCGCCCGAAGGCGCACTGTTTAAATTAGTTCTCTGGCGATAGCTGCCAGATCGTCGAAAATCAGTGTAGTTTCCGGGACGCCTTTTTCCAGGGTCCGCTCGCCCTTGCCGGTTTTCACCAGCACAGGTTGTGCACCGACGGCCAGGGCGGCCTCCAGGTCACCTTTGCTGTCGCCAACGAACCAGACGCCTTCCAGGCCGACCTGGTAATGCTCGGCGATCGCCCGCAGCATGCCAGGCTTGGGCTTGCGGCAATCGCAGCCTTCGTCCGGCCCGTGCGGGCAATACACGATGTGACCCACCTCGCCACCCTGCTCGGCCACCAGCGCGCGCAGGCGCGCGTGCATGGCCTCGAGGGTTGCCAGCGCATAGTAGCCACGGGCAATGCCGGACTGGTTGGTGGCCACGGCCACCGTCCAGCCCGCCTTGCTCAACTGCGCGATCGCTTCGACCGAGCCAGGAATCGGCACCCACTCGTCCAGCGTCTTGATATAGGCGTCGGAGTCGTAGTTGATGACTCCGTCACGGTCGAGAATCAGCAGTTTCAAGGCTTACCCCAGCAGCGAAATGTCGGCCACGCCCAGGAACAGGCCGCGCAGGCGGCTGAGCAGGGCATAACGGTTGGCGCGTACCTTGGCATCCTCGGCGTTGACCATCACCGCCTCGAAGAAGGCGTCGACTGGGTCACGCAGGGCCGCCAGGCGGGCCAGCGATTCGCTGTACTGGCGTGCAGCAGCCATCGGTTGCACGGCCTGGTCGGCCTGCTGGATGGCCGAGTACAGGGAGAACTCGTTGGCGTTGTCGAAGTACTTCGGCTCGACGTGATCGGCGATGGCGCCTTCGGCCTTGCTCAGCAGGTTCGACACGCGCTTGTTCACCGCGGCCAGGGCCTCGGCTTCCGGCAGCTTGCGGAAGGCTTGTACAGCCTGTACGCGCTGGTCGAAGTCCAGGGCAGAACCTGGCTGCAGGGCACGTACCGACAGGTAGGTGGCCACGTCGATGCCTTCGTCTTCGTAACGCGCACGCAGGCGGTCGAAGATGAACTCCAGCACCTGTTCGGCCAGGCCGGCGGCCTTGACCTTGGTGCCGAACTGCTTGACCGCGAACTCGACCGCACCGGTCAGGTCCAGGTCCAGCTGCTTCTCGATCAGGATACGCAGCACGCCCAGGGCGGCACGGCGCAGGGCGTACGGGTCCTTGCTGCCGGTAGGCAGCATGCCGATGCCGAAGATGCCGACCAGGGTATCGAGCTTGTCGGCGATGGCCACGGCAGCACCGGTGAGGGTCTGCGGCAGCTCGGCGCCAGCACCGCGCGGCATGTACTGCTCGTTCAGGGCCAGGGCCACATCTTCCGGCTCACCGTCGTTGAGCGCGTAGTAGTAACCGGCAACACCCTGCATTTCAGGGAACTCGCCGACCATCTCGGTGGCCAGGTCGCACTTCGACAGCAGGCCGGCACGGCCGGCGCGCTGGGCGTCGCCGCCGATCAGCGGGGCGATGAAGGCGGCCAGCCTGGAAACGCGCTCGGCCTTGTCGTACACGGTACCCAGCTGAGCCTGGAACACCACGTTCTTCAGGCGCTCGTTGAAGGTTTCCAGCGGCTGCTTCTTGTCCTGCTTGAAGAAGAACTCGGCATCGGTCAGGCGTGGGCGCACGACCTTCTCGTTGCCTTGCACGATCTGCTTCGGGTCGCGGCTTTCGACGTTGGCCACGGTGATGAAGCGCGGCAGCAGCTTGCCTTCGCTGTCCAGCAGGCAGAAGTACTTCTGGTTGTCCTGCATGGTGGTGATCAGGGCTTCCTGTGGCACTTCGAGGAAACGCTCCTCGAACGAGCACACCAGCGGCACCGGCCACTCGACCAGGGCGGTCACTTCGTCCAGCAGTGCCGGCGGCACGATGGCGCTGCCTTCCTGCTGCATGGCCAGTTCGGCGGTACGCTTGCTGATCAGCTCGCGGCGCTCGGCGAAGTCGGCCAGCACGTAGGCTTTGCGCAGGTCTTCGACGTAGTTGGCCGGGGTGGTGATGACCACGTTTTCCGGGTGGTGGAAGCGGTGGCCACGGGATTCACGGCCGGCCTTCTGCGACAGGATGGTGCAGTCGACCACCTGGTCGCCCAGCAGCATCACCAGCCATTGGGTCGGGCGCACGAACTCTTCACGGCTGGCCGCCCAGCGCATGCGCTTGGGGATCGGCAGGTCGTTGAGCGAGTCTTCGACGATGGTCGGCAGCAGGCCAGCGGTGGCCTTGCCCGGGATGTGCTGGGAGAAACGCAGCTTGGCGCCGGTCTGGTCGATTTCCGACAGATCCACACCGCATTTCTTGGCAAAGCCCAAGGCAGCCTGGGTCGGCTCGCCGTCTTTGAAAGCAGCCTGCAGGGGCGGGCCGTCGATATTGATGCTGCGGTCAGGCTGTTGCACATCCAGCTGGCGGATCAGCACGGCCAGGCGACGCGGCGCGGCGTAAACCTGCTTGCCGGTGTAGTTCAGGCCAGCGGCCTGCAGGCCTTTCTCGATACCAGCCAGGAAGGCTTCGCCGAGGCTGGCGAGGGCCTTCGGTGGCAGCTCTTCGGTGCCCAGTTCTACCAGGAAATCTTGAGCACTCATTGTGCAGCCTCCAGCTTAGCCAACACTTCGTCACGCAGTTCAGGGGTGGCCATCGGGAAGCCCAGGCGTGCGCGGGCTTGCAGATAGCTTTGCGCCACGTCCCGGGCCAGGGTACGTACACGCAGGATGTAGCGCTGGCGCTCGGTTACCGAGATGGCACGGCGGGCGTCCAGCAAGTTGAAGGTGTGCGAGGCCTTCAGCACCATTTCATAGGTCGGCAGCGGCAGATCCAGCTTGATCAGGCGGTTGGCTTCGCTTTCGTAGAAGTCGAACAGCTCGAACAGCTTCTCGACGTTGGCGTGCTCGAAGTTGTAGGTCGACTGCTCCACCTCGTTCTGGTGGAACACGTCGCCGTAGGTGACCTTGCCGAACGGGCCGTCGGCCCACACCAGGTCGTACACCGAGTCGACGCCCTGGATGTACATGGCCAGGCGCTCCAGGCCGTAGGTGATTTCACCGGTGACCGGGTAGCACTCGATACCGCCTACCTGCTGGAAGTAGGTGAACTGGGTGACTTCCATGCCGTTGAGCCAGATTTCCCAGCCCAGGCCCCAGGCGCCGAGGGTCGGCGATTCCCAGTTGTCTTCGACGAAGCGAATGTCGTGGACCAGCGGGTCCAGGCCGATGGCTTTCAGCGAGCCGAGGTACAGCTCCTGGAAGTTGGCCGGGTTGGGCTTCAGTACCACCTGGAACTGGTAGTAGTGCTGCAGGCGGTTGGGGTTTTCGCCATACCGCCCGTCGGCAGGGCGACGGCTAGGCTGCACATAGGCGGCGTTCCAGGTTTCTGGACCCACGGCGCGCAGGAATGTAGCGGTGTGGAAAGTGCCGGCGCCTACTTCCATATCGTAGGGCTGAAGCACCACACAACCTTGCTCGGCCCAGTAGTTCTGCAGGGCGAGGATCAGGTCTTGGAAGGTACGCACGGCTGGCGTAGGCTGGCTCACGAAATTCACCTGTATCTGGGGATGCGGATGTAAAGAGCGGGAGTATAACCTGATTCGCCTCGCCCTCTACTCATTGGAGCCTTATGCCACGCTGCTTTTGGTGTACCGACGATCCGTTGTACCAGGCCTACCACGACCAGGAATGGGGAACGCCCCAGCGTGACCCGGCGTTGCTGTTCGAGATGCTTTTGCTCGAAGGGTTCCAGGCGGGGCTTTCGTGGATCACCGTATTGCGTAAACGCGAGCGTTATCGCGAGGTGATGCACGGCTTCGATCCGGTGAAACTCGCCGTCATGAGCGACGAACGCATCGAGGAGCTGATGCAGGATGCCGGCATCATCCGCAACCGCCTCAAGCTCAAGGCTGCCAGGCGCAATGCCCAGGCCTGGCTGGCTGTGGACAACCCCGCCGACTGGCTCTGGTCATTCGTTGGTGGTGCGCCGAAGATCAACCACTTCACAGGCCGCAGCGAGGTGCCAGCGGTTACCGATGAAGCCAAGGCGATGAGCAAAGCCCTGCAGAAAGCCGGCTTCACGTTCGTTGGCCCGACCATCTGCTATGCCTTCATGCAGGCCACCGGCATGGTCATGGACCACACCACCGATTGCGATCGCTACGCCGCCTTGTTGCGCTGAGGGGTTACAATGCGCGCCTTGCTGAAATAAGGAATTCGCCTGTGGAAAAGTTCAAGGGCGCCCTGATGGTCGGGGTGCTGCGTCTGTTTGCCAAGCTGCCCTGGGGTGCTGTGCAGCGCGTCGGCGCCGGTATCGGCTGGCTGATGTGGAAGATCCCCAACGGCTCGCGCAATGTCGTGCGCATCAACCTGGCCAAGTGCTTCCCGGAGATGGACCCGGCCGAGCGCGAGCAGCTGGTTGGCCGCGCGTTGAAGGATATCGGTAAATCCTTCGTCGAAAGTGCCTGTGCCTGGATCTGGCCGCCGCAGCGCTCGCTGGAGCTGGTCAAGGAAGTGCACGGCCTGGAAGTGCTGGAGCAGGCCCTGGCCTCGGGCAAGGGCGTGGTCGGCATCACCAGCCACCTGGGCAACTGGGAAGTGCTGAACCACTTCTACTGCAACCAGTGCAAACCGATCATCTTCTACCGCCCGCCGAAGCTGAAGGCGGTGGATGACCTGCTGCGCGAGCAGCGGGTGCAGATGGGCAACCGCGTGGCGCCTTCGACCAAGGAAGGCATCCTCAG
Source organism: Pseudomonas sp. PsB (assembly GCF_043658375.1). Lineage (NCBI taxonomy): Bacteria > Pseudomonadati > Pseudomonadota > Gammaproteobacteria > Pseudomonadales > Pseudomonadaceae > Pseudomonas > Pseudomonas sp. PsB. The sequence goes on along the minus strand of NZ_JBIGLU010000001.1, from coordinate 100,465 downwards.
CGTGATCAAGGAAGTGCGCCGTGGTGGCCAGGTAGGTATTCCTGCCGACCCGGAGCCGGCAGAGTCGGCGGGGGTGTTCGTGCCGTTCCTGGGTACCCAGGCGCTGACCAGCAAGTTCGTGCCGAACATGCTGGCCGGGGGCAAGGCGGTGGGGGTGTTCCTGCATGCCCTGCGGCTGCCGGATGGCTCGGGCTTCAAGGTGTTCCTGGAGGCGGCGCCGGAAGAGATGTACAGCACCGACGTGACCGTGTCGGCAGCGGCGATGAGCAAGGTGGTCGAGCGCTATGTGCGCGAGTACCCGAGCCAGTACATGTGGAGCATGAAGCGCTTCAAGAAGCGCCCGGCTGGCGAGCCGCGCTGGTACTGATATTTCTGGGGGCGCTTCGCGCCCCTTTCGCGACACAAGGCCGCTCCTACAAGGGATCGCGGTCTCCTGTAGGAGCGGCCTTGTGTCGCGATGGGCTGCAAAGCAGCCCCGGCGATTTCAGACCTTGTTCAGTTTCTTCAGAAACACGGTCATCTCTTTCTCGGCCTGCTTGTCCCCATGGGCCTGCGCCGCCACGATCCCCTCCTCCCAGGCCTTGCGCGCCGCCGCCAGGTCGCCCTGCAGCTGATGCGCCTTGCCCAGCAGCTTCCACGCCGCCGAGTACTTCGGGTCCTGTTCCACGCACCGTGCCAGATGCACTGCCGCTTCAGCACCATTGCCTTCGTCCAGCCAGGCCTTGCCCAAGCCAAACCTCAGCAGCGGGTTATCCACACCCTTGGCCAGCATCTTCTCCAGCGATTCGCGCATGCCCTGTGCTCCTAGAAGAAACTCAAGCCGACGTGGAACAGCTTCTCCACATCCCGAATATGCTTTTTATCCACAACGAACAGGATCACATGGTCGCCCGATTCGATCATGGTGTCGTCGTGGGCAATCATCACCTCTTCGTCACGAATGATCGCGCCGATGGTAGTGCCCGGCGGCAGGGCGATGTCTTCGATCGCCTTGCCGACCACCTTGCTCGACTTCGAATCCCCGTGCGCCACCGCTTCGATAGCTTCGGCAGCGCCACGGCGCAGCGAGTGCACGCTGACGATGTCGCCCCGGCGCACGTGCGCCAGCAGGGTGCCGATGGTGGCCAGCTGCGGGCTGATGGCGATGTCGATGTCGCCACCCTGCACCAGGTCGACATAGGCCGGGTTGTTGATGATGGTCATCACCTTGCGCGCACCCAGGCGCTTGGCCAGCAGCGACGACATGATGTTGGCCTCGTCGTCGTTGGTCAGGGCCAGGAAGATGTCGGCGTCGGCGATGTTCTCCTCCAGCATCAGGTCCTTGTCCGAGGCGCTGCCCTGCAGCACCACGGTGCTTTCCAGGGTGTCGGAGAGGTGTCGGCAACGGGCCGGGCTCATCTCGATGATCTTCACCTGGTAGCGGCTTTCGATGGCCTCGGCCAGGCGTTCGCCGATCTGCCCGCCACCGGCGATGACCACACGCTTGTTGGTTTCGTCGATACGGCGCAGCTCACCCATCACCGCGCGGATGTCCTTCTTCGCGGCGATGAAGAACACTTCGTCGTCGGCTTCGATCACCGTGTCGCCCCGCGGGGTGATCGGGCGGTCGCGGCGGAAGATGGCCGCCACGCGGGTGTCGACGTTGGGCATGTGCGCGCGGATCTGGCGCAGTTGCTGGCCTACCAGCGGGCCACCGTAGTACGCCTTCACTGCCACCAGCTGGGCCTTGCCTTCGGCGAAGTCGATCACCTGCAGCGAGCCCGGGTGCTCGATCAGGCGCTTGATGTAGTTGGTCACCACCTGCTCGGGGCTGATCAGCACGTCGACCGGGATATGGTCGTTGTCGAACAGCTCTTCGCGGGTCAGGTAGGCCGACTCGCGCACCCGGGCGATCTTGGTCGGGGTGTGGAACAGCGAATAGGCCACCTGGCAGGCGACCATGTTGGTTTCGTCGCTGTTGGTTACCGCCACCAGCATGTCGGCGTCGTCGGCACCGGCCTGGCGCAGCACCGTAGGCAGCGAGCCGCGGCCTTGCACGGTGCGGATGTCCAGGCGGTCGCCCAGGTCGCGCAGGCGGTCGCCGTCAGTGTCGACCACGGTGATGTCGTTGGCTTCGCTGGCCAGGTGCTCCGCCAGCGTACCGCCTACCTGCCCTGCGCCGAGGATGATGATCTTCATCCGCTACTCCCTACCTTTTGTTCTTACCCGCGCGAGGCGGCGATCTTGATCAGCTTGGCATAGTAGAAACCGTCGTGGCCGCCTTCCTGGGCCAGCAACTGGCGGCCGTGAGGCTGGCGCAGGCCGGCTTCGGTGGCCAGGTCCAGCTCACGGGCGCCCGGGGTGCGGGCGAGGAAGGCATCGATCACTTCGGTGTTCTCGGTCGGCAGGCTGGAGCAGGTGGCGTACAGCAGCATGCCGCCCACTTCCAGGGTCGGCCACAGGGCATCGAGCAGCTCGCCTTGCAGCGTGGCCAGGGCCGGGATGTCGTCGGCCTGACGGGTCAGCTTGATGTCCGGATGACGGCGGATCACGCCGGTGGCCGAGCATGGTGCGTCGAGCAGGATGCGCTGGAATGGCTTGCCGTCCCACCAGCTGGCGGTGTCGCGGGCATCGCAGGCGATCAGCTCGGCGTCCAGTTGCAGGCGGTCGAGGTTCTCGCGCACGCGGGTCAGGCGCTTGGCTTCGAGGTCGATGGCCACCACGTGGGCCAGGCCGGCTTCGGCTTCCAGCAGGTGGCAGGTCTTGCCGCCCGGTGCACAGCAGGCGTCGAGCACGCGTTGGCCGGGGGCCAGTTCCAGCAGGTCGGCGGACAGCTGCGCGGCTTCGTCCTGAACGCTCACCCAGCCTTCGGCAAAGCCTGGCAGGCCGCGCACGTCGCAGGCTTCGGCCAGCACGATACCGTCACGGCTGTACTGGCAGGCGCTGGCGCCAACACCTGCCTCGGCCAGCAGTGCCAGGTAGGCATCGCGGCTGTGGTGGCGGCGGTTGACCCGCAGGATCATCGGCGGGTGGGCGTTATTGGCGGCGCAGATGGCCTCCCACTGCTCCGGCCAGAAGGCCTTGAGCGACTTCTGCAGCCAGCGCGGGTGGGCAGTGCGTACCACCGGGTCGCGCTCCATGCCGGCCAGCAATTCTTCGCCTTCGCGTTGGGCGCGGCGCAGCACGGCATTGAGCAGGCCCTTGGCCCACGGCTTCTTCAGCTTGTCGGCACAGCCGACAGTCTCGCCAATGGCCGCGTGGGCCGGGATACGGCTATAGAACAGCTGGTACAGGCCGACCAGCAGCAGCGCCTGCACATCGGCATCGGCGGCCTTGAACGGCTTCTGCAGCAGCTGCGCGGCCAGCAGGTCGAGGCGTGGCTGCCAGCGCGCGGTGCCGAACGCCAGGTCCTGGGTCAGGCCGCGGTCGCGTTCATCGACTTTGTCCAGTTGCGCCGGCAGCGAGCTGTTCAGCGAGGCCTTGCCACTGAGCACAGCGGCAAGGGCACGGGCGGCGGCGAGGCGTGGGTTCATTGGCCCAGCACCTTGCCGCTGGCGAATTTCTCGCGACGGCTGTTGAACAGGTCGCTGAAGTTCAGCGGCTTGCCGCCGGGCAGTTGCAGACGGGTCAGGCTCAGCGCCTGGTCACCGCAGGCGACCACCAGGCCGTCCTTGCTGGCGGAGAGGATCTCGCCGGGGGTGCCTGTCGCTGTGGACAAGTTGGCGGCCAGCACTTTCACGCTTTCGCCATCGAGGGTGCTGTGGCAAACCGGCCACGGGTTGAAGGCACGGATCAGGCGTTCCAGCTCGACGGCCGGGCGGCTCCAGTCGATGCGTGCTTCGTCCTTGTTCAGCTTGTGCGCGTAGGTGGCCAGGGCATCGTCCTGCACTTCGCCTTGCAGCGAACCGTCGGCCAGGCCGGCAATGGCCTGGACGACTGCGGGCGGGCCCATCTCGGCCAAGCGGTCGTGCAGGCTGCCACCGGTGTCTTCGGCGCTGATCGGGGTGACCACCTTGAGCAGCATCGGGCCGGTGTCCAGGCCCGCTTCCATACGCATCACGGTCACACCGCTCTCGGCGTCGCCGGCTTCCACGGCGCGCTGGATCGGTGCGGCACCGCGCCAGCGTGGCAGCAGGGAGGCATGGCTGTTGATGCAGCCCAGGCGCGGGATATCCAGCACCACCTGCGGCAGGATCAGGCCATAGGCGACCACCACCATCAGGTCCGGCTTCAGTGCGGCCAGTTCGGCCTGGGCTTCGGCGTTGCGCAGGGTCGGCGGCTGGAACACCGGGATGTCATGGGCCACAGCCAGTTGCTTGACCGCGCTCGGCATCAGCTTCTGGCCACGGCCGGCCGGGCGGTCGGGCTGGGTGTAGACGGCCACGATCTCGTAGGGGCTGTCGAGCAAGGCCTTGAGGTGTTCGGCGGCAAACTCTGGAGTGCCTGCAAAGACGATGCGCATGGAGTTCTCGCTTCAAAAAAGAAAAAGGCTTGCCGGAGCAAGCCTTCTGGAAGGTGGGGATCAGGCTTGCTGGCGGTGCTGCTTTTCCAGCTTCTTCTTGATCCGGTCGCGCTTGAGCTGCGACAGGTAGTCGACGAACAGCTTGCCGTTGAGGTGATCGAATTCGTGCTGCACGCACACCGCCAGCAGGCCTTCGCACTCCAGCTCGTATGGCTTGCCGTCACGGTCCTGGGCCTTGACCCGCACACGCAGCGGGCGGTCGACGTTCTCGTAGAAGCCAGGTACCGACAGGCAGCCTTCCTGGTACTGGCCCATGTCGTGGGTCAGCTCTTCGACCGTGGGGTTGATGAAGACGCGCGGCTCGCTGCGGTCTTCACTGAGGTCCATGACCACGACTTGCTGGTGCACGTTGACCTGGGTGGCGGCCAGGCCGATGCCAGGGGCTTCGTACATGGTTTCAAACATGTCGTCGATCAGCTGACGCAGGGCGTCGTCGAACACCGTCACCGGCTTGGCGATGGTGCGCAGGCGCGGGTCCGGGAATTCGAGAATGTTCAAGATGGCCATAAGGTCAGGCAGTCACTGTGCGTTCGGTTGAAAACTGAGCACACATAATAAAGGGAAACGGGGATTTCAGCACCTGGCAAAGCTCGGCTAGGGTTTTCAAGGGCCGCTTATAGCCCATTCGATGGACAGGTTGTCAAAGCGTTATCAACAAAGTTATCCACAGTTTGTGCCACGTCGATGGCCCCAATTCGATCAAGGATGATCCCCATGCAGACTTACCATTCGTCGCCTCTTCCGCCTGCCGAACTGGAGGCGCGATTACGCCTGCACCAGCTGCCGGAAACGGGATTGCGTCGTTTTAACACCTTGCTGGAGGCCTTTGGCAGTGCCTCTTCGGCACTGTGCGCACCGGCCGGCGCGTGGCGCGCATTGGGCATACCACAGGCCACCATCGATGCCCGGCGCAGTGCCGAAGTACGTGAAGGCGCACTGGCCGCAATGGCCTGGTTAGAGCGCCCGGGCCAGCATTTACTGATGTGGGACGGCCCTGGCTACCCGCCACTATTGGCGGAAATCGACGATGCCCCTCCGCTGCTTTTCGTCGCTGGCAACCCGGCCTTGCTCGAGCGCCCACAGCTGGCAATTGTGGGTAGCAGGCGTGCTTCACCCCCGGCGCTCGACACTGCTGCGGCATTTTCCCGCTACCTGGCGCAGGCCGGTTTCACCATTACCAGCGGCTTGGCCGTGGGCATCGACGGTGCCGCTCATCGGGCCGCATTGCAGGCTGGTGGGGGCACGATTGGCGTGCTCGGTACGGGGTTGCAAAAACTTTATCCACAGCGCCACAAGTCGCTTGCGCAAGCGATGATCGACAACGGTAGCGCGCTGGTTTCCGAGTACCCGCTGGATGCCGGGCCGCTACCTGGCAACTTCCCGCGGCGCAATCGCATCATCAGTGGCCTGTCGCTGGGCGTGCTGGTGGTCGAGGCCAGCCTGGCCAGTGGTTCGCTGATCACCGCACGCCTGGCTGCCGAGCAAGGCCGCGAGGTGTATGCCATACCAGGCTCCATTCACCACCCCGGGGCCAAGGGCTGCCACCAGTTGATCCGTGACGGCGCGCTGCTGGTGGAGAGCGTGGAGCAGATATTGGAAAGCCTGCAGGGCTGGCAGAACCTGCCGCCTGCGGTTGTGGATAAATTCGACCATCCCCTGCTCGCCCTGCTGCATGCTGCGCCACAAACCAGCGAAAGCCTGGCCCACTGCAGCGAGCAGCCGTTGGCCGACGTGCTGGCGCAGCTGACCGAACTGGAGCTGGAGGGCCGGGTGAGCAATGAAGCCGGGCGTTGGTTTGCCCGCGCGGGCTAAGTACACTGCTCACAAGCAAGGTATATAGGCGGAGTAACAGAAATGGTGAGCAGTTTTCGTGTGCAACAAGCCGCACGTGAGATCCGGGCGGGCGCAGTGATCGCCTATCCGACGGAAGCGGTCTGGGGCCTGGGCTGCGACCCGTGGAACGAGGATGCGGTGTATCGCCTGCTGGCGCTGAAGTCGCGGCCTGTGGATAAAGGCCTGATCCTGGTTGCAGACAACATCCGCCAGTTCGACTTCTTGTTCGAGGATTTCCCCGAAGACTGGATCGACCGCATGGGCAGCACCTGGCCGGGGCCGAACACCTGGCTGGTACCGCACCAGGACCTGTTGCCCGAATGGGTTACCGGGCAACATGACACCGTGGCACTGCGGGTCAGTGACCACCCGGTGGTACGTGAGCTGTGTGCGTTGGTGGGGCCGTTGATTTCCACTTCGTGCAACCCGGGCGGGCGCCCGGCGGCGAAGACCCGGTTGCGGGTGGAGCAGTACTTCCATGGCCAGCTGGATCTGGTACTGGGCGGGGCATTGGGTGGAAGGAAGAACCCGAGTGTGATTCGTGACCTGGTGACTGGCGAAGTCGTTCGTCCAGGCTGATACCGCTGGCGAGGGCTTCGCCCTCGATCGCCGGCAAGCCAGCTCCCACAGGTACTGCACATGACTTGAAATCGACGCGGTCGGTGTGGGAGCTGGCTTGCCGGCGATTGGGCTGCAAAGCGGCCCCAGAACCCCGCAGATTTTTCTGATTTTGTCTCGAATGGCTGTCCAGCCTGCGGCTTGGGAAATATCCTACGAGCCGCGTCCTCTGCCATCACCTTCTCAGTGGGAACCTCTGCCCTTAGGCTTCAGCCGTCGCCGAATAACTTGGCGATCGGGTGTGGTAACCCGGGTTCTGGGTGATCTTGGCAGTCCATGGCGGCTGTTCGCAGGAGGCTTCGTGCCTGCTGGGTTTTAGATCTCCCACCCGGTTTACCACCCTGCGTACAGCTGCCACCTATTCGTGTGGTAACGACTGGGTGGTGCCATGAAGCGAGATCTAGTGATGAAGAAGATTGTCCCCGATCCACCCCTACCCTGCACATCCACCCGCCCCTTCGGCCGCTGCGACGCCGGCCACGAACCGCTGTTCACCGTAAACCCGAACATTTCCGCCGAGGACGCCTTGGTTCATGTAGCTCTGTATCTGCGAGGCGCCTACGAAACGGGTTCGAAAGCCCTCGAGTACCTGCGCGAAGAAGGCCGTGGCATGTATTGGTCGAGCCTGCATTCCATTGAACTGGCGGAGGGATTGGTGGAGGCGATTCTCGATGGTATCGAGTCGATGCCAACCACCCGTCCTCCACAGGCATAGCGCCATATTCAAGGCCGACGCAATACCTGTGGGAGCGGGCGCGCCCGCGAACACCGGCGTAGCCGGTGCCATACACCGCAGTGCCCTCTTCGCGGGTAAACCCGCTCCCACAGGTATAACGCTGTATTCAAGGCTGGTGCAGTACCTGTGGGAGCGGGCGCGCCCGCGAACACCGGCGCAGCCGGCCATGCACCGCGGTGCCTGCTTCGCGGGCATGCCCGCTCCCACAGGGATGGCGCCGTATTCAAGGCCGACGCAGTACCTGTGGGAGCGGGTTCACCCGCGAACACCGGCGTAGCCGGTGCCATGCACCGCGGTGTCTTCTTCGCGGGTAAACCCGCTCCCACAGGTAAAGTGATTGGCCCCAGTTCTTGGGAACCTGTGGGAGTGGGCTCAGGGGATCAGTACAGTCGACCCCACAGTCCTGCGCGCCGACAGCTCCGCCTGCGCCTTGGCCGCCTCACTCAGCGGATAACGCTGCTGGATATCCACAACCAGCTTGCCGCTGCCAATCATCGCAAACAGGTCATCGGCCATGGCCTGGGTATTCTCGGCATTGTTGGCATAGGTCGCCAACGTGGGCCGGGTCACATACAGCGAGCCCTTCTGCGCCAGAATCCCCAGGTTAACCCCGCTAACCGCCCCCGAGGCATTGCCAAAGCTCACCATCAACCCGCGCGGCTGCAGGCAGTCCAGAGAGGTCAGCCAGGTGTCGGCACCCACACCGTCATACACCACCGGGCATTTCTTGCCGTCGGTCAGCTCCAGCACCCGCTGGGCCACGTCTTCACGGCTGTAATCGATGGTCGCCCACGCCCCCAGCGTCTTGGCCCGCTCGGCCTTCTCGGCAGAGCTCACGGTCCCGATCAGCTTGGCGCCCAAGGCCTTGGCCCACTGGCACGCCAACGAACCCACGCCGCCAGCTGCTGCGTGGAACAGGATCACGTCACCCGCCTTCACCTCATAGGTCTGCTTCAGCAGGTACTGCACGGTCAAACCCTTGAGCATCACTGCCGCTGCCTGCTCGAAGCTGATGTTATCGGGCAGCTTGACCAGGTTGGCCTCCGGCAACGTATGTACCTCGCTGTATGCCCCCAGCGGGCCACCGGCATGGGCCACGCGGTCCCCAACCTTCAGCCGCGTCACGCCCTCGCCCACAGCCTCGACCACGCCCGCCGCTTCCGTACCCAGCCCCGAAGGCAGGGATGGCGGCGCATACAGCCCGCTGCGGAAGTAGGTATCGATGAAGTTCAGGCCGATCGCATGGTTACGCACACGCACCTGCTGTGGCCCGGGCGGGGCAGGTTCGAACTCCACAAACTGCAGCACTTCCGGGCCGCCATGCTGGCTGAACTGGATACGCTTGGCCATCTCGCACTCCTGTCGTCGGGATCGGGAAAGGCTTCCTATCGGACGCCTTTGCTTGATCGCCGTCAACTGCGGCACGCGGGCTGGCGGTGGTATGCTACCCGGCGAATTCTTCCCTGCCCGCTCCTGGTGACCCGATGACTAGCCGCACCGAGGCCGTGAAAGCCTACCTGCTCGACCTGCAAGACCGCATCTGCTCTGCCCTCGAAACAGAAGACGGCGGCGCCCGCTTCGTCGAGGACGCCTGGGTGCGCGAAGCCGGCGGCGGGGGCCGCACGCGGGTGATCGGCGATGGCAAGGTGATCGAGAAAGGCGGGGTCAACTTTTCCCACGTGTTCGGCGCCGGTCTGCCGCCGTCGGCCAGTGCCCACCGCCCCGAGCTGGCGGGCCGTGGCTTCGAGGCCCTGGGCGTGTCGCTGGTGATCCACCCGCACAACCCGCATGTGCCCACTTCCCACGCCAACGTGCGCTTCTTCATCGCCGAAAAGGAAGGTGAAGAGGCTGTCTGGTGGTTCGGCGGCGGCTTCGACCTGACCCCGTACTACGGCAATGAAGAAGACTGCATCCACTGGCACCGTGTGGCCGAGCAGGCCTGCGCGCCGTTCGGCGCCGACGTGTACCCGCGCTACAAGGCCTGGTGCGACCGCTACTTCCACCTCAAGCACCGTGGCGAGCCACGCGGCATCGGTGGCTTGTTCTTCGATGACCTGAACGAGTGGGACTTCGACACCTGCTTCGCCTTCATCCGCGCCATCGGCGACGCCTACGTCAACGCCTACCTGCCGATCATCCAGCGCCGCAAGGACACCCCTTACACCCCGCAGCAGCGCGAGTTCCAGGAATACCGCCGTGGCCGCTACGTGGAGTTCAACCTGGTCTACGACCGTGGCACCCTGTTCGGCCTGCAGTCCGGTGGCCGCACCGAGTCCATCCTCATGTCGTTGCCGCCGCAGGTGCGCTGGGGCTACGACTGGAAGGCCGCGCCCGGCAGTGAAGAAGCGCGCCTGACCGAGTACTTCCTGCAGGACCGCGACTGGCTCGGCCAGTAAGCCTGTGGACAATCAAGGAGCCGTCATGGACCAGTACGTCGTTTTTGGTAACCCCATCGGCCACAGCAAGTCGCCGCTGATCCATCGTCTGTTCGCCGAACAGACCGGCCAGGACCTGGAATACGCCACCCTGCTGGCGCCGCTGGACGAGTTCAGCGACTGCGCGCGCGGCTTCTTCAAGCAAGGCAGCGGTGCCAACGTCACCGTGCCGTTCAAGGAAGAGGCCTTCCGCCTGTGCGACAGCCTGACCCCGCGTGCCCAGCGCGCTGGCGCGGTGAACACGCTGAGCAAGCTGGCCGATGGCACCCTGCAGGGCGACAACACCGATGGCGCTGGCCTGGTGCGCGACCTGACGGTGAATGCCGGGGTCGAACTGGCGGGCAAACGCATTCTGATCCTGGGTGCTGGTGGTGCGGTGCGTGGCGTGCTGGAGCCGATCCTGGCGCACAAACCGCAGTCGCTGGTGATAGCCAACCGTACCGTGGAAAAGGCCGAGCAGCTGGCGCGTGAGTTCGATGAACTGGGGCCGGTGGTGGCCAGTGGGTTTGCCTGGTTGCAGGAGCCGGTGGATGTGATCATCAATGCCACTTCGGCGAGCCTGGCCGGTGAGTTGCCGCCGATTGCCGACAGCCTGGTCGAGGCGGGGCGCACGGTTTGCTACGACATGATGTATGGCAAGGAGCCTACGCCGTTTTGCCAGTGGGCAGAGAAGTTGGGGGCGGCCAAAGTGCTGGATGGGCTGGGGATGCTGGCTGAGCAGGCGGCTGAGGCGTTCTTTATCTGGCGTGGGGTGCGGCCGGATACGGCGCCAGTGTTGGCTGAGTTGCGCCGGCAGCTGGCTCGGGGCTGAGATTGCCGGGGCCGCTTTGCGGCCCATCGCGACACAAGGCCGCTCCTACAGGGGACCGCGTCAGCAGGCATTGCTCGGTCGGTGTAGGAGCGGCCTTGCGTCGCGATGGGCTGCGCAGCAGCCCCAAAAATCTCAACCCAACATCACTCTTCAAACCGGATCGGACAAAGCTCCACCCCTTCCAGCTTCTGCAATTCCTCGATCACCTGTGGCCTGGCCCGGTGCAGGGTCAGACTCCCCCCCGCCCGCCGCAACCGCCGCGCCTCGCGGTGCAACATATCCACACCCGAGTAATCGATGAAGTTCACCTGCCGCGCATCGATCACCACATGCGGCCCCTGGCAGCGCTGCAAGCGCACCTGCAGGTAATGCGCCGCACCAAAGAAGATCGACCCGCCAACCCGCAGCACATCCGCCTCCCCTTCACGGCTCTGCTGCACCCGTGGCCGCGAGGTGCGCTTCAGATAGAAGAACAGCGACGCCAGCACTCCGGCATAGATCGCCGTCTGCAGCTCCAGCAACAAGGTCGCTGCCGCCGTCAGCGCCATTACCAGAAACTCCGAGCGGCTGACCCGGAACAGCGCACGAATCCCCTGGTGGTCCACCAACCCCCAGCAGATCAGCAGGATGCTGCCGGCCATGGCCGGAATCGGTAGGTGCGCGATCAGACCGGCCCCGGCAACGGCGAACACCGCCACCCACAGCGCCGAGAATACCCCGGCCATGGGCGAGCGGGCGCCGGCGTCGTAGCTCAGCCCGGAGCGGGTGAAGGAGCCGGAAGACAGGTAACCGGAGAAAAACGCACCGACGATGTTCGACAGGCCCTGTGCGCGTATTTCCTGGTCTGCGTCGATCAACTGCTCCGAACGTGCCGACAACGAGCGGGCGATCGACAGGCTGGTGACCAGCCCGAGCATGCCCACTGCCACGGCGCTGGGCAGCAGGCGCAGGATCAGTTCCACATCCAGCAAGGGCAGCGGGCTGAAGGGTGGCAGCTGGCCGGTGAATGCCGGCACACGCGGCACATGGCCAAAGAACCCAGGCAGCAGCCAGGCCAGCAGGCTTACCAAAATCAGGCTTATCAACAGGCTGGGCCAGCGTGGGCGCCAGAGCTTGAAGCCCACGCCGATCACTACTGTGGCCAGGCCCAGAATCAAGGACGGCAGGTCGACCTCGCCGGCATGGCTGGCCAGGTCCTGCACGGTCTTCAACGCCGTGGCCTGGCTTGGCAGGTCCATGCCCAGCAGGTTGGGCAACTGGCCCAGGGCAATGACGACAGCGGCGCCCAGGGTGAAGCCGAGCACCACGGAATGGGAGACGAAATTGACCAGTGCGCCGAAGCGCAAAAGCCCCAGCAGCAACTGGAAGATGCCGCCGACGAAGGTCAGCAGCAGCACCAAGGTGACATAGTCGGCGCTGCCGGCCACGGCCAGCGAGCTGATGCTGGCGTAGAGGACGATGGAGATAGCAGCCGTCGGGCCACAGATCAGGTGCCAGGAAGAGCCCCACAGGCAGGCGATCAGCACTGGCACGATGGCAGCGTACAGCCCGTACTCGGCCGGCAGGCCGGCGATCAGGGCGTAGGCGATGGATTGCGGCAGGGCGAGGATTGCACCGCTCAGGCCCACCAGCAGGTCCTGGCGCAGGCTGCGGCCCGATTGGCGGGGGAGCCAGGAGAGGAAGGGCAGCAGGTGAGTGAGGCGATGCATGGGTTATCCACAATCCTGAAATTGCACTGTCCCCTGTGGGAGCGGGTTTACCCGCGAATGCTGCAGTGAATCTACCGTCGCATTCGCGGGTGAACCCGCTCCCACAGGGATAGAGGTTTGCTTGTGAGGTTACAGTTTGGCTTTGACCGCCTCCAGCGCATTGCCATCGGCCTTGGTCGTCACCCCGGCCAACCACCCTTCCAGCAACTCGGGGTGCGCCTTCAGCCAAGCCTTGGCCGCATCATCGAAGCTGATCTTCTTGTCCACAACTTCGGCCATGATGGTGTTTTCCATGTCCAGCGTGAACTTCAGGTTACCCAGCAGCTTGGCCGCATTCGGGCAGGCTTGTGGATAACCCTTGCGGGTCAGGGTATACACCTCGCCCTTGCTGCCAAACCACTTCTCCCCGCCGCTCAGGTAATGCATCTTCAGCTTCACGTTCATCGGGTGCGGGGTCCAGCCGAGGAAGGTGATGAACTGCTGTTTCTTCACCGCTCGGTCGACCTGCGCCAGCATCGCCTGCTCGCTGGACTCCACCAGCTTCCACTGGCCGAGGTTGAATTCATTCTTGTCGATGATTTCCTTCAACGACAGGTTGGCCGGTGCCCCGGAACCGATCCCGTACAGCTTCTTGTCGAACTGGTCGGCGTGTTTCTGCAAGTCGGCGAAATCCTTCACCCCGGCATTCCACACATAGTCGGGCACTGCCAGGGTGAACTCGGTTCCTTCCAGGTTGCGTGAAAGCTGCTGCACATCGCCGTTGGCGATGAACTTGTCATGAAAGCCCTGCTGTGCCGGCATCCAGTTGCCGAGGAAGGCATCGACGCGGCCATCCTTGAGGCCGCCGTAGATGATCGGCACGGCCAGGCTGTCGATTTTCACTTGGTAACCCAGGCTTTCCAGAAGCAGGCGGGCCAAGGCGTTGGTCGTGGCGATGTCGCTCCAGCCGGGGTCGGCCATCTTCACGGTGGTGCATTGCGCGTCGCTGTCGGCGGCGTGGGCCGTGGCGGTACCCAGGCTCAGGGCCAGGGCGAACACGGCGGCGGAGAACTTGTGCATGGCGGCCTCTTTTCTCAATCCAGGGGGGCGGGCTGTGGATAACGTGCCTTGCGCTCGAGGTCGTCGAGATCGATGTGGTTGCGCATGTACTGTTGGCTGGCATCCACCAACGGTTGGTGGTCCCAGCTTTTCAGCTTGCCGATGGCCAGCGCCTCGGCCACCAGGCGGCGGCGCCGCTGGCTGGCAAGAACCTGCTGGCGCAGGCTGGGGATATCCCAACGTTGCTGTGCTTCATCGACAAATGCCTGCAGCAGCGCTTGGTGTTCCGGGCTGCCGGTGAGGTTCTCCCGCTCGTGCGGGTCGCGGCTCAGGTCATAGAGTAGGCATGGGTCGTCTTCGCTGTACACGAACTTGTACGGCCCGCGGCGGATCATCATCAGCGGGCCGACGGTGCCTTCGGCCATGTATTCGCCGATCACTTCGTCATGGCCGCCCTGCCCTTGCAGGTGGCCGACCAGCGAGCGGCCATCCAGGTGCAGGTGGTTATCCACAGCACCTCCGGCCAGCTCGACCAGGGTCGGCAGCAGGTCGCAGGTAGACACCGAGGCACTGACCCGGGCTGGCGCGAAGCGCTTCGGCGCGTGCACCAGCAGCGGCACCCGCGCCGACATCTCGAACCAGTGCATCTTGTACCAGAGGCCACGCTCGCCAAGCATGTCGCCGTGGTCGCCGGAGAACACGATCAGGGTGTCGTCGGCCAGGTTGCATTCCTCCAGGGTCTGCAGCAGCAGGCCGATATTGTCATCGATGTAGCTGCAGGCGCCGAAGTAGGCACGGCGGGCGTCACGGATCTTGTCCACAGGCAGCGGCTTGTTCCACAGGTCGTAGACCTTCAGCAGGCGCTGTGAGTGCGGGTCGAGTTCTGCCTGGTCGAATTCGGCGCGGGGCATGGGGATATCCACACCCTCGTAGCGATCCCAATAGCGCCGGGGGATGGTGTAGGGGTCGTGCGGGTGGGTCATCGACACGGTCAGGCAGAACGGTCGGCCATCGTTTTCGCGCACATGGTCGTACAGGTACTGGCGCGCCTTGAACACCACCTCCTCGTCGAAATCCAGCTGGTTGGTGCGCACGCACGGGCCGGCCTGCAGTACCGAGGACATGTTGTGATACCAGCTCGGGCGCACGTCCGGCTCATCCCAGTTCACCGCCCAGCCGTAGTCGGCGGGGTAGATATCGCTGGTCAGGCGTTCTTCGTAGCCATGCAGTTGGTCCGGGCCGCAGAAGTGCATCTTGCCCGACAGCGCGGTGCGGTAGCCAAGGCGGCGCAGATAGTGGGCGTAGGTCGGCACATCGGCGGGGAAGTCGGCGGCGTTGTCGTAGGCGCCGATGCGACTGGGCAACTGGCCGCTGACCAGGGTAAAGCGCGACGGCGCGCACAACGGGCTGTTGCAGTAAGCCGAGTCGAACACCACCGCCTGTTCGGCAAGGCGGCTCAGGTGCGGCATCTGGATCGGCGAAGAGGCGTAGATCGGCAGCAAGGGCGCGGCCATCTGGTCGGCCATGATGAACAGGATATTCGGGCGCGTCATGGTGGCTTCCATCGTTGAGGGTTATGCGAACCGCTTGCCTATCAAGATGCGACTGTGGATAACATGGGTAAAGCCCACGGTGGGCAATGACTGGGATTAGCCACGCTTATGTTTGACCACCTTGCCGAGCTGTCGCTGGATACCTTGCGCGTGTTCGAGGCCGCCGCACGGTTGCGCGGCTTTACCGCCGCGGCGCTGGAGCTGGGTACCACGCAGCCAGCGGTGAGCCAGCAAGTAAAACGGCTGGAGGCACAGTTGGGCACGCGCCTGTTCGACCGCATTTACCGGGGTATCGAGCTGACCGAGGCTGGCCAGGTGCTGTTCGAACAGGTGCATCAGGGCCTGCAGGCCATGGAGGACGGCATCGCCCAGGCCAGTGGGCGCGGCCAGCGCGAAGTGCTGCAGGTGGCTACCGACTTCGCCTTTGCGGCGTTCTGGCTGATGCCACGGCTGCAGCGTTTTCACGAGGCTTATCCACAGGTGGACGTGAGCCTGGTGACCGGTGAGCGCAGTCAGGGCATGTTGCGACCGGACATCGATGTGGCGGTGCTGTTTGGCGACGGGCGTTTTCACCAGGGCGAGAGCCGCTGGCTCTTCGATGAGGAGGTTTTCCCTGTGTGCAGCCCCCGGCTGATTCATGGCAAACCCTTGTCAGCCGTGGCTTTGCAACGATTGCCCTTGCTGCACTTGAAGGGCGAGCAGGCTAGCCGTTGGTTTGACTGGGCGGGGGTGTTTCGCGGGTTTGGTGTGGCCAGCCCGCCGCCGGCCGGGCAGTTGCGGTTTGATAACTATACGTTGTTGATCCAGGCGGCGATTGCCGGGCAAGGGGTGGCGATTGGCTGGGGGCACCTGGTGGATGGGCTGGTGGAGCAAGGGTTGCTATGCCGGCCGTTGGAGGGGAGTTTGCGCTCGGCGCGCGGGTATTACGCGGTGCTGCCACCACGCAAGCGGCGTGGGGCGTTGATCGAGCGGTTTGTGGATTGGCTGGAGCAAGAGCGTAGCCTTTGAGATTTTGGGGCCGCTTTGCGGCCCATCGCGACACAAGGCCGCTCCTACAAGGCCGGCCCGTGTAGGAGCGGCCTTGTGTCGCGATGGGCTGCACAGCAGCCCCGGCAATCTAGACCACGAAGTTCAGATGCTCGCCCCGGTGCAAATCCAGCTCCAGTATATCCACCATCCCTGCCGCGACCCTGGCCAGGTGCCGCAACGGCTCGGCCAACCCCGGCTCCAGCGTACCTTCGGTGCTGCGAAAATGCTCCATCCCCAACCCGGCCAGTTCCTGCGGGGCATTGATCAGCGTCCAGTGCAACGCACTGCGCTGTAACCCGTCCACCACCTGGTCCACACACTCCCGCTCCGCCTCGCTGTACTTGCCCGGCTCATCCAGCACATCGAAATCGCCCACCAGCAGCAGCCGGCGTATAGTCGTACGTTTCAGCCCCGCCACCAGCGCCTCGCTCATGCGGGCTTGCCCGGGCAGATCGCCCGGCGCCAGCGTCGACAACAGGGCAATTACTGCCGACCCGCCTGCCGCGCCCTGCTCCGCCTGGTTGGCATCGCCCAGCCCGCCTATCTTGAAATGCAGGCCGGGGCGCGGCGCGTGGCGGTTGAGGTCGTCGACCAC
This sequence comes from Pseudomonas sp. PsB, assembly GCF_043658375.1. Taxonomy (NCBI): domain Bacteria; kingdom Pseudomonadati; phylum Pseudomonadota; class Gammaproteobacteria; order Pseudomonadales; family Pseudomonadaceae; genus Pseudomonas; species Pseudomonas sp. PsB. The sequence goes on along the minus strand of NZ_JBIGLU010000001.1, from coordinate 83,607 downwards.
GGCGGTGACTTCGTGCTGGCGCGACAGCAGCTCTACCATCAGGGCGTTGCCCAGGCTGCTTTCAGGCCCGAACAGGACCAGTTTGAACACTGGGGTTTCGGCATTTTTCACTGCATCACTCCCTTTGCAGGTGGTGATGGTTGGACCGCAATCAGGAGTTATCGTGCAGAGGATCAAGGGTTACCACGCCCACGTTTACTACGACGCAGCGACCATGGACCAGGCCCGTGAACTGTGCGAGGAGGCGGCGCGGCTGTTTCCCGTGACCATGGGGCGCATGCACCAGAAACCGGTGGGGCCGCACCCGGACTGGAGCTGCCAGCTGGCCTTCGAGCCGGAGTTTGTGGGGGTGGTGCTGCCGTGGTTGGCGCTGTATCGGAAGGGGTTGGTGGTGTTCATGCACCCGCTGACCGGTGATGAACTGGCGGACCACCGTGACCATGCGATCTGGATGGGGGCGGTGCGGCCGCTGGATCTGTCGATTTTCGGGGGATAGGCCTCTATAGCCTGTGCTGGCCTCTTCGCGGGCAAGCCCGCTCCCACAGGTCCTCCACAGCTTTCAGCATCTGTGTTGTCCCTGTGGGAGCGGGCGTGCCCGCGAAGCAGGCGACGCGGTTTAACGGCGGGCGCCGCGCACCCCTTCAGCCAGTGCCGAGCACAGGCTCAATACATCGTTGACTGCCTGCTCGGCACTCTTTGCCTGGGCAATCTTGTCGACCAGTGCCGAGCCCACCACCACGCCGTCCGACAGGCGGGCGATAGCCGCAGCCTGCTCCGGCGTACGAATACCGAAACCAACGCTGATCGGCAGATCGGTATGCCGACGCAGGCGGGCAATGGCTTCGGTCACGTGCTCGGTGGTCGCCGAGCCGGCGCCGGTGACACCGGCCACCGACACGTAGTAGACGAACCCGGAGCTGCGCTCCAGCACGCGCGGCAGGCGCGCGTCGTCTGTGGTCGGGGTGGTCAGGCGGATGAAGTCGATACCCGCAGCCTGGGCCGGGGTCGCCAGTTCGGCGTCGTGCTCTGGCGGCAGGTCGACGATGATCAGGCCATCGACACCCGCTTGCTTGGCTTCGGCCACGAACTTTTCCACGCCAAAGCGGTGGATCGGGTTGTAGTAACCCATCAGTACGATCGGTGTGGCCTGGTTATCCACACGGAATTCGCGAACCATCTGCAGGGTCTTGGCCAGGGTCTGACCGGCTTCCAGGGCACGCAGGGTGGCCAGCTGGATGGCCACGCCGTCGGCCATCGGGTCGGTGAACGGCATGCCCAGTTCGATCACATCGGCACCGGCTGCCGGCAGGCCCTTGAGGATCTGCAGCGAGGCGTCATAGCCCGGGTCGCCCGCGGTGACGAAGGTGACCAGTGCCGAGCGGCCTTCGGCCTTCAGCTCGGCGAAGCGTTGTTCAAGACGGCTCATGCCTGTTTCTCCTGGGCGGCCATGTGGTTCATGACGGTTTGCATGTCTTTGTCGCCGCGGCCCGACAGGCACACGACCATCAGGTGGTCCTTGGGCAGCTTCGGTGCGCGCTTGATCGCCTCGGCCAGGGCGTGGGAGCTTTCCAGGGCCGGGATGATGCCTTCCAGGCGGCAGGTGGCGTGGAACGCATCCAGCGCTTCGTCGTCGGTGATGCTGACGTACTCGACACGCTTCACTTCGTGCAGGTAGGCGTGCTCCGGGCCGATGCCCGGGTAGTCCAGGCCGGCGGAAATCGAGTGGGCGTCGGTGATCTGGCCGTCTTCGTCCTGCAGCAGGTAGGTGCGGTTGCCGTGCAGCACGCCCGGTACCCCGCCGTTCAGGCTGGCGGCGTGCTTGTCGGTGTGCACGCCATGGCCACCGGCTTCGACGCCGATGATCTGCACGCTTGGCTCTTCGAGGAACTCATGGAACAGGCCCATGGCGTTGGAGCCGCCACCGACGCAGGCAACCAGGCTGTCTGGCAGGCGGCCTTCCTTCTCTTGCAGCTGGGCGCGGGTTTCCTTGCCGATGATCGACTGGAAGTCGCGGACCATGGCCGGGTACGGGTGCGGGCCGGCCACGGTGCCGATCAGGTAGAAGGTGTCTTCGACGTTGGTGACCCAGTCGCGCAGGGCCTCGTTCATGGCGTCCTTCAGAGTGCCGGTGCCGGCGGTGACCGGGACGATCTCGGCGCCCAGCAGCTTCATGCGGAACACGTTGGCCTGCTGGCGCTCGATGTCGGTGGCGCCCATGTAGATCACGCAAGGCAGGCCGAAGCGGGCAGCGACGGTGGCGGTGGCCACGCCGTGCATGCCGGCGCCGGTTTCGGCGATCAGGCGCTTCTTGCCCATGCGCTTGGCCAGCAGCACCTGGCCGATGCAGTTGTTCACCTTGTGCGCGCCGGTGTGGTTGAGTTCTTCACGCTTGAAGAAGATCTTCGCGCCGCCGCAGTGCTCGGTCAGGCGCTCGGCGAAGTACAGCGGGTTGGGGCGGCCGATGTAGTCGCGCTGGAAGTAGGCCAGCTCTTCGAGGAACTTGGGGTCTGCCTTGGCCGCTTCGTATTCGCGGGCCAGGTCCAGCACCAGTGGCATCAGGGTTTCGGCCACGTAGCGGCCGCCGAACGAGCCGAACAGGCCGTTGGCGTCGGGGCCGGGGCGGTATTGGGACTGGGTCATGGGGCGCTCCAGGGCGTAATGAATGAGTGATGGGCTTTACTCTAACCACGGCAAGCCCGGCTGAAAACCGATAAGATTGCGCAAACTTGTCAGAAAAACTCACAGGTAAAATGGCCCACGACCTCCCTCCTCTCAATGCCCTGCGGGCCTTCGAGGCTACCGCACGGCTCAACAGCGTCAGCCAGGCGGCCGAAGCGCTGCACGTCACCCATGGCGCCGTCAGCCGGCAGATCAAGGTACTTGAAGAGCACCTGGGCGTCGCGCTGTTCGTGAAGGACGGGCGTGGCATCAAACTCACAGATGCCGGCGTACGTCTGCGCGATGCCAGTAGCGAAGCCTTCGACCGCCTGCGCAGCGTGTGCGCCGAGCTCAGCCACGATGTCAGCGAGGCGCCGTTCGTGCTGGGCTGCTCGGGCAGCCTGCTGGCTCGTTGGTTCATCCCGCGGTTGGGCCGGCTACAGGCGGATTTGCCAGAGCTGCGTCTACACCTGTCGGCCGGTGAAGGCGATCTGGACCCGCGGCGGCCAGGGCTGGATGCGCTGCTGGTGTATGCCGAGCCGCCATGGCCGGCGGACATGCAGGTGCATGTGCTGGCCGAGGAGCGCATCGGGCCGGTGCTCAGCCCGCATTTCGCCGGTTTCGAGCGCTTGCAGGGCGCGCCGGCCAAGGCTTTGCTGGGCGAAGCCTTGCTGCACACCACCTCGCGCCCGCAGGCTTGGCCGACCTGGGCGCTGGAACAGGGGTTGGAGCCGGCGACCCTGCACTATGGCCAGGCTTTCGAGCACCTGTATTACCTGCTGGAAGCTGCGGTGGCCGGGTTGGGTGTGGCGATTGCGCCGCAGCCGCTGGTCGCTGATGACCTGCGGGCGGGCCGTTTGAGTGCGCCGTGGGGCTTTTCACCTACCCCTGCGGCATTGGCGCTGTGGGTGCCCAGGCGCGCCGCGGACGGGCGCGCCGAGCAGTTGGCGCAGTGGCTAAGGGCAGAACTGGCGCGACAGGGCGCTTAGTTGCGTTTGCACATCAGGTACGCCGCCAGCAGGCCTAGCGCGCCAATGGCGACGCCGGCGGTGGTGTATGGGTGTTCCTGGGCATAGTCGCGGGTGGCGATGCCGGTCTGGCGGGTGCGGTGCTTCACTTCCTCGTAGGCATCGCTCAACAGGTGGCGCGAATGACGCAGGGCACTCTCGGCGTTGCTGCGGATTGCCTTCACCGATTTCTGGGACTCCTCCGACGCATCATGCTTGAGGTTTTCCAGGCTTTTCAGAAGGCTCTCGATCTCCGCTTCCATGCTTTCCAGGGACGTTCTACGCAGCGAATTGCGGTGCATGTTGACTCTCCTTTGCAGTATGGACTGTAAGGATTGCGACCTTGGGCCCGCAGGAAAGTGCGATCGAACTTTCGCCAATGGTGACCGCTCGCAGGTAAACCAGGCCTGCGCTGCTAGGCTCAATCTCACCATCATCCGAGGAGAGCGCTCATGACCGATCATCACACCTACAAGAAGATAGAACTGGTGGGGTCTTCGACCACCAGCATCGAAGAGGCGATCAACAATGCCCTGGCCGAAGCCGGCAAGAGCATCAAGCACCTGGAGTGGTTCGAAGTGATAGATACCCGTGGCCATATCCGTGACAACAAGGCGGCGCACTTCCAGGTCACGCTGAAGGTCGGCTTCCGTATCGCCAATAGCTGAAACACTGCCGGGCTGGATGAGCCCGGCATGATGGGGTATTTAGGGAGGGGGCGCCTTGGCGGGCGCCCTTTCTGATTTCATCTGCACAAGGAAAGCGAGTGATGAACAAACTGATTCTGGCGCTGGGCCTGATGACCCTGGCCGGTGGTGCGCTGGCGGCGGGCAAGCCGTGCGAGGAGCTCAAGGCAGAGATTGCGGCCAAGCTGGATGCCAAGGGTGTTACCGGCTACAAGCTGGAGATCGTCGACAAGGGCGACCCGGCCGGCAAGGTGATTGGCAGCTGCGAGGCTGGTACCAAGGAGATTGTGTACCGGCGCGGCTAGTGTGCTGGCTTCTTCGCGGGCTCGCCCGCTCCCACAGGGATATCACAGGCCTGAGAGCGACGCTGTACCTGTGGGGGCGGGCAAGCCCGCGAAGAAGATCACGCGGCCTTGAGAGCCTGCGCCATCAGTTCATAGGACCGAATCCGGTCCGCATGCTCATACAAATCACAGGTAAAGATCAGTTCATCTGCCCCGGTCTGCTCCAGCAGCACTTCCACCTTGGCCCGCACCTTCTGCGGGCTACCGATCATCGCCAGGCCGAGGAAGCTGCCCACCGCATCCCGTTCATGGGGTAGCCACAACCCGTCCATGCTTTCCACCGGCGGCTTCTGCATCAGGCTCTGCCCGCGAATCAGCGCGAGGATGCGCTGGTACACCGACGTGGCCAGGTACTCGGCCTTTTCGTCGGTTTCCGCCACCACCATGGGGATGCCCAGCATCACATACGGCTTGTCCAATGTGGTCGAGGGCTTGAAGTGGTTGCGGTACACGCGGATCGCCTCGTGCATGTAGCGCGGCGCAAAGTGCGAGGCGAAGGCGTAGGGCATGCCGCGCATGCCGGCCAGTTGAGCGCTGAACAGGCTGGAGCCGAGCAGCCACATCGGTACGTCGGTGTCGTGCCCTGGCACGGCGATCACTTTTTGATCATCGGTACGCGGGCCGAGGTAGCGTGACAGTTCCTCGACATCGTCCGGGAAGTCATCCGGGCCGCCGGCGCGGTCGCGGCGCAGGGCGTAGGCGGTCATCTGGTCGGAACCCGGCGCGCGGCCCAACCCCAGGTCGATGCGCCCCGGGTACAGGCTGGCCAGGGTGCCGAACTGCTCGGCGATCACCAGCGGCGCATGGTTGGGCAGCATGACCCCGCCAGAGCCCACGCGAATGCTCGAGGTACCCCCCGCCAGGTAGCCGATCAGCACCGAAGTCGCCGAACTGGCGATGCCGTCCATGTTGTGGTGCTCGGCCACCCAGAAGCGGTTGTAGCCAAAGCGCTCGACGTGCTGCGCCAGGTCCAGCGAGTTGCGCAGCGACTGCGCCGGGCCGGCGTCGGCGCGTACTGGCACCAGGTCGAGGGTGGAAATCTTCAGGTCACGCAGCTGCGTCATGGAGCCTCCGCAAAGGTATTTGGCCACAGGCCTTTTCAACTCTGTATGGGCACATTCGACGGATTCAATGCTTGCCGTGCGATTGCTCTGAACTTGCCGTAGGCGGCTGACCTCTGAAGCCATAAGCATGTAAACCCGAGACCAGGAGGCATCATGAAAAAGACAGCATCGGCGATCTGGCAAGGTGGCCTGAAGGACGGCAAAGGCCTGCTTTCTACCGAAAGCGGCGCGCTAAAGCAGAACCCCTACGGCTTCAATACCCGTTTCGAGGGCTCGCCCGGGACCAACCCGGAGGAGCTGATCGGCGCGGCGCACGCCGGCTGCTTCTCGATGGCACTGTCGATGATGCTGGGCGAAGCGGGGTTCACCCCGGACAGGATCGACACCGCTGCCGAAGTGACACTCGACAAGCAAGCTGATGGCTTTGCCATTACGGCGGTGCATCTGGTGCTCAGGGCCAAGGTGCCTGGGGCGAGTGAAGCGCAGTTCTTGCAGATCGCCGACAAGGCCAAGGCCGGGTGCCCGGTGTCCAAGGTGCTGAACGCGAAGATCAGCCTGGATGCGGCACTGGTGGGTTGAAGCAGTGCAATGAGGGCGGTTTGTTGTAGTCTAAACAGCGTCGGCAGCACGCTGCCCTTTCAGGAGCCGTTTCATGATTCGCGTAGCAATCACCGTGTTGGCTTCCCTGGTCGCCACATCTGCGTTGGCGGCGGTCAAGCCGTGCGAGGAGCTCAAAGCCGAGATCGAGGCCAAGATCCAGGCCCAGGGTGTTTCGTCCTATACCCTGGAGATCGTGCCCAACAGCGAGGTCAAGGACCAGAACATGGTCGTCGGGACCTGCGATGGTGGGACCAAGAAGATCATTTATCAGAAGAATGATCGGTAGGTTCAGGATTTTGGGGGCCGCTTTGGGCCCTATCGCGACACAAGGCCGCTCCTACAGGGATCGCGTATCTCCTGTAGGAGCAATGCAGCCCCAGGTCAAGGAATGCAGAACACCTCGCTAGGCTCGTTCACCACCACCTTGCGGCTGCCGTCATACAGCAGCACCTGCGGTTCCATCACCGGCGCCCGTGCCTCCAGGCGATAGCGTTCACCGGCCTTGAAGTTGTCAAAGCGCACGGTCAGGTAACAGGTACGGTCCCTGGGCTGGGTCATGAGGCCGCCCCCATATATCTCGTAATCGAAGCGCACTACCAGTTCGTGCTTGCCTGGCGTCACCTGGAAGTAGCGGCCATCCTCCAGGCGCTTGCCGTCGAGGCGGTCGGCCATGATCACCCTGCCGGGAGTCATGGTGTACAGGTCGACCCAGGCCTGCTTGGGGTCGACGGGCGGCAAGGGGCTGGCGCAAGCCCCCAGTGCACTGAGGGCGATCAGCATCATGGGCTGGCGCATGGCAAGACTCCCACTTGCGATTCATAGGCTACAAGCATAGCGCCGTTTGTGCGTTTCAGGTGCGCTGGCAACCTGCAGGCAAGCCCTGGCCAACCAGTTTTTGCTGATGGTCGTAGAGTTTGATCCAGGGGCGGAAACCGATGCTGCCAGCCTGCAGCTGGTAGCGCTGGCCGGCACTGAAATCCTTGAAGGTCAGTTTGACCTGGCAATCCCGCCACAAAGGCTCCTCGACCGGGCCGATATTGCTGGGGGTAACCGGAAACTGGTAGCGCACGGTCAGCTCGTGGCTGCCGGGCTGTACTTCGAAATAACGGCTGTCGGCCCAGTCGCGTTCATCTACCTGCACGGCGTGCAGCGAGGTGTTGTCGTAGGGCGTGAGGTCGATCCAGGCCTGGTTCGGGTCCGGGTCTGGCAAGGTCGAACAGGCGGATATCAGCAACAGTGACCCGGTGACCAACAGTGCACGCATGGCGAAACTCCCCCTTGGCGAGATAGTCTTGGAGTGAATCGGCCTTGAGCGAGTCAGACAGTCCCGGATGCTTCGACTTATTCTTATGCAGCGCTCAGGCCCTGGGCCACTCGACCTTGTTTTCACCCGTTTGGTTCCCCTGCTTGCGGTGCTCCTGCTGAACGGTTGCAGCAGCGCCGCCTACTATGGACAGTTGGCCGAGGGCCAGTGGCAGCTGCTACGCGCACGGCAGCCAGTGGATCAGGTAGTGGCCAACCCGGCCACTTCAGCGCAATTGCGCGCGCGCCTGGAACACGCCAAGCAGGCACGGGCATTTGCCAGCCAGCAGCTGAAGCTGCCGGACAACCGCAGCTACCGGGTGTACGCCGACCTTGGCCGGCCCTACGTGGTATGGAATGTGTTCGCCACCCCCGAGCTGTCGTTGCAGCCAGTGACGCACTGCTTCCCGATCGCAGGGTGTGTGGCCTATCGCGGCTATTACCAGCAAGGCGCGGCGCGTGGGGCGGCGGCGTTGATGCGCCAGGACGGCATGGATGTATACGTGGGCGGCGTGGAGGCCTATTCGACCCTGGGCTGGTTCGACGACCCGATCCTGTCGTCGATGGTGGGTTGGAGCGACGAGCGCCTGGCCGCGCTGATCTTCCATGAGCTGGCCCACCAGCGCTTCTATGTGCAGGACGACACCGAGTTCAACGAGTCGTTTGCCTCATTCGTCGAGCAGGAAGGCACGCAGCAATGGCGCGTGGCGCGGGGCCTTGCTGCCTCTGGCGGGGAGCAGGGGCAGCAGCGTGAGCAATTCATCCGGTTGGTGCTTGCCAGCCGCGAGCGGTTGCAGGCGATTTATGCCGGGCCTCTGGATGATGCGCAGAAGCGGACGGCCAAGCAGGCGGAGTTCGAGCGGCTTAGGCGGGAATACCGGCAGGTGCGTGATGCCCAGTGGGGTGGTGACAAGCGCTATGACGCCTGGATGTATGGGCCGATGAGCAATGCCAAGTTGCTGCCGTTCGGGCTGTATGACCAATGGGTACCGGCGTTTGCGGCGGTGTTCCGTGAGGTTGGCGGGGATTGGCAGCGTTTTTATCACCGGGTCGAGCAATTGGGGCGGTTGCCGATCGATGAGAGGAAGGCGGCCTTACGGCGGTTGATGGTTAGCCGGTGAGATTTTGGGGCCGCCTTGCGGCCCATCGCGACACAAGGCCGCTCCTACAGAAGGTACGCGATCGCCTGTAGGAGCGGCCTTGTGTCGCGATGGGCTGCAAAGCAGCCCCCAGGGCCATCAAGCCTTGAGGAAAGCCTGATGCATCTCGGCCAAGGTAGCAAAGTGGTAGGCCGGCACTTCGGCCACCAGTTCTTCCTGGCTACCAAACCCGTACCCCACCGCCACCGCCTGCAAGCCATTGCTGCGCGCACCGATCAGGTCATGCTTGCGGTCGCCGATCATCAGCGTCTGCGCCGGGTCCAGTCCTTCTTCATCAAGCAGGTGGCGAATCAGCTCGACCTTGTTGGTGCGCGTGCCATCCAGTTCACTGCCGTAGATCACCTTGAAGTGGTGGTCGAAGGCGAAGTGCCGGGCGATTTCACGGGCGAACTTCCACGGCTTGGAGGTGGCGATGTACAGCGTGCGACCCTGGCCGTTGAGTACTTCGAGCAGCTCCGGCACACCTTCGAACACCAGGTTCTCGTACAGGCCGGTGACGCTGAAGCGTTCCCGATAGAAGTTCACCGCATCCCAGGCCTTGGCTTCGTCGAAGCTGTAGAACTGCATGAAGGCCTGCAGCAGGGGTGGGCCGATGAAGTGCTCGAGGCGGGTCAGGTCCGGCTCGTCGATGCCCAGTTTGGCCAGGGCATACTGGATCGAGCGGGTGATGCCCTGGCGCGGGTCGGTCAGGGTGCCGTCGAGGTCGAAGAGGATGTTTTGCTGGTGCATTTGCGGGTTCCACTTTGAATGCTGCGTGGTCTTCTTCGCGGGTAAACCCGCTCGCTCCCACAGGGATATCACAGGGCCTGAGGCCGGCGCCGTACCTGTGGGAGCGGGTTTACCCGCGAATGCGGTCATTCAGGTTGATCGTAGCCTTCGGCCAGGTGCTGGTCCTTGAGCTTCACGTAGTTACTGGCGCTGTAGGCGAAAAATGCGTGTTCCTGTTCGTTCAGCAGTCGGGCCTGTTTCACCGGGCTGCCCATGTACAGGTAGCCACTGACCAGGCGCTTGCCCGGCGGTACCAGGCTGCCGGCGCCGATGATCACTTCGTCTTCGACGATGGCGCCGTCCATGATGGTGCTGCCCATGCCGACCAGGATGCGGTTGCCCAGGGTGCAGCCATGCAGCATGACCTTGTGGCCGATGGTCACTTCGTCACCGATGATCAGCGGGAAGCCGTCCGGGTTGAACGGGCCGGCATGGGTGATGTGCAGCACGCTGCCGTCCTGCACGCTGGTACGCGCGCCAATGCGGATGCGGTGCATGTCGCCGCGTATCACGGTCAACGGCCAGACGGAGCTGTCTTCACCGATTTCCACGTCGCCCAGCACTACCGCCGATCGGTCGACGAAGGCCCTGGGCCCAACTTTCGGAGTGTGTTGCTGGAAGCTTCGGATAGCCATGATAGCGTCTCTCATCTGTGCCGATAGGCAGGCTGCCTGCTGCGGTCGGCGTCGATTGTAATTAAGATGGGGCAGTGTTTCTTCTGCCAAGGTATCCAAACCGTGAGTGCGAACAACCCGCTTCTGCAGTCCTACGATCTGCCGCCCTTCTCGCAAATCCGTGCCGAACACGTATTGCCGGCAATCGAAGCGATCCTGGCCGACAACCGTAAAGCCATTGCCGAGATCCTCGAAAAGCAGGGCAAGAACCCTACCTGGGCTGGCCTGGTGCTGGCCATGGACGAATTGAACGACCGCCTGGGCGCCGCCTGGAGCCCGGTCAGCCACCTCAATGCGGTGTGCAACAGCGCGCAGCTGCGCGAAGCCTATGAGTCGTGCCTGCCAGCGCTGAGCGCCTACTCTACCGAACTGGGCCAGAACCGTGCGCTGTTCGAAGCCTACCAGGCGCTGATCAACAGCCCCGAGGCCGCCGGTTTCGACGTGGCGCAAAAGACTATCCTCGAGCACGCCCTGCGTGACTTCCGCCTGTCGGGTATCGACCTGCCGGCGGATAAACAGCAGCGCTACGCCGAAGTGCAGAGCAAGCTCAGCGAGTTGGGCAGCCGTTTTTCCAACCAGCTGCTCGACGCCACCCAGGCCTGGACCAAGCACGTTACCGACGAAGCCGCGCTGGCTGGCCTGACCGATTCGGCCAAGGCGCAGATGGCCGCCGCCGCCCAGGCCAAGGGCCTCGACGGCTGGCTGATCACCTTGGAATTCCCCAGCTACTACGCGGTGATGACCTATGCCAGCGACCGCGCCCTGCGCGAAGAGGTGTACGCTGCCTACTGCACTCGCGCCTCGGACCAAGGCCCGAATGCCGGCCAGTTCGACAACGGCCCGGTGATGCAGGAAATCCTCGACCTGCGCCAGGAACTGGCCGGGCTGCTGGGTTACAAGAATTACGCCGAACTGAGCCTGGCGACCAAGATGGCCGAGTCCAGCGACCAGGTGCTGAGCTTCCTGCGTGACCTGGCCAAGCGCTCCAAGCCGTTTGCCGCCCAGGACCTAGAGCAGCTCAAGGTCTACGCCGCCGAGCAAGGCTGCCCTGAGCTGGCCAGCTGGGACGCCGGTTATTTCGGCGAGAAGCTGCGCGAGCAGCGTTACAGCGTGTCGCAGGAAACCCTGCGCGCCTACTTCCCGATCGACAAGGTACTCAGCGGCCTGTTCAGCATCGTCCAGCGCCTTTACGGCATCGAAATCGCTGAACTCAAGGGCTTCGACAGCTGGCACCCGGACGTACGCCTGTTCGAGATCAAGGAAAACGGCCAGCACGTCGGCCGCTTCTTCTTCGACCTCTACGCCCGCGCCAACAAGCGTGGCGGTGCCTGGATGGACGGCGCCCGCGACCGTCGCCGCACGGCTGGCGGTGAGCTGCAGAGCCCGGTCGCCAATCTGGTGTGCAACTTCACCCCGGCAGCACCTGGCAAGCCTGCGCTGCTGACCCACGATGAAGTCACCACGCTGTTCCACGAGTTCGGCCACGGTCTGCACCACATGCTGACCCGCATCGAGCACGCCGGTGTTTCCGGCATCAACGGTGTGGCCTGGGACGCAGTCGAACTGCCGAGCCAGTTCATGGAAAACTGGTGCTGGGAGCCGGAAGGCCTGGCGCTGATCTCCGGCCATTACGAAACCGGTGCTGCCCTGCCCCAGGACCTGCTGGACAAGATGCTGGCGGCGAAGAACTTCCAGTCGGGCATGATGATGGTGCGCCAGCTGGAGTTCTCGCTGTTCGACTTCGAGCTGCATGCCACCCATGGCGACGGCCGCAGCGTGCTGCAGGTGCTCGAAGGCGTGCGCGACGAGGTGTCGGTCATGCGCCCACCGGCGTACAACCGCTTCCCCAACAGCTTTGCGCACATCTTCGCTGGTGGTTATGCCGCGGGCTACTACAGCTACAAGTGGGCCGAAGTGCTGTCGGCCGACGCCTTCTCGCGCTTCGAGGAAGAAGGCGTGCTGAATGCCGAAACCGGCCGTGCCTTCCGCGAGGCTATCCTGGCACGCGGTGGTTCGCGCGAGCCGATGGAGCTGTTCGTCGACTTCCGTGGCCGTGAGCCTTCCATCGATGCCTTGCTGCGCCATAGTGGCCTGAGCGAGGACGCTGCAGCATGAGCGAGGTAGCCGTGAACAAGACCAAGAAACGCTTCATTGCCGGGGCGGTATGCCCGGTGTGCAGCGAGACCGACAAGTTGATGATGTGGAACGAAGACGGCGTACCGCACCGCGAGTGCGTGGCCTGCGGCTTTACCGACACCCTCAACGAGCAGGGCTTGTCGGTGCCGAAGGAACTCGGCACCCGGGTCAACCATCTGGAGCCGAAAGCCGCGCCGGCCAAGGTACAGACGGTGCAGTTCTTCCCCAACCCGAAGCTGAAGAAACCGGCTGAATAAAGCCGTCGTGCCGCCCGGGCGCCGTGCCCGGGCCGGCATGCCCGGGTGGTAGATAATCAGGCCACCTGCCGCACGCTGGCCATGCAAGCTCACCTGCTCTTCCCTACGAGCGAGGTGTTGCACCATGGATAACCCACTTCTGCAAGATAGCCATATCCCCGTCGATTATCCGTCGATCACGCTTCAAAACATGCAAGTTGCCTTCGACCACGTGCTGTTGGCGCACGAGCAAGGCATCGAACGCATCATCCGCGACCAGCAGGCACTGCCAACCTGGGATGACATGGTGCTGGCGGTGGACGGGCTGGATAGTCAGCTTCTGACGGTGTTGTATGCCGCCTCGCCATTGGTTGGTCGGGATGAAGCCTGGGCTGGTGCCATTTCCGACTTCTTCGCCAAGGCTACGGAGCGGTTCGAACAGAAATTCACCAACTCCGCACTGCAGGCCCTGTATGAGCGCTTGGCCAACAGCGACATCGGCAAGCAGCTGGATGCCCAGAAACGCGCTACGTTGCGCTGGCATCTGCACAAGTTCGCCTCCAGTGGCGCATCGCTCGACCCCGCAGGCAAGCTGCGCCTGGCTGAACTGCTGAAACAGATTGGCGCTGCGCGGGAGGCGTTTCGCAGCAACATCAACCGGCCAGGGCTGAGCATCACGGATGAATCTGAACTGAGCGGTGTACCTCAACGCATTCGTGACGAGCTAGCTACAAGGGCACAGGAGGCGGGTGAGCCGGGGTGGTTGATTGCGTGTGAAAGCGTGACCACCGACGCCGTGCTCAAACATGCTGACAACAGGCAGCTGCGCGAGCGCGTGTACCGGGCTTATAACACCCGAGGCGTCGGCCTTGACCAACAGCAGGATAATCGCTCGCACCTGGAGCAACTGGCGAGGCTGCTGGAAGAAAAGGCCCACCTGCTCGGCTTTGCCAGCCATCTGGAGCAGAGCCTGCAGATGAAGAGCGCAGGTTCGGTTGCCCAGGTGCGCGGCTTTCTTCATGACCTGGCCGACCATGTGCGGCCGGCGGTGCTGCAGTGGCGTGCAGATATGCAGCATCAGGCCTCAGCCAAAGGGCTGGGGAATGTCCAACCCTGGGACATTGCCTACCTGCAGGCCTCGTCGCGCGAGGTGCTTTCCACCGAAGCCTTGCGCGAACACTTCCCGCTGAATGCCGTGGTCAGCGCATTGCAGCAGTTGGCGGAAGAACTGTTTGGTTTAACGCTGCTGGCCAAGCCGCTGGCAACCTGGGATGACAGCGTGCAACCGTTCGAGGTGTGGCAGGACAACGCCTTGATCGGTTTCCTGTACCTGGACGCCGTACAGCATGCCGGCAAGCAACCTGACTCGGTGTTCACCACCTACATTCGCAATCGTCGGGTCGATGCCGAGGGCATCTTCCAGGCGGCCTCGGTGGTGGTCTACAGCGACGTGCCTGCAGCGCTGCCGGGTAGCCAGCCGTTGCTGGACCATCTGTCACTGCGCAAGCTATTCCATGAATTTGGCCATGCCCTGCACCATTTGCTGGTGCGCACGACCAACCACGTGATGTCCAACGTCACCGAACTCGGTACCGATGGCGTGGAACTGTTCGGCAAGCTGTTTGAGCGCTGGGTTTGGGACGCGGATTACCTGGTGGCGATCTCTTCGCCACTTCAGGATGGCAGCAAACTTTCCCGGGCCCGGGTCGATGAATGCCTGCGCCGCTTGCGGCAGCAAGGTGTGGAGGAAACCGCGCGCGACCTGAGCATGGCGCTGTTCGACCTGGACCTTCATGGCACACCCAACGATGGCCGATCCCTCGAGCAGCGCCTGGGCGATGCCCGTGAGCTTTGTGGCTACTGGCCCTTGGCCGATTTCGAGCACCCGGCGCATGCCTTCGACCATCTGGTAAACGGCTACGATGCCGGTTATTACGCCTATCTGTGGTCGGACGTGCACGCCTTCGACCTGTTCACCCGCTTCGAGGCCCAAGGCCTGCTGGACCGGAATAGAGGCCGGACGCTGCAGGAGACATTGCTTGCCCCAGGGGCATCGCGACCGTTGCGTGAAGATATCGAGCTGTTCCTCGGCCGGCAGTCGAGCCAGCTGCCCTTTCTACGTTGGCATGGCCTGAAGTGAAGGTGCGCTGACCGGAGGTGCTGGAAAGAATCAGGCAGGCAATATACTGTATATGAATACAGTATATGGGGTAGGCCATGATTCCTCCAGCACCGCAAAAGGGCCGTGGCACGGCGAACAATCCGCACAACCGCTTTGCCCCCAGCCATTCGGTGGCGGAGGATGACGGCTGGTACCAGGAGGTGCCGCAAACCCAGGGCACCGAGGTGCGGGTAGAGACGGCCAAGTCGGTGATCAGCCGCAACACCTCGCCCGACCTGCCCTTCGACCGCTCCATCAACCCTTACCGTGGCTGCGAGCACGGTTGCATCTACTGCTATGCCCGCCCTTCCCACGCCTACTGGGACCTTTCCCCCGGCCTGGATTTCGAGACCAAGCTGATTGCCAAGACCAACGCCGCCGAGGTGCTCGCGCAGCAGTTGAGCAAACCGGGTTACGTGTGCGCGCCGATCAACCTGGGTTCCAATACCGACCCGTACCAGCCGATCGAACGTGAACAACTGCTGACCCGGCGCCTGCTCGAAGTGCTGCTGCGTTTTCGCCACCCGGTGACCATCGTCACCAAGGGAGCGCTGGTGCTGCGCGACCTCGACCTGCTGGCCGAGATGGCTCGCCAGCGCCTGGTACGGGTGATGATCAGCCTGACCACGCTGGACGATAACCTGAAACGGGTGCTGGAACCGCGTGCGGCGTCACCCAAGGCGCGCTTGCGGGCGATCCGCGTATTGCGCGAAGCGGGAGTGCCGGTGGGCGTGCTGTGTTCGCCGATGATTCCGATGATCAACGACAGCGAACTGGAGCGACTGCTGGAGGCGGCGAGGGAGGCAGGTGCACAGAGCGCAGCCTACATGATGTTGCGCCTGCCGCTGGAAGTGGCACCGTTGTTCGAGCAATGGCTGCAGGACCATTACCCCCAGCGGGCGGCGCATGTATTGAGCCTGATCCGCCAGAGCCGCGGCGGCGAACTGTATGACAGCCGGTTTGGTGCGCGCATGCGCGGTGAAGGCGTGTTTGCCGAGTTGCTGGCGCAGCGCTTTGCCAAGGCCATGAAGCGGCTGGAGTTCGAGGGGCGAGAAGCGCAGGCGCTGGATTGCTCGGCGTTTTGCCCGCCGGGAGGGCAGATGGCGTTGTTCTGATGCTTGAGCAGAGCACGGCCTTTGTGGGAGCGGGCGCGCCCGCGAACACCGGCGCAGCCGGTGCCATGTACCGAGTTGCCTCCTTCGCGGGCACGCCCGCTCCCACAGGTTCTGCGCAGGTTCCGGGTGTCTGCATGTGGCGCATTGCCAGCCCTCAATGCAACTAATTAAAGTTGATAATTGCAGTAATGGCTCTTGGCAGTTGATGTTTTTTTGCTATTATCCAATACCCGCCTTTCCTATCTGGAACACCCGTTCTAGAGCCTTCGAATTAAGTTTCAGTTAAGTTTTCCCCGCTAGCGTAGGAAATCAGTCTTCACCGACTGTGATCTATGGCCCGTGCGTGTCATCTAAATCCCTGCATAGCCAGAATCTTTCACCGGTAAAATGGATTTACCTACACACCGTCAAGAGGATGAATCATGCCCGTCAAGGACCCATCCAAGGTCGTACCGCAGGTCCCCGCGGAGAGCGCCGATGCCGCCCTGAAGCACATCGTCGACGGCTTCCTGCGTTTTCACCATGACGTTTTCCCCGAGCAGCAAGAGCTGTTCAAGAAGCTCGCCACCGCGCAAACCCCGCGTGCCATGTTCATCACCTGCGCCGACTCGCGCATCGTTCCCGAGCTGATCACCCAGAGTTCGCCTGGCGACCTGTTCGTGACCCGTAACGTCGGTAACGTGGTACCACCTTATGGCCAGATGAACGGCGGCGTTTCCAGCGCCATCGAATACGCCGTACTGGCGTTGAAAGTGCATCACATCATCGTCTGCGGCCACTCCGACTGCGGCGCCATGCGTGCCGTGCTCAACCCGCAATCGCTGACCAAGATGCCGACCGTGTCCGCCTGGTTGCGCCACGCCGAAGTGGCCCGCACCGTGGTCGAGAACAACTGCTCGTGCGGCAGCGAACACGAAACCATGCAAGTGCTGACCAAGGAAAACGTCATCGCCCAGCTGCATCACCTGCGCACCCACCCTTCGGTGGCTTCGCGCCTGGCAGCCGGTGAGCTGTACATCCATGGCTGGGTTTACGACATCGAGACCAGCAAGATCGAAGCCTACGACGCCGCCAGCGACACCTTCCTGCCCCTGGCTGCTGGCGAGCCGGTCCCCTGCGCTACTCCGAGAGGCCGCTACTAAGCGACCCATCCACCCGCTTGAACCTTGATAGCCGGCTGCACCCTGCAGGGGTGTGGCGCGGCCTTCGGCTGCCTTGAATTCCCTGACTGCCTGCCGGCACGCCCGCTGGCGGCCCGCGCCTGCGCGCTCGTCAGGGGCAAACGTGCCCACGGCCAGCGGAATGGCTGTGTGACAGAGAAAGGAGAAACACGGTGAACATTACACAGTTGAAAGCGGCCCTGCCGCGTGAGTTGCTGGCGTCGGTGGTGGTCTTCCTGGTGGCCCTGCCGTTGTGCATGGGCATTGCGATCGCCTCGGGCATGCCGCCGGCCAAAGGCCTGATTACCGGCATTATCGGCGGCATTGTCGTAGGTTTCCTCGCCGGTTCGCCGCTGCAGGTCAGTGGCCCGGCCGCCGGCCTGGCGGTATTGGTGTTCGAGCTGGTACGCCAACATGGCATGGCCATGCTCGGGCCGATCCTGCTGCTGGCCGGCCTGCTGCAGTTGCTGGCCGGGCGCCTGCGCCTGGGCTGTTGGTTCCGGGTTACCGCGCCGGCGGTGGTGTACGGCATGCTGGCGGGGATTGGCGTGCTGATCGTGCTGTCGCAGGTGCATGTGATGTTCGACACCGCGCCGCAACCATCCGGCATGCAGAACCTGCTGGAGTTCCCGGCGACCGTGGCCGCGGCCCTGCCACAGGAAAGCGCCGGCTCCGGTTGGATGGCTGGTGCGCTGGGCCTGGGCACCATCGCCATCATGTGGGGCTGGGAGCGCCTGCGGCCGCAGCGGCTGCGCTTCGTCCCGGGTGCCCTGCTGGGCGTGTCGGCCATGACGGCCATCAGCATGTGGCTGGCCTTGCCGGTGAACCGCGTACAGGTGCCGGCCGACCTGTCCGAGGCCATCGACTGGATCCGCCCTGGTGACCTGATGCAACTGGCTGACCCTACCCTGTTGGTCGCCGCTTTTGCCCTGGCCTTCATCGCCAGTGCCGAAACCTTGTTGTCGGCTGCAGCGGTTGACCGCATGCACAGCGGCCAGCGTTCGGACTTCGACCGTGAGCTGTCGGCCCAGGGCATCGGCAACATGCTGTGCGGGGTGCTCGGCGCGTTGCCGATGACCGGGGTGATCGTACGTAGCTCGGCCAATGTGCAGGCGGGTGCGCAGACCCGGGCTTCGGCGATCTTCCATGGCCTGTGGCTGCTGGCGTTCGTGGTGGCGCTGAGCAGCGTGCTGCAGCAGATCCCGGTGGCGAGCCTGGCGGGTGTGCTGGTGTTTACCGGGGTCAAGCTGGTGGATTTCAAGGCGTTTCGTGGGCTGGGCCGCTATGGCCGCATGCCGATGTTCACCTACGCGGCGACGGCGCTGGCGATCATCTTTACCGACCTGCTGACTGGCGTATTGCTGGGCTTTGCCCTGACCTTGCTGAAGCTGGCACTGAAGGCGGCGCGGTTGAAGATCAACCTGGTCAGCCTGGAGAAGGCTGGGCACATGGAATTGCGGCTTAGTGGCGCGGCCACCTTCCTCAAGGTGCCGGCGCTGACCCAGGTGCTGGATAGCGTGCCGGCGGGGACCACGCTGCATGTGCCGTTGGGTAACCTCAGCTATATCGACCACTCGTGCCTTGAGCTGCTTGAAGATTGGGGACGCAGTAATTCGGCCAATGGGTCGCGGTTGCTGATCGAGCAGCGGCGCTTGAAGCGGCGGATCGAGGGGCGGATGCGGACTACCGCCGGGGTTGGGGCCTAGAGCCGGAATCTTTGCTGCATGAGCCGGCCCTTTCGCGGGCACGCCCGCTCCCACAGGTAATCCACAGTCATCAAGGCATGTGCTTTCCCTGTGGGAGCGGGCGTGCCCGCGAAGAGGCCGGGCCAGGAACCTCAGGCCGGCTGGCCCAGCTCCACCCCTAGCTGCCGTGACAGGCACGGCCAGCGCTTCCACGCCGCGCCTGTTTCCGGGCTGCTCAATTTCTCGCGGTAGGCTTCCACCGATTCCACCGCGAAGCTTTCATCATCCAACATTTCGTCCACCGAGTGGTGCACCACTTCATCCAGCTGGTTGGCAAACGTCTCGCCAATCAACTGGTGGGCAATCAGGTTGGCGACGGTGGTGTCGACCGGGATCAGCGGCTGCTGGAAGTGACGGATGTACAGGTCGTTTACCTCTTCCACCAGGCGGTGCGCCAAGTAGGCCTCATCCAGCAGGCAGTCCAGGCCCACATGCCCTTGCATTACGCTGGGCGGCTGCAGGAAATAGGCTTCGGCGATTTTCAGTACAGGTTTGATCTGCGATTCGATCCCGGCCTCGCGGGCGACCTCATGGGCCGCCTCCAGCAGTTCCGGAACCTGTTCGATGTAGGCGCTGACGAAGCGCGCCAAAGTACCCTGGGCGTCCTGCTCAGGCAGTTGGATCGAGGGGTGCAGGTGGGGCAGTTGCAGCTCGAGACGCTTTTTCAGTTGGCCGGTCTGGCCTTCGTGTTGATGGGCTTGGCTTACCTGCTCGCGTACAGCAGCGATGTTCATGACAACTCCAGGGACATTACGTTTCAAACGGAAGACACTAAATTAGCTCGGTATACAGAATACCTAAGACGTATTTGTTATAAGTCGCGCAAACGTGTGCATGCTCAGGCATATCGAAATGCCATTATTGCGCCATACCCTATCAAGCGCGCGGTTTTCGGGGCGTTCGGCCCTTTCATGAAGTTCATTTCACGGCCTTCGTTGCGTGCCGTTGGTCGCTGTCTATACTCCCGGTGAACGTGATTCGTTGATGAGGCCCAACTGCTTTTAGCAGGGGCTCGGTCGTCGAAGCCAGGCAGTCTTGACCACCGTTCCCTCTTGCCGCAGGCCACGCCTCCGGGACTACAAGAACGAGAAGGGGAACCCGCAATGATGCGACATCCACATGTCTGGATGGGCCTCCTGTTGTGGTCGGTTTTTGGTCAGGCGAACGCCGCCTGGACCGTGAACATGCACCCAGGGGCGACGGAAGTCTCCAACGCCGTCTTCGACCTGCACATGACCATCTTCTGGATCTGCGTGATCATCGGCATCGTTGTCTTTGGCGCGATGTTCTGGTCCATGGTCATCCACCGCCGTTCCACCGGCCAGCAGGCTGCGCATTTCCACGAGCACACCTGGGTGGAAATCCTCTGGACCGTGGTCCCCTTCCTGATCCTGGTGGCCATGGCCATCCCGGCCACCAAGACCCTGATCGACATCTACGATGCCAGCGAGTCGGACATCGATATCCAGGTTACCGGCTACCAGTGGAAGTGGCACTACAAATACCTGGGCCAGGACGTGGAGTTCTTCAGCAACCTGGCCACCCCCACTGAGCAGATCCACAACAAGGCACCCAAGGACGAGCACTACCTGCTCGAAGTCGACCAGCCGCTGGTGCTGCCGGTGGGCGCCAAGGTGCGTTTCCTGGTGACTGCTGCCGACGTCATCCACTCCTGGTGGGTGCCGGCCTTCGCGGTCAAGCGTGATGCCATCCCCGGCTTCGTCAACGAAGCCTGGACCCGTATCGAGAAGCCCGGCATCTACCGCGGCCAGTGCACCGAGCTGTGCGGCAAGGACCACGGCTTCATGCCGGTGGTGGTCGAGGTCAAGTCCAAGGCCGACTACGACACCTGGCTGGGCGAGCGCAAGGCCGAAGCTGCCAAGCTCAAGGAGCTGACCAGCAAGGAATGGACCCTGGAGGAGCTGGTGGAACGTGGTGACAAGATCTACCACACCACCTGCGTGGCCTGTCACCAGGCCGAAGGCCAGGGCCTGCCGCCGATGTTCCCGGCGCTCAAGGGCTCGAAGATCGCCACCGGGCCGAAGGAAGCCCACCTGGGCATCGTCTTCCACGGCAAGCCCGGCACTGCCATGGCCGCGTTCGGCAAGCAGCTCTCGGAAGTCGACATCGCCGCCGTGGTCACCTACGAGCGCAACGCCTGGGGCAACAACAAGGGTGACATGGTCACGCCGAAGGACGTGCTGGCGCTGAAGCAGGCAGAAGCGCAATGAACCGGGTTACTCGCGGCAATCAATGGATTGCAGGAGACAGGACATGAGTGCAGTGATCGACGACCACGCCCACGGCCATGACCATGCGCACGGCCCGGCCAAGGGCCTGATGCGCTGGGTGCTGACCACCAACCACAAGGACATCGGCACGATGTACCTGTGGTTCAGCTTCATCATGTTCCTGCTCGGCGGCTCGTTCGCCATGGTGATCCGCGCCGAGCTGTTCCAGCCCGGCCTGCAGATCGTCCAGCCGGAGTTCTTCAACCAGATGACCACCATGCACGGCCTGATCATGGTGTTCGGTGCGGTGATGCCGGCCTTCGTCGGCCTGGCCAACTGGATGATCCCGCTGATGATCGGCGCGCCCGACATGGCCCTGCCGCGGATGAACAACTTCAGCTTCTGGCTGCTGCCGGCGGCTTTCCTGCTGCTGGTCTCGACCCTGTTCAGCCCGGGCGGCGGGCCCAACTTCGGCTGGACCTTCTACGCCCCACTGTCCACCACCTACGCGCCGGCCAGCGTCACCTTCTTCATCTTTGCCATCCACCTGATGGGCATCAGCTCGATCATGGGCGCGATCAACGTGATCGCCACCATCCTCAACCTGCGCGCCCCGGGCATGACCCTGATGAAGATGCCACTGTTCGTCTGGACCTGGCTGATTACCGCATTCCTGCTGATTGCGGTGATGCCGGTGCTGGCCGGCGTCGTGACCATGATGCTGATGGACATCCACTTCGGTACCAGCTTCTTCAGTGCCGCCGGCGGTGGTGACCCGGTGCTGTTCCAGCACGTGTTCTGGTTCTTCGGCCACCCTGAGGTGTACATCATGATCCTGCCGGCCTTCGGCGCGGTCAGCTCGATCATCCCGGCGTTCTCGCGCAAGCCGCTGTTCGGCTACACCTCGATGGTGTACGCCACCGGCGCCATCGCCTTCCTGTCGTTCATCGTCTGGGCCCACCACATGTTCGTGGTCGGTATTCCCGTGGTCGGCGAGCTGTTCTTCATGTACGCCACCATGCTGATCGCCGTGCCTACCGGGGTGAAGGTGTTCAACTGGGTCAGCACCATGTGGGAAGGCTCGTTGACCTTCGAAACGCCGATGCTGTTCGCCATCGCCTTCGTCATCCTGTTCACCATCGGCGGTTTCAGCGGGCTGATGCTCGCCATCGCCCCGGCGGACTTCCAGTACCACGACACCTACTTCGTGGTGGCGCACTTCCACTATGTGCTGGTGCCTGGGGCTATCTTCGGCATCTTCGCCTCGGCCTACTACTGGCTGCCGAAATGGACCGGCCACATGTATGACGAAACCCTCGGCAAGCTGCACTTCTGGCTATCGTTCATCGGCATGAACATGGCCTTCTTCCCCATGCACTTCGTGGGGCTGGCCGGCATGCCACGGCGGATCCCCGACTACAACCTGCAGTTCGCCGACTTCAATATGGTGTCCTCGATCGGCGCGTTCATGTTCGGCGCCACGCAGATCTTCTTCCTGTTCATCGTCATCAAGTGCATCCGCGGCGGCGCGCCGGCACCGGCCAAGCCATGGGATGGCGCCGAGGGCCTGGAGTGGTCGATCCCTTCGCCTGCGCCCTACCACACCTTCCAGACGCCACCGGAAGTGAAATAGGAACCGTGCCATGAACGGCCTTTCGCTGAAACGCCTGGTGTTGCGCCTGTTGATGCTGACGGTGGTGATGTTCGCCTTCGGCTTCGCCCTGGTGCCTATCTATGACGTGATGTGCAAGGCCTTCGGCATCAACGGCAAGACCGGAGGGCAGTACGAAGGCAGCCAGGTCAGCGACCCGACGCGTTCGGTGCGGGTGCAGTTCATGTCGACCAATGCCAGCGACATGGTCTGGGACTTCTACTCCACCGCCGACCAATTGGAGGTCAACCCCGGTGCGGTGAACCAGATGATCTTCATCGCCCACAACCCGACCGATCGGCCGATGAGTGCGCAAGCCATCCCCAGCATCACCCCCGCCGAGGCCGCGGCGTACTTCCACAAGACCGAGTGCTTCTGCTTCACCCAGCAGGTGCTGCAGCCCGGCGAACGCATCGAGATGCCGGTGCGCTTCATCGTCGACCGCGACCTGCCGGCCAGCGTGAAGCACCTGACACTGGCCTACACCTTGTTCGACATCACCGCTCGCCACCCGCCGGTCGCGCATGTCGCGGCCCAGGACGTCCAGGGCGCCCGTTAAGGGAAGGAGAACAGCAATGGCAAGTCATGAGCACTACTACGTTCCGGCGCAGAGCAAGTGGCCGATCATCGCCACCATCGGCATGTTCATCACGGTGTTCGGCCTGGGTACCTGGTTCAACGACATGAAGGCCGGCCACCCCGAGTCGCACGGGCCGCTGATCTTCTTCATCGGCGCGTTGTTCCTGGCCTACATGCTGTTCGGCTGGTTCGGTTCGGTGGTGCGGGAGAGCCGCGCGGGGTTGTACAGCCCGCAACTGGACCGCTCGTTCCGCTGGGGCATGAGCTGGTTCATTTTCTCCGAGGTGATGTTCTTCCTGGCCTTCTTCGGTGCGCTGTTCTACGTGCGCGTGCTGGCCGGGCCGTGGCTGGGCGGTGAAGGGGCCAAGGGTGTTGCGCACATGTTGTGGCCGACCTTCGAATTCACCTGGCCGCTGCTGCACACGCCCGACCCGAAACTGTTCCCGCCGCCCAAGGAAGTGATCGACCCGTGGCACCTGCCGCTGATCAACACCATCTTGCTGGTCAGCTCCAGCGTGACCATCACCATCGCCCACCATGCCCTGCGTCGCGACCACCGTGGCCCGCTGAAATTCTGGATGGCGCTGACCATCGTCCTGGGCGCCAGCTTCATCGCGTTGCAGGCCTACGAGTACCACGAGGCCTATACCAAGTTGGGGCTGACGCTGGGGTCGGGCATCTACGGCGCGACGTTCTTCATGCTCACCGGCTTCCACGGCGCCCACGTGACGTTGGGCACGATCATCCTGATCGTGATGTTCGTGCGCATCTTGCGCGGGCATTTCAACCCGGAGAAACACTTTGGTTTCGAGGCGGCCAGTTGGTACTGGCACTTCGTCGATGTGGTGTGGGTGGGGTTGTTCATCTTTGTCTACGTACTCTGACAGCCGACTGCGAACCCTTGTAGGAGCGGCCTTGTGTCGCGATGGGGCGCGTAGCGGCCCCAAAGCAGCCAAGGCGCTCTGCCAGGTGAATCAGGTTGCAGGTTTTGGGGCCGCTTTGCGGCCCATCGCGACGCAAGGCCGCTCCTACAAGGAAACGCGCAAGGTTCAGGTATCAGAAGGGGGCGTGAGATACGAGCTGACCACTAATGAAGCCCCAGGCGACAAGGCCGATGGTCAGCGCCGCCAGGGTCACCCGTACGGTCAGCGCTTTCAGTAAACGGGTCGAGCTTTCATCGTCCTTGACCAGAAACACCAGGCCGCTGAACAGGCTGGCAATCGTGGCCAACAGCATCAGGACAATCGCGGCCTTGAGCATGGCGATACTCCGGGGGGATGCGGTGATGTGGATAAGTATAGCGATCGGCCCGACGAGGCTCCGATGAGGCCGTTTCGTCCGGGCTGGGTACCAACCCTGGTGGTGCTTGCGCTGCTGCCGGGGCTGATCGCGCTTGGCTGCTGGCAACTCGGCCGTGCCGAGGAAAAGCGCGTGCTGCTGGCCGCCTATGCCGAGCGGCGGGTCGAAGCGCCCGTGGCCACGGCCCAGCTGACAGCGAACCAGGACAATGCCTTCCGCCGCGTGCATCTCTATGGCCGCTTCGACGCCGAGCACAGCCTGCTGCTGGACAACCGCATGCGTGATGGCCAGGCCGGTGTCGAGCTGCTGCAACCCTTCCATGATCAGGCCAGCGGCGTGTGGCTGCTGGTCAATCGCGGCTGGCTGCCCTGGCCGGACCGCCGCGTGCCGGTGCATTTCGATACCCCTGCCCAGGCGTTGGCGCTGGACGCTTCGGTGTATGTCGCGCCTGGCAGCACGTTCCAGCTGCACCCCGACCCTGCAGGCGGCCAATGGCCGCACCTGCTGACTGCCGTGGATGCCGCGCAGCTATGGCAACAGCTCGATCGCGAAGGCTTCGCCCATGAGCTGCGCCTGGAACCCGGCCCGGCGACCTATCGCCTGGACTGGCCGGTCGTTGCCATGGGCCCGGAAAAACACCTGGGTTACGCCGTGCAGTGGTTTGCCCTGGCAACCACTTTGGTACTGCTCTACCTCTACTTCGGCTGGCACCACAACAAGGAGAAACGCCATGGCCACCGCCACTCCACTGGAAGTGCCTGAACGTAGCAAACCCAGAACCCGCGGGCGTTTGCAGCTGCTGTTGATTCTGCTGGTGGTGCTCGGGCCGATGGTTCTGGCTACCAGCATGTACAAGCTCAAGTTCTGGGTGCCGGACGGCCGCAGCTACCACGGCGTGATGATCGGCAACGGTGAGAGCCTTTCCGATATCGGCGTGGCGGGCCAGGACGAGCGCTGGCAGCTGCTGGTGAGCACACCCACAGCCTGTGCCGAGGATTGCCAGCGGCTGGTGTACCTGGCCCGGCAGATCCAGGTCGGCCTGGGCCGTGATGCCAGCCGTGCCAGCCATGCCCTGGCGGCCGCCCAGCCGGCAAGTGCCGATTACCAGGCGTTGCTCGGCCGCGAATACCCACAGTTGCAGCGTTACCCGCTGGATGCGCAACGCTACCTGCAAAAGGTCGGCGAGGCCGGCCCGCAGCTGTGGATCGTTGACCCACACGGCAATCTGGTGCTGCGCTACGACGCCAAGGTCAACGGCAAGCATGTGCTGGACGACCTGCGCCACCTGCTCAAGCTGTCCAACATCGGCTAGGAGCCTGCCATGGCCAGACCCGGATTCCGCCTTGCTGTGTTCGCCACCTTGCTGGCACTGCTGGTCGTCCTGCTCGGTGCCTATACCCGCCTGACCCACGCCGGCCTCGGCTGCCCGGACTGGCCGGGTTGCTACGGCTTCATCAGCGTGCCCAAGAGCGAAGCGCAGCTGGCTCATGCCGAGCTGCATTTCCCCGAACACCCGGTGGAAGCCGCCAAGGGCTGGGCCGAGATGGTCCACCGCTACTTCGCCGGCACCCTGGCGATGGTGATCGCCCTGCTCGCCTTGCAGGCGCTGCGCCGGCATGCCCGCGATGGCCAGCCTTACCGCCTGCCCTTGCTGCTGCTGGGCGTGGTGCTGGCCCAGGCAGCCTTCGGCATGTGGACGGTCACCCTCAAGCTGTGGCCGCAGGTGGTCACCGCGCATCTACTCGGCGGCTTCACTACCCTGAGTTTGTTGTTCCTGTTGTCCCTGCGTCTGTCGCGGGCCTTTGCGCCCTTGCCAAAGCTGCCATTGAGCCTGCGCCGGATCGCCGCGCTGGCCTTGCTGGTGGTGATCGGCCAGATCTCCCTGGGCGGCTGGGTCAGTGCCAACTACGCGGCCGTCGCCTGCATCGACCTGCCCACCTGCCACGGCCAGTGGTGGCCGGCGGCGGACTTCAGCAACGGGTTCCACCTGACCCAGCACGTCGGGCCCAATTACCTGGGCGGGCAGCTGGACAGTGATGCGCGCACGGCCATTCACATCAGCCACCGCCTGGGCGCATTGCTGGTGACCTGCGTGCTGCTGATGCTCAGCTGGAAGCTGCACCGCTGCGGCCTCCCTGGCCTGGCGCGGCTGGTGCTGCTGGCGCTGGTGGTGCAAGTCGGCCTGGGCATCAGCAATGTGCTGCTGCACCTGCCGCTGGCCGTAGCCGTGGCGCACAACGCTGGTGGGGCGCTGTTGCTGCTGAGCATGGTGCTGGTGAACTACCGCATCCGTGTGGTCGACAAGGTTCGCGTGGGTGTCGGCCATGGCTGGCGCCTGCGGCCCGTGGCTGGCGTGGGCATTTCCCACCACATGAGGAATGATTCGTGGCGACGCTTCTGAGCACACAGAGGGCCAGTTGGCGTGATTACCTGGAGCTGACCAAGCCCAAGGTGGTGGTGCTGATGCTGATCACCTCGCTGGCGGGTATGTTCCTTGCCACCCGTGCGGGGGTCAGCTGGAGCGTGCTGCTGTTCGGCAACCTGGGCATCGGCTTTTGTGCAGGCGGCGCGGCGGTGGTCAACCATGTGGTGGACCGGCGCATTGACGCGCTGATGGCGCGTACCCACAAGCGGCCGCTGGCCCAAGGCCGGGTCGAGCCGCTGCCGGCGCTGCTGTTCGCCCTGGCGCTGGCGCTACTTGGCATGGCCCTGCTGCTGGTGTTCACCAACGCCCTCACAGCCTGGCTGACACTGGCTTCCCTGCTCGGCTATGCGGTGCTCTACACCGGCTTTCTCAAGCGCGCCACGCCGCAGAACATCGTCATCGGTGGCTTGGCTGGCGCCGCCCCGCCGTTGCTGGGCTGGGTGGCGGTCAGCGGCCATGTCAGCGCCGAGCCCCTGTTGCTGGTGCTGATCATCTTCGCCTGGACCCCACCACACTTCTGGGCCTTGGCCATCCACCGCAAGGAGGAATACGCCAAGGCCGATATCCCGATGCTGCCGGTGACCCACGGCGAGCGCTACACCAAGCTGCATATCCTGCTGTACACCCTGGTATTGCTGGCGGTAAGCCTGCTGCCGTACGCCATCCACATGAGCGGCCCGCTGTACCTGGCCTGCGCCCTGGTGCTGGGCCTGCGCTTCCTGCAATGGGCCTGGGTGTTGTACCGTGGCAGCCGGCCGCACGCAGCGATCGGCACCTTCAAGTACTCTATCGGCTACCTGTTCGCGCTGTTCATCGCGTTGCTCCTCGACCACTACCTGTTGCTGAACCTATGACCCGAACCCAGAAAACCGTCTTCATCCTCGTTGCCCTGGTCGCGTTGATCCTGGGCCTGACCGTCAACAAGGTGCTCAATGGCCGCGACCAGCCCAACCCCACCGAGCTGATCGATGCCGGCATCATCCTGCTGCCGCAGAGCCGTACCGTGGCCGATGTGACCATGACCAACCAGGACGGCCAGCCGGTGCAACTGGATGACCTGAAGGGCAAATGGTCGCTGCTGTTCTTCGGCTACACCTACTGCCCGGACATCTGCCCGACCACCCTGGCCCAGCTGCGCCAGGTGAAGAGCGAGCTGCCCAAGGAGGCCGTCGACCGGCTGCAGGTGGTGCTGGTGAGTGTTGACCCGAACCGCGACACGCCGAACCAGCTGAAGCAGTACCTGGGTTATTTCGACAAGGATTTCGTCGGGGTGGCGGGGTCGATCGAGGATACCCAGAAGCTGGCCAATGCCTTGAGCATTCCGTTCATTCCGGCCGATACCAGCAAGCCGGGGTATACCGTGGATCACAGCGGCAACCTGGCGGTTGTGGGGCCGGATGGGCGTCAGCGCGGGTTCATTCGGGCGCCGTTCAACAACCAGAAGCTGGTGGCGCAGTTGCCCGGGCTTGTGAAGCGGGATTGAGATTTTTGGGCCTGCTGCGCAGGCCTATCGCGACACAAGGCCGCTCCTACAGGGGAATGCGATCCCATGTAGGAGCGGCCTTGCGTCGCGAATGGGCCGCGAAGCGGCCCCGGGGATTTCGGATCAGAACGCCGGAACCACAGCGCCTTTGTACTTCTCGTTGATGAACTGCTTCACCTCAGGCGAGTGCAGCGCAGCAGCCAGCTTTTTCATGGCGTCCGAGTCCTTGTTGTCCGGGCGGGCAACCAGGATGTTCACGTAAGGCGAGTCGCTGCCTTCGATGACCAGGGCGTCTTTCTCCGGGTTCAGCTTGGCTTCCAGCGCGTAGTTGGTGTTGATCAGGGCAGCATCGACCTGGGTCAGCACGCGCGGGATGGTGGCTGCTTCCAGCTCACGGAACTTCAGGCTTTTCGGGTTCTCGGCAACATCCTTCACGGTGGACAGGATGTTCTTGTTGTCCTTCAGCTTGATCACGCCGGCCTTGTCCAGCAGCAGCAGCGCGCGGCCGCCGTTGGTGGCGTCGTTGGGGATGACCACGGTGGCGCCGGAGGACAGCTCGTCCAGCTTCTTGATCTTGGCCGAGTACACGCCCAGCGGTTCGATGTGCACGCCGGCAACGCTCACCAGGTTGGTGCCCTTGGCCTTGTTGAACTCATCCAGGTACGGCTGGTGCTGGAAGAAGTTGGCGTCCAGGCGCTTTTCGGCCACCTGCACGTTCGGCTGGATGTAGTCGGTGAATTCCTTGACCTTCAGCTCCACGCCCTCTTTCGCCAGTGCAGGTTTGACGAAGTTGAGGATCTCGGCGTGCGGTACCGGGGTAGCAGCAACGGTCAGGGACTCGGCGTGGGCCGAGAAGGCCGCGACAGCGGCGACAACAGCAAGCAGCTTCTTCATTGATCACTCCTTGTGAGGGCCGCGACGGCCCCCGAACGGGTCGGCCGGGCCGACCCCATTGGGGTTACTTACGGGAAAAATGCACGACCAGTTTGTCGCCCACGCTCTGCAGGACTTGAACCAGTACCAGCAACAGCACCACGGTGACGACCATCACGTCGGTCTGGAAACGCTGGTAGCCGAAGCGGATAGCCAGGTCGCCCAGGCCGCCGGCACCGACCACACCGGCCATGGCGGTGTACGACACCAGGGTGATGGCGGTGACGGTAATGGCGGCGAAGATGCCCGGGCGGGCCTCCGGCAGCAGTGCGCTGGTGATGATCTGGCGGGTGGTGGCGCCCATCGACTGGGTGGCTTCGATGATGCCGCGGTCCACTTCACGCAGGGCGGTTTCCACCAGGCGCGCGAAGAACGGCGTGGCACCTACCACCAGCGGCGGAATGGCGCCGGCAACGCCCAGCGAAGTGCCGGTGATCAGCACGGTGATCGGGATCATCACGATCAGCAGGATGATGAACGGCAGCGAGCGCAGGATGTTGACGATCAGCGACAGCAGCGCATACACACCCTTCTGCTCGAACATCTGTTTCGGCCCGCACAGGAACAGCAGCACGCCCAGCGGCAGGCCGAGCAGCACGGTGAAGAACAGCGAGCCGAACAGCATGATCATGGTGTCGACGCTGGCCAGCCAGATTTCGGCCCAGTCGACGTTGGCAAAGAAATTCAGGGCGTCCATCAACGCAGTACCTCCATATGTACGTCAGCTGCCTTGAAGCGGGCGAACGCCGCTTCCATGTCACCGCCGATCAGGGCGAGGGTGAGCTGGCCATAGGGGACATCCTTGATGCGGTCGATACGCCCGGCGAGGATGCTGTAGTCCACGCCGGTTTCGCGGGCCACGGTGCCCAGCAGCGGCGCGTAGGTGGCGTCGCCCTGGAAGGTCAGGCGCACGATACGGCCCGGCACATGGGCGAAGTCGTCCCGCTGCTCGCCTTCGTCGACCTGCTCGTCTTCCTGGACGAAGCGCTTGGTGGTGGGGTGCTGCGGGTGCAGGAACACCTCGGCCACCGAGCCCTGCTCGACGATCTGGCCGGCGTCCATCACTGCCACGCGGTCGCAGACCCGGCGGATCACGTCCATTTCGTGAGTGATCAGCACGATGGTCAGCTTCAACTCACGGTTGATTTCGGCCAGCAATTGCAGGACCGAGGCGGTGGTTTGCGGGTCGAGGGCGCTGGTGGCCTCGTCGCACAGCAGGATCTTGGGGTTGGTGGACAGGGCGCGGGCGATGCCGACGCGCTGCTTCTGGCCACCGGACAGCTGCGCCGGGTACTTTCTGGCGTGGTCGGAAAGGCCGACGCGGGCCAGCAGCTCGGTCACGCGCTTGTCGATTTCGCTGCGCGACAGCTCGCCGGCCAGGGTCAGTGGCAGGGCGACGTTGTCGGCGACGGTCTTGGAGGCCAGCAGGTTGAAGTGCTGGAAAATCATCCCGACCTGCTGGCGGAAACCGCGCAGCTGGCTGGCGTTGAACGCGGTAACGTCTTCGCCGTCGACGATGATCTTGCCGCCGGAAGGCTCTTCCAGGCGGTTGATCAGGCGCAGCATGGTGCTCTTGCCGGCGCCGGAATGGCCGATCAGGCCGAACACCTGGCCATCTTCGATGGTCAGGCTGGTCGGATTCAGTGCGGGGATTTCCCTACCGGCGACGCGGTAGGTCTTGTGTACCTGTTGGAACTCGATCACGTAGCGAACCTTGTGGGGCGCATGGAATTTGGGTCAGCGGTTGGCTGGGGTCGCGCATTTTAGCCTTTTCCCATAGCTGTTCTTAGCATTTATTTCGTAATGCACCAATCCTTCGGGCATATGGCGACAACCGGTAATCCTGATTGAACGCTCGGCAAAGCCTCCCGGTCACTACTTGCACAAGCCCGAAACGGGTAAGCCTGAAGACTGACGAGGAGAGCCGACCATGCCCAGCAAGAACACGGACGCGCCGAAGCACAGCGAAGCCGCTGGCACCCAGACCCCGGACCGGGCCAACACCAACGCCAAGTTACAGAGCCTGGAGGCTGACCGTAGCGATGCGACGGGTCATGCGCTGCGCACCAACCAGGGGGTGCGCATCGCTGACAACCAGAACACGCTGAAGGCCGGAGATCGAGGCCCCTCGCTTCTCGAAGATTTCATCATGCGCGAGAAGATCACGCACTTTGACCACGAACGCATCCCTGAGCGCATCGTGCATGCGCGAGGGACGGGGGCACATGGCTATTTCCAGAGCTATGGCAACCACGCAGAGCTGACCAAGGCGGGCTTCCTGCAGGACCCGGAGAAAATCACGCCCGTGTTCGTGCGATTTTCCACGGTACAGGGCCCGCGTGGCTCAGCCGACACCGTGCGTGACGTGAGGGGCTTTGCGGTCAAGTTCTACACCGATGAAGGCAACTTCGACCTGGTGGGCAACAACATGCCGGTGTTTTTCATCCAGGATGCGATCAAATTCCCGGATTTCGTCCACGCCGTAAAGCCAGAGCCGCACAACGAGATCCCGACCGGCGCTTCGGCTCATGACACCTTTTGGGATTTCGTCTCGCTGGTACCGGAGTCGGCCCATATGGTCATGTGGGCGATGTCGGACCGTGCTATCCCGCGCAGCTTGCGGATGATGGAAGGTTTCGGGGTGCATACCTTCCGCCTGATCAACGCCCAGGGCGTAGCCAGTTTCGTCAAATTCCACTGGAAGCCGCGCCAGGGTGTGCACTCCTTGCTATGGGACGAAGCGCAGAAGCTGGCAGGCAAGGACGCTGATTTCCAGCGTCGCGACTTGTGGGAGTCTATCGAGACGGGCGATTACCCTGAATGGGAATTGGGTGTGCAGATTGTGCCGGAAGCCGACGAGCACAAATTTGATTTCGACCTGCTGGACCCGACCAAGATCATCCCGGAAGAACTGGTGCCGGTTACACCTTTGGGCAAGATGATCCTGAATCGCAACCCGGACAACTTCTTTGCTGAAGTGGAACAGGTGGCGTTCTGCCCGGGTCATATCGTGCCTGGTATCGACTTTACCAACGACCCCTTGCTGCAGGGGCGGCTGTTCTCCTACACCGACACGCAGCTTAGCCGCCTGGGCGGGCCCAACTTCCACCAGATCCCCGTCAACCGCCCCGTCGCTCCTAACCACAACAACCAGCGTGACGCCTTGCATCAGCATGTGGTTCACAAAGGTCGCGCATCCTACGAGCCCAATTCCATCGACGGTGGCTGGCCGAAGGAAACGCCACCAGCCCCGCAGGATGGCGGCTTCGAGAGCTACCAGGAGCGTATCGACGCACACAAGATCCGCCAACGCAGCGATTCGTTCGGCGACCATTTTTCGCAGGCGCGGTTGTTCTTCCAGAGCATGAGCCCGACCGAGCAGCAGCACATCATCAAGGCTTACAGCTTTGAACTGGGCAAGGTGGAGCGGGAGACGATCCGTGCTCGGGAAGTGAATGAGATTCTCGCCAATATCGACCTGAAGCTGGCGGCTGCGGTTGCTGCCAACCTCGGTTTGCCTGCTCCGAGCGCGGGCACTGTTCAAGTGAAGGGAAGCCAGCTTGCGCAGTCGCCTGCCCTGAGCCAGATGAACCACCCGGGTTCGGTTGGCATCAAGGGGCGCAAGATTGCCGTGCTGGTAGCAGATGGCGTAGACGCTGCCAGCGTGGACAAGTTGGTCAAGGCCCTGGAAGCACAGAGTGCCCGGCCACTGCTCCTGGGGCCGACCTCAGCACCGGTGAAGGCTGCGGACGGCAAGCAACTGCCGGTGGATGCTTCCATGGAGGGGATGCCATCGATCATGTTCGACGGAATTGTCGTGCCGGGTGGCAAGGCTTCGACCGATGCGCTGGCGGCCAGCGGGTTGGCCAAGCATTTTCTGCTGGAGGGCTACAAGCACCTGAAGGCGATGGTGTTGACCAAAGAGCTTTTGGGCAGCTTGGGGCTGAAGGAAGACAAGGGGTTGCTGCTGGGAGATGAGCAGAAGACCGTGGATGCCTTCGTCAAAGCGGTAGAGGGGCATCGGGTGTGGGAGCGGGAGGCGGCTGCGGAGGCTGTGCCTGCCTAAGGGGCTGCTTTGCAGCCCATCGCGACACAAGGCCGCTCCTACAGGAGATCGCATTCCCTTGTAGGAGCGGCCTTGTGTCGCGAAAGGGGCGCGCAGCGCCCCCAGATTCTTAACGCTGATGCGGAACCAGAACTACCTGCGCCGGCAACGACCGCTGAATCTCGTGCTTCTGCTTCAGCTCGAACCCGCTGTCGATCTTGCGCACGCGCTTCTCCAGCAAGGTCTTCAGCCAAGGCGCATCCTCGGTGCGCGGCACCTGGAACACTACGTCGCACTGGTAGCTCACCACATCGGCGGCAATGTCATCCAGCTGGCGACGCATGGCGCGGCTGTCGGTAGTCTTCAAGGCCACGACGGTGCTCGGTGCAGCCGGGTCGATGATGCGCGCCTTGGGCTTGGCCTCGGCCGCTTTCAGCGCCGCTTCAGCCTTCTCCAGTTCGGCCTTGCGCGCCTGGGTCACGGCGTCGCCACCAGTCACCGCCGGGGCCTGCGGCATCAGCGCGCGGGCACGGGACAGGGCGGTGGCGGCACCGTTCACATCACCCTTTTGCAGGAAGATCTGGCTGCGTTGCAGGTAGGCTTCGGCAAGCTGGCGCTGGTATTGCTCCAGGCGCGCGTCATCCAGCGCCTGGGCCTGCAGGGCTGCCAGCTGGTCTTCGGCGGTGGCCAGCTCGTTGCTGGCGATGTTCTGTTGCAACTGCTGCCAGGCATCGGCTTGGGCAGGTGCGGTGGCCTGTTCGACCGGCGCGCTGGAACACGCAGCCAGGAACAGGGAAAACGCGGCAACAAGCAGATAACGGGAGGCGAACGGCTTCATTCCTGCGACTCTCTATTTGCGCAAAAAGCGAGCAAGTCTACACCCAGGTGCGCACGCTCGAAAACAAGTCTTACAGACCCTTTACGTGCGAAAAGGTTGCAGGGCGCGCCTTCACGCGCCCTGTTTTTCAGCGTTTTGGCAGGGCCAGGCTCAGCAAGAATAGCACCGCCGCGCAGACCACGATCGACGGGCCGGCGGGGGTGTCCTTGAACCAGGACATGGCCAGGCCACCGCATACCGCGGTCACGCCGAGCAGGCTGGCGCCCAGGGCCATCTGCTCGGGAGAGCGGGCGTGACGTTGCGCCGCAGCGGCAGGAATGATCAGCAGCGAGGTGATCAGCAGCACGCCGACGATCTTCATGGCCACGGCAATCACCACCGCGATCAGCAGCATCAGCGCCATGCGCAGCCCGGCCACCGGCAGGCCTTCGACCATGGCCAGCTCTTCGTGCACGGTGACTGCCAGCAACGGCCGCCACAGCGCAGCGAGCAGCAGCAACACCAGCGCGCTGCCGCCGAGGATCCAGGCCAGGTCGGTGGTGCTGATGGCCAGCAGGTCGCCGAACAGGTAGGCCATCAGGTCGATGCGTACATCATGCATGAAGCTCAGCACCACCAGGCCCAGCGACAAGGTGCTGGGGGCGAGTATGCCGAGCAGGGTATCGGAGGCCAGCGGCTGGCGTTGCTGCAAGGTCACCAGCAAGATCGCCAGCAACAGGCAGCCCACGGTTACCGCCAGCGCCGGGCTGACGTCCAGGGCAAAGCCCAGGGCCACGCCGAGCAGGGCGGCGTGGGACAGGGTGTCGCCAAAATAGGCCATGCGCCGCCACACCACGAAGGATCCCAGTGGGCCGGCCACCAGCGCCAGGGACAAACCGGCAAGCAGGGCGTAGAGAAGAAAATCAGCCATGCTTGCAGTGCGCTCCGTGAACATGGGTGCCAGGGGCGACCACCGAGCCGTGCAGGTCGTGGCTGTGGTCGTGATGGTGGTGGTAGATGGCCAGGCTGGGTGCGGCGGTCTGGCCGAACAGCTCGACGAACGCCGGGTCGCCGCTGACCTGCTCGGGGTGGCCCGAGCAGCACACGTGGCGGTTCAGGCACACCACCTGGTCGGTGGCGCTCATCACCAGGTGCAAGTCGTGGGAAACCATCAGCACGCCGCAGCCGTGGCGGTCGCGCAGGCGGGTAATGAGGTTGTACAGCTCGGTCTGGCCGACCACGTCTACGCCCTGCACCGGCTCGTCGAGCACCAGTAGCTGGGGTTCGCGCAGCAGGGCGCGGGCCAGCAGCACGCGCTGCATCTCGCCGCCGGAAATGGTCTGGATCGGGCTGTCGATGACCTGCTCGGCACCCACTTCCTGCAACGCCGACAAGGCTGCCGCGCGGTCTACACCGGGCACCAGGCGCAGGAAGCGCAACACCGACAGCGGCAGCGTGGCATCGACCTGGATCTTTTGCGGCATGTAGCCAATGCGCAGTTTCGGCTTGCGCCATACCTTGCCGCGGTGCGGCTTGAGCAGGCCGAGCACGGCGCGCACCAAGGTGGTCTTGCCCGCGCCGTTCGGGCCGATCAGGGTGACGATCTGGCCAGGTGCGACCGACAGGTCGATGCTGTCGAGCACCGCCTCGCCACCGAAGGTGACGCCGACCTGCTCCAGGCGAATCAGTGCATCGCTCATGCCGCGCTCCGGCAATTGCTGCACAGGCCGACCACTTCCACCGTCTGGGTCTCGACCGTGAAGCCCACGCCCTTGGCGCTGCTGATGATGGCATCGCTGATACTGTCCTGTTCCAGTTCGATGGCCACATGGCAGGCCCGGCAGATCAGGAACTGCCCCTGGTGCAGGTGTTCCGGGTGGCTGCAGCCGATGAAGGCGTTGAGCGAGGCGATGCGGTGCACCAGGCCGTTTTCCAGCAGGAAGTCCAGCGCACGGTACACCGTGGGGGGCGCGGCGCGGCGGCCGTCCTGCTCACTGAGCACGGCGAGGATATCGTAGGCGCCCAGCGGCTTGTGGCTTTGCCACACCAGTTCCAGCACTCGACGGCGCAGCGCGGTCAGGCGCAGGCCCTGGCGGGTGCACAAGGCGTCGGCTTCAGCCAGTGCGCTGTGTACGCAATGGGAATGATCGTGAGGACGGTTGGCCAGCGGCGTGATGGACATGGGCAGCGACGGTTCTGGATGGAGACGTTATTATGTTACCTGTTTCTGACGACTCGAGTATTCACCGTGTCCCGATTCCTAGTCCTTTTTGTCGCTTTCATCGCATTTTCCGCCCAGGCCGACGTGCGCGTGCTGACCAGTATCAAACCGCTGCAGCAGATTGCCGCCGCCGTGCAGGATGGTGTTGGCAACCCCGAGGTATTGCTGCCGCCGGGTGCTTCGCCGCACCACTACGCGCTACGCCCGTCCGACGTGCGGCGGGTGGGCGATGCCGACCTGCTGTACTGGATCGGTCCGGACATGGAGGGCTTCCTGCCGCGGGTACTGGGCAATCGCAGCAAGGCCACGGTGGCCGTGCAGGCGCTACCGGGCATGAAGCTGCGGCATTTTGGCGAGGACAGCCATTCCCACGAGGAAGAAGACCACGACGACCATGATCATGACCACCGCCCGGGCAGCCTGGACGCGCACTTGTGGCTATCGTCGGTCAACGCGCGGGTGATTGCAGCGAAAATGGCGGCTGACCTGGCGCAGATCGATCCGGCCAATGCGGCGCGCTATCAGAGCAACCTCAAGGCCTTCGACGAACGCCTGGACGCACTGGATGGGCGGATCAAGGCGCGGGTGGCCGGGATTGCCGGCAAGCCTTACTTCGTGTTCCACGAAGCGTTCGACTATTTCGAGGCCGAGTATGGCCTGAAGCACACCGGGGTGTTCAGCGTGGCGTCCGAGGTGCAGCCGGGTGCGCAGCACGTGGCAGCCATGCGCAAGCGCCTGCAGGAAGTGGGCAAAACCTGTGTGTTCAGCGAACCGCCGCTGCGGCCGCGGCTGGCCGAGACCTTGACCGCCGGGCTGCCGGTGCGCCTGGCCGAGCTGGATGCCCTGGGCGGTACCGACCCGGTGGATGGCAAGGGCTATGAGCGCTTGCTGGAGAAGCTGGGTGGCGACCTGGTTGGGTGCCTGGAGCAGTTGTAAGCCTGTACCGGCCTCTTCGCGGTTAAACCCGCTCCCACAGGGATAGCGCCAGCCTCACGCCTGTGTGGGAGCGGGTTTACCCGCGAAGAAGCAGACACGCTCTAGAGGGCGAAGGGCAGGTGCAAGGCCACCTGCTGACGCTGCGCCAAACGCACTTCGAACTCGCTCGGGTCGTGGATCATCACGTCCATCCCGGCAAACGATTCCGCTGCAATCAGGCGCGACAGCCAGAAGCGCACGCAGCCTACCCGCAACATCTCCGGCCACAGCTCGGCTTCGGCGGCGGTGAACGGCCGCAGCGCCGCATAGGCCGCCAGCAATGCCTGGGCGCGTGGCACATCGATCGCGCCGTGTTCATCCAGGCACCAGTCGTTCACGGTGATGGCGATGTCATACAGCATCGGCCCGGAACAGGCGTTGTAGAAGTCGATCACACCGGTCAGGTGAGTGCCTTCGAACATCACATTGTCGCGGAACAGGTCGGCGTGCAGGTTGGCCCGTGGCAGGGCCAGGATCTGTGCCTTGTGCGCACTGATTTCATCCAGCGCCGGCTGCAGCAGCGCGGCTTGCTCGGCGGTAAGGCGCGGCAGCAGCTCGGCACCCGAGGCCAGCATCCAGTCCAGGCCGCGGTCGGTGCGGCGCTCGATGATGTGTTCGCGGGTAGCCAGGTGAATGTGCGCCAGCAGCTCGCCGACCTGGGCGCAGTGCTGGGCGTTCGGTGCCTTGATGTGCTTGCCCGACAGCCGTGGCTGCAGCAGCGCCGGCTTGCCGCACAGCTCGCGCAGGCCATGGCCGTCGCGGTCGCGTATGGCATAGGGCACCGGCATGTCGGCTGCGTGCAAAGTGTCCAGCAGCTCGATGAAGAACGGCATGTCCTCGCTGGGCCCGCGCTCGATCAGCGTCAGGACGAACTCCCCCTGTTCGAGGCTGACGAAGAAATTGCTGTTCTCGGTGCCGGCGGCGATGCCCTGGAAATCGAGCAGACGACCCAGCGCGTACGGCGCCAGAAAGGTTTCCAGCTCAGGCCGGGTCACGGGGGTGAAGACTGACATGATGAAAATTTGCCCATACGGGCACTTCCGCCGGGAAGTGCCGGGTTGATGTGAACGGTGCGCGTCAGATTACCACTCGAAGATCTTCCAGGACGGAATCAGCATGTCCGGCTGGTCGGATCGAATGAAATTGCCATCAGAGCCATCGGCGCGTACCAGGAAATAAGGCTTGCCGTTTTTCGGCGTGATCTTGATCGCATACAGGAACCCGTTCTGCCGGTACTCCTGGATGGTTTTGTCGCCTTCCGTGCGAATGGTCACCTCGGGATCGGCCGAGGGGGCGTCATCCGCCGCCAGGGTGACGACAGGCATGGTGGCCAACAGACCGAGCAGTAACAGGCGATTGAGTGTACGCATGATAACCTTGTCCCTTTGTCGTCAATGATTCTGGCTATTCTAGCGCCGGACCCGTCGAAAAGGTTGATTCTGCTCATGAGCCAAGCGCCCCTCGTCCTGGTGGACGGTTCCTCCTACCTGTACCGCGCCTTCCACGCGCTGCCGCCGTTGACTACCTCCAAAGGCATGCCGACCGGCGCGGTGAAGGGGGTGCTGAACATGCTCAAGAGCCTGCGCAAGCAATACCCCGACAGCCTGTTTGCGGTGGTGTTCGACGCCAAGGGTGGCACCTTCCGCGATGCCATGTTCGCCGAATACAAGGCCAACCGCCCAAGCATGCCGGACGACCTGCGGGTGCAGATCGAGCCGCTGCACGCCAGCGTCAAGGCGCTGGGCTACCCGCTGCTGTGCGTCGAGGGGGTCGAGGCCGACGACGTGATCGGCACCCTGGCGCGCAGCAGCGCCGCGCTGGGCCGCCCGGTGATCATCTCGACCGGTGACAAGGACATGGCGCAGCTGGTGGACGGGCACATTACCTTGGTCAACACCATGACCGGAAGCGTGCTGGACGTGGCTGGCGTGCACGAGAAATTTGGCGTCGGCCCGGAACATATCATCGACTTCCTGGCGCTGATGGGCGACAAGGTCGACAACATCCCCGGTGTGCCGGGCGTGGGCGAAAAAACCGCGGTGGGCCTGCTGACCGGTATCGGCGGCGGCCTCAGCGACCTGTACGCCAACCTGGACAAGGTCCCGACGCTGGCCATTCGCGGCGCCAAGACCCTGCCGGCCAAGCTGGAAGAGCACCGCGACGCGGCGTTCCTGTCTTATGAGCTGGCTACCATCAAGGTCGACGTGCCCCTGGATATCGAAGTAGATGCCCTGGTGTGCGGCGAGCCTGATCGCGACGCGTTGCTGGCGCTGTACACCGAGATGGAATTCAAGAGCTGGGTCGCCGAGGTGCAGCGTGACGCTGCCAAGGCCGGTGACGACATCGCGCCGATCGCGGAGCCGGTGGCCAAGACCGAGCCCAGGTACGAAACCATTCTCGACCAGGAACGTTTCGACTTCTGGCTGGAGAAGCTGCGTCAGGCGCCACTGTTCGCCTTCGACACCGAGACCACTGGCCTGGACGCACAGCAGGCGCAGCTTGTCGGCCTGTCGTTCGCCGTCGAGCCGCATGAAGCGGCCTATGTGCCGCTGGCCCACGACTATGAAGGCGCGCCGGTCCAGCTGGACCGCGCCGCCGTGCTGCTGGCGCTGAAGCCTCTGCTGGAAGACCCGGCCAAGGCCAAGGTCGGGCAGAACGCCAAGTACGACATCAACATCCTCGCCAATGGCTCGCCCGCCATCGAAATGCGCGGCGTTGCCTACGACACCATGCTCGAGTCGTACGTGCTGAACTCCACCGCCACCCGTCACGACATGGACAGCCTGGCGCTGAAGTACCTCGACCACACCACCATCGCCTTCGAGGACATCGCCGGCAAGGGCGCCAAGCAGCTGACCTTCAACCAGATCCACCTGGACAAGGCCGGCCCCTACGCTGCCGAAGACGCCGACATCACCCTGCGCCTGCACCAGGCGCTGCAGGCGCGCCTGGCGCAGACGCCGAGCGTGCAGCCGGTGCTGATGGACATCGAGATGCCGCTGGTGCCGGTACTGGCCAAGATTGAGCGCCAGGGGGCGCTGGTCGATGCCGCGCTGCTGCAGGTGCAGAGCGGTGAGCTGGGGGTGAAGATGGCGGAGCTGGAGCAGCGCGCCTATGAGTTGGCCGGTGAGGAGTTCAACCTCGGCTCGCCCAAGCAGCTGGGCGCGATCCTTTACGACAAGCTGGGCATGCCGGTGCTGAGCAAGACCACCAAGGGCCAGCCATCCACGGCAGAGGCGGTGCTCGACGAACTGGCCGAGCAAGGCTACCCGCTGCCGGAGGTACTGATGCAGTACCGCAGCCTGAGCAAGCTCAAGAGCACCTACACCGACAAGCTGCCGGGGCAGATCAACCCGCGCACCGGGCGTATCCACACCTCCTACCAGCAGGCGGTAGCGGCCACCGGCCGGCTGTCGTCCAGCGACCCGAACCTGCAGAACATCCCGATCCGCACTGCCGAAGGCCGGCGCATCCGTCAGGCCTTCGTCGCCAGCCCGGGCTACAAGCTGCTGGCGGCGGACTACTCGCAGATCGAGTTGCGCATCATGGCCCACCTGGCCAAGGACGAAGGCTTGCTGCATGCCTTCCGCAACGACCTGGACGTGCACCGCGCCACGGCGGCGGAAGTATTCGGCGTAGCCCTGGAAGACGTCACCACCGACCAGCGCCGCAGTGCCAAGGCCATCAACTTCGGCCTGATCTACGGCATGAGCGCCTTTGGCCTGGCCAAGCAGATCGGCGTCGACCGCAAGCAGTCGCAGGATTACATCGACCGCTACTTCGCCCGCTACCCGGGCGTGCTGGCCTACATGGAGCGCACCCGCGCCCAGGCTGCGGAGCAAGGCTTTGTCGAAACCCTGTTCGGCCGCCGCCTGTACCTGCCGGATATCAATGCCAAGAACCCGGCCCTGCGCAAAGGCGCCGAGCGCACGGCGATCAACGCCCCGATGCAGGGCACTGCGGCCGACATCATCAAGCGGGCCATGGTCAATGTGGATAACTGGCTGAGCGAGAGCGGGCTGGACGCCCGGGTGATCCTGCAGGTACACGACGAACTGGTGCTGGAAGTGCGCGAGGACCTGGTGGAGCAGGTGAAAGATGAAATTCGCCAGCACATGAGCAAGGCCGCGCAGCTGGATGTACCGCTGCTGGTCGAGGCAGGAATTGGTGCGAATTGGGACGAAGCTCACTGATCGGGCGGGGAAAGCTGTGTAGGATCCGTGACGTAGGGATGCGGATCCTGGCACTGCTCAGTGCCAGTGGTGCTGAGGTTTCATGAAACTATCGCAAATAGTTTTCAGGGCTTTGGAACTAAACCGGTGAAGCGGAACTCAGAGTAACTGAATGGCTGGTGAAGCCTTTCGATGCTCCTATGTTGTGTTAAGTGTTGGCAGATATCTGGACCCCGCCCTAGCGGTCCGGACTTGGACCCCGAACTTCCCCCTCCCCATACGAAGTCCGGGGTTTTTTTTGCCCGGAATTTGACCTGATGGCGCAGCTACCCCTGTAGGAGCAGCCTTGTGCTGCGAAAGGGCCGGTACAGCCAACAGACCTATACAGCCTGTCATGGCCTCTTCGCAGCACAAGGCTGCTCCTACAACGAGCGGTGCAGGCCTCAGGCTACCGGCTTGTCTTCCAGTTCCATCCAGTCTGCCAGCACTCGGTAGGCCTCTTCCACGCCCAGGCGCTTGGGCGCCGAGAACAGCTGGATGGTCACGCCGTCGCCCCAACCCTTGCGGATTTCCGACTGCACCTTGAGCAGAGTGTTCTTGCCCGCGCCGTGGGTCAGCTTGTCGGCCTTGGTCAGCAGGATGTGCATCGGCATGCTGCTGGCCTTGGCCCAGTCGAGCATCATCTTGTCGAAGTCGGTCATCGGGTGGCGCACGTCCATCATCAGGATCACGCCACGCAGGCACTCGCGGCTGCCCAGGTAGGCTTCCAGGTGTTTCTGCCAATGCTGCTTGAGCGGAATCGGGACTTTTGCATAACCGTAGCCTGGCAGGTCGACCAAACGCCGTTCATCGTCCAGACTGAAGAAATTCAACAGCTGGGTGCGCCCGGGGGTTTTCGAGGTGCGCGCCAGGCTGGCATGAGTCAGGGTGTTGAGGGCGCTGGATTTGCCGGCGTTGGAGCGGCCGGCGAAAGCCACCTCGTAACCCTGGTCGTCCGGGCATTGTTCGACCTTGGCAGCGCTGAGGGCGAATTTGGCTTTCTGGCAGAGGCCGAGGATGGGGTTCTTGACTTGCATGGGATATCCGATGTGGGTGTTGCCTGACTCTATAGGCCCGAGCCTGGCAAGCGGTGTCGTTTCCGTTTGGATGGCGGAAGTATATAATGCCCCAGTTTTTGTGTGCTCATTCTCCCGGCGAAGGAGAACGGGCATGGGGTGTCGAACAATAGCTCGCGCAACAGAACGCAGCGCGGCCCCCAACCCTGAAGGTCGTTCCGCATGGCGAAATGGCTGCTTGCTGTCGGTATGTTCCTGCCGTTTTTCAGCGCACAGGCTACACAGGATCCCGAGGTGTTGTACAACCGCACGTGTGCGGCCTGTCACACCGGGCAGTTGCCACAGGCACCCAGGCAGGGTGACCGGGCAGCATGGGAGCCAAGGCTGGCGCAAGGCATGGATGTACTGGTGAAGCACGTGACCCAGGGTTTCAAGGCTATGCCGCCGCGTGGATTGTGCATGGACTGCAGTGCCGAGGACTACCGTTTGGTCATCCTTTGGATGAGTGGCAGTCCCGATACATAACATTTCACCCTTAGCCGTGTTGGATTAGCTGATGAACAAACTAGTCGTGAGTCTGCTGTTGACCTTGGGTGTCGCAGGTGCGGCCACTGCTGCGCAACCCGTCAAAGGCGATGCCGCCGCCGGCCAGGCCAAGACGGCCGTCTGTGGCGCCTGCCACAACCCCGACGGCAACAGCCTGGCACCGAACTTCCCGAAACTGGCCGGCCAAGGCCAGCGCTATCTCGAAAAACAATTGCACGATATCAAGTCGGGCAAGCGTACCGTGCTGGAGATGACCGGCATGCTGGCCGCATTCAGCGACCAGGACCTGGCCGATATCGCCGCCTACTTCTCCAGCCAGAAAGGCAGCGTGGGGGCGGCCGATCCCAAGCTGGTCGAACGTGGCCGGGCGCTGTTCAACGGCGGCGACCTGGAAAAGGGCATGCCTGCCTGCACCGGCTGCCACTCGCCGAACGGCGCGGGTATCGCCCTGGCCGGCTTCCCGCACCTGGGCGGGCAGCATGCACAGTACGTGACCAAGCAGCTCACCGACTTCCGCGAAGGCAACCGCACCAACGATGGCGATGCCATGACCATGCGCACCATCGCCGGCAAGCTGAGCAACCACGACATCGAGGCGCTGGCCAGCTACATCCAGGGCCTGCACTGAGGCCATTCGGCCGCCTGTAATGGCCCTATCGCCGGCAAGCCAGCTCCCACAGATGCTGCAATGGCTTGAGGTCGATGCGCTCGAGGTGGGAGCCGGCTTGCCGGCGATAGGGCCATCGCAGGCGGCGCATTAACTTTCAGTTAATGTTGTAGGCCAATGATGAAAGGGCGGCCGGACCGCCCTTTTTTCCGTCCGCAGCCGTTACACTACAGAACTCGGCCCCTTCCCGGCCTGTCTCAGTGCAGGTCGCGTCGTGGCGACCAATGACTGCCCAGGAGTAAAGCATGCGTAAACTGATTCTCAGCGCCGCGCTGGTCGCTGCCAGCGTATTCGGTATGACTGCCGTCCAGGCCGCCGAGCCTGTCGCCGGCAAGGAATACCTCGAGCTGAGCAACCCTGTTCCGGTTTCCGTGCCTGGCAAGATCGAAGTGGTCGAGCTGTTCTGGTACGGCTGCCCACACTGCTACCACTTCGAGCCGACCATCAACCCGTGGGTTGAAAAGCTGCCCAAGGACGTCAACTTCAAGCGCGTACCAGCCATGTTCGGTGGCCCATGGGACGCCCACGGCCAGATGTTCCTGACCCTCGAAGCCATGGGCGTCGAGCAGAAGGTACACGCCGCGGTGTTCGATGCCATCCAGAACCAGAAAAAGCGCCTGACCGACCCGCAGGACATGGCCGACTTCCTCGCCACCCAGGGCGTGGACAAGGACAAGTTCCTCGCCACCTTCAATTCGTTCGCCATCAAGGGCCAGGTCAACCAGGCCAAGGAACTGGCGAAAAAGTACGAGATCACCGGCGTACCGAGCATGGTGGTCAACGGCAAGTACCGCTTCGACCTGGGTACTGCCGGCGGGCCGGAAGGCGTACTGAACGTTGCCGACCAGCTGATCGCCAAGGAGCGCGCCGCTAAGTAAGCGGCGTAACCCATGCGCCGCTTCAGAACCGCGCGTGGCATTGGCCTGCACCAGCCGCAGGTCAACGAGCATCACCTGCAGGCCCCTGGCCTGCCCGAGGATGGTCGTCTGCGGCTGCTCAGTTTCAACATTCAGGTGGGCATCAGCAC
Organism: Pseudomonas sp. PsB; assembly: GCF_043658375.1. NCBI lineage: Bacteria > Pseudomonadati > Pseudomonadota > Gammaproteobacteria > Pseudomonadales > Pseudomonadaceae > Pseudomonas > Pseudomonas sp. PsB. The sequence continues at coordinate 38,665 of NZ_JBIGLU010000001.1, read as the reverse complement.
CGAGCGCTACCGGCATTACGTGACCCGCAGCTGGCAGCACCTGCTGCCGCACAACGGGCGTGCCGGCAACCTGCAGAAGATTGGCCAACTGCTGGGCGACTTCGACCTGGTGGCCTTGCAGGAGGCCGATGGCGGTAGCCTGCGCTCGGGCTATGTCAACCAGGTCGAGCACCTTGCCCACCTGGGTGCCTTCCCCTACTGGTACCAGCAACTCAACCGCAACCTTGGGCGTTTTGCCCAGCACAGCAATGGCGTGCTCAGCCGCCTGAAGCCACAACTGCTCGAGGATCACCCATTGCCCGGCCCGGCTGGGCGTGGTGCGATCCTGGTGCGCTTTGGCGAGGGCGAAGATGCGCTGATCGTGGTGATGATGCACCTGGCCCTCGGCGCCAAGACCCGCGCCCTGCAACTGGGTTACATCCGCGAGCTGATTGGCGGTTACCGCCACCAGGTGCTGATGGGCGACATGAATACCCATGCCACCGACCTGCTGGAGCACTCACCGTTGCGCGACCTGGGCCTGATTGCCCCACAAGTCGAGGCCACCTTCCCCAGCTGGCGTCCACAGCGTTGCCTGGACCACATCCTGCTCAGCCCAAGCCTCACGCTGGAGCGTGTCGAGGTGCTGGCGCAGCCAATTTCCGACCACCTTCCCGTTGCTGTCGAGATTCGATTGCCTGATGCATTGACTGTGGATACGCTGCCGGTCCTGAGCTAATTGCCATCACCGTTTGCGGACCTGGGCATGACTGAAGACGCTGAGCGCTGGAAAGAAAAATACCTGAAAAGCATCGAGCAGCAGGAAAAGCTCGAGCGCCGTTGGGACGCCCGTCTCGACCTGCTGCGTCGCGGCCTGGTACGCAGCACCCTGGCTGCCGAAGGCAGTGACAAGGTGGTGGACCAGTGCATGAAAGAAATGCGCGAGGTCATCCGCAGCGACAACATGGACGCTGGCCTTGCCGGGCTGATTCCGCGTCTTGAGAAGGCGGTGCTGGACTCCGAACAGCGCCGGGAAGCTCGCATGAATCAGGTTAGCGATGCGCTGACCGCGCTGGTCGACCAACTGCAAGACCTGCCATTGCCGAACGATGTGTCGCGGCCGTTGAAAAAGCTGGCGAAGAAGCTCGACGGTGGCGTGGCCCAGTCACGCGACCTGCCACCGTTGCTGGGCGAGTTGAGCGGCTTGCAGGGCCGCGCGCTGTCAGCCCTGGGCAAGTCGGCGGAGGATGCCCGCCCCGGCTTCTTGCAGCGCTTGTTCGGCAGCCGCGAGGATAATGCGCAAGGCGAGCCAGCGCTTGTGCCGCTGGCGCTGCCGGTTGCCGGGGCGCAGCCCTTGGCGGCACCGGCCAATGTCGGTGCTCCGCAGCCCGACGATGTGGATGCGCTGCAGCCGCTGCCAGCCTCTTCAGCATCTGTTGTCGAGGCGCCCGTAGTGCCAGAGCCCGCGCTGGAGACACCTGGCCCGGCGCTGATCGAAACGGCCGAACTGTCACCAGCCCCGCTGCCGCAGCCGCTACCGGACGATGTGTCGGCACCGGAAACTGTCGCCAGCTAGCCTCCGGCTGAAGCAGGACCGGCGCAAACACTCGAAGAAACCTTCGGCGAAGACGGCCCCTATGCCCTGCCCTACGCGGTGGAGCCGCCCTACAGCCAGGTTGCCGAGCACATCGAGCACACCCTGATCGGCCTGCTCGATGACCTCAGCCTGCCGGAGCGACACAAGGCCCAGGCGCTCGAGATGCGTGAACGGGTCGCCCGCGGCTTGAATTGGTATGAGCTGATCCCGGTGCTGGATGACCTGGCTGTGCTCATGCTGGCGATCACCGACAGCGGCCAGCACGAATTCGAAACCTACCTGCAGCAGCTCAACGAACGCCTGGAGGGTTTCCAGAGCCACCTGCACGAGGCCAGCGCCGGTCACGCCGACAACAGCTCGGCTGCCCGCGAGCTGGATACCCAGCTGCGTGAGCATGTCGACGGGCTGCAGAGCAGTGTGCAAGGTGCCGCCGACGTCGACAGCCTCAAGCACATCCTGGAAAACCGCCTGGAAGGCCTGTTGGTGACCATGGACGAGCACAAGCATGAGCGTGATCGCCGCGAGCAGGAGCTGGCTGGGCGCCTGCAAGGGCTGTCGGAGCGGGTGGCGAACATGGAGCACGAGGCGCTCGGCTACCGCGAGCACCTGGAAGAGCAGCGCCAGAAGGCCTTGCTCGACCCCCTCACCGGTTTGCCCAACCGTGCGGCCTGGAGCGAGCGGGTCGAGCGCGAAATGCTCGAATGGCAGGCACACGGCGGCCATCTGGCGATGGCGATCCTCGACCTGGACCATTTCAAGCGTATCAACGACAGCTATGGGCACCTGGCCGGGGACAAGGTACTGAAGATTGTCGCCGACCAGTTGCGCAAGCGCCTGCGCAGCGGTGACTTCATCGCCCGCTTCGGCGGCGAGGAGTTTGTCCTGTTGCTGCCGCAGACCTCGCCGGCCGCCGCTGCCCAGATAGCCGAGGTGCTACGGGCCACGGTCGAGGCGTGCCCGTTCCACTTCAAGGGCGAACGGGTGGTGATCACCACGTCCATCGGCCTGGGTGCATTCCGTTCCGGCGAGCGCGGCGACCAGGTACTCAAGCGCGCCGATGCGGCGCTGTACCGGGCCAAGGAGTCGGGGCGCAACCGCGTCGAGCAGGCATAGCCGGCAGCCGCTGACTCGCGGCAAGCACGGCCCTTGGGGAGCACGTTATACTGTAGCGCTCATACGCTGAGGCTACTGACGTGCTTTCCACGCTTAAAAAAACCCTTATTTCCTTCCTGCTATTGTCTGTCGCCGGTTGCTCGACAGGCCTGCGCATCGACCGTAGCCACCCTTCGGTCAACCAGGACAACCGCATCCAGTTCGTGGTCTTGCATTACACCAATGCTTCGCTGGAGCGTTCCCTGGCGTTGCTGACCCATGGCGAAGTCAGCAGCCACTACCTGATTGGCGACGGCCCGGCGACGGTGTATCAGCTGGTGGATGAAAACCGCCGCGCCTGGCATGCCGGTGATAGCCAGTGGCAGGGGCGGACCTGGCTGAACTCCTCGTCCATCGGTATCGAAATTGTCAACCCGGGCTTCACCGACACGCCTAATGGCCGGGTCTGGCACCCTTACAGCGAAGCGCAGGTCCAGTCGCTGATCGCGCTGCTCAAGGACATCGTCAAACGCAACAACATCGAGCCACGGCACATCATTGGCCACAGCGATATCGCGCCGCTGCGCAAGCTTGACCCGGGGCCGCTGTTCCCGTGGAAGCGCCTGGCCGATGCCGGATTGGGTGTCTGGCCGGATGCAAATGCCGTGGCACGGCAGCAAGCCTATTTCAGCGTCAACCCGCCGAGCGTTGGCTGGTATCAGCAGGAGCTGGCGCGGTTTGGCTATGCGATCGAGCAGACCGGGGTACTGGATGTTGCCACCCGCCATGTGATCGCCGCGTTCCAGATGCGTTTCCGCCCGCAGCGCTTCGATGGCATGCCGGATGCGCAGACGGCGGCGATGCTGCAGGTGCTCAACCGGATGCGTTGAGCCGCCAGCGAGGCTCTGTGGGAGATTGCCCAGCCCTTTGGGCTGCGCTGTCGCACAGATAACTGAATTCGCAAGCGATCCTCGTACCCTGTGGGAGCGGCTTTAGCCGCGAAGAATCCAACGCGGTGCATGGCACCGGCTGCGCCGGTGTTCGCGGCTAAAGCCGCTCCCACAGGGTCCCTGCTAACTCAATGAGTTATGTGCAGTTCTATGAGAGCGGGCGCGCCCGCTCCCACAGAGTCCGTGTAGCGCCTGCAAATCGAGTTCTCTGCGCGACAGCGCAGCCTTGGGAGATGGCGATCTCCCAACAAGCGAACGAAACGCCAAACGGCGAGGTGATTCCTGATTCAGTTGCTATACCTTAGTTATCAACTGGATGCCCTCGATGTCAGCCTTCATCGCCTTGATGCGCCAAATTTTTTACCGTCCCTGGATGCTGGCCACATTGGCAGCACTGGCCAGCGCGGCACTGTTGCTTTCAGCCAGCATCGGCATTGCCCTGCAACAGATGAAGCAAAGCGAGAGCGCACAGATGAATGCCCAGGGCGAGCGCTTTCTCGAGCGCCTCGAGCAGGTGTTCGGCCAGTTGCGCGAAGGGGTCGACCTGCTGCAGGCGCAGCCCTTGCGCGGCTGCAGCCCGGCGATGCTGACGGCGTTGCAGCAGGTAGGCCTGAGTTCACGCTTCATTTATGAAGCGGCATACGTGGATGGGGATATCGCCTGTTCGAACCGCGGTGATGAGCGGGCGTTCGAACCCTTGCGGGTCCCCGACATCCAGGGACCGACCTACAGCTACTGGCTGAACACAACGACCGAGCCGAACGAAAACCTGGCCGCGTTGATGCTGGGGAGGGGCAAGTTCGTGGTATCCACCTCTCGTGGGCACCTGACCGATGTGGTCGACCTGCCCCCGGGCGGCAGCCTTGTGGTGGTGCTGGACAACGGTACCCGGGCCATCCCTGTGCTGGGCCCACCACAGGTATGGCCGCCACCCTCGGCCTGGTCGACCAGCCACAAGTCGCTGCTCGAGCTCAGCGACCGCCTGATCTACCGCATGCCGACCAAGTCACCGGACTACCAGCTGGTGCTGATTGCCCCGCGGGCGAGCCTGCCGTTGAGGATGAACGGCATGCTCTGGCTGCTGTTCCCCGGCAGTGTGCTGGCGGCCTGTTGTATCGGCTGGCTGGTGCTGCAACTGATCCTGCAGCGGCGGTCGATGAGCTCGGAGTTGCAGAATGCCTTGCGCCGCGGCGAACTGCAGGTGCTCTACCAGCCGATCTTCGAACTCGACAGCCGGCGCTGTGTCGGGGCCGAGGCCCTGGTGCGCTGGCGTCGCCCGGACGGCACCCTGACCAGCCCGGACCTGTTCATCCCGCTGGCGGAAAACACCGGGCAGATTCGCCAGATCACCGACTTTGTCCTGCAGCGTGTGCTGGAACAGTTAGGGCAACTGCTGCGCTCGCACCCCAACTTGTACATTTCGGTGAACCTGGCAGCCTGCGATGTGATGGTGCCGCGCATTGGCCGGGTGGCGGCGCGTTTGCTCGCCTTGCACCGGGTGGCGGCCAGCCAGATTGCCTTCGAAGTGACCGAGCGCGGCCTGATCGACGTGGTGGTGGCGCGCGACAACCTGCAGGCGTTGCGCGCGGTAGGGCATCAGGTGCTGATCGACGATTTTGGTACGGGTTATTGCAGCCTGGCCTACCTGCAGACCCTGCCGGTGGACTGCCTGAAGATCGACAAGGCCTTTATCGATGCCCTGGGGCATGACGCCGCCAGCAGCGGTGTTGCCCCGCATATCATCCGCATGGCCCACGACCTGCACCTGCGGGTGATTGCCGAAGGCATCGAGTGTGAAGACCAGGCGGTGCTGCTGAACAGCGAAGGGGTCAATTATGGCCAGGGCTGGCTGTTTGCCCGGCCACTGAATGCCCGGCAGTTTGCCGAACTGGTGACCCGCGGACGGCTGCCGCGGCGGGTTGAGCATTGAGTGATTGCTGCTGGACTGCGAGATCTCTGTAGGAGCGGCCTTGTGTCGCGATAGGGCTGCGGAGCAGCCCCAGCAATTTGTGCACTGGTGCTGAAATCCTGGGGCCGCTTTGCGGCCCTATCGCGACACAAGGCCGCTCCTACAGAGGGCAGTCACAGGCCTCAGACCGGCAGTGCCATGTAGAACTGGGTCCCCTGCCCCGGTCGGGAAAACACGCCCATGCGCCCGCCGTGCAACTGCACGATTTCTTTGCACAATGCCAGCCCCAGCCCCGCGCCGCCTTTCTTGCGCCCTACCTGCACGAAGGGCTCGAAGATGCGCCCCTGTTGCCCATAGGCAATGCCCTCTCCGTTGTCCTCGACACTGATGATCACCCGCTCCGCATGCCGTCGTGCATGCAAGCGGATACGCCCGCCGCTGGCGGTATGGCGGATGGCGTTGTGCAACAGGTTGTCCAGCACCCGGTCGAGTTGGGAGACGTCGGCCTGGATACGCGGCAGCGGCGGCTCCAGCTCCGTGATCAGCTCGATCTGCTTGTTTACCGCCGGCTCGGCAAAGCGCTGTTGTGCACGCTCTAGCAATTCGTCGATGGCGCAGGGAGCCAGCTCGAGCTTCTGCATCCCGCTCTGGTAGCGGCTGAAGTTGAGCAGATCGTTGATCAACTGGGTCAGGCGCTGCATTTCCTCGCCGATGGTTTCCAGCAGGTCATGTTCGCGAGCCTCGGGTGGAAACTTGAGCCGCTCGCGCAACAGGCCGAAGGCCATGTGCATGCCGGTCACCGGGGTGCGCAGCTCGTGGGAAGCACGCAGCACGAATTCGCTGCGCACGCGTTCGAAGGCTCGCTGCTCGGTTACATCGTGCAGCACCATCACCGCGCCCAGGATCGGCCCTTGCGGGTGGCTGACCGGAGTCAGGCTGTAGGCGAGCAGGCGCGTTTCGTCATCGACCTCCATGTTCAGGTCGTCCGGCTGGCGGTCGAGGTTGCCGCCGCGCAGTACCTGGCGTAGCTGCTGTTCCAGCTCCGGGCGTTGCAGGGCTTCGGCCAGGCTGCTGCCCACGCGGCTATCGGTCCAGCCCAGCTGGCGCTGCGCCACCGGGTTGAGGTGCTCCAGCCGGCCTTGGCGGTCGATGATCAGCAGGCCATCGTCAATGCTGTCCAGTACCGCCTGCAAGCGTTGCTGGCCGGCCAGCAGTTCATCGACGTTGGTGGCCTGGTGCTTGCGCAAGGCATCGGCCATCAGGCCGAAGCGGCGGGTCAGTTGGTTAAGTTCGGTGGCCTGGGTGACCGGCAGGGTTACGTCGAAATTACCCTTGCCGAGTTGGTCGGCCGCTATGGCCAAGGCTTCGATCGGCTGGCCGAAGCGCCGGGCAATGTTGTGCGCGGTGATGAAGCCCAGCACCAGCACCACCAAGCCCATCAGGCCAAGTACGCCGCTGACCAGCAAGGCGTGGTCGCGGGTGTGCTCCTCGCTGCGGGTGATGTGCTCCAAGGCCTGCTTGTGGGAATCGATCAGGTCGGTGCGGACCTGGTTGAACGCGGCCCCCAGTGGTTGTTCAACCCCCATGCTGCGCGAAGGCGCCGGGCTGTCGCGGTAGGCCTGGAGAAAAGCCTGGTAATTGCTGCTGGCCTTGCTGAAGCCGGTGCGCTCGCCACCTTGGTCCAGCCCTTGGTTCAGCAGGGCCTGGAAGTTGTCCTGCAGCAGCCGCAGGTTTTCCGGGGCGGTCTCGTCATCGAGGATCAGGGTCAACTGTTCACCAAGGTTCTGGCGCAACTTCAGCCCGATTTCCAGGGCGTGGGTGGTATCGCGCACCAGTCGCTGTTGCACCGTGGCCATCTGCAGCACGCTGACCAGGCCCAGCAGCAGCCCGAGCAGGGCCACGGTGACCAGCGCCGAAATGCTGAGGAAAAGCCGCGTGCGCAGCTTCATGGGCGGCCACCTCATAAGTTGTACTGCTTGCGCTTGCGGTACAGGGTGGAGGCATCGATCCCCAGGGTCTTGGCGGCTTGGTCCAGGGTGTCGCTTGCGGCCAGCACCGCACCGATGTGGGCGCGTTCCAGCTCATCCAGGCTCAGCGCGGCGCCAACCCGCGGGGCATTGCCTGCGGGCTGCTCGCCCATGCCCAGGTGGCTGATTTCCACGCGTTCCTGCGGGCAGATGATGCTGGCCCGCTCCACCACGTTGCGTAATTCGCGAATGTTGCCGGGCCAGCGGTAGTTGAGCAGAGCCGTACGGGCTTCGTCACTGAAGCCGCGGGCAGGCCGGGAGTATTCCTTGACGAAGCGGGCGAGAAAGCGGTCGGCCAAGGTCAGGATGTCTTCACTGCGCTCGCGCAGGGGCGGCAGGTGCAGGGTGATGACGTTCAGGCGATACAGTAGGTCTTCGCGGAAGCGGCTTTCACGCACCATCTCTTCGAGGTTGAGGTTGGTGGCGGCGAGAATCCGCACATCGGCGCGACGGGTGACCGGGTCGCCGACGCGCTCGTATTCCTTGTCCTGGATGAAGCGCAGCAGTTTGGGCTGCAAGGTCAGTGGGAAATCGCCGATCTCGTCGAGGAACAGCGTGCCCCCATCCGCCTGGTTGACTCGCCCCAGGGTGCTTTCGCTGGCGCCGGTGAAGGCGCCGCGGGTGTGACCGAATAGCTCGCTTTCCATCAGCTCGGCGTTCAGTGACGGGCAGTTGATGGTCACGCAGGATTTGCGCGCGCGCTTGCTCCAGCCGTGGATGGCCCGGGCCAGCTCACCTTTACCTGTGCCCGACTCGCCAAGGATGAGGATGTTGGCGTCGGTGGTAGCGACCTGGCGGGCGGTTTCCAGTACCGCCATCATGGCCGGGCTGTGCGAGTCGAGGCCGTCCTTGGGTTTGCGTACTTCACCTTCCAGGGCCTCCAGGCGCGCGGAAAGCTGGCGCACTTCCAACTGCTTGGAGGTAGCCAGGCGCAGCTGGTCGGGGCTGCACGGTTTGACCAGGTAATCGGCGGCGCCGGCCTGGATCGCGTCTACCGCCGTATCGATCGCCGAGTGTGCGGTGACGATCACCACCCGCATCCAGGGGGCCTGGATACGCATCTGCGCCAGCACATCGAGGCCGTTGTCCTCGCCCAGGCGCAAATCGAGGAAGCACAGGTCGAATACCTGGCGCTGCAGCAGGGCTTCGGCCTGGGCGGCGCTGTTGGCCGTCGCCACGCTATAGCCCTCGTCCTCCAGGCAGTAGCGGAAGGTGCGCAGGATCGCGGACTCGTCATCCACCAGCAGAATGCGGCCTTGGTTGTCCTGGGCTGACTCCATGTGCTGCGCTCCTTTAGGAAAGATCTTCATTTAGTGTGGGAAAAATCGGGCAAGTTGCATGGTCCATTGTGAAGGAACCTGTCCTTTGCATGCTAGCCAATGGCCAATCAACGCCTGGAAGGCCGCGATATCCCGATGATTTCCTTAGAGGTCCGCGGTGGCACATTGGTTGCGAGGATTTTTAGCTTTTGCTCTACAAAAGGAGGCACTGCCATGTCCTTTTCCATTCGCATCGCCGTGTTGGCAACCACCCTGCTGCCGATGTTCACCCCGGCATTCGCCGGCCCGGTGCAGGACGCCCGCCTGGAGGGGGCCCTGCAAACAGCCCTGTCGCTGAACCGCATGCTCGACCCGTTCCGTATCCAGGTCGAGGTGGACGGCAAGCAGGCGCGGCTTTCCGGTGAGGTGGAGAACGACGTCGAGCGCCAGTTGGCCGAGCATGTGGCGCTGGCTACCCGTGGCATCGAGCAAGTCGACAACCAGCTGCGGGTCAATGCCCAGCTGGTGGAGCGCCCGCTGGCGCTGCGTGCCTATGCCCAGCGCCTGGAGGATGCCACCCTGGCCGCGGTGATCCGTGCGCGGCTGCTATGGAGCCGCACCACCGAGAAGGCGCCTATAGATGTACAGAGCAGCGAAGGTGTGGTGACCCTGCGCGGCAAGGTCGACAGTGCCGAGGCCAAGGAGCTGGCCGGCGTGGTGGCGCGTACCACCGAGGGTGTGCACCTGGTCAACAACCTGGTCAGCCTCGATAGCGCCGCTATGGCCAAGGCCCGGGAAACCCCGGTGGGGACGCCGACTGGGCCGCAACCGAGCGACAGCTGGATCATCGACAAGATTCAGAACAGCTACCGCTTCAGCCGTAACCTCGATGGCCTGAACCTGAAAGTGGCCAGCGAGGAGGGTTTGGTGCGGCTATCGGGCGAGGTGGTCAGCAGCGAGCAGAAAACCATTGCCGTGGAAATCGCCCGGCAGATCATCGGCGTGCGCGGGGTGGATGCCGACCTGCTCAAGGTGGCGACCAAGGTCGAGGGCTGATCGTGCAATTCGCACGACGGCCCGGGCGGCATCGTGCAGGATACGTCCTTGCCGGTTTTGCAGGATTCACATAACTATATGATTTAAATGAATTTTATTTGATTCGTAAGGCTGGCATGCAGGCTGCAATTACCTGTTCAGGTTTGAACAAGAATTACAGCAGGAGGAGCCGGCATGACCCGCCAATCCGTCAACCGCTTGCAGAGCGCTGCACTGCCCCTGAGCCAGGTGCTTTCACTCGGCCTGGCGCTGTTGCTGACCTTGGCCGCTGGCCTCTTCTATTACAGCTGGCAGACCGCGCGCCTGACCGAGCAAGTGGCGGCGCAGACCGCCCTGTTGACGCAGATTCAGGCAACCCGTGCCAATACCTTGGTCAAGGCCGCCGACCCGCTTCCAACTGGCCAGGCCACCGCGTCACCGGCCACCCTGGAAAGGGTCGTACCCCAGGACCGCTGGGTGTTCTGACCGCTGGCCTTAACGATTTCAAAAAAGAAAGGAGAACCACCATGCTGAGTTGGGCTATCACTTTCCTCATCATCGCCATTGTCGCCGCCGTACTGGGCTTCGGTGGTATCGCGGGCGCTGCCACCGGTATCGCGAAGATTCTGTTCATTGTCTTCCTGGTGCTGTTCGTAGCCTCCTTCTTCTTTGGACGTGGACGAGGTTGAAGATGGGCAGGAAGCGTTGGACATCCCTGGCTGCCGCCCTGTTACTGGGCGGCAGTGCGGCGGCGATGGCGGCCAATGACGGCCAGGTCCGGGTCGACCAGCTGCTCGGCTCGGACCCTGAGTACCGGGAAACCTGGCAGGACACGATTGAAGGCGAGGAACGTCTGCCTGATTGGGTGGTCAATCTGACCGGCAGTGCCCAGCAGCAGATGTCTGCCGTTACCGAGGACGGCGACAAGTACCTGGTCGGCCCATTGTGTGAACGCCAGGACAACTGCACCTACAAGCGCCTGATCGTGGCGTTCAGCTGGGACAAGGACGATGCCTACGGGATGCTCGTGGAGGTACCCGAAGGTTTGCCGAGCGACAAGTCGCCCACCCGTCACGCGCAGTACCGCTGGCTGGGTAAGCCGGACGACGGCATGAAGGCGATGCTGCAGGAGCAGCTCAAGCGTGACCCGAACTGGTACTGAGCATTTGCACCCGGTACGGAGGAAAGGTCATGCACTGTCACGAAATAGAAGCTGAACCTTTCTATATTTCAGCCTTCTATGATGCGCCGCCCCGAGGAGGGGCTGCACATGACCAAGGGGCCGGGCTGTTCTGATTGTTGCAGGATCGGAGTGGCCTAGGGGTACAGGGAGTGCCTCCAGCAATGGGCCGGGTCAGGAAAGGCGGAATCGGAAGTTTCAGGTCGGCGATGCCATAGGGGCATCTGACCAGACCTGACTTCCGAGGAGCCATGTAGGAAACGTCTCTTCCCTGCGCGATTTTCTCTTCGAGACACATTTTGTCTCGACCGTACATCAATTTTTTTTCGATCAGCCTGGCGCTTGTTCAAGTGACATTTCGGCCATTCGGATTGTCGAACAAGCCATCGCCCCTGTCCTTTTTACCCTGCCAAATCTGCCTAAATATGGCGGTTTGGTCTTGTTCGGGATTCCGAACGTTGTAAATCAAGCACTTGCGAACCTCCCGTTGTGGTCAAAAATGTTATGCATAAACGGCATGGGGTATGCGCTTCCGGCATTAGATTTCCCCCTTTGCCATCGCAATAGTTGCCGCCTTTTTCGCCGGCCCGAGCGCCCTGTCGCTCGCCTGCGGTGTCCTTACATGAAGGTGCCGGACGGAAGCATCTGCTGCTCGTGACCTAGCCAACGGCTCTGTTACGCGCGTTTCCGTTGGGTGCCCATGACCACTAGAACAAAGGGTAAAGACATGAAGAAGGCAAAACTGAGCCTCGCCTGGCAGATCGTCATCGGTCTGGTCCTGGGTGTTGCAATCGGCGCGCTACTGAATCATTTCAGTGCAGAAAAGGCATGGTGGATCAGCAACGTCCTCCAGCCCGCTGGTGACATCTTCATTCGCCTGATCAAGATGATCGTCGTCCCGATCGTGATTTCGTCGCTGATCGTGGGTATCGCCGGGGTTGGCGACGCGAAGAAACTGGGCAGCATCGGCCTGAAGACCATCATCTACTTCGAAGTGGTGACCACCATCGCCATCGTCGTGGGCCTGGTGTTGGCCAACCTGTTCCACCCGGGCGCCGGCATCGACATGAGCACCCTGGGTACCGTGGACATCTCCAAGTACCAGGCTACCGCGGCCGAAGTGCAGCATGAGCACGCGTTCATCGAAACCCTGCTGAACCTGATCCCGTCGAACATCTTCGCAGCGCTGATGCGTGGCGAAATGCTGCCGATCATCTTCTTCTCGGTGATGTTCGGCCTGGGCCTGTCGAGCCTGCAGGCAGAGCTGCGCGACCCGCTGGTGCGTACCTTCCAGGCGGTTTCCGAGACCATGTTCAAGGTCACCCACATGATCATGAACTACGCCCCTATCGGCGTGTTCGCCCTGATCGCCGTGACCGTCGCCAACTTCGGTTTCAGCTCGCTGCTGCCGCTGGCCAAGCTGGTGCTGCTGGTGTACTTCGCCATCGCCTTCTTCGCCTTCATGGTGCTGGGCCTGGTTGCCCGCCTGTTCGGTTTCTCGGTGATCAAGATCATGCGCATCATGAAAGATGAGCTGATCCTCGCCTACTCCACCTCCAGCTCGGAGACCGTGCTGCCGCGCGTGATCGAGAAGATGGAGAAGTACGGTGCACCGAAGTCGATCTGCTCGTTCGTGGTACCGACCGGCTACTCGTTCAACCTCGACGGCTCGACCCTGTACCAGAGCATCGCGGCCATCTTCATTGCCCAGCTGTATGGTATCGACCTGTCCTGGAGCCAGCAGCTGCTGCTGGTGCTGACCCTGATGGTCACTTCCAAGGGTATCGCTGGCGTACCGGGTGTTTCCTTCGTGGTGCTGCTGGCCACCCTGGGCAGCGTGGGTATCCCGCTGGAAGGCCTGGCCTTCATCGCCGGTGTCGACCGCATCATGGACATGGCCCGTACCGCCTTGAACGTTGTGGGCAACGCCCTGGCAGCCCTGGTCATCGCCCGCTGGGAGGGTATGTACGACGCCGCCAAGGGCGAGAAGTACTACGCCTCGCTGATGGCCGGCAAACAGGAAGCGGCCATGGTTGGCGAAGCTGCCAAGCGCTGAGCCTGACTGCTGTTTGACCCAAAGCCCCGACTTGTCGGGGCTTTTTGTTGCCTGTGAGATTCCAGGCTGCTCGCGGACCCTTTTCTCGAGGCCTGCGCGATCCCTGTGGGAGCGGGCTTGCCCGCGAACACCGGCGAAGCCGGTGCCATCCACCGCGTTGCCTACTTCGCGGGCACGCCCGCTCCCACAGTGTCCTGTGTCAGGTCTGCGGTCTCCAGCCTTACGCCCCGATACGCTATCATTCGGGCATTTTTCAGGGGGAACACACGGATGCTCAACGGCCTTTGGCTTGGCTTTTTCCTGGTGGCGGCAGTGTCCGCCCTGGCCCAATGGCTGGTAGGCGGCAACGCCGGCATCTTCGCGGCGATGGTCGAGAGCATCTTTGCCATGGCCAAGCTGTCGGTCGAGGTGATGGTGCTGCTGTTCGGCACGCTGACCCTGTGGCTGGGCTTTCTCAAGATCGCCGAGAAGGCTGGCATCGTCGAGTGGCTGGCCAAGGTGCTCGGCCCGCTGTTTGCCCGGCTGATGCCGGAAGTTCCGCCCGGCCACCCGGCCCTGGGCCTGATCACCATGAACTTCGCCGCCAACGGCCTGGGCCTGGACAACGCCGCCACGCCGATCGGCCTGAAGGCCATGCGCGCACTGCAGGAGCTGAACCCCAGCAGCACCACGGCGAGCAACGCGCAGATCCTGTTCCTGGTGCTCAACGCCTCGTCGCTGACGCTGCTGCCGGTGACCATCTTCATGTACCGGGCCCAGCAAGGCGCGGCGGACCCGACCATGGTGTTCCTGCCCATCCTGTTGGCCACCAGCGTCTCGACCCTGGTCGGCCTGCTGTCGGTGGCGGTGATGCAGCGCCTGCGCCTGTGGGACCCGGTAGTTCTCGCCTACCTGATCCCCGGTGCATTGCTGCTGGGCGGCTTCATGGCCTTTCTCGGCACCCTCTCGGCAGCCGCGCTGGCCAGCCTGTCGTCGATCCTGGGCAACCTCACGTTGTTTGGCGTGATCATCCTGTTCCTGGTGATCGGCGCCTTGAAGCGGGTGAAGGTGTATGAAGCCTTTGTCGAAGGCGCCAAGGAAGGCTTCGATGTGGCCAAGGGCCTGTTGCCTTACCTGGTGGCGATGCTGGTGGCGGTGGGTGTATTGCGGGCCTCAGGCGCCCTGGAGCTGGCCTTGGACGGCATTCGCCATGCGGTGACCTGGCTGGGCCTGGACACCCGCTTCGTCGAAGGCCTGCCCACGGCACTGGTCAAGCCGTTCTCCGGCAGTGCGGCGCGGGCGATGCTGATCGAGACCATGCAGACCCACGGTGTGGACAGCTTCCCGGCGCTGGTAGCGGCGACGATTCAGGGGAGTACCGAAACCACCTTCTACGTGCTGGCGGTTTACTTTGGTGCGGTGGGTATCCAGCGTGTGCGCCATGCCGTCGGTTGCGCATTGCTGGCGGAGTTGTCCGGTGTGATCGCGGCGATCTTCGTCTGCTACTGGTTCTTCGCCTGACGCGGACCGTTGTGGGAGCGGCCTTGCGTCGCGAAAGGGCCGCACAGCGGCCCCAGGATTTCGGCGCTCATGCAAGAATGCCCGGGGCCGCTTCGCGGCCCTTTCGCGACACAAGGCCGCTCCCACAAAAAGCAGGCAGGGTTCAGTGAGCAGGAACGCTGGCTGCTTGCGCAATGGTCCAACTCACCACCTGCCCGGTCAGCTGGTCGCAGGCCTTCCCGAAGCCGGCAACCACCGCTGACACCTGCTTGTCGGCCAGCGGCTGGCGGATTTCGAAGCGTTTGCTGGCCAGAATGCGTTGGCTGCGGCCCTGAACCAGACGTGCGTCATAGCGGATCACCACCTCCACCGCCCCACCCGCGCGGTATTCGGTCTGGAACGCCTGCAGCTCGCCAGCCAGCTCGTAGTCGGCCTGCAGGTTGCTATCGTCGGCGCTAAGGCGCTGTACCTGGCCGTCACGCTGGAAACCGTCGAGCAGGCGGTTGCGCAGCAGCACCGGTACTGCGTCGCTCCAGC
This sequence comes from Pseudomonas sp. PsB, assembly GCF_043658375.1. NCBI lineage: Bacteria > Pseudomonadati > Pseudomonadota > Gammaproteobacteria > Pseudomonadales > Pseudomonadaceae > Pseudomonas > Pseudomonas sp. PsB. Next base: position 23,565 of record NZ_JBIGLU010000001.1, on the reverse strand, counting down.
GCGCGCCTTTGTAGCTGCTGACCACATCGCCCTGGGGAATTACGGCAATCCGCGGCCCGGCCAACACTTCGCTGGCCAGCGGCTTGTTCAGGCGTAATGACCAGTCCAGCGCCGGCGCCGTTCGGCCGGGCTGGTTCACCGGCAGACGGTACAGGTCGACGGGCTCGCTCTGCGGCAGGATCGAGCAGGCACTGGCCAGGCTCAGTGCGGCCGCCAGGGCCAGCAGGCGCAGCGACGGTTTCATGGTTGGAACTCCTTGTTGTTGTCGCGGCCGAGCAGGTAGCCGCTAGGGTCGGCCTCCAGTTGCCGGGAAATGCCTTTGAGTGCGTTGAGGGTTTCGCGCAGCTCGCGAATCGCCGGGGTCAGCTGGTTCAGGCCCTGGGCACCGTCGCCGATGGCTTCGCGGTTGTCCTCGAGCAGGCGGTTGATGGTGGCGGTGCTCTCGGCCAGTGACTGCATGGCCTGCTCGGCGCTGCCGATTGCCTGCTTGCCTTCGCTGCCCAGCAGGCCGTTGGCATTGCGCATCAGTGCCTGGGTTTCGGCCAGGGTGGCGCTGGCCTGCTTGCCCACCTGCACCAGTTGTTCGATGGCCTGGGTGATGCTGCCGTGCTGGCCAGCGAAGGCGCCGGTGGTCTTGTCGAGGTTGGACAGGGTGTTGCTGAGGTGGTCGATGTTGTCCTCGGAAAACATCTGGTTGGCGTTGTGCAGCAGCAGGTTGATGTTGGTCACCAGGTCGCTGCTGTCATTGAGCAGGCGCGAGATTGGCGAGGGCGATGCGATGATCACCGGCAGCTTGCCGTCCTTGCCTTTCAGCTCGGGGCTTTGTGGGGTGCCCCCGCTGAGCTGGATGAACGAGTTGCCGGTCACGCCGGCCAGGGTCAGCTTGGCCTGGGTGTCTTCCTTCACCGGGGTGTCAGCGCTCAGGCGCACCCGTGCCAGTACCCGGCGCGGGTCTTTCGGGTCCAGGCGCAGGGTGGACACGTCGCCTACCTTGATGCCGTTGTACTGCACCGGGCTGCCACGGGACAGGCCGGAGACGGCTTCGTTGAATACCACTTCGTAGTCCTTGAAGGCGTCGTCGACACTGGACTTGGCCAGCCACAGGCCGAACAGCATGGCACCGGCCACCACCAGGACGGTGACCAGGCCGATAAGAACGTGATGGGCTCGGGTTTCCATTGCTCAGCGCTCCTGCCCGGCACGGGTGGCGGCCTGCTCGGCTGCGCGCCCGCGTGGGCCATGAAAGTATTCTTGAATCCAGGCGTCGTTGGTCTGCTCGACCTCGGCCAGTGGGCCGGCCACCAGGACCTTCTTCTGCGACAGCACGGCGATGCGGTCGGTAATGGTGTACAGGGTGTCGAGGTCGTGGGTGATGAGGAACACCGACAGGCCCAGGGCGTCACGCAGGGTCAGGATCAACTGGTCGAAGGCGGCGGCGCCGATCGGGTCCAGGCCAGCGGTGGGTTCGTCGAGGAACAGGATGTCCGGGTCAAGTGCCAGGGCACGGGCCAGCGCGGCGCGCTTGATCATGCCCCCCGACAGCGAGGCCGGGTACTTGTCGGCGGCCGAGATCGGCAGCCCGGCCAGGGCCAGCTTCACTCCGGCCAGGTGCTCGGCATCGGCGCGGGACAGCCCGGCGTGCTCGATCAGCGGCAACGCCACGTTTTCGGTGACGGTCAGCGAAGAGAACAGCGCGCCCTTCTGGAACAGCACGCCGAAGCGCCGCTCGACCAGTGAGCGCTGCTCTTCGCGCAGGCCGGCCAGGTCCTGGCCGAACACCTTGATCTGCCCTTCGTCGGGCCGCCGCAGGCCGACGATGCTGCGCAGCAGCACCGACTTGCCGCTGCCCGACCCGCCGACCACGGCGAGGATCTCGCCGCGATACAGGTCGAGGTCGAGGTTTTCGTGCACGCTCTGGCGGCCGAAGCGGTTGCAGATGCCGCGGGCCTCGATCACGCGTTCCTGGCCACTCACCAGCCCATCTCCATGAAGAACAGTGCGGCCACCGCATCCAGCACGATGACCACGAATATCGACTGCACCACCGCCGAGGTGGTGTGTGTGCCCACCGATTCGGCGCTACCGCTGACCTTGAAGCCTTCCAGGCAGCCGATGGCGGCGATCAGGAAGGCGAAGAACGGTGCCTTGGCCAGGCCGACCAGGAAGTGCTGCACGCCGATGTCGCTTTGCAGCAGCGACAGGAACATGGCTGGCGAGATATCCAGTGACAGCGCGCACACCACCGCACCGCCGACGATGCCACAAATCATCGCGATGAAGGTCAGCAAGGGCAGCGAAATCAACAGCGCCAGCACGCGCGGCACCACCAGCATCTCCATGGGGTTCAGGCCAAGGGTGCGGATGGCATCGATTTCCTCGTTGGCCTTCATCGAGCCGATCTGCGCGGTGAACGCGCTGGCGGTGCGGCCGGCCATGAGGATAGCGGTCAGCAGCACGGCGAACTCGCGCAGGAACGAGAATGCCACCAGGTCGACGGTGAAGATGGTCGCGCCGAAATCTGCCAGCACCGTGGCGCCGAGGAAGGCCACCACCGCGCCCACCAGGAAGGTCAGCAGGGCGACGATGGGCGCGGCGTCCAGGCCGGTCTGTTCGATGTGCGCCACGACCGGGGTGAAGCGCCAACGATGAGGTTGCAGGGCGCGGCGCAGCAGGGTTTCGAGGATGAGGCCAACGAAGCCGAGCACCTGCATGGTGTCTTGCCACAAGGTACCGACGGCGCAGCCGATGCGTTCCAGCAGCAACAGCAGCACGTTACGCTCGGGCTCCTTGACCGGGATGCAGTAGTCCTGCACCGAGCAGTAGACGTTCTTGAGCAGGGCGCGGCTGGCTTCGGGCAGGCCGTGGGTGCAGCGCGACAGGCGCTCGGAGCCGAGCAGTTCGGCCAGCAGCGAGGCACCGGCGGTATCCAGGCGGCCCAGTTGGCTGAGGTCGGCGACGGTATCGGCAGCGTATTGGGCGCGCAGGTGCTCGCTCTCACGCTTGAGGCTGGCGTAGTGCGCCAGGGTCCAGTCACCGGTAATGCGCAGGCAGGCTGGTTGGCTACTGGTGTCCAGGGTGGCGCTGGGGGTGGTCATCGGCTCCATGCTACTGACTCGGCGCTAAGGCTTAGGGCCTGATCATAGCGCAGCGTGCATGGGCTGTTTGGTGATTATGTGCTGTGTGCGTATCTGCAGCAGGGACCTGTAGGAGCAGCCTTGTGCTGCGAAGGGGCCGCAAGCGCCGACTGGAATGGTCTGGCTGTACCGGCCCTTTCGCAGCACAAGGCTGCTCCTACACAGGGATTGCGCAAGGCAGGGATAACTACCCAGCCGGCGCGTCATCGACCACCTTGAAGCGCAGCACGCCGATGACCTGCCCATCTTCGGTCAGTACCCTCACCTGCCACTTGCCCACCGGGTTCGGCGGGAAGTTCTGCTTGTGGGTCCAGGCCCGGTAGCCTTCCTTGCGCCCGCCGTGGATGTCCAAGGCAATGCGGTCGACTTCCTGGCCGTCCTTTTGCCACACATGGTAGATCCGCTCGTTCAGGCCGCGTGGCGCGTTGATCGCGGTGTAGGCGTACAGGCCGCTGCTACGGATGCGGCTGGCGGCAATTTCGTGCAGCGAATCGCCCGGCTGGCGGTTCAGCACTTCGGTGCTGACCGCCACTTCGGTCATCCACAGGGTCGCTGGCGGCACCCAGGAACGCAGCAGCCAGCCCCCGCCGCCGACCGACAGGGTGACCAGCACCAGGGCCACGGCGCGGCGCCAGTTGTTGATCGGGAAGCTGCTGGCCAGGCTGGGGAACGACAGGGCCATGGCTGCAATCAGGGCCAGCTTGAAGCTTTGCGCTGTGGTCAGGTGCAGGATGATCGGCAGCGCGGTCAGCAGGGCGGCGAACAGGGTCAGGGTATGCAGCGCCAGGAACAGCCAGCGCCGCGGTGCCAGCCACTTGTAGTACAGCGGGTCGATGATCGAAATCAGCCCAGCGGCACCGAGCAGGCCGGTGAACACCAGTTGGCCGCTGTTCCAGGTGGTGGTGATGAAGAAGAACGGCAGTACGAAGAACAGTGATTCCTGGTGGATCATCTGCGTCGCGTAGCGCAGCAATGGCTGCGGTATTTCGCGGTTGAAGGTGCGCGCGAACAGGCCGGTGAGGGTGTTTTCCAGCATCAGCCAGAGCCAGCTGACCAGCATGAGCACAGCTACCCAGCTGGCCAGGCCAGCCTGACGATCGACCAAGATGAAACTGCCGATGCCGGAGAGGAAACCACCGAGCGCGATGATGCCGGGGTAGCGTTTGAGCAGTTCGATGATGCGCTGGACGATGTGGGGGATTTGGGGCATTGGGGGCTACAACAGAAAGGATATGGTGGCTGTGCCGGCCTCTTCGCGGGTGAACCCGCTCCTACAGGGACCGCGTTGCGATACCCTTGAAGGGGCCGGTACTGGCAAAAGGATACCGTCGTTTCACTGCTCGCGTGTAGCACCGCTCGGTTTTTCCGGACCATGCCGACGCCAGCGCAACAGCCCCGCTGCCAGGATCAGCCCCAACAGCAAGGCAACCAGCCCGTAGAGCTCATCATAGCCAAGCAATGGTTTCTCGATACGCACATAGCCATCTTCCTTGAGCAGTTCCTTCAGCGCCTCGTTGGCCTGCGCCAGGCTGACCTGGCGCAGCTTGCGCACCGGGTTGACGAAACGCCCGTCGCTATAGTCGTTCAGCGCGCCCCAGTAGTAGTCGGCCAAGGCACTGTTGCCCTGGGTGCTCCAGCTTTCCTTGGCGACGCTGGCGTACTTGATGCGCTCGAAGGTATCCGGGTCGAGGCCTTCCTTGCGCAGGTGGTCGAACAATTTCTGCATCACCTCGACCGCCTGGTCGATATCATCGCGCTCCAGGTCGGCATTGAGGCTTAGCAGGCCGGTGTCGCCGAAGCTTTCGCGTTTTGCCGAAGGGCCGTAGGACAACCCGTTGCGCAGGCGCAGCTGGTCGTACAGCGCCCAGTCCAGGTAGTGCGACAGCAGGTCGAGGGTGGCCTGGTGGTCGTTGTCCAGCACCGGCTCGACGAACAGCCAGTGCAGCTTGACGCTGTCGCCCAGCCAGCCGCGGGTCAGGTCGCGGCGCTGTGCAGCTTGCTGGCCAATGCTTTCCAGGGTGCGGCGCTCCTCCGGCTCGGTGGCGGGCAGTTCGCCAAAGGTGCGCTCCAGGTAGGCCGGCAGCAGGCGGTCGAGGCCGCCGACCACGATCAGGGTCATGTTGTTAGCCGCGTACCAGCGGTCACGCAAGGTGTTCACCTGCTCCAGGGTCATGTCGTCAAGGTTGGAGCGCTCCGGGCATTTCAGGCCCAGCTCGGTGGCCAGCTGGTCACTGGCGGGGTGGCCGATGTCCTGCCGGTCGAGCCAGCGCTGCAGGTGGCCATAGTGGCCGCCATCCTCGCGCTCGATGATGCGCTTGGCGGTGGCCAGGGCCTTGGCATCGATGCGGGTGTCGTGGATCACCGCCAGCAGCAGGTCGAGGATTTTGCGCTGATTGCGCGCCGGGGCTTCGATGACGAAGGTGGTGTCGGCGCTGCTGGTGTAGGCATTCCACTCGCCGCCCAGCGATTGCAGGCGCTCTTCCAGGCCGCCCTCGCCGGTTTCGTCGATGCCGCTGAACAGCAGGTGTTCGAGCAGGTGCGGCAGCTCTTTCTGCTCGCAATTGAAGTCATCCAGGCCGACGCCGACCACCAGGCGAATCGCCACATGGTCACGTTCATAACCGTTTTTCAGGATGACCTGCAGGCCGTTGGGCAACAGGTAACCTTCAACCCGCGAGCGGTCGAGGGCGAATGAGGGCAGGCTGCAGATCAGCAGGCAAACGAACATCAGGCAACGCATGGGCGAGCTTGGGTCCTCAGGTAGGCGAAATCACGGCAGACGGGCTTCGTCCGGCACGCTGTCGAGCATCAGCCCGCCCGTGTCCGAGCCGCCCAGTACCACATAGGCACTGCTACAGAACAAAGAGTTCAACCGTTTCATGTCGGCGATCAGCTCCAAGTGTAGCGAACTGGTCTCGATACTTTGCACTACCTTGCGCTGCAAGCGGCTGACATGGGCGTGGGCAAGGCGCCGTTCCTGGGCGCGAAAACGGCGTTTTTCCCGCAGCAGCAAGCGGGCGCTTTCCGGGTCGGCACTGAGGAACACCGACAAGCCCAGGCGCAGGTTGGCCAGCAGCTGTTCCTGCAAGCCGGTCAGCTCTTCCAGGCCCACCTGGGAGAACTCCCGGCGTTGGCTGGTTTTCTGCTGTTGGACCTTGCGCAGCATGCGCTCGATCAGGTCGCAGGCCAGCTTGAGGTTGATCGCCAGTTCGATGATTTCTGCCCAGCGGCGGTTGTCTTGTTCGCTGAGGTCTTCACGCGACATCTGCGCCAGATACAGCTTGATCGCACTGTACAAGGCTTCGGCGTCCTCGCCGAGGGCGCGAACCTGCTGCGGCAAGGCGGCCTGGGTACCGCGCAGGGCACCGAGCATGGCTTCGAGCAGGCTGTCGACGATATCGCCCAGGCGCAGGGTTTCGCGGGAGGCGTTGGCCAGGGCCAGGCTGGGTGTTTCCAGCGCCGAGGTGTCGAGATGGCGCGGGCGAATCTGGCCGTTGCCGTTTTCCCGTTCGGGCAGCAGGGTGTTGCACAGCCGGCCCATGGGTTTGACCGTGGGCAGCATGATCAGGCAACGCAGCGTGTTGTAGAGCAGGTGGAAGCCGATGACCAGCTCCTGTGGGCTGAAGCTCAGTGAGTCCATCCAGCCCACCAGCGGGTGCAACACGGGGATGATCAGCAGCAGACCGATCAGCTTGTACAGCAGGCTGCCCAAAGCCACCCGGCGTCCGGCGGCGTTTTGCATGCTGGTGCTGATGAAGGCCAGCAGCCCGCTACCGATGTTGGCGCCCACCACCAGGCCGATGGCCACCGGCAGGCTGATCACTTCGGCACCGGCCAGCGTTGCGGTGAGCAGCACGGCCGCCAGGCTGGAATAGGAAATCATGGCGAACAGAGCGCCGACCAAGGCGTCGAGCATGATGTCACCGGTCAGCGAGGCGAACAGCACCTTCACGCCTTGGGCGTGGGTAATCGGCGTAGCTGCCTGCACGATCAGCTCCAATGCCAGGATGATCAGGCCAAGCCCGATGCCTACCCTGCCCAGCTGGCCGGCCCTCGTCTGTTTGCGTGAGAGGAAGAAGATAACACCCAGGAAGATCAGCAGCGGCGACAGCCAGGACAGGTCCAGGGTCAGCACCCGGGCCATCAGCGCGGTACCCACGTCGGCGCCGAGCATGATTGCCAAGGCCGGGGTCATGGCCATCAGGCCCTGGCCGACGAACGAGGTGACGAGCATGGCGGTGGCGTTGCTGCTTTGCACCATGGCCGTGACCAGAATGCCGGCGACGAACGCCAGCGGGCGTTTGCTCATGTTGTGGCTGATGATGCGCCGCAGGCTCGAGCCGAATACCCGAAGGATGCCGGTACGCACGATGTGGGTGCCCCAGACCAGAAGCGTAACGGCCGAGAGCAGGTTGAGCAGGGTCAGCATGGCGACGGCCCCCTGTTGCATTGGCCCAGAGGGCCAAGAGACGAAGCGTGAGCGTTTGAAGAATTTTCAGTGCTCACTCAAAGCTTTAGTTGTTTTGCGGAGCTGTCGCCAGCTTCGCATGGCTGCCATTTATTTGAAACACACTGGAAATGAATGATTGCCTGTGCCGGCCTCTTCGCGGGCACGCCCGCTCCCACAGATACCACACCACCCTCAGGGCCTGTGATATCCCTGTGGGAGCGGGCGTGCCCGCGAAGAGGCCAGTACAGCAAATGGCAGAATTCAGTAATCCGGGCATGAAAAAGGGCCCAGCGAAGGGCCCTTTGTGTCCTGCACTTCCTGATCTTATTGACCCGGAATGTCCTTGCGCAGTTTCACCGGTTCATGGTCTTTGCCGTTCTTGCGGGCCAAGGCAGTGCGCATGCGGATGTTGATGGCTTCCACCGCCAGCGAGAACGCCATGGCGAAGTAGACGTAGCCCTTTGGTACATGCACGTCGAAAGCTTCGGCGATCAGCACGGTACCGACCACGATCAGGAACGACAGTGCGAGCATCTTCAGCGACGGGTGCTTGTCGATGAAGTCGCTGATGGTGCCGGCGCACAGCATCATCACCAGCACGGCGACGATGATCGCGGCGATCATCACCGGTACGTGGGACACCATGCCCACCGCAGTGATCACCGAGTCCAGCGAGAACACGATGTCGATGATGGCGATCTGGATGATGGTGTAGAAGAACTTGCCACCCGCGCCTTTCGGCTCTTCCGGGTTCTCGTCTTCGCCTTCCAGGCCGTGGTAGATCTCTTGCGAGCTTTTCCACAGCAGGAACAGGCCACCAAAGAACAGGATCAGGTCTCGGCCGGAGATGCCCTGGCCCAGGACCACGAACAGGTCGGCGGTAAGGCGCATGACCCAGGTGATCGACAGCAGCAGCATGATACGGGTGACCATGGCCAGGGCCAGACCGAAGATCCGGGTGCGCGGCTGCATGTGCTTGGGCATGCGGCTGACCAGAATCGAGATCATGATGATGTTGTCGATACCGAGGACGATCTCAAGCGCGGTAAGGGTGAAAAAGGCAACCCAGATTTCCGGGCTGGTCAGCCATTCCATGTGTTTTCCTTCGAACGGTAAAGGCGACGCGCCCGGATCAGGGCGCGTCGCGTTAGGGAAATACGCGTTTATTAAAGACTACTGAACAGCGGGAAAATGCCCATCAGCAGCGCGGCGAGCATTATGCACAGGCACACCAGCACTGCCCACTTCAAGGTGAAGCGCTGATGATCGCCGAACTCGATGCCGGCCAGGGCCACCAGCAGGTAGGTGGAGGGTACCAAGGGGCTGAGCAGGTGCACCGGCTGCCCGACGATCGACGCACGGGCCATTTCCACCGGGCTGATGCCGTAGTGGCTGGCAGCTTCGGCCAGCACCGGGAGCACGCCGTAGTAGAACGCGTCGTTGGACATGAAGAAGGTGAACGGCATGCTCACGATCGCGGTGATCACCGCCAGGTATGGGCCCAGCGCCTCGGGGATGACCGACAGCAGGCTCTTGGACATGGCGTCGACCATACCGGTGCCCGACAGGATGCCGGTGAAGATGCCGGCGGCAAAGATCAGCCCGGTGACCGCCAGCACGCTGCCGGCGTGGGCGGCGATGCGGTCTTTCTGCTGCTGCAGGCACGGGTAGTTGACGATCATGGCGATGCTGAAGGCGATCATGAACAGTACTGGCAGCGGCAGCACGCCGGCAATCAGCGCGACCATCAGGGCAGCGGTCAGGGCGCCGTTGAAGTACAGCAGTTTTGGCCGGCGCGCGTCCGGGTACTGCGAAACAGTGATTTCGCTGTGGTCGATGTCGTCGGTGGGCAGGTGCAACTCGCCCAGGCGGGCACGTTCGCGCTTGCCGTACATGTAGGCGATGGCCAGGATCGCCAGCACGCCGAACAGCATGGCCGGGATCATCGGCACGAAGATGTCCGACGGGTCCACGTGCAGGGCGCTGGCGGCGCGGGCGGTCGGGCCACCCCAGGGGGTCATGTTCATCACCCCGCCGGCGAGAATGATCAGGCCGGCCATGATCCGCGGGCTCATGCCCAGGCGGCTGTACATCGGCAGCATGGCGGCGCAGCAGATCATGTAGGTGGTGGCGCCGTCACCGTCGAGCGAGACCACCAGGGCCAGTACTGCGGTGCCGACGGAGACTTTCAGCGGGTCACCCTTGACCAGCTTGAGGATCTTGCGCACGGCCGGGTCGAACAGGCCGGAGTCGATCATCAGGGCGAAATAGAGGATGGCGAACATCAGCATCACGCCGGTAGGTGCGAGCTTGCTGATGCCCTCGAGCATCATCGGGCCAATCTTGGCGGAAAAACCGCCGAACAGGGCGAACAGGATCGGTACCAGGATCAGCGCGATCAAGGCCGACAGGCGCTTGGTCATGATCAGGTACATGAAGGTGATGACCATGGCAAAGCCGAGGAAGGTCAGCATGGCAATACTCCAGGCGTGGCGCGGCGAAAGGAACGTCGATTCGGGCGGATCAGCGCGTTTGGCGCTGTGCTGGGAGCATGCGGAGGGGGGCTACGGAAAGTCGGGCACAGGAATACATCAGAATCACCATTGTTGTTGTTGATTGGGCCGGGCGCGGTGGATACCGGGTGCCCTGGCTGACCGGTCTTGTGCCGGTAGTGGGGGCTATCCTATGAGGGCAAGCTTTCAGCCAGCTTTCGCCGAAGCAAAGGCGACGAGAGGTAGGTGATGCAGGATGTGACCGAGGGTGGCTGCCATTGTGGCGCCTTACGTTATCGGTTGGAGGGCGACCTGACGGACATTGCCCATTGCCATTGCTCGATCTGCCGGCGGGTCAGCGGCGGGCTGGTGGTGACCTGGCTCACCGTGCCCCGCTCGGGGTTCCGGTGGCTTGCGGGCGAGCCGAACTGCTATGTGGCGCCGGCCAGTTGCAGCCGGTACTTCTGCGGGCATTGCGGGGCGCATGTGGCGTTGGTGACTACACATAGCCCGGAGACGGTGGATGTGACGGTGGCGACGCTGGACCACCCGGAACGCGTCAGGGCCAACCGGCATATCTGGGTGGGTAGCCGGTTGCCTTGGTTGCATCTGGACGAGGATTTGCCTTCGGAGGCGGAGGAGAACCTGTAAGAGATTGTGTTGGTGCTGCTGGCCCTATCGCCGGCAAGCCAGCTCCCACAGGTACCCCACCACCTTCAGACCTGTGGGGATCTTGTGGGAGCTGGCTTGCCGGCGATAGGGCCGGTACAGCCGTACTTACAACTGCAGGCCACCTGCAGCCTTGTGCAATGCCCGCAGATGCTCGCCCACCTGCTTCACATTGGCTTCCACCGCCGCAATCTCCCTGGCCCGCGACGGCTCCAGCAGCGCCCTCACCTCTTTGTCCAGGCTCGTGCTCAAGCGCAGCAATTGCGCTTGCCGCTCGCTGCTGACTTGCTCCAGGTGCTTGCGCTCCTGCGGCTGCGGCAGCCCGTAGCCCTTGCTATCGAGCAATTCTGCCGGGCGGCTGAGGAAGCCACTGTTGGCAAGCATCTGCCTGAGGGTCGCATCGGCCTTGCTGACGCTGCCATCGTTCAGCGCGGCGGCGTTAAGGTAGCGCTGCTTGACTTCGTCCTGGGCCAGCAGCAGTTGCCGGCGCAAGCTGGCCTGTTCAAGCAGCAGCAAGGCGGCGCTGGTGCGCAGGTCGGCCTGGGCGAACCAGCCCCGCCGTTGCTCGGCGTCCAGGGCCAGCCAGTCCTCGACCTTGTCCTGCTTGATTGGCAACTGCTTCTTCAACACCTCGAACATGGCCTGGTAACGGTCGCGGTAGGAGTCGAAGCGATAACCCAGGCGCAGCGCCTCGCGGGGGTCGTCGAGCACGCTGGTGTCGGCCAGCCCCCTGCCCTTGAGCACAGCCAGCAAGCCATTGGGCATGATGCTGTCGAGGTCGTTCAGGCGTGGGTTGGCGGTGCCGCTGCGCAGCAGCTTCAACGACTCTACTGCGCAGTTGTTGGACAGGAACCAGTAGTTGCCATCGTAGCTCCAGTGCATTTCGGCGGCCTGACGCACCAGGTTCTCGATCTCGTCGCGGTCGAGCCGCAAGGGCACCGAGGCCAGGCTGCGCAGTTCGGTCTTGGTGTACTCGTCGATCACCTGGCCCAGCGGCAGCACGAACAGGCGCGAGGGGTAGGCACCGACCAGGCCGTCCCAGCTGGAAAGCTGCACATCGTTGACGAAGGCGCGGTACGACAGCACCAGGCTCTGGTCGAGGTCCAGGCGGCAGTCCGGCCCGCGTGGGCGGCCCGGCTTGCAGATCACCAGGCGCAGCATGCTGTGGCCCCAGCGGCTGACCAGGTTCTGGTTGGCTTCGGCCAGCAGGTAGTCCACCTCATAGACCCGCTCGGGGTCGATTTCGCCCAGCGGTTGGCGGGCGAAGTCGCTGCCGGCATTGATGAACGGCAGGCCCTTGGCGCAGCTGTCCTGCTGCGGTGCCCAGCCGAAGTGTTCGCGCAGGTACTGGTTCAGCGCCGGACGGCGGCAGCCGTAGCTCGGGTCGAGGAGGAAGTACTCCATGTTGACCGCGATGTACTCCTTGGGGCTGCTCAGTTCATAGCTGTCGGGGCTGCGCACGAACTGGCCGTTGTGCTGCTCGCGCTCGCCGCGTCGGCCCACGTACTGCTGCCAGCCGGCCAGGTCGAGCAGGCGCGGGTCGTCGCTGAGGGTGAAGCGGCGCTCGGCCTGGCCACGGCATGCTTCGGGCAGGCCGACCTTGCCCAACGTACCTTGCTGGCGCTTGCAACGGGCGATCAGCGCGTTCTCGGCGCTGGGCCACAGCCGGGCGCGGTCGTAGATATGGGTGAGTTCGTGCAGCACGGTGGCCAGCAGTTCTTCTCGCACCGTGCCATGCGGGCGGTTGGTGCGCTCGGTGGCAGCACTGCCATCGGTGAGGCTGGGCAGCAGGCGGCGATTGAGTTCGAGGGTAGATACCAGCGATGCCTGGCCATAGGCGTCGGCCTGCATGTTGTCGCTCCAGCTGACCCGCACCCGGCGATTCAGCTGTTGCTTGAAGCGAGGGGGCAGCTTGCCCATGGCTTCGTCGAGCAGAGCCTGAGTGGCTTGGGCCTGCTGCGAGTCAAGGCCGGACGCCTGCAGCTCGAGCTGCAGGTCGGCCAGGGCGGGCGTGCCGAGCAGCGTCAGGGCGCAGCCGAGCAGCCAGGCGCGCACGCGGTTCACAGCGCGAGGATGGCTTCAGCCAGTACCTGGTCGCTGGCGTCGCGCGCTTGCGGCACGCGCTCGCGCAGGGTGTTGAAGGCGGCCTCGAGCTGGGCGCCGCGGATGTCACCGTTGCTGGCGACAAAGCTGGCGGCGTCGTCATGGGCTTCGCGCACCACTTTGGAATCGCGGATCGAGGTGGTGGTGTCAGAGGTGAAATCGATCGAACGGCCAAAGGCTCGCACGATGATATTGCTGGTGGCCACCAGGGTCTGTGCCTGGGCCAGGTCGGCCAGCAGCAGCATGCCGAGGGTAGCGGCAATCAGCGGTTTACGCATGGAGCATCTCCGAAAAATACAGGGAGTCAGATGTAATTATTGGACGAGAATTGCCTGCGCCAGTTCCAGATCGCCGACGGTATGCCGTGCGCAATTGTGGCGTAGTGATTCCAGTGCTGCCTCCAGCCGCGCACCGCGGATCTGGCCGTCGCTGGCGACGAAGGCAGCGGCATCGTCCTGGGCCTGGCGGACCAGTTTGCGGTCGAACGGTGCGGTGGTGACCTGGCTGGTGACATAGCCGGTGATGACCAGGCTTTGCGTAGTGGTATCCATGGCATGGGCGCTGGCCATGCCAACAACGCAGAACAGCAACGGCAACAGATAACGCATGGGCTCTACAACAGCTGGAAACGTGGGCGGCAATGGTGAGTACGGCTGTGCTGGTGGTGACCAGCACAGCTGAACGGCTCAGCCGGGGTCAGAGCGCCAGGATGGCCTGGGCCAGTTGCGCGTCGCTGGCCTGCAGGGCTGGCATCTGCGAGCGGATGTGCAGGAAAGCGCTTTCCAGCTTGGCACCGCGGATGTCGCCCTGGCTGCCAACGAAGCTGGCGGCGTCGTCACGGGCGGCCTAGACAATCTTGTCGTCACGGAACGAGGAGGAAATATCGGAAGTGGCATCGGTGGACGCGGCCACTGCGCCAACGACGGCGTCGGTGGTGACAACGAAGCTGGTGGCGTTTGCGGTGCCGGCCAGGCTCAGCATCAGGGCGGCGCCAATCAGGTATTTACGGGACATGATCGTGGACTCCTGGACTAGGGTCGGGTGGTTCTGCTTTATCGGACGCTCGCACAGCTCGTCGCGGTACTTTTTCAACAGTGCGTTCTACCAGACTGTTACGGCAAGCGTATCACGCGCCGGTGTTTCTGGATGTTAATGAACGGCGTGCCAATAAACTGTTATGGTTAGTTTTTGGATTTTTTAAACTGTACAGGTGTGCTTGCAAAAGGCTCTACCATGCCGCCTGCAAACAAAAAACCCGTCGCAGTCACCTGCAACGGGTTTCGGGAATTCGCGGTGCCGGCCGAAGCCGGCAAGCCGGAGCTTAGCGCCAGAAAGGCTTGCTCAGCTCTTCGTAACGCTGCGACTCGCTGATACCGGCGTCGGCCAGCAGGCGGGCGTCCAGGCGAGCCAGTTGACGGCGGCTGGCCATGCGGCGCTGCCACAGCAGCAAGGTGGACAGAGCGCGCAGAGGCAGCGAAGCGTTGGATTGTTGGGCGTTGCTTTCAAAAACCAGACCGGAACTGAGGGTACGTTCCATGATGTTTCATCCTTCCGCTTATGGCGGGATTAGGTAGTGATTTAACTGATGCCAATGATCCTCCTCTGTCGTCCATAACAGTAGATACAGTTCGGTTGAAAGACGATGGTCCAGTTAACTGTGTAAGCCTACTGTTGCACTCGAAACTGGCGTAACTGTACTGGTACGCCCTTTTTTGGTGCGCTCTGGCTTCGGAGAAGGGTTTTTTCAGGCGGAAGCGCTGAAAATTACCAGTACAGTAGTACAGTTTTGTTCAAAAATAAGTGATGGCTGTAATGCTTGCCCCTGTAGGAGCGGCCTTGTGTCGCGAAAGGGCCGCAAAGCGGCCCCAGGATTACAGAATACAGACCGGAACAGCGGAAGCAGGGCCGCCGTTCCGTACCACATCTGGATCAGCTAGCCAGCATGCGCCCGGTTTCTTCCAGGTTCTCATGCCAGCTCAGGGCTTCGCGCAGGATGTGCGGGGTGTGGCCGCCACGCTGGCAGGCGCGATCGAAGTAGTCGTTCAGCGCTGCGCGGTAGTCCGGGTGCACACAGTTGTCGATGATCGCCCGGGCGCGCTCACGTGGCGCCAGGCCACGCAGGTCGGCCAGGCCTTGCTCGGTGACCAGGATGTCAACGTCGTGCTCGGTATGGTCGACATGGCTGACCATCGGCACCACGCTGGAAATCGCGCCACCCTTGGCAATCGACTTGGTGACGAACACGGCCAGGTGGGCGTTACGGGCGAAGTCACCCGAGCCGCCGATGCCGTTCATCATCTTGGTGCCGCAGACATGGGTGGAGTTGACGTTGCCGTAGATGTCGAACTCCAGCGCGGTATTGATACCGATGATGCCCAGGCGACGGACCACTTCCGGGTGGTTGGAAATTTCTTGCGGGCGCAGAACCAGTTTGTCCTTGTAACGCTCCAGGTTGCCGAACACGTCGGCGTTGCGGCGGGTCGACAAGGTGATCGAGCTGCCCGAGGCGAAGCTCAGCTTGCCGGCGTCGATCAGGTCGAAGGTCGAATCCTGCAGTACTTCGGAGTACATGGTCAGGTCTTCGAACGGCGACTCGATCAGGCCGCACATCACTGCGTTGGCGATGCTGCCGATACCGGCCTGCAGCGGGCCAAGCTTGTTGGTCATGCGGCCAGCTTCGACTTCTTTCTTGAGGAAGTTGATCAGGTGGTCGGCGATGCCCTGGGTTTCGTCATCCGGCGGCAATACCGTGGACGGCGAGTCCGGCTGGTCGCTGATGACGATGCCGACGATCTTGGCCGGGTCGATCGGGATGGCGGTGCTGCCAATACGGTCGTCGACCTTGACCAGCGGGATTGGCGTGCGGGTCGGGCGGTAGGTCGGGATATAGATGTCGTGCAGGCCTTCGAGGTTGGTGTTGTGCGAGAGGTTGATCTCGACAATCACCTGTTTGGCGAAGATCGCGAAGCTGGCCGAGTTGCCCACCGAGGTGGTTGGCACGATGTGGCCCTGCTCGGTGATGGCCACGGCTTCGATGACCGCGATGTCCGGCAGCTTCAGCTGCTGGTTGCGCAGCTGCTCGACGGTTTCCGACAGGTGCTGGTCGATGAACATCACCTGGCCGTCGTTGATGGCCTTGCGCAGGGTGCTGTCGACCTGGAACGGCATGCGGCGAGCCAGCACGCCGGCCTCGGTCAGTTGCTTGTCCAGGTCGTTGCCCAGGCTGGCGCCGGTCATCAGGCTGATTTTCAGTGGCGACTGCTTGGCACGTTCGGCCAGTGCATGTGGTACGGCCTTGGCTTCGCCGGCGCGGGTGAAACCGCTCATGCCGACGGTCATGCCGTCCTCGATCAGACCAGCGGCATCAGCCGCACTCATTACCTTGCTGTGCAGGGAGGACAAGCGGATACGATCACGGTACATGGATTGTTATCTCGGGCTACTGAAACTACTGCAGCGCAGTCTAGAGACTTCGCCCCTTGCCGTCCCACGACCATGGTCGTATGAGAAGCCTTGGAATAGAGCCGTTGATCCGGATCAATAAAAGAAAAGCCCCGGCAGATTCTGACCGGGGCTTCCTTTATATCAGCTGGTTTGCAGCGGCCGTTGTCACTCCACCGCCTTGACCATGTCTTCGATGACCTTCTTGGCGTCGCCGAACACCATCATGGTCTTGTCGAGATAGAACAGTTCGTTGTCCAGGCCGGCATAGCCGCTGGCCATGGAGCGCTTGTTGACGATGATGGTCTTGGCCTTGAACGCTTCGAGGATCGGCATGCCGGCGATCGGCGACTTGGGATCGTTCTTCGCCGCCGGGTTGACCACGTCGTTGGCGCCCAGCACCAGCACCACATCGGCCTGGCCGAACTCGGCGTTGATGTCTTCCATCTCGAATACCTGGTCGTATGGCACTTCGGCCTCGGCCAACAGCACGTTCATGTGCCCGGGCATACGGCCCGCCACCGGGTGGATCGCGTACTTCACGGTCACGCCGTTGTGGCTCAGCTTCTCGGTCAGCTCCTTCAGCGCGTGCTGGGCGCGAGCCACCGCCAGACCGTAACCCGGGACGATGATCACGCTGTCGGCGTTGCTGAGCAGGAAGGTGGCATCGTCGGCAGAGCCGGACTTCACCGGGCGCTGCTCTTTGGAGCCTTGCGCCGCGCCGGCATCGGTATCACCACCGAAGCCACCGAGGATGACGTTGAAGAACGAACGGTTCATTGCCTTGCACATGATGTACGAGAGAATGGCACCGGACGAGCCGACAAGGGACCCTGCAATGATCAGCATCGAGTTGTTCAGCGAGAAGCCGATACCGGCCGCTGCCCAGCCCGAATAGCTGTTGAGCATCGACACCACCACCGGCATGTCGGCGCCCCCGATCGGAATAATGATCAGCACGCCCATGATGAAGGCCAAGACCAGCATCAGGGTGAAGGCACTGTAGTGGCCAGTGAAGGTGAACAGCAGGCCCAGGGCAATGGTGGTCAGGCCGAGGATCAGGTTCAGCTTGTGCTGGCCGGCGAACTGTACCGGTGCGCCCTGGAACAGGCGGAACTTGTACTTGCCCGACAGCTTACCGAAGGCGATCACCGAGCCGGAGAAGGTAATGGCACCGATGGCTGCGCCGAGGAACAGTTCCAGGCGGTTGCCGGTGGGGATCGGGTCGCTCATGGCGGCAACGATGCCCATCGATTGCGGTTCCAGCACCGCGGCGATGGCGATGAACACCGCTGCCAGGCCGATCATGCTGTGCATGAAGGCGACCAGTTCCGGCATCTTGGTCATCTCGACGCGCTTGGCCATGATCGAACCGGCGGTGCCGCCGACCAGCAGGCCAACGAGGACGTAGCCGATGCCAGCGGTAGCAAGCTCGGCCCCGAGCTTATATATGAGGCCGACCGTAGTGACGATGGCGATCCCCATGCCGATCATGCCGAACAGGTTGCCGCGCCGCGAGGTAGTCGGGTGCGACAGGCCCTTGAGCGCCTGGATGAAGCACACCGAGGCGACGAGGTAGAGGAGCGTTACCAGATTCATGCTCATGCTTACTTCTGCGCCTCGTTCTTGGTTTTCTTCTTGAACATCTCAAGCATGCGACGGGTGACCAGGAAGCCACCGAACACGTTGACCGCGGCCAGGGCCACCGCCAGGGTGCCCATCAGCTTGCCGGCCGGGGTCACCGTCAGGGCGGCGGCCAGCATGGCGCCGACGATGACGATCGCGGAGATGGCGTTGGTCACGGCCATCAGCGGCGTGTGCAGCGCCGGGGTGACGTTCCACACCACGTGGTAGCCCACATAAATGGCCAGCACGAAGATGATCAGGTTGTAGATGCCATGGGAAATCAGCATGTCTTCCATTGTCGTGCTCCTTAGCCGTTCTTGCGGACGACCTGACCATCACGGCACATCAGGCAGGCCGCGACGATGTCGTCTTCGAGGTTGATGACCAGCGCGCCGTCCTTGTCGAACAGCAGCTTCATGAAGTCCAGCAGGTTGCGTGCATACAGTGCCGAGGCATCGGCGCCCACCTGGGCCGGCAGGTTGGTCGGGCCGACGATGATCACCCCGTTCTCCTGTACCACCTGGTCGGCGACAGTCAGTGGGCAGTTGCCGCCTTGGGCTGCTGCGAGGTCGATGACCACCGAGCCGGGCTTCATCTGCGCGACGGTTTCGGCGCTGAGCAGGGTCGGCGCCTTGCGCCCCGGGATAAGCGCAGTGGTAATGACGATATCCGCCTGCTTGGCGCGCTCGTGCACGGCCTGGGCCTGGCGTTGCATCCAGCTGGCCGGCATCGGCCGGGCGTAACCGCCGACACCTTCGGCGCACTCGCGCTCTTCATCGGTTTCGTAGGGTACGTCGATGAACTTGGCGCCCAGCGACTCGATCTGCTCCTTCACGGCCGGGCGTACGTCGGACGCCTCGATCACTGCGCCCAGGCGCTTGGCCGTGGCAATGGCCTGCAGGCCGGCAACGCCCGCGCCCAGGATCAGCACGCGCGCGGCCTTGACGGTACCGGCGGCGGTCATGAGCATGGGCATGAAGCGTGGGTAGTGATGGGCAGCCAGCAACACCGCCTTGTAACCGGCGATGTTGGCCTGCGACGACAGCACGTCCAGGCTCTGCGCCCGCGAGGTGCGCGGCGCGGCTTCCAGGGCGAACGCGGTAATGCCGCGCTCGGCCATCTTGCCGATCAGCTCGCTGTTGAAGGGGTTGAGCATGCCCACCAGGAGGCTGCCACTGTTGATCAGGGCCAGTTCCTGGTCGTTGGGGGCGACCACTTTGAGCACCAATTGGGCGCCGTAGGCATCGGCTGCACTCCCCAGGGAAGCACCCACGGCCTCATAGGCACTGTCCGGAATGCTGGCATTGAGCCCTGCCCCCCGTTGGACGGTGACCTGATGGCCCTGGCCAATCAGTTTCTTGATGGTTTCCGGGGTCGCAGCGACCCTTGTCTCACCGGTCTGCGTCTCGAGAGGAACACCAATGTGCACGACTATTTCTCCTGCGGTGACCTTTTGTCTTTTTAAAAGCCAGCGTACTTCGGATGGTGCGCTGGGGCGGCTGTGGAGCGCCGACCCGCCGAATCCCGGGCGGGCGAAGCATTTTGCAGACGAAGCCAGAGGCCTTCAACCGGTTCTGGAGCGAAACGAAGTCAAAACTACAAGTCACCCTGTGACCGTATGTCGCAACGGTCAGGCTGCAGCCTGTCAAACATAGGCTATTGGCAGATTATGAGAAAAAAACAAAAATTTTGCGGTCAATTCGCTTACGGCTTGGTGAATGTCGCAAAATAACCCGCAAAGCCGCGCCGTAAGCAGGGTTAAAGCAGATTTTTGCACCCTGCATAACAGTTTATGTAGATGCGACAAATACATATATCTGTAGGTGTTCAAAATAATTGACTACGGAGTCAATTTGTCGCGCTTGCCTACGTCTTCGCCGTATACGCCTGGGCCTGGCTCACCAGCCAGTCGCGGAAGGCGCGCAGCGAAGCCGACTCCACCTTGCGCTCCGGAATCATCAGATAGTAGGCCTTGTCACTACTCAGGGCATGCCTGTTAGCGACCACCAACCTACCCTCCTCCAACTCGCGCTGGATCAGGAACGGTGGAATCAGGGCGATGCCCATCTCATGCATGGCCGCCTGGGCGAGCATCGAGAATAGTTCATAGCGCGGGCCTGTCATGTCGCGTTCCACATTCATGCCGACGCTGCCGAACCATTGCCGCCAGGCATAGGGGCGCGTGCTCTGCTGCAGCAGTGGCAGTTGGGCAATACGCTGCGCGTCGAGTGTGCCCTGCCCGCCCAGCAGCGCCGGGCTGCACACCGGTACCGGGTTTTCCCCCATCAGCCGGTGCGACTGGGTGCCGGACCAGTCGGCATCGCCGAAGTAGATAGCGGCATCGAAGGTGGTGTCGGCAAACAGGAATGGCCGGGTGCGGTTGGTGAGGTTGACCGTGACCTCCGGGTGGCGCTGCTGGAAGTCCTTGAGTCGCGGTAGCAGCCATTGGGTGCCGAAGGTGGGCACCACGGCCAACTCGATCACGTTGGCGCCCTGTTGGCGCATTACCGACAAGGTGTCGCGCTCTACCGCGTCCAGTTGGGCGGCCACCTGGCGGCTGTAGGAAAGGCCGGCTTCGGTCAGTTTCACGCCGCGGCGCGAGCGGCGGAACAGTTCCACATTAAGGAAGGCTTCCAGGCCGCCTATCTGCCGACAGACGGCACCCTGGGTCAGGGCGAGTTCCTGGGCGGCCTTGGTAAAGCTCTCGTGGCGCGCCGCCGCCTCGAAGCAAACCAGGGCGGCGGTACTGGGGATCTTGCGGCGCATGTACGTCAACCTCACTCGTAAGGCTGTCAATATGGCGTTTTGCCGATTTACGAAGTGACAAATTATCACTAATTGGTGCGCAATCCTCGTTTGTCCCGGCGGCCGATCAGGCCTAGGCTCAAAGGCACAAGAAACTGCCCCCTATTTCGAGGATTTCTCTCATGGCCGGTAAAGCAAGCTTCAACTGGATCGACCCGCTGCTGCTCGATCAGCAGCTCACTGAAGAAGAGCGCATGGTGCGTGACAGCGCTTATCAGTTCGCCCAGGACAAGCTGGCCCCGCGTGTGCTCGAGGCCTTCCGTCATGAACAGACCGACCCGGCAATCTTCCGTGAAATGGGTGAGGTCGGGTTGCTGGGCGCCACCATTCCCGAGCAATACGGTGGCAGTGGCCTGAACTATGTGTGCTACGGCCTGATTGCTCGCGAGGTAGAGCGCATCGACTCGGGTTACCGCTCGATGATGAGCGTGCAGTCGTCGCTGGTGATGGTGCCAATCAACGAATTCGGTACCGAGGCACAAAAGCAGAAGTACCTGCCCAAGCTGGCCAGCGGCGAGTGGATCGGTTGCTTCGGCCTGACCGAGCCCAACCATGGTTCCGACCCGGGTTCGATGATCACCCGTGCCCGGAAGGTCGACGGCGGCTACCGCCTGACCGGCAGCAAGATGTGGATCACCAACAGCCCGATCGCCGATGTATTCGTGGTCTGGGCCAAGGACGATGCGGGTGATATCCGCGGCTTTGTTCTGGAAAAGGGTTGGCAAGGTCTCAGTGCGCCGGCGATTCACGGCAAGGTTGGCCTGCGCGCCTCGATCACTGGCGAAATCGTCATGGACAACGTGTTCGTGCCGGAGGAAAACATCTTCCCGGATGTACGCGGCCTCAAAGGCCCGTTCACCTGCCTGAACTCCGCCCGCTATGGCATCTCGTGGGGGGCGCTGGGCGCTGCGGAAGCCTGCTGGCACACCGCGCGTCAGTACACCCTGGACCGTCAGCAATTCGGTCGCCCGTTGGCTGCCAACCAGTTGATCCAGAAAAAGCTGGCCGACATGCAGACCGAAATCACCCTGGCGCTGCAGGGCTGCCTGCGTCTGGGGCGGATGAAGGACGAAGGCACGGCTGCAGTGGAGATCACGTCGATCATGAAGCGCAACTCCTGTGGCAAGGCGCTGGATATTGCCCGCATGGCGCGCGACATGCTGGGTGGCAATGGCATTTCCGATGAGTTCGGCGTGGCTCGTCACCTGGTCAACCTGGAGGTGGTCAACACCTATGAAGGTACTCACGATGTGCATGCACTGATCCTGGGGCGTGCGCAGACCGGCATCCAGGCCTTCTATTGATAAGGAGCCAGCCCATGGGCGCGCTATCACATCTGCGGGTGCTGGACCTTTCTCGCGTGTTGGCCGGCCCATGGTCTGGCCAGATTCTCGCTGACCTTGGTGCTGATGTGATCAAGGTCGAGCGCCCTGGCAGTGGTGACGATACCCGCTCGTGGGGGCCGCCCTTCCTCAAGGATCCCGAGGGTGAGAACACCAGTGAGGCGGCCTATTACCTGTCGGCCAACCGCAACAAGCGCTCGGTTACCATCGACTTCACCCAGGCCGAGGGGCAGCGCCTGGTACGTGAGTTGGCGGCGAAGTCCGATATCGTCATCGAAAACTTCAAGGTAGGTGGGTTGGCTGCCTACGGCCTGGACTACCAGAGCCTGAAGGCGATCAACCCGCGGCTTATCTATTGTTCCATCACCGGGTTCGGCCAGACCGGGCCTTATGCAAGGCGCGCGGGTTATGACTTCATGATCCAGGGGTTGGGCGGGCTGATGAGCCTGACCGGCCGCCCGGAAGGTGAAGAAGGTGCGGGGCCGGTCAAGGTAGGGGTGGCGCTGACCGACATCCTTACCGGGTTGTATTCCACGGTGGCGATCCTCGCTGCCCTCGCCCATCGAGAGCAGACCGGAGTGGGCCAGCATGTCGACATGGCGTTGCTCGATGTGCAGGTGGCCTGCCTGGCGAACCAGGCGATGAACTACCTGACCACGGGCAACCCGCCTCGTCGCCTGGGTAATGCGCACCCTAATATCGTGCCTTATCAGGATTTTCCAACGGCGGATGGCGACTTCATCCTTACCGTGGGCAACGATAGCCAGTTCCGCAAGTTCGCCGAGGTGGCCGGGCAGCCGCAGTGGGCGGACGACCCGCGTTTCGTTACCAACAAGCTGCGGGTTGCCAACCGGGCCGAGCTGATTCCTCTGATTCGCCAGGCCACGGTGTTCAAGACCACAGCGCAGTGGGTGAGTCAGTTGGAGGCTGCAGGGGTGCCGTGCGGGCCTATCAATGACCTGGCGCAGATGTTCCAGGACCCGCAGGTGCTGGCGCGCGGATTGGCGGTGAGCATTCCGCATCCGTTGGCGGGGAGTGTGCCGCAGGTGGCGAGCCCGATACGGTTGTCGGAGACGCCGGTTGAGTACCGTCGGGCGCCGCCGTTGCTGGGTGAACATACCGAGGTGGTGCTGGAGGATGTATTGGGGCTGGATGCCGGTGAGGTGCAGCGGCTGCGCAGTACCGGTGTGCTTTAAGGGCGTTTGGCCTTGGTGAAAAGCGGGGAGGCCGTCAGGCCTCCCCGCTTAGCTTTTCAGCGATATCAAGGTTTCTTGAAATTAAGGGTTGACGCGGTTTCGAATCCCCTTATAATGCGCCCCACTTCTGACGTGGTCGAAGCGCAAAACTTGTTGAAAATCAATTAGTTAAGCGGTTCAGGTAGTATCAGGAGTGCTTCGGTCGAATGATCGGCAGCGGTTGAAATGGTGGTTGACAGCGCTTCTAAACGCTGTATGATTCGCCTCCCGCTACGAGAGATCGCAGCGAGTCAAGTGTTTGAAGCT